>NZ_JAGXJM010000001.1:0-664854 GCF_019091445.1 Streptomyces sp. GbtcB7
TTGGGCACAGCGACATCCTTCCCACCCGCCCCGCAGGGCAAGCCAGTTCAGATGTCACCCGATCGTGCACCAGACCCGTCTGCTGCCTCCGCAGGTGACGCCGTCAAACTGGCCATGCCAGTTGCGGCGATTGCGGTCGCCATGAGTGCGGCCATGCGCTTATGCATAGTAATCCCCCACATGTTCGATTGTTGTGGTCATGCCGACCGTATCATGGGGCGAGTGGATGCCTTCGGCAGCGGGGCTTTTGCCTCTGGTGTCTCCTGCGTCGGAGCGTGCCGATCAACGCAGTTGTCAGGGGCCGAAATAGTGGAGCCCCGGTCGTCGATCGACCGGGGCTCTGTCTGAGTGCGGGGAGTGCTACGTCTTGACGCGGACTTCCTTGCGAAACTTCGCGGTCAGTTCGGCGGCACCCGCGAGGTCCGCGTCCTTACCGGCCATCGCGTCGGCCATGTCGACGCGGATGATCACGCCCAGTGTGCTGTGGTCACCCCAGATGCACACCGGCATGCTGATCTCACTCGGCCCGGACGATGAACTGCTGGACGAGGAGTCGCTCTTTACCTTCGCCTCCTGGCACTTGAGGATCGCGCCGTCGAGGCCGCTGGGCGTGTACGCCTTGGGGCTACCGACAACCTCGCCCTCGTCGTCCTTGGCGCTCTTCTTCATCTCGGTGAACATCCCGTCGACAACCGCCTCAGGGTCGTCGATGTCGCCGTACACGCCCATAAAGTTGATCATTTTCATTGCCAGCGGGTTGTTCTCGTCCCCGGACTGGTATCCGGAGTGCACGTCTTTGGCGTTCTTCACGCCGTGCTTCTCGGCGTCCTTGACGTCGTTCTCGTCGAAACCGCCGCTGCCAGCGCTGTTCGCCTTCTTGTACTCTCCGTTGAGTACTGTCGCCGGGGTGGTTAGTTTGTGCGGCCCGTCGTCTGCCACGCTCGAACTGTCGTTCCCGCCGATTACGAAGTATGCCCCCACCGCGATCGCGGCCACGACAGCCACCGAGCCGATGACGATCGCCGTCTTCTTCTTGCCACCGCCCGGCGCGGGCGGCTGCGGGGCGCCGTAGGGCTGCTGGCCGTAGGGAGGCTGCTGCCCGTAAGGGGGCTGCTGGCCGTACGCGGGTTGCTGGCCGTACGGGGGAGTCTGCGGCGGGACACCCTGGGGAGCCTGCTGGGGGTAGCCGTAGCCGGGCTGCGGAGGAGCCTGCTGCGGGTAGCCGTAACCGGGCTGGGGAGCCTGCGGCGGCTGGCCGTAGGGGCCCTGCTGCCCCGGCTGACCGTACGGTCCGGGCTGCTGGGGCGGCCCACCGTACGGGCCCGGCTGGTTGTAGCTCATCTCTGGGTTCCCCTCCAGATGCTTATGTGTTCCTGACATCTTGGCGGAAGGCCGAAGAGTGCGGGGCGCGTGGGGTCTATTGATGCCTAGTTGTTGACAGGCTGTGCCAGATGTTCGACGTACTGGTCGAACTTGGCGGACGAGTGCGCGCCGGCGGAAGCGGCGTAGTACGTCTTCGACCACACATTTTCTGTTGTGCCGCGTGAACGTCGTATGGCCCTAGCCGTAGCTCCTTTGAGTTGCTTGGCCAGGTTTGCCACGGAAACGTAGGCCGGATAGGTGATGGTTACGTGGATATGGTCGTCCTGGCCGTGAAACTCCTCGACCTCCGCGTCGAGTTGCCGCGCCGCCTCACGCATCGTGTGTTCGGTGAGCGATAGCAGCTCGCTGGTGAGAACGGGCCGGCGTCGCATCGTGGTCAACGCCAGGTGTACGCGGAGCTCGTGCGACTCCAGGATCGTGCCTTGTCCGGGATCTTCACGCTTCCGTGCGGGTCGCTTCGAGGGGTGAGCCGCTCGCCAAGCGTCCAGCTCCGCCGGTGTCCACGTGGGAGTCCGGCCGGTGTACACGGGTTGCGGAAAACCATTCCCCTTCCGGGAGTTGAGGACGTAAATCGCCTCTGGCGATATGCCGAGATGCTCGGCGGCCTGTACTGGCGTCAGTCGACGATCCATCATGAGGTTCACCGTATGACAGACAAGTTCACCTTGTCTGTCATACGGTGAATGCGCTGACCGCCCCTCCAGCCGAGGCGAGTTGAGCCGTGATGGGGGAGTGCGTGACGGTGAAGAGCAAGGCCAAGGCGGCGGGCAGGTCGGTCAAGGATCCTGCTGACGCCGGGCGCAAATACCGCCTCTACCCAACACCTCAACAAGCTCAGCGGCTCAGCGAGTGGGGGCACACCTGTCGCACCGTCTGGAACGTGGCCCTGGAACAACGGATCTACGTATACAGGCAACGGCGCATCCGCCTCCGGGCCGACGAGCAGTGCCGCTACCTCACCAGGGCGCGGCACGACCTGCCGTGGATCGGAGACCTGCCTTCCCAGGCGCCGCAGCAGGTCCTCAAGCATCTCGACCGGGCTTACGACAATTTCTGGGATGCGGAGCATCCGGCAGGATTCCCGCGATTCAAGAAGCGCACGGCGCGCCTGGCGATCCCGCTCCCCGGGCAGGCCGTGCGCGTGACGAGGCTGAACCGCAAGTGGGCCTGCGTTCGCATCCCCAAGCTCGGGGACGTCAAGTTCAGGTTGACGTGCCCGCTCGGTGGTCGGATCAAAAACGCATCGATCCGTACAGACAGCTCGGGCCGCTGGTATGTCAGCTTCGGCGTGCATATCGGGAGGACGGCAACGCCACCGAATGGGCATCCGCCGGTTGGAGTGGACTTCGGGGTGAAGCAAGCGGCGTACCTGTCGGACGAGACGGAGCCACGGCTCATGCCCCAGACGCTGACCGAGGGCGAGAAGCAGAGGCTGACCGGACTCGAACGCCGCAAGGAGCGGCAGATCGTGCAAGCCAAGAAGCATCGAGGAGGCAGATACGGCAACCGCTTACGAAGGACGCTCCGCGCCATCGCGGAACTCAAGGCCCGACAGGCCCGTCGACGCCTGGACTTCACACATAAGCTCACTACAGACCTGGCCAAGAACCACGGCCTGGTCGCCATCGAAGATCTTCGTGTGAAGCAGATGACGCGGAGCGCGAGCGGTACGCGCGCCGCACCCGGCGTGCACGTCTCTCAGAAAGCCGCTCTGAACCGGGCCATCCTCGACAATCTGCCGGGGGAGCGGCGCCGCCAGCTCGCCTACAAATGCCCGGCCTACGGATCCGACCTCTCTCTGGTGCACCCTGCGAGGACCTCGCAGACATGCGGTGTCTGCCACCTTTGGGACCCTGCGTCGCGCGTCAGCCGCGACAGGTTCATCTGTACCGGGTGCGGGCACACCGACGACGCGGATCACAATGCCTCGGTCGTCATTCTCCGTCGTGCCCTTCGTGGTCCGGCGGGCACCACCAGTGCCGCAGGACATTGCGGTGAACAGCACGCACCCGCAGGCCATGCCCGGCCTGCGATGCCCCGCACCCGTGCCGGGCGCACGCGTGAACCCCTGAACCCCTCATCCGGGACGGCCCGCCTTCCAGTGGATATCGAGGGCTACAAGGAATCCCAGCAGGTCACTGCAGGGAGGATGTCAAGAAAGAATCGCGTTTCGGGACACGGGCGCGGCACCTCTAAACTGACCCCGTGACCGAGAACTCTCAGCAGCCGCAATCAGAGCCCACTCCCGAACTGCCGACCCAGTACGCGCCGGCCGAGGTAGAGGGGAAGCTGTACGAGCGCTGGGTAGAACGGGGTTACTTCGCGGCCGACGCGAAGAGCGACAAGCCCGCGTACACCATTGTCATCCCGCCGCCGAACGTCACCGGGTCGCTGCACCTGGGCCATGCCTTCCAGCACACGCTCATGGACGCCCTGACGCGCCGCAAGCGCATGCAGGGGTACGAGTCGCTGTGGCTGCCGGGCATGGACCACGCCGGTATCGCGACCCAGAACGTCGTCGAGCGCGAGCTCGGCAAGGAGGGCAAGTCCCGCCACGATTTGGGCCGTGAGGCGTTCGTCGAGCGCGTGTGGCAGTGGAAGGAAGAGTACGGCGGCAAGATCCTCGGCCAGATGCGCCGGCTCGGCGACGGCGTGGACTGGTCCCGCGAGCGGTTCACCATGGACGAAGGGCTCTCGCAGGCCGTCCAGACCATCTTCAAGAAGCTGTACGACGACGAGCTGATCTACCGCGCCGAGCGCATCATCAACTGGTGCCCGCGCTGCCTCACGGCCATCTCGGACATCGAGGTCGAGTACCAGGACGACGACGGCGAGCTGGTCTCCATGAAGTACGGGGAGGGGGATGACACGATCGTCGTCGCCACCACCCGTGCCGAGACGATGCTCGGTGACACGGCCGTCGCCGTCCACCCCGACGACGAGCGCTACCGGCACCTGGTCGGCCGACGGATCAAGCTGCCGCTGACGGACCGCACCATCCCCGTCGTCGCGGACACCCACGTCGACCCGGAGTTCGGCACTGGCGCCGTCAAGGTGACCCCGGCCCACGACCCGAACGACTTCGCCATCGGCCAGCGCCACGACCTGGAGTCGCTGACCGTCATGGACGAGCGCGGCGTCATCACCGTGCACGGCCCGTTCCAGGGCCTCGACCGCTTCGAGGCCCGCTCCGCGATCGTCGCCGCGCTGCGCGCGGAGGGCCGCATCGTCGCCGAGAAGCGCCCGTACGTCCACTCGGTGGGCCACTGCTCGCGCTGCAAGACGACGCTGGAGCCGCGTCTGTCCATGCAGTGGTGGGTCAAGGTCGGCCCGCTGGCCAAGGCTGCCGGCGACGCCGTCCGGGACGGCCGGGTCACCATCCACCCCGCCGACATGTCGAAGCGCTACTTCGACTGGGTCGACAACATGCACGACTGGTGCATCTCGCGCCAGCTGTGGTGGGGCCACCGGATCCCCGTCTGGTACGGCCCCGAGGGCGAGGTTGTCTGCGTCGGCCCGGACGAGGAGCCCCCGGGCACCGAAGCCGAGGGCTGGAAGCAGGACCCCGACGTCCTGGACACCTGGTTCTCCTCGGGCCTGTGGCCCTTCTCGACCCTCGGCTGGCCCGAACGGACCCCGGACCTCGAGAAGTTCTACTCGACCGACGTCCTCCTCACGGGCCACGACATCATCTTCTTCTGGGTCGCCCGGATGATGATGTTCGGCCTGTACGCGATGGACGGCGAGGTGCCCTTCAAGACCATCGCCCTCACCGGACTCGTTCGTGACCAGTTCGGCAAGAAGATGTCGAAGTCCTCGGGCACGGCCGTCGACCCGCTCGACTGGATGAACGCGTACGGCTCCGACGCCGTCCGCTTCACCCTCGCCCGCGGCGCCAACCCCGGTACGGACGTGCCGATCGGTGAGGACTGGGTCCAGGCGTCCCGGAACTTCGCCAACAAGATCTGGAACGCCACCCGCTTCGCGCTGATGAACGGCGCGACGGTCGCGGGCCCGCTGCCGGACCCGTCCGAGATGACGGCGACGGACCGCTGGATCCTCTCCCGCTTGAACAAGACGGTGGCCGAAGTCGACGCGTTCTACGACGACTTCCAGTTCGCCAAGCTGTCCGACGCCCTCTACCACTTCGCGTGGGACGAGGTCTTCGACTGGTACGTCGAGCTGTCCAAGACGACGTTCATGGCGGGCGGCGAGCCGGCGAAGGTCTCCGGGCGTGTCCTGGGCGAGGTCCTCGACGTCACCCTGCGCCTCCTGCACCCGATCGTCCCCTTCGTCACCGAGACGCTGTGGACGACGCTGACCGGCGGCGAGTCGGTCGTCATCGCCGAGTGGCCGACCGACTCCGGTTTCCGCGACGCGGGCGCCGAGCGCGAGATCGAGACGCTTCAGCAGGTCATCACGGAGGTCCGCCGCTTCCGTGCCGACCAGGGCCTCCAGCCCGGCCAGCGCGTCCCGGCCCGCCTCACGCTGGACGGCACCGCCCTCGCCCCGCACGAGGCGGCCATCCGCCAGCTGCTCCGGCTGCAGCCGGAGGGCGAGGCCTTCGCGGCGACGGCGACGCTTCCCGTCGCCGGGGCCACGGTGGCGCTCGACCTCTCCGGCACGATCGACGTCGCGGCCGAGCGTAAGCGGCTCGCCAAGGACCTCGCCGCCGCGGAGAAGGAGAAGGCCCAGGCGAACGCCAAGCTCGGCAACGAGGCGTTCCTCGCCAAGGCACCGGACCAGGTCGTGGACAAGATCCGTACGCGGCTCGCCAAGGCGGACGAGGACATCGCTCGCATCCAGGCCCAACTGGAACGTCTCCCGGAGGCGTAACGGCTCTGTCGTAGGTGAACGAAGGCCCCCGGAACCTCACTGGTCCCGGGGGCCTTCGACGTCCTTCGGCTGCGGCCCGATCCCCTGGGCGCGCGGAGTTGTTCGGCTGCGGGTGGACGGGGGCTGGTCGCGCAGTTCCCCGCGCCCCTAGGGCGGGGGCTTCGCCCCGCATCCCCCGTTCACCCGGGTTCGTTCGGCTGCGGGCCGGTGGGGGCTTGGCGCGCAGTTCCCCGCGCCCCTAAAAGCCTGGGCGCAGGGGCGCGGGGAACTGCGCGACCGGCCCCCACTCGCCCGCAGCCGAAGAACCCACCCCGGGGGTCCGGGGGCGGAGCCCCCGGGGACGGGACGGGTAGGGGCGGCGGGGGCGAGAGACCCGGGGCGGGCTCGGCTCCGTAGACTGGCAGCGTGAGTGAGCTCCCCCCGCACGACAGCAGCGAGCCGGACGAGCCGGACCCCAGCGACCCGCACGGTCTCTTCGACGAGATCATCGCGGCCGAGACCGACCGCGACCCCGACCTCGCGGTGATCGAGGCCGGCAGCCGCACCCTGCGCACCCAGGGCGCCGACGCGGGCCGGCAGGCCGACGTGCCCGGGCGCCCCGCCGACCCCGAGGTCGACAAGGCGCTGCGCGAGGTGGAGTCCGAGCTCGCCAGCCGCTGGGGCGAGACCAAACTGGAGCCCTCCGTCAGCCGGATCGCCGCGCTGATGGACGTCCTGGGCGAGCCCCAGCGCGCGTACCCCTCGATCCACATCACGGGCACGAACGGCAAGACCTCCACCGCCCGCATGATCGAGGCCCTCCTCGGCGCCTTCGACCTGCGCACCGGCCGGTACACCAGCCCCCATGTCCAGTCGATCACCGAGCGGATCAGTCTCGACGGCGCCCCGATCTCCGCCGAGCGGTTCATCGAGACGTACAACGACATCAAGCCGTACATCGAGATGGTCGACGGCCAACAGGAGTACCGGCTGTCGTTCTTCGAGGTGCTCACCGGCATGGCGTACGCCGCCTTCGCGGACAGCCCCGTCGACGTCGCCGTCGTCGAGGTCGGCATGGGCGGCAGCTGGGACGCCACCAACGTGATCGACGGGGACGTCGCCGTCGTCACCCCCATCGACCTCGACCACACAGACCGGCTGGGCGAGACGCCCGGCGAGATCGCCACCGAGAAGGCCGGCATCATCAAGCCGGACGCGACGGTGATCCTGGCGCAGCAGCCGGTGGACGCCGCTCAGGTGCTGCTGAAGAAGGCCGTGGAAGTCGACGCGACCGTGGCCCGGGAGGGCCTGGAGTTCGGGGTCGTCGCCCGGCAGGTCGCCGTCGGCGGGCAGCTCGTCACACTGCGCGGGCTCGGCGGGGAGTACGAGGAGATCTTCCTGCCGCTGCACGGCCCCTACCAGGCGCACAACGCCGCCGTGGCGCTCGCCGCGGTCGAGGCGTTCTTCGGCGTCGGCGCGGCGCACGCCCAGCGGCTCGACATCGACACCGTGCGGAAGGCCTTCGCCTCCGTCACCTCGCCGGGCCGCCTCGAGGTCGTACGGCGCTCGCCGACCGTCGTCCTGGACGCCGCGCACAACCCGGCGGGCGCCCGTGCCACCGCCGAGGCCGTGGGCGAGGCCTTCGACTTCAGCCGGCTGATCGGGGTCGTCGGCGCGAGCGGCGACAAGAACGTACAGGGGCTGCTCGAGGCCTTCGAGCCGATCTTCGCCGAGGTCGTGATCACCCAGAACTCCAGCCATCGCGCGATGGACGCCGACGAGCTCGCCGGGATCGCCGTCGAGATCTTCGGCGACGAGCGGGTGCAGGTGGAGCCGCGGCTCGACGACGCGATCGAGGCGGCGATCACGCTGGCCGAGGAGGAGGGCGAGTACGCGGGCGGCGGCGTTCTCGTGACCGGCTCCGTCATCACCGTCGGCGAGGCCCGACTGCTCCTGAGGAGGGGCTGACCGCTGTGCGTACGCTCTGTGCTTCCACTCTGATCGGCGAGTTCTTCGTCATCGGCTTCGCCGGGCTCGTCGCCATGAAGGATCCCGATCTGTCCATGGCCACGGTGTGGACGGTCAGCGGGATCTTCATGGCGGTGAGTGTGCTGCTCTGCGGGATGATCACCCGGCCCGGGGGTGTCCAGCTCGGCTGGGCCCTGCAGATCGCGCTGATCGCCGGCGGGTTCGTCGTGGGGTCGATGTTCTTCCTGGGGGCGATCTTCGCCGCGCTGTGGTGGGCCTCGGTGCACTACGGGCGGAAGATCGACGAGGCCAAGGCGAGGTTCGCTGCGCAGGCGGAGGCGGGCGGGAACCCGGCATAGGCTTCTTCGCCCCCGCCGCCCCTACCCGTCCCACCCGTAGCCGGGGCTCCGCCCCCGGTCGAACGGGCCCCGAAGAACCCCGAACGCCCCCGCCCACCTGACTCTGCGTGACACCCACCCAGACACGCCCTGTAGCCTCGGTCACCCGCACACTTGTGACCCGAAGGAGCCACCACCGTGAGCCAGCGCACCCTCGTCCTCCTCAAGCCCGACGCCGTCCGTCGCGGCCTGACCGGCGAGATCATCAGCCGTATCGAGCGCAAGGCCGGCTGGCAGATCACCGCGCTGGAGCTGCGCACGCTGGACCAGGACACGCTGGAGCAGCACTACGGCGAGCACAAGGGCAAGCCGTTCTACGAGCCGCTGGTGGAGTTCATGGCGTCCGGCCCGGTCGTGGCGCTGGTCGTCGAGGGCGAGCGGGTCATCGAGGGCGTGCGCGCGCTCGCCGGCCCCACCGACCCCATCGCCGCCGCCCCCGGTTCCATCCGCGGCGACTACGGTGTGATCGTCCGCGAGAACCTGATCCACGCCTCCGACTCCGAGGAGTCCGCCGAGCGCGAGCTGAAGATCTTCTTCCCCGGCCGCGTCTGACCCCTCCTCGCAGTCGCGTCCGAGCTGCGCCCAAGTCGCCGCCGAGTCGCTTCCAAGTCGCCTCCGAGCCAGGTCCAAGTCAGGTCCCAGTCGCGTCCAAGTCGCGGCGGACCCGCACAGACATCACGATTCCAAGATGTTCTTGTAACGGCTTGTAAAGGCTTGTAAAGGACTTGCGTCCCCAGCCTGATGTCCGACCAGGGACGGCCGTGGAAATTCCGGCCGTCCCGCGGCATATGCGTGCCGATCGGGGGAACGCGTGCCCCCGTTGGGTCGTCTCCACAAGCGGGGCGGCGCCACGCATGCTGACAATGGCGAAGACCCTCGCGCAGTGTTCGTGCAGGCGCGTCTACGATGGAGACCTTCACGTCACTGCACCCACCTCGCCGTTCCTAAAAAGCCGTCAAAGCTCCGCTTGGGAAGGCCAGACGAATCCTGATGGGGAACTCAATGTCGTTCATCGGCCGTGACATGGCTGTCGACCTCGGGACCGCCAACACGCTGGTGTACGTCAGGGGTCGCGGGATTGTACTCAACGAGCCGTCCGTCGTCGCGATCAACACCAACACCGGTGGCATCCTCGCGGTCGGCGCGGAGGCGAAGAAGATGATCGGGCGGACCCCCGGCAACATCGTTGCCGTGCGCCCGCTGAAGGACGGTGTCATCGCCGACTTCGAGATCACCGAGCGCATGCTCCGCTATTTCATCCTGAAGATCCACAAGCGGCGCTATCTCGCCCGTCCCCGTGTCGTCGTCTGTGTGCCCTCGGGCATCACGGGTGTCGAGCGCCGTGCCGTCATCGAGGCGTCGTCCCAGGCCGGCGCCCGCCAGGTGCACATCATCGAGGAGCCCATGGCCGCGGCCATCGGCTCCGGCCTGCCGGTCCACGAGGCCACGGGCAACATGGTGGTGGACATCGGCGGCGGCACCACGGAGGTCGCGGTCATCTCGCTCGGCGGCATCGTCACCGCCCAGTCCATCCGCGTCGCGGGCGACGAGTTGGACAACGCGATCATCCAGCACATCAAGAAGGAGTACAGCCTCCTCCTCGGTGAGCGCACCGCCGAACAGATCAAGATCACGATCGGTTCGGCGTACGACCTGGACAACGACGAGCACACCGAAATCCGCGGCCGGGATCTCGTCTCCGGGCTGCCCAAGACCGTTGTCATCTCCGCGGCCGAGGTCCGCAAGGCGATCGAGGAACCGGTCAACGCGATCGTCGACGCCGTGAAGACGACGCTCGACAAGTGCCCGCCGGAGCTTTCGGGTGACGTGATGGACCGCGGAATCGTTCTGACGGGCGGCGGGGCGCTGCTGCGCGGGCTCGACGAGCGCCTGCGCCGTGAGACCGGTATGCCGATCCACATCGCCGAGGACCCGCTGGACAGCGTGGCGCTCGGGTCCGGCAAGTGCGTCGAGGAATTCGAGGCGCTCCAGCAGGTTCTGGACGCCCAGCCGCGCAGATGAGGTAACTCTTCGATTCCGCCGTACGGGATGATCGCTTCTCGTACGGCGGATCGTTGATATCGAGGCATAAGCTCCCCCATAACACCCTTGGGCGTCAGCACTCGCTCGGGGTGCGTTCCTGTTGACACCGACGAGGAAGGCACGGCCGCCGCACGTGAGGGACACACGAGAGAGCCGGCTGCTCCTGGTGCTGCTGATCGCCATCGCGTTCGCTCTGATCACGGTGGACATCCGTGGTGGACAGGACTCACCGGTCCAGGGTGCCCGCCAAGCCGCCGCGGCGGTCTTCGGCCCGATCGAGAACGGGGTGTCCTCCGCGGTCAACCCCGTCGGCAACGCGATCGCCGCGGTCCGCGACTCGGACAGCCGGCACGATCGCATCGCCCAACTCGAGCACGACAACACGGCGCTGAAGGCCAAGCTCGGCAGTGACGACCGCAATCGCAGTCGTCTGAACCAGCTAGACAAGATGCTGAAGATGGCCGGCGCCGGGCAGTACGGCATCAAGGGCGCCGAGGTCATCGCCATAGGAGCCGCCCAGGGCTTCTCCTGGACCGTGACCATCGACGTCGGCAGCAACGACGGCATCCAGCGCGACATGACGGTCCTGAACGGCGACGGGCTCGTCGGCCGCGTGACCACCGTCGGTCCGGACACCGCCACGGTGCTGCTCGCCAACGACCCCGATTTCACCGTCGGTACGCGGATGGAGTCCAGCGACGAGCTCGGCTTCGCCTCCGGTCAGGGCGACCGCCCGCTGCGGGTGGAGATGCTCAACGGCAAGGCGAAGATCAAGAAGGGGGACCGGCTGGTCACCTTCGGCTCGCAGGCCGACAAGCCCTTCGTGCCCGGCGTCCCGGTCGGCGTGGTCTCCCGTGTCGACCCGTCAGGCGGCGACCTGACCCGCACGATCTACGTCACGCCGTACGTCGCGTTCTCGAAGCTCGACATCGTCGGCGTCGTCGTAGAGGCCCCCCGCAAGGACCCACGTGACACGGTGCTGCCGGCCAAGCCCAAACCGACGCCCACGCCGACCGTGACCGTGACGGTCACCCCCTCGGCGTCCGAGCCCGTCACCGGCCAGACGCCGTAGGAGCTGAATCCCCATGCGTTTCAATCGGATGCTGCTCTCCGCCACCCTGGTGGTGGTCGCCCTGGTGATCCAGGTGAGCGTCCTCGCCCGTCTCCATCTCCCGGGTGCCGTCCCGGACCTCGTCCTGCTCACCGTGCTGGCCCTCGCCATGGTCTACGGCCATGTCGGCGGCGCCCTCATCGGCTTCGCCGCCGGCCTGCTCGCCGACCTCGCCCCGCCCGCCGACCACGCCGCCGGGCGCTACGCCCTCGTGCTGTGCGTCATCGGCTATCTCGCGGGGCTGGCGAAGCCGGAGAACGGCCAGCTCAAGTCGGCGACCGGCCCGATGGCCGTGGTCGTCGCCGCCGCGGTCGGCTCCACCCTGCTGTACGCCGGTGTCGGCGCCCTCGTCGGTGACACCGCCGCCCGCCATGTCGGCCTGGGCAGCCTGCTGTTCACGGCCGCCCTGTACGACCTGCTGCTGGCGCCGTTCGTGGTCCCGGGGCTGATGGCCCTGGCCCGGCGCTCCGAGAGCAATCCACTCGCCGATTCCAACAGCGCCAAGGCCGCCGACGTCTCCTCGGGCTGGCTGGCCTCCGGCACCGGCCTGCGCATCGGCAGCCAGCGCGGCCACCGGGTCAAGGCCGCCCGGGCGCGCGTCGCCCGCGCGGGGCGCATCAAGGGGGTCAAGCGCCTGTGAGCACACGTCGGTTGACCGACCCCGGGGTCAAGTCGCCCAGGTTCGCCGTGTACTCGTATGACTTGTATGACTCGTACGCATGTGGCGCCCCGTACGCACACGGCTCGCGCGCCCGTGTCCCGTACCCACTCTGAGAGGGGGAGGCAGCACCAGTGACCAACATTCCCGAGACCGGCAGGACCCCACGGGTACAGATCCGACTCGTCGTCATCCAGATCCTCGTGCTCTCCCTCCTCGGCACCCTCGGCGGCCGCCTCTGGTACCTCCAGATCCGCAACGGCCAGGAGTACGCCAAGGAAGCCTCCGGCAACCACGTCCAGCAGGTCGTCCAGCCCGCCGTGCGCGGCTCGATCCTCGACGCGCGTGGGGTGCCGATCGCCGACAACGAGACCCGGCTCGTGGTCTCCGCCTCGCGCACCGACCTGATGAAGATGAAGGACGACGGCAAGGCGGTCCTGACGAAGCTGGCCGGCGTGCTGGACATGAAGCCCGAGGACGTCATCCAGAAGGTCCGGCTGTGTGACGCGAAGACGCCGCAGCCCTGCTGGAACGGCTCCCCGTACCAGCCCATCCCCATCACCGACGAGGCCACCGCCAAGCAGGCCCTGCAGATCCGTGAGCGCTCCGAGGACTTCCCCGGCATCAGCGCCGAGCCCGAGGCCGTACGCCGCTACGCCGCCCCCGGCAAGGCCAACACCGCTCAGGTCCTCGGCTATCTCTCGCCCGTCACGGACGCCGAGATCACCCAGGCCAAGGACAGCAGCTCGCCGTACCTCCGCTCCGACCAGGTCGGCCGCTCCGGCCTCGAGCGCCAGTACGACAAGGAGTTGCGCGGCAAGGCCGGCGTCACCCGTTACGAGGTCGACAACCTCGGCCGCGTGATCGGCAAGGCCAAGAGCGACGCGGCCCAGTCCGGCTCCAACCTCGTCACCAGCATCGACTCCCGCGTCCAGCGGGTCGCCGAGTACGAGCTGGACACGGCGATGAAGACCGCCCGCCAGCAGTTCGACAAGATCACCGGCGAGAACTACAAGGCCGACTCGGGCGCCGTCGTGGTGATGGAGGCCAAGACCGGCCGGATCGTCGCCATGGCGTCCGCCCCGACGTACGACCCGAACGCCTGGGTCGGCGGCATCTCCGCCAAGGACTACAAGGCCCTCACCGGAAAGAACTCCGACTACCCGCTGCTCAACAGGGCCATACAGGGTCAGTCCGCGCCCGGTTCGACCTTCAAGGTGGTCTCCACGGCCGCCGCGGTCGAGGCCGGCTACGAGTGGGACGGCGGCTACCCCTGCACCAGCTCGTACTCGGTGGGCGGCCAGGTCTTCAAGAACTTCGAGGGCGAGAACTTCGGCCCCATCTCGCTCGGCCGGGCCCTCGAGGTCTCCTGCGACACCGTCTTCTACGGCCTCGCGGACAACGAGTGGAAGAAGGACGGCGGCATCAACCCCAAGAAGGGGGAGCCGAAGGACTACTTCTTCAAGGCCGCTCACCAGTTCGGCCTCGGCAAGGAGACCGGCGTCGACCTGCCCAACGAGGTCACCGGCCGCGTCCCGGACCGCCAGTGGAAGCAGAGTTACTGGAAGGCCAACAAGGACGTCTGGTGCAAGACCGGCAAGAAGGACGGCGACTACGTCCAGAAGATCGCGTACGAGAACTGCCTCGAGGGCAACAAGATGCGCGAGGGTGACGAGATCAACTACTCCATCGGTCAGGGCGACACCCTCGTCACCCCGATCCAGGAGGCCATGATCTACGGGGCGCTCGCCAACGGCGGCACCATCCACGCGCCGACCATCGGCAAGGCGATCGTCAGCGCCGACGGCAAGACCGTCCAGGAGATCAAGCCCAAGGTCAAGGGCAAGCTGCCGATCAGCAAGGCCACGCTCAACGGCATGAACTCGGCCCTCGAAGGCGTCGTCACCCGTGGTACCGCCGCCTGGAAGTTCGGCGGCTGGCCGCAGGACAAGATCACGCTGCACGCCAAGACCGGTACCGCCGAGGTCTACGGCAAGCAGACCACGTCCTGGTTCGCCACGTACACCAAGGACTACACGGTCGTCATGACCATCGCCCAGGCCGGTACGGGTTCCGGCGCCTCCGGTGAGGCCGTGCGCAACATCTACAACGCGCTGTACGGCGTCCAGGCCGACGGTTCCATCGACAACTCGAAGGCCCTCCTCCCCACCCCCCAGAAGGGCCTGCCGAAGATCCAGACGGACGGTTCGATCGACACCCCGGAGATCTCCAAGGACCCGGTCAAGGACCTCCAGGCCAGCGAGTCGCCCTCGCCCGGAGCCACCGACCAGCAGCTGCCCGCGGGCACCACGCCGTCCCCGACGGCCAGTAACCGGAACACCCGAAGGCGTACGGACCGTCCGAAGAAGCGGCGGGGGACGAGGATCCTGACATGACCGGAGCGAACAACTTCTCCGTCTCCGGCTACGGCCCCGCCCGCGGTGGGATGTCACGGCTCCTGGCCCGTGACTCCCTGGCCCGCCGCCTCGACTGGCCGATACTGCTCTCGGCCATGGCGCTCTCCCTGATCGGCTCGGCCCTCGTCTACTCGGCGACCCGCAACCGCACCGAGATCAACCAGGGCGACCCGTACTACTTCCTCATCCGCCACCTCATGAACACCGGCATCGGCTTCGGCCTGATGGTCGGCACGATCTGGCTGGGCCACCGCACCCTGCGCACGGCGGTCCCGATCCTGTACGGCCTCTCGGTCTTCATGATCCTGCTGGTGCTGACCCCGCTCGGCGCGACGATCAACGGTCAGCGCAACTGGCTCGTCGCGGGCGGTCTGTCGCTCCAGCCCGCCGAGTTCATCAAGATCACGATCATCCTGGGCATGGCGATGCTGCTGGCCACCCGGGTGGACGCGGGCGACAAGCAGTACCCCGACCACCGCACGGTGCTGCAGGCACTGGGCCTCGCGGCCGTCCCGATGATGATCGTGATGCTCATGCCCGACCTGGGCACGATCATGGTCGCGGTCATCATCGTGCTCGGCGTGCTGCTCGCCTCCGGCGCCTCCAACCGCTGGGTGTTCGGTCTGCTCGGCGCCGGTGCGCTGGGCGCGGTGGCGATCTGGCAGCTCAAGATCCTCGACGAGTACCAGATCAACCGCTTCGCCGCCTTCGCCAACCCCGACCTCGATCCGGCAGGCGTCGGCTACAACACCAACCAGGCCCGTATCGCCATCGGCTCCGGCGGCCTCTTCGGCACGGGCCTGGGCCACGGCTCCCAGACCACGGGCCAGTTCGTCCCCGAACAGCAGACGGACTTCGTCTTCACGGTCGCGGGCGAGGAACTGGGCTTCGTGGGCGCCGGCCTGATCCTGCTCCTGCTGGGCGTCGTCCTGTGGCGGGCGTGCCGCATCGCCCGCGAGACCACCGAGCTGTACGGCACGATCGTCGCCGCCGGCATCATCGCCTGGTTCGCCTTCCAGGCCTTCGAGAACATCGGCATGACCCTGGGCATCATGCCGGTCGCGGGCCTTCCCCTGCCCTTCGTCTCCTACGGTGGTTCGTCGATGTTCGCGGTGTGGGTGGCGGTGGGGTTGTTGCAGTCGATCAGAGTCCAGCGCCCCATGTCGGCGTAGGCCTCCGGCGGTTGGGCGGGAGGGGGTGCGTCTGCGTCGTCGGCTGCGGCCCGGTGGGGGCTGGTCGCGCAGTTCCTCGCGCCCCTGTACCGGGGCTGCGCCCCTGGCTCCGGTTGGTTTTTCGGGTGCGGGGTGCGTGGGGGCTGGTCGCGCAGTTCCTCGCGCCCCTGTACCGGGGCTGCGCCCCTGGCTCCGGTTGGTTTTTCGGCTGCGGCCCGGTGGGGGCTGGTCGCGCAGTTCCTCGCGCCCCTAAAGGCCTTGGGCGTCCGGTGTTCGAGGCGTGTGCCCGATCCAGCCCCGCCCTCAGCGCACTTCGCGCGTCCGGCGTTTGAGGACGAGGCCGTTCAGCCCGTGCCCCACCCCGCCCGCCCATCCCACCCGCCCGTCCTGCATCCGCAGGCCCGGCGGGGGCCGGGGCCGCAGTCCCGCCGGGGTCCAAGGGCGGAGCCCTGCGGGGGTGTAGGGGGCGGCGGCTCCCGGTGGGGTGCAGGGGTGGAGCTTCGCGGGGTCCAGGGGGCGTAGTCCCTGGCGGGGTGCAGAGGTGGCAGCCCCGCGGGGGTTCAGGGGCGTAGCCCCGGTGGGGTTGAAGGGGCGGAGCCCCTGGGGATGGGACGGGTAGGGGCGGCGGGGGCGAGATCCGGTCGTTCCCGGAGGTCCTGGAAGGGGCTGGTACTGCCATCCCGGCCCGACAGCCACTAGATTCAGTTCATGGCGGACACCAAGCGCGAAATCGAGCGAAAGTACGAGGGTCCCCCGGCCGGCGGCGACGCGCCACTCCCGGACCTGACCGACGTCCCAGGAGTCTCGGGCGTCATCGACAAGGGCGTGGCCGAACTGGACGCCACCTACTACGACACGGCCGACCAGCGGCTCGCCACCGCCTCCCTCACCCTCCGCCGCCGCACCGGCGGCGACGACGCGGGCTGGCACCTCAAACTCCCCGTTTCCGAGGGCGTCCGCGACGAAATCCGCGCCCCGCTCTCCGACACCGTCCCCGAAGACCTGACCGCCCTCGTCAGATCCCGCATCCGCGAGGCCGAACTGGTCCCCGTCGTACGTCTCGTGTCGGCCCGCGACATCCGCCACCTCGTCGACGCCTCCGGCACCCTCCTGGCCGAGGTCAGCGTCGACCGCGTCCGCGCGGAGCGCCTCAGCGGCGGCGCGGGCAGCGCGGAATGGACCGAGATCGAGGTGGAACTCGCCGACGACGGCGATCCGGCCTTCCTCGACAAGGTCGAGAAGAAGCTCCGCAAGGCGGGCATCAAACGCTCCGCCTCCGCGTCCAAACTGGCCAAGGCCCTCGACGACACGGCCCCCCGCAAGCCGGAGAAGCCGGAGAAGCCGGAGAAGCCGGAGAAGCCGGAGAAGCCGGAGAAGCCGGAGAAGGCAGGCAAGCCGGGGAAGGCAGGCAAGGCGGGGACGACCGGCAAGGCCGCTGACGCGTCGAAAGCGACGACAACGGCCGCGAAGCCCGAACCCCCCGATTCGACCCCGCGCACCGCAGGCGACCACATCCTCACCTACGTCCGCGCGCAGCGCGACGCGATCGTCGAGCTCGACCCCGCCGTCCGCCGCGACGTGCCCGACTCCGTGCACCGTATGCGTGTCGCCACCCGCCGCCTCCGCAGCACCTTCCGCTCGTACGGCAAGATCCTCGACCGCGCCGTCACCGACCCGATCGGCGTCGAGCTGAAGTGGCTCGCCGCCGAGCTGGGCGTCGACCGCGACCAGGAGGTCCTCACCGAGCACCTGACGACGGCGCTCGACGACCTCCCTTCCGAGCTGGTCAAGGGCCCCGTCCAGGCCCGTGTGAGCACCTGGTCGGGAGCCCGCCGCTCCGGCTCCCGGCAGCACCTGATCGCCGTACTGGACGGCAAGCGCTACCTGGACCTGCTGACGACGCTGGACACCCTGGAGGCCGGCCCGCCCCTGCTGGAGGCGGCCTCGAAGAAGCCCGAGAAGGTGATCGCCAAGGCCGTACGGAAGGACTTCAAGAAGGTCGCCGACCTGGTCGGCGAGGCCCTGGAGCTGCCGCCCGGTTCCGAGCGCGACCTCGCGATGCACGACGCCCGCAAGAAGGCCAAGCGCACGCGCTACGCGGCCGAGGCGGCCACCCCCGCCCTCGGCGAACCCGCCGCCGACCTGGTCAAGTCGATGAAGTCCCTGCAGACGCTGCTGGGCGACCACCAGGACAGCGTGATGGTCCGCGGGGCCCTGCGGGAGCTGGCGGCCGAGGCGCACGAGGTCGGCGAGAACGCGTTCACGTACGGGGTGCTGTACGGCCGCCAGGAGCAGCGCGCGGCGGCGGTGGAGGCGGAGCTGCCGGGGGAGTGGGAGGCGATCGAGGACAAGGGCGCCGTCTGAGGCGTACGGGGGCCGGCCACGGCCGCGTTAGGCTGGATGGTCAACCCTGTCAGTACCTCCCAGCTCACGAAGGTTCGCGAGATGCCTGCCGAAGCCGCTGTATCGGTGTTTCCACAGCTCGAAGCTCTGCTCCCGCATGTGCAGAAGCCGATCCAGTACGTCGGCGGAGAGCTCAACTCCACGGTCAAGCCCTGGGACGCCTGTGACGTCCGCTGGGCGCTGATGTACCCGGACGCGTACGAGGTCGGGCTGCCCAACCAGGGCGTCATGATCCTTTACGAGGTGCTGAACGAGCGCGAGGGCGTCCTCGCCGAGCGCACCTACAGCGTCTGGCCGGACCTGGAGGAGCTGATGCGCGAGCACCGGGTCCCCCAGTTCACGGTGGACAGTCACCGCCCGGTGAAGGCCTTCGACGTCTTCGGTCTGTCCTTCTCCACGGAGCTGGGCTACACGAACATGCTGACGGCCCTGGACCTGGCCGGGATCCCGCTGGAGTCCAAGGACCGTACGCTCGACGACCCGATCGTCCTGGCCGGCGGCCACGCGGCGTTCAACCCCGAGCCGATCGCCGACTTCATCGACGCGGCGATCATCGGTGACGGCGAGCAGGCCGTGCTCGACATGACGGAGATCATCCGGGCCTGGAAGGCGGAAGGCCGCCCGGGCGGCCGCGAGGAGGTCCTCTTCCGCCTGGCGAAGACGGGCAACGTCTACATCCCGGCGTTCTACGACGTCGAGTACCTCTCCGACGGTCGTATCGCCCGTGTCGTGCCCAACAAGTCGGGTGTCCCGTGGCGTGTGTCCAAGCACACGGTCATGGACCTCGACGAGTGGCCGTACCCCAAGCAGCCGCTGGTCCCCCTGGCCGAGACGGTCCACGAGCGGATGTCGGTGGAGATCTTCCGCGGCTGTACGCGCGGCTGCCGCTTCTGCCAGGCGGGCATGATCACCCGCCCGGTGCGCGAGCGCTCGATCACGGGCATCGGCGAGATGGTGGAGAAGGGCCTGAAGGCGACGGGCTTCGAGGAGGTCGGCCTGCTGTCCCTCTCCTCCGCCGACCACTCGGAGATCGGCGACATCGCCAAGGGCCTGGCGGACCGCTACGAGGAGGACAAGATCGGCCTGTCCCTCCCCTCGACCCGTGTGGACGCCTTCAACGTCGACCTGGCGAACGAGCTGACGAGGAACGGCCGTCGCTCCGGGCTGACCTTCGCGCCGGAGGGCGGCTCCGAGCGCATGCGCAAGGTCATCAACAAGATGGTCTCGGAGGAGGACCTCATCCGGACCGTCTCCACGGCGTACGGCAACGGCTGGCGGCAGGTGAAGCTGTACTTCATGTGCGGCCTGCCGACGGAGACGGACGAGGACGTCCTGCAGATCGCCGACATGGCGATGAACGTGATCGCCGAGGGCCGCAAGGTCTCCGGCCAGAACGACATCCGCTGCACGGTGTCGATCGGCGGCTTCGTTCCCAAGCCGCACACCCCCTTCCAGTGGGCGCCCCAGCTCTCCGCCGAGGAGACGGACGCCCGTCTGGAGAAGCTCCGTGACAAGATCCGCGGCGACAAGAAGTACGGCCGCTCCATCGGCTTCCGCTACCACGACGGCAAGCCCGGCATCGTCGAGGGCCTGCTCTCCCGCGGTGACCGCCGCATCGGCGCCGTCATCCGCGCGGTCTACGAGGACGGCGGCCGCTTCGACGGCTGGCGCGAGCACTTCTCGTACGACCGCTGGATGGCCTGCGCCGAGAAGACCCTCCCGGCCTTCGGCGTGGACGTCGACTGGTACACGACCCGCGAGAAGACCTACGAGGAGGTCCTTCCCTGGGACCACCTCGACTCCGGCCTCGACAAGGACTGGCTCTGGGAGGACTGGCAGGACGCCCTCGACGAGACGGAGGTCGAGGACTGCCGCTGGACCCCGTGCTTCGACTGCGGCGTCTGCCCGCAGATGGACACGAGTATCCAGATCGGCCCGACGGGCAAGAAGCTGCTGCCGCTGACGGTCAAGAACGCGGCGCCGGCGCCGAGCGGTCACGCGCACTGAGGTGAGCGAGGCGCTCGATCGGGTGATTGAGGCGCTGGCGGGGGTGAGCGAGGAGGAGGTGGCTGCGGCTCTGGCTGCGGTCGTCGCTTCGCCCCCTCGCCCGTCGGCGCCGCTGGCGTCCTCTCGGACGCCCCTGCCGGGTCCTGGCCGTGCCCTGCACATCGTCTCCGAGGTGGAGTGGATCTGAGGGCTCGTTCCAGGCTTGTGCGAGACTGTGTGGCCTTTGAGCCCCTCCCCGTCTGGGAGGGGCTCTCGGCGTGGCGGTCGGCCGCACGACGCCGGCGCATGTGCGGAACGCGGTGGGTCAGGCCGGGGTGTCGGCGTCCTGCATGGAGGCCGCGAACGCCTCGGGGCCCTGCTCCGCCGCTGCCGGGTCCATCCACATGACCTGCCAGCCGTGGCCGTCGAGGTCGAAGAAGCTGCGTGAGTACATGAAGCCGTAGTCCTCGGCGTCATCTGCCTTGGAGCCGCCCGCGGCGAGCGCAGCGGCGCTGACCGTATCGACCTCATCGCGGGACGACACGCTGAAGCAGTACAGCGCCAGCGTGTGGGTGGTGGGATCGGCCATCGGCAGTTTCGCGAACTCCGCGAACTTCTCGCGGCTGAGCAGCATGACGAAGGCGTGCTCGCCGACCAGCATGCAGGCGGCGGTCTCGTCGGTGAACTTCGGATTGAAGCTGAACCCGAGCTTGGCGAAGAACGCCTTGCTGCGCTCGAGGTCCGCTACGGGGATGTTCACGAACAGCATGCGGCCGGGGTGTGCGGGATCGGTCATGGTGGGTCTCCAGTCGGTGGCTCGATGGCGTACGTCCTGGTAGACCGGCGCCGCCGGCGGAACTCATCGGTGGATCCCGGCCAGGTCGCAGTCGCAGCGTTGATCAAGTCCACAGCCGCAGCTCAGAGACCCGGCCTTTCATTTCTTCGGCTCCTGGCGGAGGTGGCCCGCCCGTCGACTCACGTGCCGTGCCTGTGCGTGTTCTTGCCCGGCCGGGACCTTGCCCGTTGCGTGCCCGTTCCGGCGGAACGCAGCGGGCGGTGCGATGCGGCCTGTGTCGTGTCCGTGCAGGTACTTCCGCCTCCTGCCTATCACCCTCACCAAGGATTTCGGGCCGCTCCTCTCCTCGTCTGCGCAACCGACACCGGGCAGTACCCGCTCGCCGTCTGAAGGCTTTGACCAGGGTCTGGGCGTGAGTGTGGGTGACCAGATGCTCCCAGATGGACACGAGTATCCGGATCGGTCCGACGGGCAAGAAGCTGCTGCCGCTGACGGTCAAGTGGACTGGGTCCGAGGTCTGTTCCAGGCTTGTGCGTGACCACGTGGCCTCTGAGCCTCCTTCCCGTCCGGGAGGGGGCTCGGTGGTGTGTGATGGCGTGTCAGTTCGTGAACTTGGCGCTGCCAGGCGGCCCTCTGCCGGACCTTGGCCATCCGGATGGCCTGTTCGCTGTTGTTGTCGAAGGGCACCCGCCAGTCGAAGGCGAACGGGAGTACCTGGTCGCGTTCGGTGTCGAGGCGGGCGAGCAGGTTCGCGACCCTGCCCCTTGCGGCGCGGTTCGCCGGGGCCCGGGGCGGGTGCAGGGCCCCCGGCGGTGATCTCCTCGTAGCGGGCGGTGAGGCGTTCGAGGGCGCCCTGGGCCTGTCCGGTTCGCGGCGAGTTGTCTTGCTCGCGCAGTGGGCCGTTGCTAAGCCTTGGGCACTCAACTCTATGGAGGACGCTGTGTATCAAGAGCCCCCTCTTCCCGTTCCTCCGCGTTCACGTGTCCGAGGATTCGTCTGCGCCGTCACGGCCATCGCCCTCGTGACGCTCACCGCCGCGACAAGTCCCCGCGACGCGGACACCCGGACCGCGGCGGACCAGGCAGCCGTGGTCCGCGAGTGGAACGCCATCGCCACCGACACGATCAAGACCAGCCTCGGCCCACGCCCCTCCGGGCAGGTAGCGATCTGGGAGGGGTTCGTCTCCGTCGCCGTGTACAACGCCGTGGTGGGGATCGAAGGCGGCTACGCCCTGTACAAATGGCGCGAGCGCGGTCCGGCCAAGGCATCCTCCGCGGCGGCCGCCGCCACTGCGGCCCACGACGTGCTGCTCACCTACTTCCCTGCCTTCAAGGAGCGGCTCGACACCGCCTACGCGGACTCGCTCGCCGCTCTTCCGGCCGGTCAGGCCAGAGACCGGGGCGTTGACTACGGAAAGCGCGCCGCCGCCCGCATCATCGAACTCCGGGAAGGGGACGGAAGGTTCGCGGACGTTCCTTTCACCGCTTCCCCGGCACCGGGGGTCTGGCGGCCCACCCCGCCCGCGTTCCAGCCCTTCATCGACACCTGGCTCGCCAGGCTCCGCCCCCTCTTGCTCGCCTCCCCGCAGCAGTTCCGCCCCGGCGGACCACCCGCCATCTCCTCGGCCCGCTACGCCGAGGATGTCCAGGAGTTGAAGGCCCTGGGCGCGAAGACCGGCTCGGGCAGGAGCGCGCAGCAGACCGAGACCGCCCTCTTCTTCAGCGGCAACCTGGTCGAACAGGTCCAGACAGCCGTACGAGACCACGCCACCCGGCACCGGCTCGGCATCGCCGAGACGGCCCGGCTGTTCGCCGCGGTGAACGCGTCGGCGACCGACGCCGTCGTCACGGCATGGGACGCCAAGCTCCACTACGGCTCCTGGCGGCCGATCACCGCCATCCGCCTCGCCGACACCGACGGCAACCCCGCGACGACGGCAGACCCGGCCTGGGAGCCGCTGCTCCTCACCCCGCCACACCCGGACTACATCGCCGGCCATACGACCGTCGCCGCTGCCGTAGCACGCGCCCTGACCGGCGTCCTCGGCACCTCGCGCATCGACCTCCACGTTTCCTCCGAGGTCACCGGCACCACGCGGTTCTACGGGTCCGCCGACGACCTCAACCGGGACGTCGTCGACGCCCGTGTGTGGGGCGGCGTCCACTCCCGCACGGCGGACGTGGTCGGCTGCCGGGCCGGCACCCACGTGGCCGCCTGGGCGCTGGACCACTACTTCCAGCCGGTCGCCAAGGACGGCACCCAGCCGTCCTCGCCGGCACGAACGGCTCGGCAGGACAGGCTCGCCGAGCCCAAGTGCGGCGACGACAGCGACTGAACCACGGAGCCGAAGGGGATCCGGCGTCGTGCCGGGCTTCCGATCCTGTCCTGCCTTGAGCACTGGAGCAGCGCCCCCGGCAGCTCAGCGGGGGCAGCCACTCCAGGGAAAGGCTGTGAACGCGTCTTGATGACCCACATCAAGCCTCGTTCACGGCCTTTTCAGCGCATGTGGATGTTCCGCCCCGTCAGTACCAGCGGACGTGGGCGGCCGCACCCTGGCCTGTGCGGGCGGCGTGGCGGAGCACGCGCAGCGGGCCGTCGAGGAGCTCGTCGGCGTGGTGGTCAGGATCGTCTCCCAAGCCGGTCATCCACGCGTGGATCCGCTCGACGGCGTCTCGCCGTTGGGCTCCGGTCAGGGCGAGGGCTTCCTCGGCCGCCGGAAGCTGGGCGCGGACCTGCTCGGCGTCGAGCAGGAAGTCCCCGAACCAGCCCGGCAGCCGCAGCACCGCGTCGGGACCGAGCGCGTAGGCCAAGGCCGAGAACGGGCTGGCCTTGCGGGCCACGGCCACGAACAAGCCCTCCTCGCCATCGGACGGAAACTGGTCCATAACGGCGTCACGCAGGGCCTCCACGTGCTCGGAGTCGTCACGGCAGGCGTCGAGGAACGCGCTCAGCCGGACGGCGTCCTCGTCAGCGCTCCAACTGCCAGGAGAGGTCGTCGACGCGCTGAACATGGATTCCTGCGCCTTGCCCCGCCACCAATCAAGCCCGCCGGACACGTCCCAGTGCACCGACACCGGTGCCGACGACGAGTCCTGACCCGCAGCGCGCAGCAGGTCCCACACCTTCTCGTCGGGCATCGCGCCGACGACCCACACACCCGTGACGCTCAACCCTGCCTCCCGCCGCTGCTCCAACCCCAGCAACCTGATCATGCACGACTCCGTGCGCCTGCAATTCGTTGGCGTGTTGTCGTAGAGGAACCCGATCTCGGCGGTGCCGGAGTTCTCGGGGGAACTGACGTACGCAGCACTCCGCGCCGAACCGGCTCACCACATGGGCCGTGCCGACACGCCCGACGCGGTCACCGAACGGCAGTGGCGCTACGTCGGCTCCGGCCGCACCCCCGGTGCTGCCCTCATGGCGGTCGGAATCGCCGATGACCTTGCAGAGTCTCGACGGCTCGGCCTGGAGGCGAGGCAAGAGGGGGAGTGGGGCCGATAGCCGCTTCGCCCGAACGTGAACCCCGGCAGCCTCGGCGCTCGTCGCTGCCCCGGGCTGTCGACGGCAGGATCATGAGCCTGATCGAAAGCGAGATCGTGATCATTGACGATGACGGCACAGGAGAGCCGTTCGACCCCGCGTCGTGGTTCGAGTGCACCGAGAGGCCACCCACCCGGATGGTCAACCTCTGACGATGCAGAAGGGGTGCCCAGCCGGATCGGTGAGAACCCGCGCCTTGGCCCCGACGATCCTCCACGGCGGCGAGAAGGTCGACCGGACCCTCTGCGGCTGACCCTCCCGCCGGCCTGAGGCACGGGGTGGCCGACGACCGGCGAGCGACCTCCTGCTCGCGGGGAATCCTGAGCCGCCCGCACGAAAGAGAGTGGCCCCGCCATGGTCGGGGCCACCGCCCGCCCTCATTCCACCGGCTCCTGGTCCTGGAGGCGCTCCGCGGATCATCTCCGAGGTGGAGTGGGTCTGAAGCCAGGTCCACGCTTCGATGCGACCGAGTGACCAGTTGAGCCCCCTTCCATGAACGGGAGCGTGCGGCCGTAGTCCGCGCGGCGGCTGCCTTGACCAGTCAGAGGTGGTGCAGCGCCTCGATGATCTTGGCGGTGACTGCCTTGGTGGAGTAGGGGTTCTGTCCCGTCACGAGCCTGCCGTCAGCGGTGGCGAAGGGGGTCATGGGGATGGTGTTCCTGACATAGTGCGCGCCCCGCTCGCGGAGTTCGTCCTCCAGCAAGAACGGCACTCTCTTCTTCACTGTGGCGACTCGCTCCTCCGCGGTGGAGAACCCGGTGACCGTGCGGCCGTCGACAAGCAGGGTGCCGTCGGAAAGCGTGATGTTCAGCAGTCCGCAGGCACCATGGCAGACCGAGGAGACCACGCCGCCGTTCTCGTAGATCTCCCGTGCGACCTGCTGCAGCGCAGCGTTCGAGGGGAAGTCCCACATGACGCCGTGCCCGCCGGTGTAGAAGATCGCGGCATACCGGGCCGGGTCGATGTCGGCCGCCTTGGTGGTGCGGTCCAGGCTCGACATGAACGCGCGATCACTCATGTACTCGCGCACCAGCTTGTCGGCCCATCTGGTGCTGCGGGGATCCAGCGGCACGTGGCCCCCTGCCGGACTGGCGAGGTCGACCTCGAAGCCGGCCCGGCGGACCCCGGCGTGGAAGTGAGCCAGCTCTCCGATCCACAGTCCGGTCCGATGGGGGTTCGTCCCGTAGGTCGCCTGGTTGGTCACCACGGCGAGGATCCGTCTCGACGCCATCACGACTCCTTGCTTGCTGCGGAGTTGACCACGGGCTTGGTGCTCAGGCCTGCTCGGTGGGGCGTACGAGCAGCTCGGCGACGGCCACGTGCCGGGGGCGGGTGACGATGTAGCCGACGGTGTCGGCGATGTCCTGACTCTGCAGCCGTTCGATGTCGCCCAGGGCGGCGACGATGTGCTGCTGGATGACGTCGGGGTTGTGCGTACGAAGTTCGGTGTCGACGCTGCCCGGCTCGATGACGGACACGCGGACGTGCTGGCGTGCCAGTTCCTGACGCAGTGCCTCGCTGAAGGCACCGACGCCGAACTTGGTGGCGCTGTACACGGCGGACATGGCGTAGGCGTTGCGGCCGGCGAGCGAGCCGATGTTGACGATGTCGGCGACCTGACGCGGCTCCTCGGCGGCGGCCTTGACCAGGTGGGGGACGGCCGCGTGGGCGGTGTACATCAGGCCCATGAGGTTGATGTCGATCATGCGCCGCCAGTCGTTCAGGTCCGCGCTGGGGGCGGGGCCGAGCAGCATGAGGCCGGCGTTGTTGACCAGCGTGTCCAGGCGGCCCAGGCCCTCGACGGTCCGCTCGACCGCTTCCGCGGCGGCCTGGGCGGTGGTGATGTCGGCCGGCACGACCAGGGCCTTCCCACCGGCGCCGGTGATTTCCGCGGCGAGGTCGGTGAGCCGGTCCTCGCGCCGACCGACCAGGGCAACGGAGGCGCCCTCGCGGGCAAGCTCCAACGCGGTGGCGTGGCCGATACCGCTGGATGCTCCGGTGACCAGGGCCGCAGTTCCTTCAAGACGACGATTCATGGGTTCAAGCCTTTCGATGAACGGCCACGCTGCTGCGGGCCGTACGCGATGGAGGGAGGACGGCCATGTGGGTGGGGGCCGTACGGGGGCAGAGGCCGCTCAAAGCAGGGCCGAGGGCACAATGGGGAAGTGAGCAGCACTGGGCAGAAGACCACCGACAGCACGAGTCGAGAGACCAGGACCGAGGGAGAACTACCGCCTCGCGAACGCCTGGTCCGGGCCGCGTCGCGGCTGTTCTACTACGAGGGCGTCCGTGCGATCGGCGTGGAGCGGCTGATCGCCGAGGCCGGGGTCACGAAGGCGACCTTCTACCGCCACTTCGCCTCCAAGGACGACCTGGTCGTGGCCTACCTGCTGACCAAGGACGCCTATTACAAGGAGGTGGCCGAACCACTGGCCGCCGGGCACCCGCCCGTCGAAGCGATCGACCTGATCTTCGAGGCCATTGCCGAGCACGCCCGCGAGCGCGGATTCCGCGGCTCGCCGTTCATGAACGCGGCCGCCGAGTACCCGGACGCCGGCCATCCGGTACGCGGCCTGGTGACGTCCCACCGGAACTGGATCCGCACCCTCTTCCAGGATCTGCTCACCCGGCTCGGCCACGGCGACCCGGAGTCGGCCGCCGGTGCGCTGCTGATGCTCTACGACGGCGCGATGGCTGCCGGCTACCTGGACGACTCGGCGGCCGCCCACAAGACCCTGCTGAACGCGGTCCGGCTCATCCGGTCGGACGGCTGATCCCAGTGGGGCCGCACGAAGCAGTGGCCCTCTGCGGGGCCCCAGCCAGGCCGGGGCACGGGTTGCTTTCATGGAACTCTTTGATCTCTCTTCGACGTGCACCAGGGCCCACCAGCAGTTCTCTGCATGGAGGCAGTCCCGCCCGGAAGGCGGAGAGGTCATCCCATCGGAGGTAGGAAGACCGGTCGTTCTCCCTGTCGACGGTAGCCTCCTCGGCGTTCACGCGCCACTGGTCGACCCCATTTGTGGCGTCCCTCACCGGTCCGCAGCCGGCTCGCGCTGCCGGCTGAGAGGGTCATCGCCGAGTCTTCAACTCCCGTACGAGCTCTGAGGCCCCTCTCGATCGGGAGGGGCCTCAGATGCTGTCCGGGTCAGTTCTGGCAGCCGCAGCCGGCCTGCGTCTCGGTCCGGGGCTTGGTGGCGCGGACGATGGCGGAGTGCATGCCGTCGGCCACGGGGTGCGTGGGGGTGATCTCGACGTTCACGAACCCTGCCGCCTCAAGGCCTTCGCGGTACTCGGTGAACGACAGGGCCCCCGCGATGCAACCGACGTAGTCGCCGCGCTCGGCGCGCTGGGCGGGGGAGAGGGCGTCGTCGGCGACCACGTCCGAGATGCCGATGCGGCCGTTGGGGGTCAGGACGCGGAACGTCTCGGCGAAAACCGCCGCCTTGTCGGTCGACAGGTTGATCACACAGTTGGAGATCACCACGTCGATGGTGCCCGCGGGGAGCGGGATCGCCTCGATGGTGCCCTTGAGGAACTCGACGTTCGTCGCGCCCGCCTTCTTCGCGTTGGTGAGGGCCAGGGCGAGCATCTCGTCGGTCATGTCGAGGCCGTACGCCCTGCCCGTGGGGCCGACGCGGCGGGCGGAGAGCAGGACGTCGATGCCGCCGCCGGAGCCGAGGTCCAGGACGCGTTCGCCCTCGTGGAGATCGGCCACGGCGGTCGGGTTGCCGCAGCCCAGTGAGGCGGCGACGGCTTCGGCGGGCAGGGCGTCACGCTCGGCGACGGCGTAGAGGGTGGAGCCGAAGTTCTCGTCGACCTCGACCGGCTGCGGCCCGCAACAGGCGGTGCCGCCCTCGGTCACCTTCACGGCCGCGGCGGCGTACCGCCGACGGACGGTCTCGCGCAGTTCGGTGGACTGCTCGCTCATGACTCACTCCTGGATGACGGGGCATGGCAGGCCCCGGAACGGCTTGTATTGACGTTCATTGATGCAACCTTGCGCCTTGCATCGAAAAACGTCAACATAGACGCATGTCGAAACAAGAGCTTGAGGTGCTCGGCCAGGACGTGGACGGCGCCTGCTGTCAGGGACTGGCCTCCGCCCCGCTGGCCGAGAAGCAGGCCGTCGAACTGGCGAAGGCGTTCAAGGCGCTGGGCGACCCGGTCCGACTGCGACTGCTCTCGATGATCGCTTCGCGGGAGGGCGGCGAGGTGTGCGTGTGCGAGCTGACGCCCGCGTTCGAGCTGTCGCAACCGACGATCTCGCACCACCTCAAGCTGCTCCGGCAGGCCGGACTCATCGACTGCGAGCGTCGAGGGACCTGGGTCTACTACTGGGTCCTGCCCGGAGTGCTGGACCGGCTGGGCGCGTTCCTGACCACTCCTGAGCCCGTTGGGGTGACTGCGTGAGCGCTTCGCTCGGTCGGCGCGCGGTGGCCGAGCTGGTCGGGACGGCCGCGCTGGTCGCGGTGGTGGTCGGCTCGGGCATCCAGGCGACGGAGCTGTCACGGGACGTCGGCGTGCAGTTGCTCGCGAACTCGCTCGCCACCGTCTTCGGCCTGGCCGTGCTGATCACGCTGTTCGGGCCGGTGTCGGGGGCCCACTTCAACCCGGCCGTCACCCTGGCCGCCTGGTTCACGGGTCGCAAGAGCGGCGACGGAATGACCGCACGCGAAGCAGCCGTGTACGTCCCCGCCCAGACCCTGGGTGCGATCGGTGGCGCGCTGCTGGCTGATGCGATGTTCGCCGAACCGTTGGTGAAGTGGTCCACGCACGACCGCTCCGCCGGCCATCTGTGGCTGGGCGAGATCGTGGCAACCGCCGGGCTCGTCCTGCTGGTCTTCGGCCTGACCCGGACCGATCGCGCCCACCTCGCGTCAGCTGCCGTGGCGTCCTACATCGGGGCCGCGTACTGGTTCACGTCCTCCACGTCGTTCGCGAACCCGGCGGTGACGGTCGGCCGGGCCTTCACCGACACGTTCGCGGGGATCGCCCCCGCTTCCGTCGCCCCGTTCATCGCCGCGCAACTGGTCGGTGCCGCCGTCGGCCTGGGCCTGGTGGCGGTGGTGTTCGGTCGACCTGCGCCCGCCGAGACAGACGCCGTCGTCCCTCACGGCGAGTCCGAACTCGCCCCGTCCGCTCCCTGAGCCCGACTCCTCCCCTCCCCGGAAAGACACCTGCCATGAGCACTGCCACCCCGCGCCCGTCCGTGCTGTTCGTCTGCGTCCACAACGCCGGGCGGTCCCAGATGGCCGCCGCGTTCCTCACCCACTTCGCTGGCGATCAGGTCGAAGTCCGCTCGGCGGGCTCCACTCCCGCCGACACGGTCAACCCGGCGGTCGTCGACGCGATGAAGGAAGTCGGCATCGACATCTCCGCCGAGACCCCGAAGGTGCTGACCGTGGAAGCGGTGCGGGCGTCCGACGTCGTGATCACCATGGGGTGCGGCGACACGTGCCCGGTCTTCCCCGGCAAGCGGTACCTGGACTGGCAGCTCGACGACCCCGCTGGGCAGGGCGTCGACGCGGTTCGGCCGATCCGCGACGAGATCGAACAGCGCATCCGCGGCTTGCTGGCGGACCTGGAGGGTTGATCCAGTCGCCACACCGTGTGGTGCGGCCCGTGTCCCCGGATGGACACCAGCGTCCGAGGGGTTCGATCACCCGATCGAACCCCTAGCGGTGCCCAGAGGTGCCTCGGACATCCGCTCAGCGGTGCCTCGGACATCCGCTCAGTAGTGGACTTCCACTCACTGGTGGAGTGGGTCCGAGTCCGGTTCGGGCCTTTCTGCTGCCCCTGCGCTGTTGCGGAGGGGAGTGGCCCGGCGTTGGAATCAAGTGTGAGGCACTTTGGCGGCGCCGAGTCAGCCGGCCGCCCCGCTCCCGGGACGGGGTCCGGCCGGAAAGGGCTCAAGAACGACGCCCTGGGCATGTTCTCCTCGGTGGCCATGGGCCTGGCCTCCACCGGCCCGGCGTACAGCCTGGCCGCCACGCTGGGCATCATCGTGGCGGGGGTCGGACTGCAGGCCCCGATCGTGACCATGCTGGCGTTCATCCCGATGCTGCTGGTCGCGTACGCCTACCGGGAGCTGAACGCGAGCAACGCCGACTGCGGGACCACCTTCACCTGGGCCACCCGCACCTTCGGACCGCGTACCGGCTGGATGGGCGGCTGGGGCCTCATCGTCGCCAACATCATCGTCATGGCGAGCCTCGCCGAGATCGCCGCCACCTACGGCTTCCTGCTGGTGGGCCTGGACGGACTGGCGGAGAACCGGCTGTGGACCACCGTGGCGGGCATCGTCTGGATCGCCGTGCTGACCGCGATCTGCTATGTCGGCATCGAGTTCTCGGCGGCTGTCCAGCGCTGGCTGCTGTGCCTGGAAGTGGTGATGCTGGTCCTGTTCGCCGTCGCCGCACTGGTCAAGGTCTACACCGACCCTCCCCCGACGGCGACCCATGTTTCCGCCTCCTGGTTCAATCCGTTCGAGGTGCCCTCGGCAACGGCGCTGACCTCGGGCATCCTCGCGGGGGTTTTCATCTACTGGGGCTGGGACACCTCATTCGCGGTCAACGAGGAAACCGTCGACAGCACGTGCGTCCCCGGGCGTGCCGCGGTCATGTCCACCGTGCTGCTTCTGATCTTGTACGGGCTGGTGTCCACTTCGGCGCAGGCGTTCGCGGGAGTCGGCGCCTCGGGCATCGGGCTCGGCAACACGCACAACTCGGACAATGTGTTCTCCGGGCTGGGCAACGCCGTGTTCGGGAGCGACGGCACGGGGCTGCTCCTGTCGAGACTGCTGATCCTGATGGTGCTGACCTCCGCGTTGGCCTCCGCCGAGACCACCATCCTGCCCCTGGCCAGGACCGTCTTCTCCATGGCGGTCCACAAGGCCGTTCCCGCCCGGTTCGCCCGGGTCCACCGCAGGTTTCTCACCCCGACCTGGGGAACCGTCGGCATGGGCGTGGTGTCGATCGCCTTGCTGGTCCTGTTGAAGTCGTTCAGCCATAACGTCCTGGCCGACTCGATCGACTCGGTCGGTCTAGCGATCGCGTTCCAGTACGGACTGACCGGCTTCGCCTGCGTCTGGTACCACCGCAAGGTCCTCACCCGCAGTGCCAGGGACCTGGTCTTCAAGGGCGTGCTGCCGGGGCTCGGCGGGCTGATCATGCTCCTGCTGTTCCTCTACGCCACCTTCGTCGTCTACGCGAAGCCCGGATACGGCATGACCAGCGTCGACCTGCCGCTGATCGGGAAGACGGGCGGGGTCACCGTCCTGGGCCTGGGCGCCCTGCTGCTCGGTCTCCTGCTGATGCCGCTGGTCACCCGTGGCCATGCCGTGGCCCTCAAACTCCAGCGGAGCCTGCTGCCGGGCCGCCTGCCGCCACACGCCGCCGTTGACACGGCGAGCCGCTACCTGCCCGCCGACAGCGGGTCCGGGGTGGGCGGCGACTGGTACGACGTCATCCCCCTGTCGGGCACCCGGGTCGGCCTGGTCGTCGGGGATGTACTCGGTCACGGCCTGCGCGCCGCGGCCACCATGGGCCGCTTGCGCACGGGTGTGCGCGTGCTGGCCCGGCTGGACCTGAGCCCGGACGAGCTCCTGTCCCGCCTGGACGACCTGGTCGAGCAGACCGCGCACGAGCGCGGGGCCGGCCACGGCCCGGGGCACCTGAGGCCGAAGGCCGACGAGGCCCTGGGCGTGACCTGCCTGTACGCGGTGTACGACCCCGTCTCGGGGAAGTGCCGTCTGGCGCGGGCCGGGGAGTCGGTACTGGTGGTCGTCGAGCCGCACACGGGTGCCGTCGACCATCCGGAGCTGCCCCCCGGACCGCCGTTGGGAATCGGTGGCCTGCCCTACCAGAGCACGGATCTGGAGCTCCCGCCGGGCAGTCTCGTCGCCCTCTTCACGGGCGGCCTCCTCCAGGCGGCCGACAGCCGTGCCGCCGGACTCGCGCAGCTGTCCCAGGTCCTCGCCGACTACCGAGCGTCCCTGGAAGAGCTGTGCGACCGGGCGGTGACCACCCTGCTGCCCGGGGCCGTGGACGAGGACGCCACGCTGTTGGTCGCCCGCACACGCCTGCTCGACCGGAACCAGTTCACCCAGTGGGAGCTGCCCCCGGACCCGGCGGCGGTGGCCACCATCCGCACCGCCGTCGGCAAGCAGCTCCGCGACTGGGGGCTGGACGACCTGACGTTCGCCAGCGAGCTCATCGTCAGCGAACTGGTCACCAACGCCATCCGCTACGTCGGCGGCCCGATCGAGGTACGCCTGATCCGCGACCGGACCCTGATCTGCGAAGTCTCCGACACCGGCCACACCACGCCCAATCTGCGGCACGCCGCGAACGACGACGAGGGAGGCCGGGGTCTGTTCATCATCGCCCAGATGACCCACCACTGGGGCACGCGCTACACACCCACCGGCAAGACGATCTGGACCGAGCAGGACCTGCCGCCGACGGACGGCCAGTAGCGCCTCCCGAGGTCCGAAAAGGCTGAGCCGGTGCCTGTCGGTCACAGAGGCTGCCACGCTGATCCGAGTCGGCCGTAACGGAAAGGGCAAGATCGCGCGTGGCGTGATCAACTTGCCTACGCTGCCCGGTATGGGCGGGATCGATGTGGCCAACGGAGTCGTGGGCGCCGTACTCGGGACGCTGTGTGCGGTGCTCTTCCAGCAACCGTTGCAGGACGGCTGGTTCAGGCTGCGTACGCGCTCCACCCGCGCGGTGCGCGGCCTCAGGCAGCGGGAGGAGCCCGGTCCCGCGTGGAGGACCTTCTCCATAGGTCCTCTGCATACGTCCGCCCTGATCGTCGAAGGGGACGGCGAGTCGTCCATACCCGCCGAAGCGGTCCACGTCCGCGTGCTCGACGCGGAGATCGAGCTGCCCTCGGACATGGACGGCTGGCGAGCCGAGATCGAGGGGGCGAAGGCATGTCACGTCATATCGACTCGTCCGGCAAGAACGCGCCCGACGTGCATGCGTTGGCCCGGCGCGGCATGCGGGAGGAGCTGTCCCTCGAACCGCACGAGTACGCACTCGAGTTGCTTGCCTTTGTGCTGGACGTCGACAAGCGCCACTGGAGCGCGCACTTCCGTGCCAGGCTGAAGGACTTGACCCGACAAGGCCTGCGAGCGCGTATGAGCCGAGGGGTCGCGGATCGCTGGGAGCATCAGACCAGGCTGGGCCCCTCTTACGCCCGCCCTGTTCCATCTCGCCCTGGTCCATGTCTACGGCCGCACGCCCGTCGAGAGGGCGGAGGCGCAGGTCGTTCGGCGGATGTAGTACCCGGGTTCCCGGGGTCCTACAGGGACCCCGGGAACCTCGTCCCACGTACTGATGGCGGACTACGTCGTGATGGCGGACTACTTGCTGACGGCGAAGCGCATCAGGGCGTGCTCGTCACCCTGCTTGATCTTCCCCGTCACATTGATGACCTCGAGCTTCCAGCTGCCGTCGACACGAACGGCCTTGGCCACGGCGCACCCGTTGTCCTGGGTGAGCATGCTCGGCCAGATGTCGGCGACCTGCTGAGTGGTGCCGCCGGTCGCGTCGTACACCTTGAAGCTGATGTTGCGGGCCTTCTGGAAGGAACTGCCCTTCTTGAAGGCGGCGGCGATGAACACGATCGACGTGATGTTGGACGGTATGCGGGCGAACTCGACCGTCAACGTCTCGTCGTCGCCCTCCCCCCGCCCGGTCTGGTTGTCACCGCTGTGGACCAGGGAGCCGTTGCCCATGGGATCGAGCGAGTCGAGGCCCGCCAGGCGCACCGGGTCCATGCCCTGCATCGCGATGGCGATCAGGTCCAGGTCGGTGCCGGTTTTGCGACGGAGTACGCCCATCACTCCACCGCTGCTGCCCGCGGTGGGATCCCAGGACACTCCGATGGACAGATGGGTGACTCCGTCCAGATCCGCCGGGCCGTCTTCTTTGGTGAGCGTAATCATGCGTGGATCATCCTCTTGGAGGCGGGACTGCGACAGGCAAAGTGTGCATGGAGCTTTCGGTGTTCCCTCGGCAGGGGTCCCTTCATAAGCGGACAAGGGGACACATGAGGCACTGATCGCCGACTAGAGTCGTGTGATCACTGCTGGTTGTGGGGCCGGGGCGGTGCGGTGGCAGGGCCGCGAAGTTCCGGGGGAGGGCCTGTAGAGCATGAGTCGTCGCTCCAGTGGGTTGGTCGGTATCTGGGCTGAGGCACAGCGTCAGCAGCAGCGCCAGTTGGCGGCGCAGTCCAGACAGCAGCGGGATCAGGAGCGACAAGAGCGCGCCTTCCAGAGGGAGTTGGCGCGCGGCCGACAGGAGCAGCGGGCGGCCTACCGACAGCAGCGGGAGGCCGAGGCGCGGCGGCGGACCGAGGAGTTGGAGGCCCGGGTCGCCTCCTTGCAGGGCTTGCTGGCCGCCGGATGCCGGGCGCCCGCGTTCCGGGCCGCCATGCTCACCCGTTCCCAGCGGGTCGAGCCCTTCGCTCCGGGGCCGCTGGCGCATCCGACGCCCATGCCTGATCCGAACCACTACCAGGCGCAGGGCGGTTGGGGGCTCGGTGCCGGCCGGCGTGCCCAGGCGCAGGCGGACGCGCGGGCCCGCTTCGAGCGTGACCGGGAGGCCGCGCAGGCGGCGGAAGCCCGCCGACAGCAGCAACTGGCTGGTTACCAGCGGGAGTACCAGCGGCGGGCCGAGGCCCAGCAGGCGGAGGTCGGCCGGCACAACGCCGCCGTGTCCGAGATGACGGCGGGGCTGCGCGACGGCGACCCCGACGCCACGGTGGAGTACTTCTCCGCGGCCCTCTACGCCTCCTCCGCATGGCCCGAGGACCTGCCCCGGCAGGTGTCTGCGGCCTACGACCCGGCCGCACGCCAGCTGGTGCTGAACTGGGAGCTGCCCAAGTACGGCGTCGTCCCCGAGGTGAAGTCGGTGCGGTACATGCCCACCGCGGACCAGGACAAGGAGACGCCGCGGTCGGCGGCGCAGAGCCGTGCCCTGTACAGGGACGTACTGGCGCAGTGCGTTCTCCTGGTGCTGCACGCGCTCTTCGCGGCGGATGAGTTCGGGGTGCTGGAGTCGGTGGCGCTGAACGGGTTCGTGGACGACCACGATCCGGCGACCGGCAGGGAGGCGCGGATCTTCCTCGCCACCGTCATGGCTCCGCGTTCCGTCTTCGCGCGACTGCGGCTGGAGCAGGTCAACGCCGTCGACTGTCTGGTGGACGGGCTCCGGGGGCAGCTGTCGGCACGCCCCGACCAGCGCGCGGCGGTACGTCCGGGCCGCCACCCCGAGGACATCGGCAACGGCGTCGTCACCCACGGGGGTGCACAGGGAGCGGAGCTGGACGCGCCGGACCTGGACGAGCCGGATCTGTACGAGATGGATCCGATCGCCTTCGAGGCGCTGGTCGCGGAGCTGTTCCGCGCGATGGGCATGCGGGCGGTGACGACCCAGCGTTCGAACGACGGCGGTGTGGACGTCGACGCGCTGGATCCGACCCCGATCCGCGGCGGCAAGATCGTCGTCCAGGTGAAGCGCTATCGCAACACCGTGCCTCCGACCGCCGTCCGGGACCTGTTCGGCACGGTCCAGGACGCGGGTGCCAACAAGGGGGTTCTCGTCACGACCTCCGGCTTCGGTCCGGGATCGCACGCCTTCGCCAGCGGCAAGCCCCTGGAACTCGTGGCGGGCGGCGAACTCGTCGACCTGCTGCACCGCCACGGGCTGCGCGGGCGGCTCGGAAACGCCGGCCGCCCGGTTCCCGCTCCCCGCACGCCGGACGCGGTGGACGAGAGGGACGGCGGGGACGAGAGGGACGGCGGGGACGACTGGAACAGGCTCGGCATGTTCTGGACCGGCCAGGTCGCCCTGGACGTGTGCGCGCTCGTGTGCCACGGCAACCGGGCCCTGAGCGACGACCACTTCGTCTTCTTCAACAATCCCCGGACCCCCGACGGCACGGTCCGCGCGCTCGCCGCCACCGCACCGGACAAGGCGGCCATCCGGGTGTCGTTCGACGCCCTGCCGGAGCGGGCCGACCGACTCGTGCTCGTCGCGGCGGTCGACCCGGAGGCCAACCCCGGAGCCGATCTGTCCGGCTTCACCGAGGCGGGCATCCGGCTGCTGGACCGATCGGGGACCGAGCTCGGCCGACTCGACGTGTCCGACGGCCGCGTCCACGAGACCGCGCTGGTCCTCGGATCCTTCCGCCGTCGCGCGGGCGGCGACTGGGACTTCGTGGTCGGCGGCAAGGGGTATACGGGCGGCCTGGAAGAGCTCATCAGGGAGTACGGCATCGAAGTGGACTGACACCCCGGCTGTCTCCGGACCGGGCACGACGGCGCGACCGCCAGGAGTTTCGACGGGAGCGCAACCGGCCTCAGGGGTGTGCATCCAGATGGTGCCCTGATGCGTCTACGTCGGTATGGATCTGGAAAAGTCGCCTGCTGAGCGACCCGCAGTACCGGCCGAGGGGTGCCTCACGGTCGCGATCCGCCTGCCCGTGCGGATCGTCGTCCTCGTGCTCGTCGTGCCGGTGCGCATGCTGTGGGACGCCCTGGTGGTCGGCGGAAGGTTTCTGCGGGACACCGTGCTGCGCCCCGTGGGGCGGGTGTTCCAGTGGGTGGCGTGGGCGGTGTTCGTCTGGCCGTGGGTGACGCTGTGGCGGTACGCCGTGGTGCCGGTCGCGAAGGCGCTGGCGTGGCTCGGGTACGTGCTGCTCGTCGTGCCCGCCGTGTGGATGTACGAGACGGTGCTCACGCCGGTCGGACACGCGATCGCCTGGGTGGCGCGGGGCGTCGGCGCCGGGTTCGCCTGGGTCCTCCGAGGTCTCGGCGCCGGGTTCGCCTGGGTGCTCCGTGGCATCGGCGCCGTACTCGCCTGGGTGTACGCCCGGGTGCTGACCCCCGTCGGGCGGGCCGTCGCCTGGCTGCTCAGGGGCCTGGGGATCGGGTTCGGGGCGGTCGCGCTCGGGGTGTACCGGGTCGTGGCCTGGCTGGTCCGCCATCTGATCGTCGTACCGGCACTGTGGTTGTACGAGTGGATCCTCGCCCCCGTCGGACGGGCGATCGCGTGGGCGGCACGCGGACTCGGGTGGCTCGTACGGATGATCTTCACCGGGATCGGCGCCGCGCTCTACTGGACCCTGCGCGTCCTGCTCGTGCTGCCCGCGCTCGCCCTGTGGCGCTGGGTCCTCGTGCCGGTCGGACGGGTCCTCGCCGTCGTCGCGCGGGAGGTCGGGGACGCACTCGGACACGCCTGGCGGGTGGCCGGACACCTTTCGCTCGCCGTCGGCCGGTTCCTCGGACGGCTCTTCCGGTGGATCTTCGTGGAGCCCGTGCGCTGGGTGTACCGCAGCGTGCTGACGCCGGTCGGACACATCGTCCGGGACACGGTCCTGCGGCCCGCCGCCGAGGCCGCGCGCGGCGTGGGCCGTGTGACACGGCAGGCCCTGGCCACCGCCCGCGAGTCGGCGCGGCAGACCCGCGCGGACATCCGCCGCATGCTCTTCGGTGCGCCCCGGGAGCCCGAGCGGGTGCCCCTGGCGAAGGACCGGCGGGAACCGGGAGCCGCCGGGACACGTACTCTAGGTAGCAGTACGACCGCTCTCACGAAGGACTGAACGACACTGGGCAAGCGACAGCCCGAAGGCCCGCCGCCCGCACCCGCGGTGCAGCGCATCCGACTGCGCTACACCAAGCGCGGCCGCCTCCGGTTCACCAGCCACCGTGACTTCCAGCGCGCCTTCGAGCGTGCGTTGCGCCGTGCCGAGGTGCCGATGGCGTACTCGGCGGGGTTCACACCGCATCCGAAGGTGTCGTACGCCAATGCCGCACCCACCGGCACAGGCAGCGAGGCGGAGTACCTGGAGATCGCGCTCACCCAGACGCGTGACCCTCAGAAGCTGCGTGAGCTCCTCGACGAGTCGATGCCCGTGGGGCTCGACATCATCGAGGCGGTCGAGGCCCGCACGTCGGGTCTCGCCGACCGGCTCACCGCGTCCGTGTGGGAGCTGCGCCTCGACGGCGTGGCGCCCGAGGACGCGGAGCGCGCGGTCGACGCCTTCAAGTCGGCCGACACGGTGGAAGTCCAGCGCAGGACCAAGAACGGGATGCGCACCTTCGACGCCCGCGGTGCCGTGGCGAGCCTCGAGGTGCACAGTCCGCAGGCTGATAGGCCGACCGACCAGCCCTGTGCGATACTGCGCCTGGTTGTTCGGCACGTGACGCCTGCCGTACGACCCGACGACGTCCTGTCCGGTCTTCGCGCCGTGGCCGACCTGGCGCCGCCGGTCGCCGCAGCGGTGACCAGGCTGGCGCAGGGGCTGTTCGATGAAGAGACCGGCACGGTGACCGACCCGCTCGCGCCCGACCGCGAGGCAGTCATGGCCGCCCCAGCCGATCGCACAGGGGCCGCCGAAACTGCCGCCGCGAAGGCGTCGGCGTAAGGAAGGTCCCGCGTAAGGACGGACGTCGTAGCGTCGCCCTCGGATCCGGGAGCCACCTGGGTCGGGCAGCGCACCGACCAGAAGACTTTCGCCAGGCCGTACGCACACATGGCGTACGGAACCGGCGAGACAGGACACAGAGAGCTCCCGTGCGGCGCCCGCGCCCCGGACGGCGGCACCGCGCATCGCGCGAGCCGCGGACGTCACCGGCACTGCCGGACCAGGCGCGGCGCCCGGGAGCCTGACGGGAGATCCACCCGCATGCTCGAGCCGACCGAACCCACTGAGGGTTCCGACAACAACAACACTCCGAGCGACACCCTGCCGCCGCGGCGCCGCCGCCGTGCGGCGTCGCGTCCGGCCGGCCCGCCCACGGGCGCGGCCGAGTCCCAGTCCGTGGCCGAGACCACGGCTCCGGCCATACCGCCGGTGGCATCCGCCGAGGCCATGGCCGCCGCCGAGGTCGTCGAGGCCCCCGAGGCTCTCGAGACCGAAGAAACCCAAGAGACCGAAGAGACGGTGGAGGAGGCGGTGGCTCAGGCCGCTGCCGCCGAGCCGGTCGAGTCGGTCGAGCCCACCGAGGACGCCGCTCCGCGCCGTACGCGTCGCCGCGCCACCCGCCGGGTGTCCGCGCCCGCCGGTGCGCCGGTGACGGCCGAGGCGGCCCGGGCCGCGGAGACCGTGGTGCCCGCGCCCGCCGAGGCCGAGGCCCAGGTCGAAGAGGCCCCCGCTGCCGAAGCGACGCCCGCCGTCGAGGAGGCGGCGCCCGCCGCCCGTCCGCGTCGTCGTGCGACCCGTCGTGCCTCCGCACCGACCGGTGCGCCCCAGGCGGCCGAGGCCGCTCGGACCACCGAGACCGCTCAGACCCCTGAGGCCACTGAGACCCCTGAGGTCGTCAGGGAGCCCGTCGAGGCGCAGGCCGAAGAGGCCCCCGCCGCCGAGGACGCCGCACCCCGCCGCACCACCCGTCGTCGCGCCACCCGGCGCGTCTCCGCGCCCGCCGGTGCGCCCGAGGGCGACGCCGCCGACGAGCGTGTGGAGGCGCCCGTGACCAGCGAGACCAGTCCCAGCGAGAGCAAGCCCGCGGCCGAGGCCGAGACCAAGCCCGCCGCGGAGGCCGAGACCAAGCCCGCGGCCGAGGCCGAGACCGCCGAGGACGGCGCCCCGCGCCGGACCCGCCGCCGTGCCACGCGCAAGGCCGCTGTCGGTTTCTCCGCCCCCGCGCCGAAGGAGGCCGAGTCCGCGCGACGGCCCGCGCGTCCGGCCGTCGCCGTGTTCCAGGCGCCCGTGTTCACCGAGCCGATGTTCCAGACGCCGGAGCGGGCCGCCGCCGCGGCTGCCGCCGAGGCGGCGGAAGTGGCCGCCGAGACCGCCGAGGCCCCCCAGGCCGAAGAGGTCGTCGAGGCACCCGTGGCCGTCGAGGAGGAGACCGGCGGACGCCGTCGCCGTCGCCGCCGGGCCGTCGAGGAGGCGCCCGCGGCCCCGGCCGCGGAGCCCGTCGACGAGGTGGAGGAGCCCGACGAGTCCGCCGAGGACGTCGAGGAGGGCGCCGAGGACGACGAGTCCGAGGAGGAGTCCGCGGGCTCGCGCCGCCGTCGCCGTCGTGGTGGTCGTCGCCGTCGCCGCGGCGAGTCCGCCGAGGCGGACGGTGAGGCCGGTGACGACGAGTACGCCGCCGAGCAGGCCGCGCAGGACGCCGAGGACACCGCCGAGCAGGCCGAGGAGGACGCCGAGGAGGCGGAGGAGCGCGAGGAGCCGGGCGGTTCCGGCTCCAGCAGCAGCCGTCGCCGCCGTCGTCGTCGCCGTCGCGCCGGTGACTCCGGCCCCGAGGGCGAGCCCGGCGAGAACGACCCCGAGCGCACGGTGGTCAAGGTCCGCGAGCCGCGCGGCAAGAAGGACGAGCACCCGTCCGACGAGGTGCAGTCCATCAAGGGCTCGACCCGCCTCGAGGCCAAGAAGCAGCGCCGTCGTGAAGGGCGCGAGCAGGGCCGCCGCCGTGTTCCGATCATCACCGAGGCCGAGTTCCTGGCCCGTCGTGAGGCCGTCGAGCGCGTGATGGTCGTCCGCCAGAGCGGCGAGCGCACCCAGATCGGCGTCCTCGAGGACAACGTGCTCGTCGAGCACTACGTCAACAAGGAGCAGTCGACCTCGTACGTCGGCAACGTCTACCTGGGCAAGGTCCAGAACGTGCTGCCGTCGATGGAGGCCGCCTTCATCGACATCGGCAAGGGCCGCAACGCGGTGCTCTACGCCGGTGAGGTCAACTTCGAGGCGCTCGGCATGGCCAACGGGCCGCGCCGCATCGAGAGCGCGCTGAAGTCCGGCCAGTCGGTCCTCGTGCAGGTCACCAAGGACCCGATCGGCCACAAGGGTGCCCGCCTCACCAGCCAGGTCTCCCTGCCCGGCCGCTACCTGGTCTACGTGCCCGAGGGCTCGATGACCGGCATCAGCCGCAAGCTGCCCGACACCGAGCGCGCGCGCCTGAAGACCATCCTCAAGAAGATCGTCCCCGAGGACGCGGGCGTCATCGTGCGCACCGCCGCCGAGGGCGCGAGCGAGGACGAGCTGAGCCGTGACGTCGAGCGACTGCAGGCGCAGTGGGAGGACATCCAGAAGAAGGCGAAGAGCGGCGGCAGCTCGAACGCGCCGACCCTGCTGTACGGCGAGCCGGACATGACCGTCCGTGTCGTCCGCGACATCTTCAACGAGGACTTCACCAAGGTCATCGTCAGCGGCGACGAGGCGTGGGAGACCATCCACGGGTACGTGTCCCACGTCGCGCCCGACCTGGCCGACCGCCTCTCGAAGTGGACCTCCGAGGTCGACGTCTTCGCGACGTACCGCATCGACGAGCAGCTGATGAAGGCCCTGGACCGCAAGGTCTGGCTGCCCAGCGGCGGTTCGCTGGTGATCGACAAGACCGAGGCGATGGTCGTGGTCGACGTCAACACCGGCAAGTTCACCGGTCAGGGCGGCAACCTCGAAGAGACCGTGACCAGGAACAACCTGGAGGCGGCCGAGGAGATCGTGCGCCAGCTGCGGCTGCGCGACCTGGGCGGCATCGTCGTCATCGACTTCATCGACATGGTCCTGGAGTCCAACCGGGACCTGGTGCTGCGGCGCCTCCTGGAGTGCCTGGGACGCGACCGTACGAAGCACCAGGTGGCCGAGGTGACCTCGCTGGGCCTCGTCCAGATGACGCGCAAGCGTGTCGGACAGGGTCTGCTGGAGTCCTTCTCGGAGACCTGCGTCCACTGCAACGGCCGTGGCGTGATCGTGCACATGGAACAGCCGACCTCCGTCGGAGGCGGCGGCAAGCGCAAGAAGCGCGGCCGTGGTGGTGCCGAGCAGGACCACGAGCTCGAGCACACGCACGAGATCGCGGAGGAGCCGGAGACGGTCGAGAGCGAGGCCGAGGTGGCCGCCGAGATCGCCGCGCCCGTCGCTCTGGTCGAGCAGGAGTTCCAGCCGGACGAGGAGCTGTACAGCAGCGCCGCCGAGGCGGAGGCCGCGGCTTCCCGCGGTGGCCGTTCGCGGCGCCGGGCGACCCGGCGCGTGTCGGCTCCCGCGGGTGCGCCGAAGGCCGAGGAGCGTGCTCCCCGGGGCCGCCGTGAGGAGCGGGTCGAGCGGACCGAGCGGGCTCTGACGTCCCACGAGGCCGCCGAGTCCGAGCCGGTCGCGGTCGAGGACCCGGTCGTCGCGGCGCCGGTCGCCGAGGCTCCCGAGGTCACGCCGGCTGCTGAGGCCGCTCCGGCCCCCGTGGTCGCCGTACCGGAGGACGAGGCCGCTCCCAAGGGCCGTACGCGCCGTCGCGCCACCCGCAAGGTGTCGGCTCCGGCCGGTTCCCCGAAGGCGGCGGAAGAGGCCGTGGTGACGGTCACGGAGCCGGTCGCGGCGCCCGTGCCGGAGGCCGCCGCCGAGGTCGTCGTCGAGCCGCAGCCCGCGCCGGTCGCCGAGGCGCCCGCCGAGAGCGCCGCGCCGGCCCGCCCGCGTCGTCGCGCCGTCCGCAAGGCCACCGCGCCCACCGCGTCCGAGGAGGCGGCCGTCGTGGTCGTCCCGTCGGCCTCGGCGGAGCCGGCCGAGGCACCCGAGGCGGTCGAGACGGCGGCCGAGACCGCGGTCGAGACGGACGCCGAGGCCCCGGCCCCGGCCAAGAAGACGGCCGCCCGCAAGACGGCCAAGAAGGCGACGGCGAAGAAGGCCGCCACCAAGAAGACCGCTGCCAAGAAGACGGTCGCCAAGAAGGCCACGGCCAAGAAGGCGACCGCGAAGAAGACGGCCGCCAAGACCACCGCGAAGAAGACCGCGGCGGCCGAGCAGCAGGACCGTTCGACAGTCTCGGCGACCACCGAGGACTGACGCGGAACCGGCGGAGGGCTGACGGAAGTCGGTCCCTCCGCTGCTCCGACCGCATGACGGTGGCCCGGTTTGACCCCTCAAGCCGGGCCCCGTAACCTAGACCGTCGGCGTGTCCCCTGACACGCCGCACCCCCGTAAACCTCTTCCTCCCGGAATTCTGCGTGTCGTGCGTGTTCGCATGCCGTGCGCTTCGGGAGAGGCCGCTCGCGCAGCGCGTGGCTGGACTGCGGGGTTCCGTTCCGAGCGAGAGAGAGATCCGCGTGTACGCCATCGTGCGCAGCGGTGGTCGCCAGCACAAGGTTGCTGTCGGCGACATCGTTGAGGTTGACAAGATTCCCACTGCCAAGGTTGGCGACACGGTCGAGCTCTCGACCCTGCTCGTTGTCGACGGCGACGCCGTGACCAGCGACCCGTGGGTCCTTGCCGGCATCAAGGTCCAGGCCGAGATCGTGGACCACCACAAGGGCGTCAAGATCGACATCCTTCGCTACAAGAACAAGACCGGTTACCGCCGTCGTCAGGGCCACCGCCAGCAGTACACGGCGATCAAGGTCACTGAGATCCCCGCGGCTGCGAAGTAAGGGACTGAGGAGAGATGGCACACAAGAAGGGCGCATCGTCCACTCGGAACGGTCGCGACTCCAATGCTCAGCGGCTCGGCGTGAAGCGCTTCGGCGGTCAGGTCGTCAACGCCGGTGAGATCCTGGTCCGCCAGCGCGGCACCCACTTCCACCCGGGCAACGGCGTCGGCCGTGGCAAGGACGACACGCTGTTCGCCCTTGACGCCGGTGCGGTGGAGTTCGGTACCCACCGTGGCCGCAAGGTCGTGAACATCGTTCCGGTCGCCTGACCGGTTCTTTCGCGAGGCGGACCTCACTTCCCGTACGGGAAGCGGGTCCGCCTTTCGCGTGTTTTGAATAGCAGCGGCTCTGTGGCATACAGGGCTGCGCAGGACTTTCGTACGTAACTGGAGGCACATCCCATGACCACCTTCGTGGACCGCGTCGAGCTGAACGTCGCCGCGGGTAGCGGAGGCCACGGCTGTGCCTCCGTACACCGGGAGAAGTTCAAGCCGCTCGGCGGCCCGGACGGCGGCAACGGCGGCCGGGGCGGTGACGTGATGCTGGTAGTCGACCAGTCCGTGACCACGCTGCTCGACTACCACCACAAGCCGCACCGCAGCGCCACCAACGGCAAGCCCGGTGAGGGCGGCAACCGCTCCGGCAAGGACGGCCAGGACCTGATCCTGCCGGTGCCGGACGGCACGGTCGTGCTCGACAAGGCGGGCAACGTCCTCGCGGACCTCGTCGGCCACGGCACGTCGTACGTCGCCGCACAGGGCGGTCGCGGTGGCCTCGGCAACGCGGCGCTGGCCTCGGCCCGCCGCAAGGCGCCCGGCTTCGCGCTGCTCGGTGTCCCCGGTGACTTCCAGGACATCGTCCTGGAGCTGAAGACCGTCGCGGACGTGGCCCTCGTCGGCTACCCGAGCGCCGGCAAGTCGTCCCTCATCTCCGTTCTGTCGGCCGCCAAGCCGAAGATCGCGGACTACCCCTTCACGACCCTCGTCCCCAACCTGGGCGTGGTGACGGCGGGCGAGACGGTCTACACGATCGCGGACGTGCCCGGCCTCATCCCCGGCGCCAGCCAGGGCAAGGGCCTCGGCCTCGAGTTCCTCCGCCACGTCGAGCGCTGCAGCGTGCTGGTCCACGTGCTGGACACGGCGACCCTGGAGTCCGAGCGCGACCCGGTCACCGACCTCGACATCATCGAGGAAGAGCTGAAGCAGTACGGCGGCCTCGGCAACCGTCCGCGCATCGTCGTCCTCAACAAGATCGACGTGCCGGACGGCAAGGACCTCGCCGAGATGGTCCGCCCCGACCTGGAGGCCCGCGGCTACCGCGTCTTCGAGGTGTCGGCGGTTGCGCACATGGGCCTGAAGGAGCTGTCCTTCGCGCTCGCCGAGCTGGTCGGCACGGCGCGCGCCGCCAGGCCCAAGGAGGAGGCGACCCGGATCGTCATCCGCCCGAAGGCGGTCGACGACGCCGGCTTCACCGTGGTCCAGGAGGAGGACGGCCTCTACCGCGTGCGCGGCGAGAAGCCCGAACGCTGGGTCCGCCAGACCGACTTCAACAACGACGAGGCCGTCGGCTACCTCGCCGACCGTCTCAACCGCCTCGGCGTCGAGGCGGAGCTGATGAAGGCGGGTGCCCGCTCGGGCGACGGCGTCGCCATCGGCCCCGAGGAGAACGCGGTCGTCTTCGACTGGGAGCCCACCGTCATGGCCGGCGCGGAGATGCTCGGCCGCCGTGGTGAGGACCACCGCCTCGACGTCCCGCGGCCCGCCGCGCAGCGCCGCCGCGACAAGCAGGCGGAGCGGGACGACGCGGACAAGGAGTACGACGACTTCGAGCCGTTCTAGGCCGACGTTCCCGGTCCCTCTGCCGTCGTTCGTTCGGCTGCGGGTGGGTGTTGCTCGCGCAGTTCCCCGCGCCCCTTTTTAGGGGTGGGGGGAACTGCGCGGTCTTTTGGGGGTCACGACGGGCCGCCCTTCACCTTCTTGTCATGCTCTTGATTAACTCCGTTCAGCGAGCGGGCCACTGCGGCGTGTGAGCCTCCCGATGTCCAAGGGGCCACCGACGCAGGGGAGTTCACCGATGACCGGAACCGTCTCGCGCGATCGACGCCGCTTTCTCACCGCCGGCGCCGCGGCCCTGGGCGCCGCCACCAGCCAGTTGTGGCTGCCGGGCACCGCCCGCGCCGCCGAACCCCCGCTGCCCGACGGGGTGTTCACCCTCGGCATCGCTTCCGGTGACCCGCTGCCCGACGCCGTCGTGCTGTGGACCAGGCTCGCCCCCGACCCGCTGAACGGCGGCGGCATGCCCGACCGCGCGGTACCGGTGGAGTGGGAGATCGCCGAGGACGCCCGTTTCAGAAGGCCGGTGCGGCGGGGCGTCGCACAGGCGCTGCCCGAGTACGGGCACAGCGTCCACGTCGACGTCCGCGGACTGCGTCCCGACCGCGCGTACTGGTACCGCTTCCGCGCCGACGGCCAGCTCTCGCCGACCGGCCGCACCCGCACCGCCCCGCACCCCCACAGCTCCGGCGGCTCGCTGCGCGTCGCGCTCGCCTCCTGCCAGAACTGGCAGAACGGCTACTTCACCCCGTACGCCGACATGCTCGCCCAGGACCCCGACTTCGTGCTCTTCGTCGGCGACTACATCTACGAGTCCGCGCCGTCGGCGACGGCCGTCCGTCGGCACGAGGGCGGCGGGGAGCCGTACACCCTCGTCCAGTACCGCAACCGTTACGCGCAGTACCGCACCGACCCGCACCTCCTGGCGATGCACGCCGCGGCGCCCTGGGTGGTCACCTTCGACGACCACGAGGTCGACAACGACTTCGCCGGGGAGATCCCGCAGGACCCGGCCAAGCAGTCGCACGACGCGTTCGTGGCCCGGCTGACCGCCGCCTACCAGGCGTACTACGAGCACATGCCGGTCCGGGCGGCCGCGGTGCCGAACGGTCCGCACATCCGGATGCACCGGCGGCTCGACTTCGGCCGGCTGGTCCGGCTGAACGTCCTGGACACCCGGCAGTTCCGCAGCGACCAGGCGACCACCCGGGCGGGCGCCGAGAACCCCTCGATGACCATGCTCGGCGCCGAGCAGAAGGCCTGGCTGCTGCGCGGGCTGCACCACTCACCGACGCGCTGGAACCTGATCGCCTCGCAGATCATGATGGCCGAGACCGATCTGCAGATCGGCCCCGGCAAGCTCTGGTTCTACGACGCCTGGGACGGTTACCAGGCCGAACGCAACGCGCTCATGGGGGAGTTGGCCACCGTGCGCAACCCCGTCGTGCTGACCGGGGACCGTCACCTCACCATGATCAGCGACCTCAAGAAGGACTTCGCCGACCCGGAGTCCGACGTCGTCGGCGCCGAGTTCGTCGGGACCTCCATCTCCAGTGGCGGTGACCAGGACCAGGTGGCCTTCCACAACGAGTGGGACCCGCGGATGCCGGACAACCCGCACTGGAAGTTCATCGACGCCCACCGCGGCTACCACCTCTTCGACATCCGACGCGACGGCATCGACGCCACCGTCCGCGCCCCGGAGACCGTGCTGCGGCCGGACGCCGCGTCCAGCACGCCGGCCCGGCTGCGGGTCGAGGCGGGGAAGCCGGGCGTACGTCTGGTCTGAGCAGCGGGTCTGAGCAGCGTCGTTCTGGGACTCACAGAACTCGTAGAACTCATAGAAGTCTCAGAACTCATAGAGTTCTCAGAACTCATGGGATTCCTGGGACTCATGTGAGTCCCAGGACATTCTCAGGTAAGGCTCAGGTAAGAGATTTAGCCTCCCTTGACCATGGAGACCGACTGTACGCATCACGACTCGGCGGCCCCTGAGGCGGAGACCGGCGAAACCGCCCCGAAGAGCGCCCCCACACTGCTGCCCCCCGGCACCCGGCTGCTGCACATCGGCCCGCACAAGACCGGGACCACGTCGATTCAGAGCGCCCTGTTCGCGGCGAAGGACGCGATGGCCGGGCACGGCGTCGACTTCCCGGCCCACAGCAGGCACCCGATGGAAGCCGCCCTCGCGGTCTGCGCCCGGCCGGGGATGATGGGCGACGCCAAGCCCACCGACAGGCACTGGCAGCGGCTCGTCGACGCGGTGCACGCCACCGGCAGGCGCACCTCGGTGGTCAGCAGCGAGTTCTTCGCCGACGCGCCCGACGACGAGGCCATCGCCCGGATCGTCGACGACCTCGGCCGGGGCCAGGGGCGGGATCAGAGCCGGGATCAGAGCCGGGACCAGGGCCGGGACCAGGGCCGGGTTCATGTCCTGGTCACCCTGCGGCCGCTGGCGAAGATCATGCCCTCGCAGTGGCAGCAGTACGTGCAGAACGGTCTGCGCATGGGCTACGAGGACTGGCTCGAGCACATGCTGCGCAAGGCCCCGTACGAGAAGCCCAATCCGAGCTTCTGGCGCCGCCACCGCCACGACCGGCTCGTCGAGCGCTGGGTGCGGGTCGTCGGCGCCGAGAACGTCACCGTCGTGGTGGTCGACGACCGCGACCGCGACGGTCTGATGCGCACCTTCGAATCCCTCCTCGGCCTGCCCGACGGTCTCCTGGTGCCGGTGCCGGACACGGCCAATCGCTCACTCACGCTCGCCGAGACCGAAATGCTGCGGAAACTCAATATGGAGTTCCGCGGCAATGGGCTGCCCGACGAGGTGTATTCCAGGATGGTGCGTGGCGGCGCCGTCATGCATATGAAGAACGCCTGCCGCCCGGCCCCGGACGACGCGCGGATCAGCACGCCCCGCTGGGCGCTGGAGGCGGCCGCCGATATCGGCGCGGAGATGGCCGGGCGGATCGCCGCCATGGGCGTGCGGGTGCTCGGTGACCCGGCGTTGCTGTCCGTCGTACCCAGCGTCGCGAGCGCCGAGGAGACGGCATCGCCGCGGATCGATCCGGAGGTGGCGGCCCACGCGCTGTACGGGGCGCTCGCCGTGGCGGCCGCGACTCCCGCGTATCCCCCCGCGTCCGTGCGCTCGGTTCACCAGACCCCGTCCAAGGAACTCGTCCGGGTTCTCGGTCACCGGGTCCTCAAGCGTCTGAAGCGGGCGTGAAGAGCGCACGTAAAACGTGTGCAGTTACTCACAGCAAATCCGGACAATACGGTTCGGGATCTCGGAAGAGACCTGCCTGCAAGGTGAATAGCCGGTTGCGTGCACATAAGCAGCAGAGGGCGCTCACCTTGCATGGCAGTAACGGAAAGTGGGAGCATCCCAAAGTTCCCTGTCGCCCCAAGGTAGGTCACCTGTGTCTGAGCACTTTGCCAAGCCCCGTACCACCGCAGTGATCCTGGCCGGCGGCACCGGTCAGCGCGTGGGTCTGTCGATTCCGAAGCAGTTGCTGAAGATCGCAGGCAAGGCGGTCATCGAGCACACGCTGACCACCTTCGAACAGGCCGAGTCGATCGACGACATCATCGTGCTGATGGCTCCCGGTTATGTGCCGGACGTCGAGAAGATCGTCGCGAAGGCGGGGCTGAAGAAGGTCACCAAGGTGATCGAGGGCGGCTCGACGCGGAACGAGACCACCGAGCGCGCGATCGCCGCCCTCGGCGAGGGGCTGGCCGAGGGCGAGGACGCCAACGTCCTCTTCCACGACGCCGTGCGCCCGCTGCTGTCCGAGCGCGTCATAGACGACTGCGTCACGGCCCTGGAGCGTTACCAGGCCGTCGACGTCGCCATCCCCTCCGCGGACACGATCATCGTGACCCGCACCCACGGCGAGGACGGCGAGTTCATCACCGAGATCCCGGACCGCTCCCGGCTGCGCCGCGGCCAGACGCCCCAGGCCTTCAAGCTGTCCACGATCCGTCGCGCCTACGAGGTCGCGGCAGGCGACCCCAACTTCCAGGCCACCGACGACTGCTCGGTCGTCCTCAAGTACCTGCCGGACGTGCCGATCCACGTCGTCGCGGGCGACGAGTACAACATGAAGGTCACCCAGCCCGTCGACGTCTTCATCGCCGACAAGCTCTTCCAGCTGGCCTCCACCGCCGCCCCCGAGCAGGCCGACGAGGCCGCCTACCGCGAGCTGCTCAGCGGCAAGACCGTGGTGGTCTTCGGCGGTTCGTACGGCATCGGCAAGGACATAGCCGAACTCGCGGAGGGCTACGGCGCGAAGACCTACGCGCTCGGCCGCTCGACCACCGGCACCCACGTCGAGAACCCGGAGGAGGTCGACGACGCGCTGTCCACGGCGTACGCCGAGACCGGGCGCATCGACTACGTCATCAACACCGCCGGGGTGCTGCGCATAGGCAAGCTCGCGGAGACGGACAACGCGACGATCGAGGAAGCGCTGAAGGTCAACTACCTGGCCCCGGTGCAGATCGCCCGCTCCGCGTACAAGTACCTCGCCGAGACCAACGGCCAGCTGCTGCTTTACACCTCCAGCAGCTACACCCGCGGCCGCGCCGAGTACAGCCTCTACTCCTCCACCAAGGCCGCCATGGTGAACCTCACCCAGGCGCTGTCCGACGAGTGGGCCGGCGACGGCATCCGCGTCAACTGCATCAACCCCGAGCGCACCGCGACCCCGATGCGCACCAAGGCCTTCGGTCAGGAGCCCGCGGGCTCGCTGCTCTCCTCCGAGGCGGTCGCGCGCACCTCGCTCGACGTCCTCCTGTCCGAAATGACCGGTCATGTCATCGACGTACGCCAGCAGGACCCGACCGCCGGCGCCGGACTGGCCTCCGGATTCGAAGCGGCGCTGGCCAGCGTGCTGGACCGTCAGGACGGCGTGGCATAATTAACACCCATTAGTTTTCTTGGAATTCAGGCCTCTGAGTCTGCGCGTTTGCCGCGTATTCACAGAGGCCTGAGTCCGTAAAATTCCCGGATTGTCCGCGATCGCCCGCAAGGCCCTTTTAGTTAATCAAGCAGTAACAAAACCGGCACACACCCCCCAAGAGCAGGTTTATCCGTGATATCCACCGCTATACGCGTTGCCCGGGTGGGCAGTGCGGCCGAGTTGGCCGCGGCGGCCCTCATGATGCTGGGCTTCCCCTGCCTGATGCTGGCCGCGCTCATCCCGAGCGTCGGTGCCTTCGCGGCCGCGGCCGCTGTGACGTACCTGGCGGACCACTATCTGCACCGGCGCGGCAGCTATCTGGTCAACCGCCTCAGCAAGGTGCGCGCCGGTCTGTCCATCAGGTTCCTGATCCGACAGCTGCTGCTGGTCCTGCTGCTCGCGCGCCTTGACCTGTCCGACAGCATGGTCTTCTACGCGGCGATCGCGTGCTTCCTCGCCTTCTACGGCTTCCAGGCCCCGCACAGCGCGCTGATCACCATGATCCGGCTGCGCCGCAAGATGCCGGTCGCCACCCGCAACGTCGACCTGGCCTCGCGCATCCGCATCCCGGACGCACCGCCGCGCACCCTGCTCGACCGGGCCGCCGAGAAGATGCTCCACCTCGACCTGCTGGCCGTCGCCGGCGTCCTCGTCACCGGAGCCACCGACACCAACGTGTACGGCTTCGTGGGCATCGCGGCCACGCTGGTGCTGGCGTTCGTCTACGTCGTCGCGCTCGTCCCGTACATCCGCGGCAAGAAGACACCGCCCAACGCGGACACGGTCCTTGCGTCGGTCGACGGCTGGCTGCGCGAGTACCGCCCGGAGACGGTGCTGTACTTCTCGGGCTCCAAGGACTCGGCGTACCAGGTCAACATGTGGCTGGAGACGATGGAGCAGCTGGACACCCGGCCGCTGATCATCCTGCGCGAGCGCGCCATCCTGGAGCGCATGGCGCCCACCACGGTGCCGGTCATCTGCGTGCCCGGGGGAGTGCACCTGATGAACATGGACCTGTCCACGGTGCGCGTCGCGCTGTACGCGGCGAACGTCGGCAAGAACATCCACATGCTGCGCGTCCCGACCATGAAGCACGTCTTCATCGGCCACGGTGACAGCGACAAGCTGGCCAGCGTCAACCCGTTCAGCAAGGCGTACGACGAGGTGTGGACCGCCGGTCGCGCGGGCCGCGACCGCTACGCCATCGCCGACGTCGGTGTCCGGGACGACGACATAGCGGAGGTCGGCCGCCCGCAGCTCGCGCCGATCCAGACCTGGCGGGGCGTGCCCGAGGGACGTGTCCCCACGATCCTGTACGCCCCCACCTGGGAGGGCTGGGACGACAACCCGGGCAACACCTCGATCCTGCTGGCGGGCGCCAACATCGTGCGCGCGCTGCTGAAGGCCGAGCAGCCCGTCCGCGTCCTCTACAAGCCGCACCCGTTCACCGGCACCCGCAGCCCGCAGGCCAAGACCGCGCACGAGAAGATCGTCGCGCTGGTCGAGAAGGCGGCCGCCGAGCGCGCCGCCGACCCGCGCTTCACCGTCGACGCGGCGGCCCAGTCCGCGGCCAAGGCGGAGCTGGCCCGCATCGGGGCTCGCATCGAGAAGCTGACCGGCGTCACCGAGAGTGGTGACGAGGCCGAGGCCACCCGCGACGGCCTGGTCGACACGGCCGCGCACGCCGAGGTCGCCCGGCTGCGCACCGAGTGGAACGACGCCTACTGGCGCTCGTTCGGCAGCTGGGAGCACCGGGTCATCACGGGCGCCGAGCCGCGCCTGTACGACTGCTTCAACGTCTCCGACGCGATGGTCTCCGACATCTCGTCCGTGGTCTCCGACTTCATCGCGAGCGGCAAGCCCTACGCGGTCACGGACTCCGCGGAGCTGGGCGTCGAGGAGTTCAAGCGGCAGAACACCGCGGTGCGTGCCGCCGTGATCCTGTCGAACTCGGCGAGTGAGCTGGGCGAGCTGCTCGCCGAGGTCACCGACCCGTCCTCGGACGCGCTCGCCGCCGACCGCCGGGAGCTGAAGGAGTACCTGCTCGGCCCGGACGAGCCGGCGTCGATCGACCAGTTCAACGCCGCGGTGCGCGACCTCGCGAAGAAGTCCCGGGCGCGCAACCTCGGCCAGGAGACCGGTGCGTCGGCCGCCGCCGTGGAGCTCGCGAACGGGGTTCCCGGGCAGCGCAAGGCCTCGGCGGACGAGACGGGCGGCGCGGCCGTCAAGGGCTGATCCACCTCGCCGAGCAGTCGCCTCGCCGAGTAGCCATCTCTCCGAGTAGTCAGTGACAGGGCCCGGCCCCGAGGAGCATCCTCGGGGCCGGGCCCTGTCCCGTTCCCCGTAAACCTGTGAACCGCATCACATTTGGGGTCCGGTGAGGCAACCTCTTCGTACTTTCAACCGTCTTTGAGGTAGCCCTTGAGCTGATACGGGGGAAATGTTCGGATGACAATGGAGAAACGTGACCGTGACGCAGCCTGATGTGAGCGTGATCATCGGGGCGTACGAGGCCATGCCCTACCTGGTCAAGTGCCTGGAGTCGGTCGAGGCCCAGACGCTCGACCCCGCTCGTATCGAGGTCATCGCCGTCGACGACGGGTCGAAGGACGGCACCGGCGAGTACCTCGAGGAGTTCGCGGAGCGTGCGGCCATGGCCGTCACGGTGATCCGGCAGGCCAACTCCGGCGGCCCCAGCGGCCCGCGCAACGTCGGCCTCGACAAGGCCCGGGGCCGGTTCGTCTTCTTCCTCGACGCCGACGACTACTTCGGCCCCGAGGCCCTGGAGCGCATGGTCGCCATGGCCGACGAGCACGGCACGGACGTCGTGCTCGGCAAGGTCATCGGCGTCAACCGCAACGCCCCCAAGTCGATGTGGGGCAAGAACCAGCCCCGTACGGACGTCTTCTCCTCGCAGATCAAGTTCACGCTCAGCGCGCAGAAGCTCTTCCGGCGCGAGCTGCTCACCCGGCACGACATGCACTTCGACGAGTCGCTGAAGACCGGCGAGGACGCCCTCTTCACCATGGAGGCCTACCTCCGCGCCGACGGCGTCTCCGTGGTCGCCGACTACGACTGCTACTACCTCGTCGGCCGCGACGACGGAAAGCACGTCACCAAGAGCGGCAGCTACACCCTGCGCTTCGACTCCGCCCGCGCCCTGATGGGCCTGATCGCCGAGCACGTGCCCGCGGGCAAGCGCCGCGACGGCCTGATGGTCCGCCCCTTCCTCGTCACGCTGCTGCCGCAGTTCGGCCCCGTCTTCCTCAGAGACGACGAGGAGGTCAGACAGAACAAGCTCGTGCTGGCCAAGCCGCTGATCGACGCGTACTGGACCGAGGGGGTCGCGAACCGCCTCAAGGTCAACGAGCGGCTCCGGGTGAACCTCGCCGGTCAGGGCCGGGGCGACCTGCTGGTGGACGTCCTGGACTTCATCAAGAAGAAGAAGGCGCCCACCCTCCACGTGGACCCGCGCAGCCGCAAGGCCTACCTCGCCTACCCGCACTTCCGGGACAAGGCGGCGCCGCTCCCGGACGGCTGGTTCATCCCGACGTCCCGCGAGACGGTCACCATCGAGAGCTTCAAGTTCCCCCCCGCCGCCCACTTCCCGGGCATGCGCACCGCCCGCAAGATGGCGCGCAAGATCCTCGGACCGCGCCGCGCGGGCTGACGAAGAGGCCCGTTCCGCGGCCCGGAGGGCCACGGAACGGGCGTTCGATGAACCACCTGGCCACCAAGACCGCCGATGAGGGCTACTGGCGCCCCGCCTGCAGGGCCTTCCGCAGCGGGCGCCCCACCGCTCGCCGGGCGATCCGGTAGACGGAGCGCTGCGGCGCCGTCGCGGCCGCCGGCTTCGCGGCGGTCTTGCGGGCCTTGTCGAGTTCGCGCTTGAGCTTCGCGTTGTCCGTGGACAGTTCGCCGATACGGGTCTGGAGCCAGCCGAACCGGCTGGTCAGCGAGGCGACGTCGGCGTCGTTCCAGGGGCGGATGCCGGCCGGGAAGGCGAGCGAGCGCAGCCGCTTCTCGTGCGCCGCGCCCCCGTCGCCGTGCGTGAACGTGTTCTCCAGGCCGTTGCGCTCCAGGAAGCCCATGAAGCGGTCGAAGCGCTCCTGGTGGCCGCCGGTGAGCGCGCCGAAGTCCGCCTCCGCGTACAGCTCGGCCGGGTCGAGGTCCTGCGGCAGCGCGTTGATCCTGCGGTGCGGGACGCCGAAGTAGCGGCACAGCTCGAGGGTGCGCGAGTCGCCGCACAGCACGGTCGCGGGCGTACCCGCCAGCAGCGCCGCGATATTGCCGTGGATGCGGGAGCCGAACGAGAAGTCGAAGCCCCGCAGGTCGTCGATCCAGGTCACGGGGTCGATGTACACACGGACCTTGTCCTCGCGGTACATCGGGTGATCCGGGTGCGTGGGCATCGCGGTGACGGAACCGTTCGGATCCGACAGGTCGCGCCAGTGCAGCTGGCGGGCGTCGCTGAGGTTCTGTCCGACGAACCGCAGGTGGGGGTAGCGGCCGTGCGCCCGGCGGATGACCCCGTCCAGGCCCTGGGACTTCACCGCACTGTGCGAGCCGTTGATCGCGACCCGGGACTCGGGACCGAGCGCGGGCGCGTTCTTGCGTACGTCGAGCTCCCTGCCGTACATGAACATCGACGGACAGCCGATGACCTCGACGTCACGGAAGCCCATGTCCTTCAGGTACCGCTCGGTGAACTCGCCGCGCACCCCGATGGACGCGCTGCGCTCGAGCACCGCGCCGACGAACTCCCGGACGGCCGGTTCCATGGGCTTCAGCCTGGCCGGGTTGTAGTCCAGACCGGTCTGCGCGCCGATGCCCGGCACGACCACCGGGATCTTCAACTTGCTGATGAGCTGCGTCAGCCGCCTGAGCTGGGGCTCGAACGAGGGCCGGAACGCGTTGGCCAGCGGAACGACGAAGGCGTCGTACTCCTCGTTGATGCGGCCCGCGGCGGCGACGTTGGTACGGATGCCGTTCGACACGACCTCGGCGCGAGGAGTCTCGAGGATCTTGTGCGCGGCGTCGCTGAAGATCAGGTTTCCCGCGTTGGTGGCGATGACGTCCTGGTGGAGAGCCTGCTCCACAGGGACGACGTCGTACGGGCTTTTCCCTGATCTCAGGAGTATGCGCTTCACCGGATGAACATTAGATGCCACGTTGGTCAACTTATCTTTGCGTCATCTTTAAGTCCTATGAGGAACCCGCACAACCTTTTTTGCATACGCGGGACGTGAGCGAGCGGCTACGCCCCGGTGATCACGAGGGTCGGGCGCCGTCCGCAGGCTGGACCGGCGGGCGCCATCCCCGCCCCTTCGCGTAGATTGCCGGGCGGGACCGACGCGAGGGGACACACCGCAGGTGGCAGGGCAGGTGACTGGGCACATGGCAGGCCAGGTGGCAGGAGCGAGGCAGGCCGTGGCCGGGGCTCACAGAATCGTCGTCAAGGTGGGTTCCTCCTCGCTGACCACGGCCGCGGGCGGACTCGACGCCGACCGTGTCGACGCGCTCGTCGACGTCCTCGCCAAGCACCGCAGCGGCGGCGAGAAGGAGATCATCCTCGTCTCGTCCGGCGCCATCGCGGCCGGCCTCGCCCCGCTCGGGCTGCGCCGCCGCCCCAAGGACCTGGCCCGGCAGCAGGCCGCCGCCAGCGTCGGCCAGGGCCTCCTGGTCGCTCGCTACACCGCCTCCTGCGCCCGCCACGGCGTCCGTGTCGGGCAGGTGCTCCTCACCGCCGACGACACCAGCCGGCGCGCCCACCACCGCAACGCCGCCCGCACCCTCGACAAGCTCCTCGCGATGGGCGCCCTGCCGGTCGTCAACGAGAACGACACCGTTGCCACGGACGAGATCCGCTTCGGCGACAACGACCGGCTCGCCGCGCTCGTCGCCCACCTCGTCCGGGCCGACCTGCTGGTCCTGCTCTCCGACGTGGACGGCGTGTACGACGGTGACCCCAGCAGGCCCGGCACCTCGCGGATAGCGGAGGTCCGCGGACCCGGGGACCTCGCGCACGTCGACATCGGCACCGCGGGCAAGGCGGGCGTCGGCACCGGCGGCATGGTCACCAAGGTCGAGGCGGCCCGGATCGCGGCGGCCGCGGGCATCGCCGTGGTGCTCACCTCCGCCGTGCACGCCGCCGAGGCCCTCGCGGGCGGCGACACCGGCACGTACTTCCACCCCACCGGCAAGCGCTCCGCCGACCGACTGCTGTGGCTGCAGCACGCCTCGACCCCGCAGGGCGCGCTCGTCCTGGACGACGGGGCCGTGCGCGCGGTCGTCGACCGGCGCACCTCGCTGCTGCCGGCGGGTATCGCGGCCGTCGAGGGCGACTTCACCGCGGGCGACCCCGTCGAGCTGCGAGACAGTACGGGACGGGCGGTCGCACGAGGTCTGGTGAACTTCGACGCCAAGGAGATTCCCCAGCTCATCGGGCGCTCGACCCGCGAGCTGGCCCGCGAGCTGGGCCCGGAGTACGAACGCGAGGTCGTACACAGGGACGACCTCGTGCTCCTGCATCCGTAAGACGCCCGTTCCGCACCGCCTCTGAAACAGCTGTCCAGTACACCCGTAAAAGGCCGATTCCGAGGCCCCCGCCGGGGGACGTTGTGTAAAAGCGCCACACGGCGGCTCCCCACCTGCTGAACTTTGTTGCGGGGAGACCCCGGTGCAGCCCGATGCAGTACGACCATTGCGGACCATTGCGAAAAGGAGGCCGTCGTGAGACGAGTGCGCCCTGGGGCGGCGGCGTCCCGCGGCGGTGCCGCCTCCCGGGCGGGTGGTCCGGCTTCCCGCGCGGCGGGCGAGGAACGGGCCCTGACGAGCGTCGCGGCCGGTGACACCTACGAGCGCGAGAAGCCGGCCGACCAGCCCCGGCTGTGGCACGTCACGCTGAGCGTCTCGGGCGGCGAGGCCCCGCTGAAGGAGGTCAGGCGTGCCCTCGAACAGCTGGCCCACGACCACCCGTTCCTGCTGACCAGCCGCTACGCCAACGACCACGCGGAGATCCGCTACTGGGAAGAAGCCCGCGACCTGCACGACGCGGCGGCCGTCGCCCTGCGCCTGTGGGGCGAACACCGCCAGACCGCCAAGCTCCCGCCCTGGGAGATCGTCGGCCTGGAGGTCATCGACCGCGAGACGTACCACCAGCGGATCGCGGAGGGGTATGGGCCACTTCCGGCCACTCCGGTCGGAGTCCATCCCTTTTGACCCTGTCTCGGGGTGTGGGACAGCCGCTGGACGGGTCCGTCCGGCGCACTACCCTTCCGATATGACCACGCTCTCGCCGTACGACTCGATGTCCCCGGTCACCCAGGCCGCCTACCGCGCCAAGGCCGCCGCCGCCGATCTCGCACCCCTGCCGCGGGCCGAGAAGGACGACGCGCTGCTCGCGATCGCGGACGCGCTGGAGGTCCGTACGAGCGAGATCGTCGCGGCCAACGCCAAGGACATCGCGCGCGCCCGCGAGGCCGGCACCAGCGAGACCGTCATCGACCGGCTCACGCTCACGCCCGAGCGCGTGCGCGCCATCGCCTCGGACGTACGGGACGTCGTCTCGCTGCCCGACCCGGTCGGCGAGGTCGTGCGCGGCTCGACCCTCCCGAACGGCATCGACCTGCGCCAGGTGCGCGTCCCGCTCGGCGTCGTCGGGATCATCTACGAGGCCCGCCCGAACGTCACGGTCGACGCCGCCGCCCTCTGCCTGAAGTCCGGCAACGCCGTCCTGCTGCGCGGCTCCTCCTCGGCCTTCGAGTCGAACACCGCGCTGGTCCGGGTGCTGCGCGACGCCGTGGGCGGCGCCGGACTGCCCGCCGACGCCATCCAGCTGGTGCCCGGCGAGGGCCGCGAGTCGGTGCGCGAGCTGATGCGTGCCCGCGGTCTGGTCGACGTCCTCATCCCGCGCGGCGGCGCCTCGCTGATCCGCACGGTCGTCCAGGAATCCACCGTCCCCGTCATCGAGACCGGCACGGGCAACTGCCACGTGTACGTCGACGCCAACGCCGACCTCGACATGGCGATCGACATCCTGATCAACTCCAAGGCGCAGCGGCCCAGCGTCTGCAACTCCGCCGAGACGCTCCTCGTGCACCAGGACATCGCCCCCGAGTTCCTGCCGCGCGCCCTGGACGCCCTCGCGGACGCCGGGGTCACCGTGCACGCCGACGAGCGCGTCCTCGCCTATGCCAAGGACTCCAAGGCCACCGTCGTCGAGGCCACGCCCGAGGACTGGGAGACCGAGTACCTCTCGTACGACATCGCCGCCGCCGTCGTCGACTCGCTCGACCGGGCCGTCGAACACATCCGGCTGTGGACCTCCGGCCACACCGAGGCCATCGTCACCACCTCGCAGCAGGCCGCCCGCCGCTTCACCCAACTGGTGGACTCCACCACGGTCGCCGTGAACGCCTCGACCCGCTTCACCGACGGCGGCCAGTTCGGCTTCGGCGCCGAGATCGGCATCTCCACGCAGAAGCTGCACGCGCGGGGACCGATGGGGCTGCCGGAGCTGACGAGCACCAAGTACATCGTCACGGGCGACGGACACATCCGGCGCTGAGCCCGCGCTCCGCGTGAGCCGCGTCTCGTCAGGCGGATGAATTTCCATACCGTCTGCCCAAAATGACCCCCCAGGTCTACTCTGGATCCGTGCCGGAGGACGTGGGGGGCACGCCGTTCCCTGACGGCTGGGAGCCCGACGACGACCGCGACCGCGGGGGTGCGGACGAAGAGTTCGCCTCCGTGGTCTTCGACGAGGACTTCGTACGTGCGGCGGTGATCCATGAGCCGACCGCCGTCGAACGCCTCCTAGCAGCCGCGCAGGCCCGCGCGGAGGCCTCAGAGGCCGAGGCGCGCCGGGCGCACTCCCGGGGTGCCCGTGGCGACGACGAGCGCTACGAGGACGGGTTCGGGCCCGACGGCCCTGGCGATTACGGCCATGACCCGGACCTGGACGACCTCGACGACACCGAGATCCTCGAAGGCCGCTACGGAGCGCCGGGCTCGTACGGCAGATACGGCAGGGCCTACGGAAAACAGGCCCGCTGGCACCGCCCCGTCGCCTGGGTGCTCGCCCTCGTGATGGGCGTGGGCATGGTCGCCCTGGCCTTCACGGCGGTCTACCGAGGGGCCTCCTCGGGCCGTCAGGACCAGGTCCCGCCACCCGCCTCCACGGGCCTCGAACAAGGCCAGGACAAGGTCACCGGCACCGGCCCCTCCGCTTCGGCCGAGTACTCCCATTCGGCCGTGTCCGCGGTTCCCAAAACGCCCTGACACCCGTGGCGCCCGCGCCGCCCCTGACGACCCTTCGAACATTCTGACGATCGCGACGGTCCTTGGCGATCCTGGTGAGAACCTGTCAGAAGTTGTCGTGTACCACGGCGTTTACCTGAGCCCCCGGAGACCTACCCTGAAGGTATGGGCGGGCCTGGAGACCCACCTGAGGGGACACCCGAGGGCGCTCCCGCTGGTGGAGAGGACGAATACCGATCCGTCGTCTTCGACGAGTCGTTCGTCCGTGCTGCCCGCCTCCAGGAGTTCTCCGCGCAGGAGCGGATGGCCGACCACGCCCCGGCCGTACGCCGCCGCCCCACCCTCCAGCGCGGTCTGCCCCGGCAGGCGCTGATCCTGGTCCTGCTGATCGCCGTCGCCTTCGGCACCGCGATCTACATGGGCGTGCGGCACCCCTACCAGAGCCCGGCCGCCCAGCCCCCCGAGCCGCTGCGGATGACCGTCATACCCCTGGCGCCCCAGACCGCCGTCCCGGGGGCCACGAGCGCCGAGGAGCTGTACGCGCACAGCCCGGCCGCCCAGTTCGCCGTCGGCGCCGACGGCATCGCGCTGCCCGCCTACCGGCGCACCGCGCACTTCTCCGACAGCCAGGTCGTGGCCGCCCTGACCACCGCCAAGGACTACCTCGTGAAGTCCTCGCTCGACCCGGAGGTGCTCACGGGCGTCACCAACCGGCCCGTGCGGATCCTGCTCGCGCCCCAGCAGCTCGACCAGTTCGACCAGAGCTTCGACCACCCGGCCGCCGACGGTCGGCACGCGCCCACCGGCTGGCTGGTCCGCTTCGATCCCACCCGCGCCCAGCTCGCGGACTCCAGGATCAGGGTGCAGGGCACCCTTCAGGCCGCCGAGTTCGACTCCAGCACCCTTGAGGTCGTCGCCGACCACACCTTCGTGTACGCCCTGAAGCCGGCCGGCTCGGACGTCAACGCGAAGGCCTCGCTGTTCACCGTCCGGCGCGAGCTGCAGTTCCGCTTCGACCGCGACGACCTGCGCATGCACCAGGCCGAGGTGGTCGTCTCCTACGTCCAGGCCGGACCGCTCGCCTGCTCCGAGGACTCGGTGACCCATCTGCACCCGCTGCTCGCGGGCCAGACGGCGAAGGCGGGCGGCCCGGCCGGCACCGACCCGTACGCGACGGGCAGCGCGACGGCACTGTGTGGCTCACTGGCGACGAGCTCGCAGCCGAGGGTCTGACGGCCGAAGGTCTGGCGGCCGTCACTCTGGCGGCCGATGGATGGTCTGACAGCCGCAGGTCCGACGCCCAAAGTTCTGACCGTGACCGTCGTGTCCCCGGCTCCCGTGCGTGTCAGTCGTCGTCCGCGGGTGCGTGTCAGTCGTCGTCCTCGGGGGTGCTGTCCCGGGGCGGCTGGTCCTTCGGCGAGGTCCGGTCCTCGGGGGTGGTCTGGTCGTTCGGGGCGGTCTGGTCCTTCGGGGTGCCGCCGGCGAAGCCTCCGAACCCGCGCCGCACCCGCCCGCCGAGGTCGCCCGCGCCCCCCGCGATGTCGCTGACCAGCTTCATCAGCGGGTCCTTGGAGTTCTTGACGTCCGTGGCGTAGCTCGCCGCCGACTGCCGGAAGGAGTCCGAGACCGAGGTCTCCTTGTCCTCGGTGCGCCGCGGATAGTGACCGTCCATGATCCGCTGGTAGTCGCGGGACTCGGCCCACTTCTTCAGCTCGGCGGCGCGCACGGTGGTGAAGGGGTGTGTGCGGGGGAGGGTGTTGAGGATCTTGAGCACGGAGTCGCGCAGGTCGCCCCCGGCCTCGTACTCCTCGGCCTGTTCGAGGAACGCGTCCACGTTCATCTCGTGCAGGTGATTTCCTCCCGCGAGCTTCATCAGGCCGCGCATCGAGGCCTTCAGGTCCTGCCCGACGAGGAGCCCCGCCCGGTCGGCCGACAGCTCCGACTTGCGGAACCACTCGCGCAGCGCGGTCACTATCGCCATGATCGCGATGTTGCCCAGCGGGATCCAGGCCACCCGGAGCGCGAGATTGGTCAGGAAGAGCAGGATTGTGCGGTAGACGGCGTGGCCGGAGAGCGCGTGGCCGACCTCGTGCCCGACGACGGCCCGCATCTCCTCCTCGTCCAGCAACTCGACGAGCCCGGTCGTCACGACGATGATCGGCTCGTCCAGGCCGATACACATCGCGTTCGGCTGCGGGTCCTGGGCGACGTACATCGGCGGGACCTTCTCCAGGTCCAGGATGTGACAGGCGTCCCGCAGCATCGTGTTGAGGTGCGCGAACTGGGCGTCCGAGACGCGCACCGAGTCGGACAGGAACAGCAGCCGCAGGCTGCGCTCGGGCAGCAGGCCGCTCAGGGCCTTGAAGACCGTGTCGAAGCCGCTGAGCTTGCGCAGGGCCACCAGGGCCGAGCGGTCCGCCGGGTGTTCGTAGGTGCGCGAGGAGATCCCCTCGAAGCGCCTGCGCTGCCTGCTCGGCACGTTCTCGTGCCCGTTCTGCTGGTGGCCGTTGTCGGACATGTGTTCCCCCATGTGCGTCTGAGTGCCCTTTGTGCCCCCAAGGCACGGCCCAGCCTAGGCGGAGATAACGTGGACGGGCAGTACAGAGAAGGAGTCCATCGCCATGGAGCACATCCCCGCAGCCGCCTGGCTCACCGAGGCCGCGAACGCGGCAAACAAGCAAGGCCCGGGCAATCTGCTCCGTGTCGTGCTGATCGTGATGATCGTCGGGGTGGGCCTGACCGCCTGGTTCCTGCTGCGCGGGTACAAGCGGGACGACTGACGCGGGGACAAGCGGCACGGCTGAGGCGGGGACAAGCCGCACGACCGAGGCTGTGTGGGCCGGGGAGGCCGGAGCAACCGGCGTCCCCAACGGCGGAGTCGGCGTGATCGCGACCGAGGCCCCCGCATACGATGGGGCGACGTCTTTATCCCGCCCACACCGGATAGGTCCTGCCGAGATGAGCTTCCACAGCACCGCTGCACAGTTGGTCACCGTTGCCGCCGAGGGCGAGCAGGGGGGCAACCACGAGAGCCTCAACCCGTTCCTGACCGGCGGTGGCGCGCTGTTCGTGCTGCTCCTGCTGCTGTGGATCACCACGCGTTTCAACCGCGACCGCTGAGCCTTTTCGGCCGTTCGGAGCCGTCCCAGGGACCCCTGTCGGGCGGAGCCCGTCGACCGGGCCGGTAGGGTCTGCACGCATGGGAGAGCAGGACATGCCTACCGGTCCGGCGAGTGACACGGAGAGCGGCGCCGTCGGCGGCGCCGCGGGTGACGCGCTCGGCGGCCCAGTGAGAGGCGGGGCGAGTCGGCTGACGACCGGCCCCGGGAACGGCCCCTCGAATCCGGGCAAGCGCCGCCTCGGCGTCATGGGCGGAACGTTCGACCCGATCCACCACGGGCACCTCGTGGCGGCCAGCGAGGTCGCCGCGCAGTTCCACCTCGACGAGGTGGTGTTCGTGCCGACCGGGCAGCCGTGGCAGAAGTCCGACCGGAAGGTCTCACCGGCGGAGGACCGCTACCTGATGACGGTCATCGCCACCGCCGAGAATCCGCAGTTCTCGGTGAGCCGCATCGACATCGACCGCGGCGGCCCGACCTACACCACGGACACCCTGCGCGATCTGCGCGCCCTCAACCCCGACACCGATCTGTTCTTCATCACCGGTGCCGACGCGCTCGGTCAGATCCTCACCTGGCGGTACGCGGAAGAGTTGTTCTCCCTCGCGCACTTCATCGGAGTCACCCGGCCCGGTCACACCCTGACCGACCCGGGCCTGCCGGAGGGCGGCGTCTCGCTGGTCGAGGTTCCCGCGCTGGCCATCTCCTCCACAGACTGCCGTGCGAGAGTCGCCAAGGGCGACCCCGTCTGGTACCTGGTGCCGGACGGTGTGGTGCGCTACATCGACAAGCGTGAGCTGTACCGCGGCGAGTGAGGCGAGTGAGCCGAGAGGGGCACCGGTGAACGACCGATACGACGGATACGCGGGCGGCGACCAGTACGAGCTCGTCGGCTACGACGAGTTCGGGCAGCCTGTGTACCGGCAGGTGGCGCCCCAGCAGCCCCAACAGGGCTACGACCCGTACGCGCAGCCGCAGCAGCCCCAGCAGCACCAGGGCTACGGCTACGACCCCTACGCGGCCGACGCGGGGGGCTATGACACCGGTCAGCAGCAGCCCGTGTCCTCGTACGACACCGGTCAGCAGACCGCGGTCCCCGCCTACGACCCCTACGACCCGTACGGAGCCGGCGCGTCCGGAGCCGCCGGGACGACGCCGTCGTACGACCCCTACGGGCAGACGGTGCACACGGGGCAGGCTGGTCAGCCCGGGCAGACGGGGCGGGCCGGGCAGGCGGGTCAGTCCCGGAGCGGGACCGGCGCCGCGGGCACGAGCACCGGGCAGCAGCCCCGGGTCGCCGAGCAGACCGCGTACATCCCGCAGCAGGCGCGCCCCGCGGAGGAGAACGAGCCCCGGACCGACCGGGACTACCGCACCGAGCAGTTCGCCTTCGTCGAGGAGCAGGAAGCCGAGCCCGAAGACGTCATCGACTGGCTCAACTTCACCGAGAACCGTACCGAGCGCCGCGAGGAGGCCAAGCGCCGCGCCCGCAGCAGGGTCGTCGCCCTGGTCGTGGTGCTCGCCCTGGTCGTGGTCGGCGGCGTCGGCTACCTCTGGTACGCGGGGAAGCTGCCCGGCACCTCCTCCGGCGGCAAGTCCGCCGCGACGACGGCCACGGGTGCCCAGAACCGTGACGTGATCGTCGTCCACCTGCACAACACGAAGGGCGGCGGCACCTCCACGGCGCTGCTCGTCGACAACACCACCACCAAGCAGGGCACCACCGTCCTGCTGCCCAACTCCCTTGCCCTGACGGATGACAGCGGCTCGACGACCACGCTCGCCAAGTCCGTCGGCGACGACGGCTCCTCCGGGACCCGGGACGCGATCGACACGGTGCTCGGGACCAATATCCAGGGCACCTGGCGCCTCGACACCCCCTACCTCAACAACCTCGTCGACCTCGTCGGCAGCATCGACCTCACCACCAACGCCGATGTGCCGGACCCCGATGCGAAGAAGAAGGGCGAGGCGCCCCTCGTGAAGAAGGGCGAGAACCAGACCCTCAGCGGCAAGATGGCCGTCGCCTACGCCACCTACCGGGCCTCCGGCGAAGCCCAGAACGCGCAGTTGGAGCGGTTCGGGCAGGTCATGCAGGGCGTGCTGCGCAAGCTGTCCTCGGACAAGCAGGCCGCGACAACCACCGTGCAGACCTTGGCGCAGATCCTCGACCCCTCCCTGACCGACCAGGACCTCGGCGCCTTCCTCGCCAAGCTCGCCGACCTCGCCAAGGGCGGCGACTACAAAACGGCACTGCTGCCCGTGCAGCAGGACGGCACTCTGAGCGAGAGCGCCACCAACAGCGTGGTCAAGGACGTCCTCGGCGGCACCGCCAAGAGTCCCGACGCCGGTGCCGCCGTCCGTGTCGGCATCAAGAACGCCACCGGGAACAAGGACGCCACCGAGAAGGCCCGCGTCGTTCTGGTCAACGGCGGCTACACCTTCCTGGACTCCGGCACCGCCGCCACCGCCCAGAGCGTGTCCCAGATCACGTACACCGATGCCGCCAGGAAGAACGACGCCATCGAGGTCGCGAAGACCCTCGGTCTGCCCACCAGCACCGTGAAGAAGGGCAGTGGCTCGTCCAACGCGGACGTCTCGGTGGTCCTCGGCCAGGACTACAAGGTGACCACCTCCACCGGGTGATCACCATGACCACTCCACTGGGTGATCACGAAGAGTGGTCATGGGTGACCCTCCGGAGTGGTCGGCGCCACGTCCCGGGGCTCCCGGGACGTGGCCACGTAAACGCGTGGGGTGCCGTCGGTGGTCCGTGAGACCCTTGAGTCATTACTGACCGCCGACGGAAAGCCGCGTAGTGACCGCCACGGACCGCTCCATCGAGCTCATCACCACCGCCGCGCAGGCGGCCGCAGACAAGCTCGCGCACGACATCATCGCTTACGACGTCAGCGACGTTCTCTCGATTACCGACGCCTTCCTGCTGGCGTCCGCCCCCAACGACCGCCAGGTCAAGTCGATCGTCGACGAGATCGAGGAGCGGCTGAACAAGGAGCTCGGCGTCAAGCCGGTGCGCCGCGAGGGCGACCGCGAGGCCCGCTGGGTACTGCTCGACTACGTCGACATCGTGGTGCACGTGCAGCACAGCGAGGAGCGTGTCTTCTACGCTCTGGAGCGGCTGTGGAAGGACTGCCCGGAGCTTGACCTGCCCGCCGACGCCAAGGCCACCCGCGGCAAGGCCGCCGAGCACGCCAAGCTGCAGGCCGAGGAGGACTCCGTCGAATTCGGGGAGCTGCGGTGACCGCGGCGGGCGCCGAGGCGGCCAGGGCATCCGCCACGGGTGACGCCCAGGCGGGGCGGCGGCCGACCGTCGCGGGCGTCGAGGCCGGGGAGAAGCCGGGCCGCGGTCGCCGCGTCATCCTGTGGCGGCACGGCCAGACCTCCTGGAACGTGGATCGCCGCTTCCAGGGCACCACGGACGTCGAGCTCACCGAGACGGGCATCGGCCAGGCCCGCCGCGCCGCCCGGCTGCTCGCCTCGCTGAAGCCCGACGTGATCGTCGCCTCGGACCTCCAGCGCGCCGCGAACACGGCCGGCGAGCTGTCCACGCTCACCGGTATCGACGTCATCCACGACGAGGGGCTGCGCGAGACCTACGCGGGCGTCTGGCAGGGGCTGACGCACGAGGAGATCATCGCCCAGTACGGCGACGAGTACGCCGCCTGGAAGCGTGGTGAGCCGGTGCGCCGCGGTGGCGGCGAACTGGAGACCGAGGTCGCCGACCGCGCCGCCCCCGTGGTGCTGCGCCACGCCGACAAGCTCCCCGAGGACGGCACCCTCGTGGTCGTCAGCCACGGCGGCACCATCCGCACCACCATCGGGCGCCTGCTCGGCCTGGAGTCCCGGCACTGGGAGAGCCTGGGCGGCCTCTCCAACTGCTGCTGGTCCGTCCTCGGAGAGGGCGCGCGGGGCTGGCGGCTGCTCGAGCACAACGCCGGCACACTGCCGGAGCCGGTGCTCGGCGACGACGACTGAGCGGCCCCCTGTCCGGTCCCGGGGGCCGGGCGGGACCGGATTTCACTTTCTGGCAGGTCGCAGGCTAAAGTTCTTCTTGTTCGCCCCGCCGAGCGGGAAGAACGCAAGGGGCTATAGCTCAGTTGGTAGAGCGCCTGCATGGCATGCAGGAGGTCAGGAGTTCAATTCTCCTTAGCTCCACAGATCAACTCTCTTGAGTTGTCAAAGATCAGCACAGATCAGTGATGAGAATCCCGTTCCCTTCAAGGGGCGGGATTTTTTCATGTCCCCCATGTTGTCGGTGACATGGGCGACATCGGTCCCAGGGATGCCGTGGCGGCCGCGAGTGACGGTGGCCACAACCGCTCCCGCCGCTCGCGCAGAACCGCCAGCCCCTTGCGCGCCTTCTCGTCGTCCGGGGTGTAGGCGACGATCCGGCACTCCGGCATCCCGTCGATGGACAGCGACACCGAGGTCATCCGCAGTTCGCCCACCGCCTCATGGCGGAACGTCTTCACACGCGGTCCCGGCGGGAGGACGTCCCCGCCCGCCCACAACTCGGCGAAGCGCGGGCTGGCGGCCGACAGCCCGCGTATGTAGTCCTCCCAGGCGGGCTCGCCGACATGTCTGCCGTACGCGGAGCGCAGCGTCGCCACCATCAACGGCAGTTCGCTGTCCCGGAACACCACGGGGCAGCCGGGCTCGGGCACGGTGAACAGGGTCCACAGCACGTTGGGAACGCCGATGTCGAGCGTCTGCGGCACGAAGAACAGGTCGCGGTATGGGGGGTTGGCGGCCAGGATGTCGTACCGCGAGTTGTAGACCGCCGCCGGGCGCGGATCGAGGGCGTCGATGATGCCCTGGATCTCCGCGCTCACGGTCTGCGCGGGGAGCTCCGGCTCGGACTCGTAGGGCACTTCGGCCAAGTGGTACAGGTGCTCCCGCTCGGTCTGGTCCAGGCGCAGGGTGCGCGCCACCGCGTCCAGGACCTGAGGAGATGCGTTGATGGGGCGGCCTTGCTCCAGCCATGTGTACCAGGTCACACCGACCCCGGAGAGCTGCGCGACCTCTTCGCGGCGCAGACCCGGTGTGCGGCGTCGCAAGCCCGGGGGCATCCCGACGTCGGCGGGTGTCACCCGCGCCCGCCGGCCGCGCAGAAAGCCGGCCAGCTCCGGCCTGCGACGCTGTGTCGTGTTCATCGGCTTCACTTCCCCCGTCTTCCATCGTCCGCGCCGAACCCGTCCGCTGCCAGGTGCTGTCAGTACCAGCATCAGCGGGCTCTCGGCACCCGTATCCGGCCGCCGCCAGGCTCGGAGCCATGACGACGACAACCCCCGCGGGCCCAGGTCCCGCAGCGGATTCAAGTCCTGCGACCAGTAAAGCCCCTGGCACTGACAATCGCCCCGGACGGCTGCTCGCGGTCGTGCTCACAGCCCAGTTCATGGCACTGCTCGACGTTTTCATCGTGAACGTCGCCGTGCCCACGATCGGTTCCGAACTCCACGCGTCCGGCGCCGGAATGCAGTTGGTGGTCGCCGGATACTCCATCGCGTACGCCGTACTGCTGATCACCGGCGCGCGCCTCGGTGACCTGCTCGGCCACCGCCGCGTCCACCTCGCCGGGCTCGCGCTGTTCACCGCGGCCTCGCTGGCGTGCGGACTCGCCCGGGGAACCGGGGAGTTGATCGCCTTCCGGCTGGTGCAGGGCGCCGGTGCGGCCGTGATGATCCCGCAGGTACTCAGCCTGATCCAGCGCCACTTCACCGGCGAGGCCCGGGCCCGTGCCCTCGGCGCGTACTCCGCCGTCGTCGCGACGGGAGCCGCGGCCGGACAGGTGCTGGGCGGCGTCCTGGTCAGCGCCGACCTGTTCGACACCGGCTGGCGGCCGGTGTTCCTGGTCAACGTGCCCGTGGGCCTCGTACTCCTGGCCGTCGGCCACCGCGTCCTGCCGCGGGACGCCCCGGGAGCCGTGGAGCGCTCACGCGGCCTCGACCTGCCGGGCCTCGTCCTGCTCGGCGCCGCCGTGTCGCTGCTCACCGTGCCGCTCGTGCTCGGTCAGGAAGAGGGCTGGCCGCTGTGGTCCTGGCTGTCCCTCGGCGCGGCCGTGGTCCTCTTCACCCTTTTCTGTCTGTACGAGTCCCGGCTCGACCGGCGGGGTGGATCGCCGCTGATTTCACCCCGAGTGCTGCGCCACCCCGGCATGGGCCTCGCGGTCTTCCGCCTGCTCGCGGTGATGGCGGTCAACGCGGGTTTCCTGTTCGCTCTGACCCTGCACGTTCAGGGCGGCCTCGGGTACAGCGCGCTGCGTGCCGGACTCACCTTCGCGCCGACCGCGGTGGTCTTCGGCCTGGTCGGCCTGACCTGGCGCGACTGGCCGGCCGCTCTGCAAGGTGTCCTGATCCCGGCCGGCTTCGCCATCGCCGCCGTTTCCGTGGCCTGCGTCGGAGCCGTGCTGAAGGGCGGGGGCGACGGCGGTTTCTGGCTGTACGTGGCGTTCGCGGGTATGGGGACCGGTCTCGCGCTGGGCTTCAGCCCAACGCTGACCAGGGCGCTGGCCACGGTGCGGCCCGAGGACGCGGCGGACGCCAGTGGACTGCTCGCGACGGTCGCCCAGCTCGGTCAGCTGATCGGTGTCGCGGCCTTCGGCACACTCTTCTTGAACCGACTTGAGTCACTTGGGGCTCCGGGGGCGTATACCTCTGCGGACGCGCTCCTCATGTGCACGTATGCGCTGGCCGCGACGGCCACGTCGGGTGCCGTGTCCGGACTGGTACGAAGGCGTCGCTGACCGTATTGCTCCGGCCGTGGCAGAATCAAACGGCCGGAAGGGGGCGCGGCCCGACGGGAGGGAGAAGCGATGCCTGCGAGCATCCTCGAGGAGGTCGACGATCTCCTCGATGTGGCACAGACACGTAGAAGAGCCACTCTCCTCGACTGTCCTTCCTGCGGATCGGTCCACGTCGCCCAGGTCCTCGGCGACAACGGCGGGATCTCCTACGTGTGCACGGCCTGCGGCCACAGCTGGAGCTGATCGATGGGTGCACACAGGCGGAAGTGCGATTGGTGCGGCAGTGGTACGCCGATCGTCCGCGACATGGAGCCGGTCAACCACGACTACCAGTACTGGTGCGAGGAGTGCGCGCGGGCGCTGATCATAAAAGGCGACCCGATCGAGACGTACCGCGAGCTGGAGGGCGAGCCGATCTACGGCCGGCTCCTCGACGAGCACTGCACGCTCAAACGGTTCTATTCGTTCGCCACAGCTTGACCCCGATCAGGGTCAGGAAGACGAGACCGGCTCCTTCGTAGAGGGCCGACAACGTCAACTGGGCGCCCGTCTGTTGCAGTTCGAGCCGTCCTGGGCCGTGTGGCACCCACCACAGCGCGTACGAGCAGAAGACCAGCGACGTACCGGCGGCGGTCACCAGTGCCGTACCGGCGGCCGTCACCTGTGCCGTACCGATGGCGGCCGCCCGGCCGCGCGTGCCGAGGATCAGCACCATCGGCACGCACCACACCCAGTGGTGCGACCACGACACCGGACTGATCAGCAGCGCCGTGATCGCGCAGGTGGCCACCGCCCAGGCGCGCCGCCCGCGCAGCTCCGCCGCCACGCCGACCCCGAGGCCCAGGGAGCCCGCCACGGCCGCCGTGGCGACCCACCAGAGGCCCGGCTGAGTGGTGTGCAGCAGCCGGGCCAGTACCCCGCGCAGCGACTGGTTCGCGGTGTCCTCCACGAGCCCGACCCGACCCGTCTCGAAGACCATGCGACTCCAGAAGCGCCATGAGTCGTAGGGCAGGGCGGAGGCCGCCAGCAGGGTTGCCCCGGCGAATGTGAGGGCCGCCCCGCGCGCGTGCCGCAGCCAGGGGCCTCCGGGGCCCCGCCGCGCGTATGCCACGACACCGGTGACCAGTAGGAACACCGCGAAGAGCGCCGGTGTCAGCTTGATCGCCGCCGCGAGCCCGATGCCCACCCCGGCCCAGCGGTGCCGGGGCCGCCGCGTCAGGTCCCACAGCACCAACACGCCGAGCAGCAGATTGATCTGCCCGTACCGCACGGTCGTCCACACCGGCTCGCACCACACGGCCGCCGCGGAGGCCCACCAGACGCCCTCCACGCGCGCGTGGTTGACGAGCCGCAGCGAGAGGGCCACGAACGCCACAAGAAGGGCCAGATTTCCGGCCGTCGCCAGAGTCCGCATGGTCGACGTGTCCAGCAGCGTCAGCGGCGTGAACAGCAGCGCCGCGAACGGCGGGTAGGTGGTCGGCAGATGGGCCTCGGTCGTACGCAGCGCGTAGAGGTCGCCGCCCGCGCGGACGGTCTCGCCCTCCGCCCGGTACACCATCAGGTCGATCATCGACACGTGCGCGGCCCGCTGCGCCCACCAGAAGGAGGCGAAGGACAACAGGCACACCCCCAGGGCGACGGGCGCACGGCGGCGGACACGGGGGAGCGCGATCACGGTCACGAAGGCCGACACTATCCCTCATGTCCGCATTGTCCGCACGGCGCGGAATCGATTTGGTGGTCCACGGGGAGGACCGTGTAATGTTGGCGTCGCCGCCGGGGAAACCGGGCGACACGGTCGATATGCGGCTTCGCCGCATGGCCACAAGGGGCTATAGCTCAGTTGGTAGAGCGCCTGCATGGCATGCAGGAGGTCAGGAGTTCAATTCTCCTTAGCTCCACACATATTGAAGGCGGGTCACCCGGTCAGGGTGACCCGCCTTCGTCGTGTTCAGCGGCCGCTGCCGAGCGCCCGACGACCACGGCGCTGGGAGAGGACCGGAAGGTTGTTGCGGGCCGGGGCGGAGGAGCGGGTGTCCTCCTCGATGCGCAGGGCGAGCGCAGGGCAGCGGCGTACGGCCCGCAGCGCCTTCGCCTCCGCGTACCGGGGCACCTGGGCCTGCGCGACGGTGGGGAAGCCGTCGGCGCCCAGTTCGAAGACCTCGGGAAGGATGTCCGCGCACAGGCCGTGACCGCGGCACAGTGTCCAGTCGACGTAGATCTTCTGGCGGCTGGGGCCGGCCTCCTCGACCGCCTGGCCGCCGGGGATGCCGGTGGGCAGCTGACCGCCCTCGAAGAGCGGCAGAACGCCCTCCACGGGCCTTCCGCAGCCATTGCCGAGGACATGGGCGGCCAGGTCGTCCGTGAACGCCTTGATGGTCGACTCGATGAACATCGCCGAGCCGTCGGGGTGCGAGCAGGCGCCGCGCCTTTTCACGGCCTTGGCGACCTGCTTCACGGCCTCCAGGGCGGCCGGTCCGCCGCCGTTGAGGATGTCCTCCAGGCCGCGCGCCGCGGCGGGCAGGCCGAGGTAGCAGGGACCGCACTGTCCCGCGCTCTCCTCCGCCAGCCACTGGGCCACCCGGAGAGACTCGCCCAGCGGGCACGTCTCCTGGGTGATCGGGAGGATCGCGCCGGCGCCGAGCGCGCCGCCCACCGCGTCCAGGGAGTTGCGCGAGACGATCGCCTCGTTGACCGTCGCCGCGTCCAGCCACTTGCCGTGGTAGCCGCCGGTCAGCACGCCCTGCGGCATCGGCGGGGCGCCGGCCAGCTGGAGCACGTAACGCAGCGGCACGCCGGTGGGGACCTCGATCACCATGGGGCGGGCGACCGCCCCGGAGATGGTGAGCATGACGGTGCCGGGCTCGTCGTACAGACCGGTGTTGCGATAGCGGTCGGGGCCGATACGGGCGGCGATGGCCAGCTGCGCGTACGTCTCGGCGTTCGACAGCAGGGTGGGCGCGCCGCCGACGCCGCTCTGCGACGCGCTGATCTTGCGACCCGGCGGGATGGCCGGGCCGCCGTCGATGGAGCGGATGAGCGAAGCGGCCGCTCCGGTCACCATCCGCACCGGATTGCGCTGCACGCGCGCGCGGAGCGGCGATCCGCGCCGGTCGCTGAGGCCGCGCTCGGCCAGCGCGGCCTCCATGGACCGCTGGGTCGACTCGCGGGTCACCCCGATGACCAGGGTGCGGGCGCCCATGGCCTCCGCGGCGAGCAGGGCGCCGTCCAGGATGAGGTGCGGGGCACGGTTGATGAGCACCGTGTCCTTGCGGCAGGCGGGTTCGTCCTCACTTCCATTGACGACCACGACGGGTCGGATGCCCTTGCTGATGGCCGACTCGGCGACCGAGCGCAGTTTCTTGGCGAAGGGGAAGCCCGCACCGCCGCGGCCCTTCAGGCCGATCGCCTCGGCGAGGCCCGCGAGCTGTTCACCGCCCATCGGCTCGAGCGGCCCGTGCACCTTCAGGTGCATGGGCAGATCGAGCCGTTCAACCAGGTCGAAGCCCGACGTGAGCTGCGGAAGCCCGACGACGCGGACCTCCGGGACGTCGGGCAGGGCCTCGTTCACTTAAAGCCTCCGGAAGGGGCGTTCCATGGTTCACCGGAGCCAGGAGCGTCGAAGGCGCCCGGCAGTACGTCAGTCGTGGGACCGCTGTCGTACGTGTCGTTGGTGTTGTACGTACCGAAGGCGGGGTTCGTCTCACCGTTGTTGTACACATCACTCGTGCCGTACCCACCGGTGGCCGAATTGTCATAGACGGGGATGTTGTATCCCGTGTCGGCGAGCGGGTCGTACGCGGAGCGGGGCGCCTCGCCGACCGGCGGCGGCGAGGGGATGGGCCAACTGCCCGACGTGCTGCCACCGGCGTCGGCGCGGGGGAACGTCTCCGTCGGCTGCATGTCCATGGGCATCTGGACGCGCTCGGTCGGGGCCGCGCCGGCGGGGTTCGCGCCGGGCGTGCCCGAGACGGCCCGGTAGGCGGCCGCGAAACCGGACGTCGCGTCCGCGGCGGCGGCGGGGTCGGCCGGGGTCTGGTACAGCGACTGCTCGGGGGACGGCGTGCGCTGCGGGGGTACGAAGGGGGCGCCCGAGGACTGCTGCGCGGGGCGCGGGGCGAAGCCCGGCAGGGAGTTCTCCGACAGGGCGGCACGGGATGCCGTCAGGTCCTCGCGGGCCATGCGGCCACCGGCGCCACCGCCTTCGCCGAGGATCGCCAGGATCCGGTCGGCGACCTTGCGCTTGAAGGGGTGGGGAGCCGCACGCAGGGCGAGGGCCCCACCGACCGCGACCAGGCACAGCTCGTACGACACCATGAAGAACGGCTTCGCCGCCCGTCCCGCGAAGAGACCGTGGATCAGCGCCGCGCACAGGGCCGGGTACGCCAGCATGTGCATCGCGCGCCAGCGTGCCGCGACCGGTGCCGGGGCCGCGAACTGGTTGCGCAGCGCGCCGGTGATGCCTACGAAGATCATGAGCAGCCCGGCCAGGGAGCCGAGGCCGATGAGTCCGGCGCTGCCCTTGACGCCCAGGCTGAAGGGGATCAGCGCGGCGATCAGGACGGTGTGGTCCAGCGCCAGTTTGATGGTGATGTGCACCAAGAGGAACGCGATCGAGCCGACGGCCGTCACCCGGTGGATGCCCTGTGCCACGATCCGCTGACGCGTGTTGAGGATGAGCCGGTCCTGGGCGATGAGGCCCCAGATGACAGAGCACGTGAGGGAGACGAGCGACAGGACGCCCGCGCCGAAGTTGAGGAAGTCCTGGACTTGGTTGCCTCCGGCCAGCACGACCACGGGTATGAGCAGCAGGACGGCAGCCGTCGCCACCCCGTAGGCCGAGCGGCCCGGTCGGGGAAGCGTGCTGCCACTGCGACGAGGGTTCATAGGGGGTTACTCCCAACGGTTCGGGGAAGCGGTCCCGAAGCCGAACTCTAAGTCGAGCCATACCGATGGGTACGAGGTTTGAGTTATTGCGTTGTTATCAAAGTGCGACCAGGTCCTTGTGTTGTCCCGTAGCGTCCCCTTACGCGAAGTAATATTTGAATATTGTTCAGTTTTTTTGGCGTGATTATGACGAGCGGCACGGCGTGTCCGGCCCCGTCCAAAGCTCGTCGCGGTGCGCGCGAGGGCTGCGGTACCCTGACGCCATGCGTGCCGTACGCCTTCTGCTTAGCGAGCCGCGCTGATCAGTCCCGACCACTGACGACCCGTGGTCGGCATCGGCGCGGCGTCCCCTCCTGTGCGAGGGGATTTTTCATTTCTAAGCCGCCGGCAGAGACGATCGATGGAGCTTTGAGGATCATGAGCGAGACGAACCCCGCTGCCGCCTCCGAGGTGGCAGCGCCGCACCGCTACACGGCCGCGATGGCCGCTGAGATCGAGGCACGCTGGCAGGACTTCTGGGACGCCGAGGGCACGTACGAGGCGCCGAACCCCAGCGGCGACCTGGCGGGCGACCCCGAGCTGGCCGCCAAGCCCAAGAAGTTCATCATGGACATGTTCCCGTACCCCTCGGGGGCGGGTCTGCACGTCGGCCACCCCCTGGGCTACATCGCCACCGATGTATTCGCCCGGTTCCAGCGCATGACGGGCCACAACGTCCTGCACACCCTGGGCTTCGACGCCTTCGGTCTGCCCGCCGAGCAGTACGCCGTGCAGACGGGCACCCACCCGCGCGTGTCCACCGAGGCCAACATCGAGAACATGAAGGCCCAGCTGCGCGCGCTGGGCCTGGGCCACGACAAGCGCCGGTCGTTCGCCACGATCGACCCGGGGTACTACAAGTGGACCCAGTGGATCTTCCTGCAGATCTTCAACTCCTGGTACGACGACGAGGCGGACAAGGCCCGTCCGATCTCCGTGCTGATCGCCCAGTTCGAGAGCGGCGAGCGCGCCGTACCGAGCGTTGACGGTGCCACGCGCGCGTGGAACGAGCTGACCGCCACCGAGCGCGCCGACATCCTGAGCGAGTACCGGCTGGCGTACGCCTCCGACGCGCCCGTCAACTGGTCCCCCGGTCTGGGCACGGTGCTGGCCAACGAAGAGGTCACCGCCGACGGCCGCTCCGAGCGCGGGAACTTCCCCGTCTTCAAGGCCAAGCTGCGCCAGTGGAACATGCGCATCACGGCGTACGCCGACCGGCTGCTGGACGACCTGGAGGCGCTGGACTGGCCCGAGGCGATCAAGCTGCAGCAGCGCAACTGGATCGGCCGCTCCGAGGGTGCCCGCGTCGACTTCCCGATCGACGGCGAAGCCATCACGGTCTTCACCACGCGCCCGGACACCCTGTTCGGCGCCACCTACATGGTGCTGGCGCCCGAACACCCGCTGGTCGACAAGTTCGTCCCCGAAGCCTGGCCCGAGGGCAGCCACGAGGTGTGGACCGGCGGTCACGCCACGCCCGCCGAGGCCGTCGCCGCCTACCGCGTGCAGGCCGCCTCGAAGTCCGACGTCGAACGGCAGGCCGAGGCCAAGGACAAGACCGGTGTCTTCACCGGCGCCTACGCGACCAATCCGGTCAACGGCGAGCAGATCCCGGTCTTCATCGCCGACTACGTCCTGATGGGCTACGGCACCGGCGCGATCATGGCCGTCCCGGCCGGTGACCAGCGCGACTTCGAGTTCGCGCGCGCCTTCGAGCTGCCGATCCGCTGCATCGTCGAGCCGACCGACGGCCGCGGCACCGACACGTCGACGTGGGAGAACGCCTTCGGGGCGTACGACGCGAAGATCATCAACTCCTCCAACGACGACATCTCGCTGGACGGCCTGGCGGTGGCCGAGGCGAAGGAGCGCATCACCGAGTGGCTGGCACGCAAGGGCATCGGTGAGGGCACCGTCAACTTCCGTCTGCGCGACTGGCTGTTCAGCCGCCAGCGCTACTGGGGCGAGCCCTTCCCGATCGTCTACGACGAGGACGGCGTCGCGCACGCGCTGCCCGAGTCGATGCTGCCCCTGGAACTGCCGGAGGTCGAGGACTACTCGCCGCGCACCTTCGACCCGGACGACGCGAACACCTCTCCCGAGACGCCGCTGTCCCGCAACGAGGACTGGGTCAACGTCACCCTGGACCTGGGCGACGGCCGCGGCCCGCAGAAGTACCGCCGCGAGACCAACACCATGCCCAACTGGGCCGGTTCCTGCTGGTACGAGCTGCGCTACCTGGACCCGCACAACGACCAGAAGCTGGTCGACCCGGCCATCGAGCAGTACTGGATGGGCCCGCGCGAGGGCCAGCCGCACGGTGGCGTCGACCTGTACGTCGGCGGCGCCGAGCACGCCGTGCTGCACCTGCTGTACGCGCGCTTCTGGTCGAAGGTGCTGTACGACCTGGGGTATGTCTCCTCGGTCGAGCCGTTCCACAAGCTGTTCAACCAGGGCATGATCCAGGCCTTCGTGTACCGCGACAGCCGTGGCATCGCGGTGCCGGCCGCCGAGGTGGAGGAGCGCGACGGCGCGTACTACTACCAGGGCGAGAGGGTCTCCCGACTGCTGGGCAAGATGGGCAAGTCCCTGAAGAACGCGGTCACTCCGGACGAGATCTGCGCCGAGTACGGCGCGGACACCCTGCGCCTGTACGAGATGGCGATGGGTCCCCTGGACGTGTCGCGGCCGTGGGACACGCGCGCGGTGGTGGGCCAGTACCGGCTGCTGCAGCGGCTGTGGCGCAACGTCGTCGACGAGACCACGGGCGAGGTCACGGTCGCCGACACCCCGGCCGGCGAGGACACCCTGCGGGCGCTGCACAAGGCGATCGACGGCGTGCGCCAGGACCTGGAGGGCCTGCGCTTCAACACCGCCATCGCCAAGGTCACCGAGCTGAACAACCACCTGACCAAGGTCGGCGGCCCCGTGTCGCGCACGGTCGCCGAGCGCCTGGTGCTGCTGATCGCGCCGCTGGCCCCGCACATCGCCGAGGAGCTGTGGCGCAAGCTGGGCCACACCGACTCGGTCGTCCACCAGGACTTCCCGGTGGCCGACCCGGCGTACGTCGTGGACGAGGCCGTGACCTGCGTCGTGCAGATCAAGGGCAAGGTCAAGGCCCGCCTGGAGGTCTCCCCGTCGATCTCCGACGCGGACCTGGAGAAGATCGCGCTGGCCGACGAGAAGGTCGTCGCCGCGCTGGACGGCGCGGGCATCCGCAAGGTGATCGTGCGGGCGCCGAAGCTGGTGAACATCGTCACGGCCTAGCCGCTTGCCCGGGTCCGGCACGGATGGGTGGCTTGGCTAGGGGTAGTCCCCTACGGGCAGGTTCGGGGTTCTTCTGGAACTCCGGACCTGTCCGTTGCGTTTACCGTTGAAGAGCGACGCGGCGGCTGCCGCGACCGTCCGGAGGAGGAGCGTGGTGGAAGCCGTGATCACAGTAATCGCCCTGCTCTTCCTGCTGTTCGTGGTGCTGGGCGCATACGCCACCGTGAAAGTGATCGGCGCCGCCAAGCGCGGTGTGGACCGCACGATCTCCCAGGCCCGCCGCACGGTCGAGGACACCACCTTGCGTGCCAAGACCTTCACTCAGCCGGGCCCGGCGGGGGAGATCGCCCAGCTGAGGCTGACGCTGCGCACCTCGATGCGGGCCACGCAGGACGCGCTGCACTTGGGCGTGGCCGAGGACGAGTCCCTGAAGGAGTCCCTGGGGCTGTTCGAGCGGCTCAGTGTGCACGGGCGCGAGCTGGACGACGAGCTGAGGCGCCTGGAGAGCGAACCGGACAAGAGGACGCTCTCCACGCGGCTGCCCGAGCTGCGCGAGCGCACCGAACGGATCACGCAGTCCGCGGACTCGCTGCGCTGGGCCGCGCGCGACCGGGCCCGCCGGTTCGCCGCCGACGACCTGGATTCGCTGAGTGAGCAGATCGACGTGGAGGCGGGCGCCCTGCGGCACTGGACGACCGAGCCGGGACCCACCGCCTCCTGGCCCGAGGCACCGGTACCGGACACGGCCACTTCCAGCGGCCAGACCTGGCCGGAGCCCCCGCGGTCCCGCCCGGCCGACGAGCCGCCGCGCTCCGCGATCACCCCGCCGGTACAGCGGCCCACCTACCCCTGGCAGAAGAAACCCCGTCCCGAGAGCACGACTTGACCTGACCTAGACCGCAGGTGAAAGGGGCCGGGCTGCCGTCCGCGCTCCCCGGCAGGTAACCTCCAGCTCATGTCCCGCCATGTCGCGATCGTCACCGATTCCACGGCCTACTTGCCGCCCCGGACGATGGAGCGCCACGGCATCACCGCGGTGCCCCTGACCGTGGTTCTCGGTGATCAGGCGCTCGAAGAGGGCACCGAGATCTCGGCCCGCTCCCTGGCGCAGGCACTTCAGAAGCGGCGCCCCGTCACCACGTCCCGGCCCAGCCCCGAGGTTTTCGCCGCGGCCTACCGCAGGGTCGCCGAGTCGGGCGCTACCGACATCGTCTCGCTCCACCTGTCCGCCGAGCTCTCCGGCACCTACGACGCCGCCGTCCTCGCGGCCCGTGAGGCCCCGGTCCCCGTGCGGGTGGTGGACACCGGGATGATCGCGATGGCCCTCGGGTTCTGCGCACTGGCCGCGGCCGAGTCCGCGGAGGCAGGGGGCACCGTCGACGAGGCGGTCGCGGCCGCGGAGAAGCGGGCCGCCGGCACCTACGCGTACTTCTACGTCGACACACTCGACTATCTGCGCCGTGGCGGCCGGATCGGCGCCGCGCAGGCGCTGTTGGGCTCCGCGCTCGCGGTGAAGCCGCTGCTCCAGCTCGACGGGGGGCGGATCGAACCTCTGGAGAAGGTACGGACGGCGTCCAAGGCGATCGCCCGGCTCGAGGAGATCGTGGCCGAACGCGCGGGCAGTGCCCAGGTCGACATCGCCGTCCATCATCTCGCCGCCCCCGAGCGGGCGTCCGCTCTCGCGGACCGGTTGCGGGCGCGGGTGCCGGGCGTGGTCGATCTGCATGTGAGCGAGGTCGGTGCGGTGATCGGCGCGCACACGGGCCCCGGGCTGCTGGGAGTGGTCGTCTCGCTTCGATGAGGCTGAGGAATTCGGCGGTGGCGGGGTGGGGGCGCCTGCGTCTGGTGGGATTGCTGCGTGTGCTGCGTCTGCTGCGTCTGCTGCGTCTGCTGGGGCTGGTGTGGCTCGTGTGGGTGACGGAGTTATCCACAACTGGGTAGTTTTCCCCGGGATTTGAGCAAGATCATCGCGAGGATCGCGAGTTGCCCGATCCTCGACGCATGGCACTTCGATCACGCTCACGCACCGCCACACCGACCAGCGGCCCGGGCCGCGGCCCCGTCTCCGACGGCCGCACCCGCCATCGCCGCCATCGCTCGCCAAGCCGCGCAGACGCAGGTGTAGGTACAAACGCAGGTACAGGTACAGGTACGGATACAGGCGCCCGCGCCCGACGCCGCGATGCCTCGGCCGAGGCGCTCCGCCTGCGTGCACAGGCACTCTTCTCCGAAAGGCCCGGCACACGAGGGGAGTTGGGGGACGGGCCGCCGGGCGTGGACCGGGATGTGGGAGGCCCAAGGGGGAGTACCTCGGTGGGGGCCGGGGTCGCCGTCGTTCGGGGAAGTGGCGGCTCTTCGCCCACCGGGGTCCTGGACCGTGACGAACCGAGCCCGAGCCCAGGTGCGCGTGCGAGTACGGGCGACCGTGCCGAGCGCGGCGCTCCCGCGCCTGGGGCAACGGCGGCATGGCGAGAGCGGGCCGGGCTTGCCGTGCGGGAGCGGATGCCGCTGTGGCTGCAGTCGAGGTGCGGTCTGGAGCGCAGGAGTGTGACCGCACTCGGTGTGCTGCTCGTTGTCGCCGTGGTCTTCGCCGTGCAGCAGTTCTGGGGTGGCCGGACGCAGTCGGTGCGGGCTCCCGAGGTGGTGCGGGCAGTGGCGCCGTACGGCGGGCAGAGCGGCGCGGTGGAGCGGAAGTCGGCGGAGCCGGGAGGCTCGGCCGGGGCGCCGCCGAGCCCGGCCGGTTCGGCCGGTTCGACCGGGGCCGCGATCGTGGTGGACGTCAGCGGCAAGGTGCGCAGTCCCGGGCTGCAACGACTACCGGCCGGGTCGCGGGTCGAGGACGCGCTGCGGGCCGCGGGTGGGGTGCGACCGGGTGCGAACACCGAGGGGCTCAACCGGGCCCGCCTCCTGGTGGACGGCGAACAGGTCCTGGTGGGCGTCTCCGTCGCCGTGGCTGGACCGGTCACGGGTGGCGGCTCCAGTGCCACGGGGATCGGTGGATCCGTTTCAGGAGCGGCTCCTTCGGCTCCTGTCTCCCTCAACACGGCCACCGTGGACCAGCTCGACACCCTGCCGGGCGTCGGTCCCGTTCTCGCCCAGCACATCATCGACTACCGCACCCAGCACGGCGGCTTCCGTTCGGTCGACGAGCTCCGTGAGGTCAATGGCATCGGCGACCGCCGGTTCTCCGATCTGCAGAAACTCGTACGGCCGTGAGCGGGCCCACCGGGCCTTCGGCGGCTTCCGCGACCTCTTCGCCCCCTTCACTTCCTTCATCTCCGTCACCTCTTTCGCCCCCTTCGCCCCACGTGGCCTCCGCGCCGACGGATGCCACGCGGAGCATCCGGCACTCCCGGAGCCGCCGAGCCGTGCACGCTGCCTCGGGAAAGCGGCTCGGTACGGCCCACCCCCGCGAGGAAGGGCCGACGGATCTGCGGCTCGTGCCGCCCGCGCTCGCGGTCTGGGTGACGGCGGCGGTGACGGTGGGCGCACCGCCCGGACGGGTCACGGCCGTGGTGGTGGGCTGCCTGGTCCTGGCCGGCGCGTTGTTGGCGTTGGGGCGGACCAAGGCGCGCAGGGTGACGGAGTACGGCGCACGATCATCCCGTGCGTGGCCGCGGGTCTCCGTCGCTGCCTCGCTGCTCTGTGTCGCGGCGGCCGCCGCCTCCGCGGGGCTGCACGGGGCGGATGCGCGCCGCGGCCCGATCCCGGCCCTGGCACGGCAGTACGCCCATGTGACCGTCGAGGTGGAGATCACCTCCGATCCACGGCTCACCCGGCCTCGGATCAAGGGGGATCACGCGGCTCCCACGGCTGTGCTGCTCGACGCGGAGGTCCGGCGAGTGACGCGGGCGGGCGGAGACGGGGCCGTGGTGACGCGTACGCCGGTGCTGGTGATCGTCGACGCGAGTTCGCCGAGGGGCTCGCCCCGGCTGCCCGGCGGGCGCTCGCCCTGGCTGTCACTGCTGCCGTCCACACGGTTGCGGATGGCCGCGCGGCTCGCCCCCGCGCTGTCGGGCGGGGATCGGATCGCGGCCGTGCTGCGCGTGCGGGGGAGCGGGCCGCCGGAGGTGGTGGGGCAGCCGTCCGGGCCGCAGCGGTTCGCCGGCCGGTTGCGAGAGGGCCTGCGGCAGGCGACCGACGGGCTGGAGGCGGACGCGCGGGCGCTGCTGCCGGGGCTGGTCGTGGGGGACACCTCACGGGTCACACCGGAGCTGGACGAGGCGTTCAAGGCGACGGATCTCACACACCTGCTGGCGGTCAGCGGCGGCAACTTCACGATCTTGCTCGCCCTGTTCGTCGGACCACCGGGTCTCGCCCAGCGCGCCGAGCGGCGTGGCCTCGCACCGCGGCTCGGTATCCCGCTGCGGGCCACCGCCCTGCTCGGTGGCGCGGTCACGCTCGGCTTCGTGATCGTGTGCCGGCCGGACCCGAGCGTGTTGCGGGCCGCGGCCTGCGGATCGATCGCGCTGCTCGCCCTCGCGACCGGTCGCCGCAGATCGCTGATCCCCGCCCTGGCCACGGCCGTACTGCTGCTGGTGCTGTACGACCCGTGGCTGTCACGGAGTTACGGCTTCCTGCTCTCCGTGCTGGCGACCGGCGCCCTGCTCACGCTCGCCCCGCGGTGGAGTGCGGCGCTCCAGAGACGCCGGATGCCGCCGCGCCTGGCCGAGGCACTGGCCGCCGCGGGCGCCGCACAGGCCCTGTGCGCGCCGGTCGTCGCGGTTCTGTCGGCCCGGGTGAGCCTGGTGGCGGTGCCGTGCAATCTGCTCGCGGAGTTCGCCGTCGCGCCGGCCACGGTGCTGGGGTTCGCGACGCTGGCGACGGCGCCAGTGGTGCTGCCCGTGGCCAAGGGGCTCGCGTGGTGTGCGAGTTGGCCGGCCCGGTGGATCGCCGACATCGCCCGGACCGGCGCCGCGCTGCCCGGTGGGGGAGTGGACTGGCCCGCGAGCTGGCCGGGGGCGCTGCTGCTCGCCCTGGTCACGGCGGTCGTCGTGCTCGCCGGCCGACGGCTCCTGAAGCACCCTTGGCTGAGCGGTGCCTGTGTCGTGGTGTTCCTGCTGGTCGTGGTGCAGCCGGCGCCGCTCACCAGGATGATCACGGGATGGCCGCCGCCCGGCTGGCGGTTCGCGATGTGCGACGTGGGACAGGGCGACGCGACGGTGCTCGCGGCGGGCGACGGCACCGCGGTGGTGGTGGACGCGGGCCCCGATCCGGCGCTGGTCGACCATTGTCTGACCACGCTCGGCATCACCCGGATCCCGCTCGTCGTGCTGACGCACTTCCACGCCGACCATGTGGCGGGGCTGCCGGGGGTGCTGCGCGGGCGTGCGGTGGGGGCGATCGAGACGACGGGCTTCGCGGAGCCGCCCGACCAGGCCGAGTTCGTACGGAGGGAGGCGGCCGCTCGCCACATCTCGGTGACGTCGGCCGTGGCGGGTGACCGGCGGCGCATCGGCAGTCTCGACTGGCAGGTGCTGTGGCCGCCACCGAGCCCGGCGCCCACCCCGGACGGGCCGAACGACGCCAGCGTCGCCCTCGTCGTACGGTCGGCGGGGCTGCGGCTGCTGTTGCTCGGCGACCTCGAACCGCCGGCGCAGCAGGCGCTGCTGCGATCGCCGGCGGCCGGGGAGCTGACGGCCGTGGACGTGCTCAAGGTCGCCCACCACGGCTCGGCTTACCAGGACCCGGAGCTCATACGGAGGGTGGCCCCGCGGCTGGCCCTGATCTCGTGCGGCAGGGACAACCCGTACGGGCATCCCGCGCCCACCACGGTCGCGGCGCTGCGTGCCGGGGGTGCCGTGGTGCTGCGGACGGACAAGGACGGGGCGCTGGCCGTCGTCGGTGCGGGCGGAGGGTTGAGCGTGGCGAGAGACTGAGGGCATGAATTCCGCACAGGCCGATGCCTACCTCCGCCGGATCGGCGCCCATCACCCCGCGTGGCCCACTTCAGGTGTGCTGCGCGACCTGCACCTGCGCCATCTGAAGGCGGTGCCGTTCGAGAACCTGTCGATCCATCTGGGTGAGGAGATCGTGCTGGAGGAGAAGCGACTGCTGGACAAGGTGGTGGGCGGGCGCAGGGGCGGCTTCTGCTACGAACTGAACGGGGCGTTCGGGGCGTTGCTCGGGGCGCTGGGCTTCGACGTCACGCTCCTCGCGGGGCGGGTGTACGGGGAGGAGGGGCGGCTCGGGATCCCGTACGACCATCTCGCGCTGCGGGTGCGGACGGTGGACGGGGGCGACTGGCTGGCGGACGTCGGGTTCGGGGCGCACAGTCACTATCCGCTGGCCTTCGGGGCGCGGACCGAACAGGTGGACCCGGGCGGCACGTTCAGGGTGCTCGAGGCGGGGCCGGACGCGGCGGGAGTGCGGGGCGTCGGCGGGCGGCGGGAGGCCGAGGACCTGGACGTCATCCGGGACGGCGGCCCGCAGTACCGCCTGGAGGTGCGGCCGCGGGTGCTGGGGGACTTCGCCGCCGGGGTCTGGTGGCACAGCACTTCGCCGAAGTCGCATTTCACGCGGTCGCTGGTCTGTTCGCGGGTGACGGAGGACGGAGGGCGGATCACGCTCAGCGGTCGGAATCTGACGACGACGGCGCCGGACGGGACGAAGGAGGTGTCGGAACTGGCAACGGACGAGGAGGTGCTGGCGCTGTACCGGGAGCGCTTCGGGATCGAGCTGGATCGGGTGCCGGAGGTGCGGAAGGGCTGATTCCTGCGTTCGGAAGCGCCGGCCCCGGCGTCGGTCGTGTCCGGCGTGGCGGAAAATGTTCTCGTGAGCGATGTGAGACATGTGCTGGTGCTGCCCGACCGCGATGCCGCGGAAGAGGCGGCGGAGGTGATCGGTGACCGGTTCGGGCTCGACGAGGAGCCGCAGCTCGTCAGGGACGCGCTGGCCGGTGAGGACGATGCCGAGGACGCGCAGTGGCTACTGGTCCTGACGGATCCCGGGGAGCGGCTCGATTCGAAGGAGCTGGACGAGTTCGCGGGGGAGTGGGACGGCTGGCGCGAGGAGCCGTAGCGCTTCGCCGGGGCTGGGCGTGCGGGTTCCCGTGCGGGGTGCGTTGTCAGTGGCGCGTGGGATGCTTTCGGTGATGGCCAAGAAGACCGCTCAAGACGACCCTCTCGCCCCCGTCACACTTGCCGTGGGCCAGGAGGACCTTCTGCTCGACCGTGCCGTGCAGGAGGTGGTGGCCGCCGCCAGGGCCGCCGACGCCGACACGGACGTACGGGACCTCGCTCCGGACCAGCTGCAGCCCGGCACGCTGGCCGAGCTGACGAGTCCCTCGCTCTTCTCCGAGCGCAAGGTCGTGGTCGTGCGCAATGCGCAGGATCTGTCGGCCGACACCGTCAAGGACGTGAAGGCGTACCTGGACGCGCCGGCCGAGGAGATCACCCTCGTGCTGCTGCACGCCGGTGGGGCCAAGGGCAAGGGGCTCCTCGACGCCGCGCGCAAGGTGGGGGCGCGGGAGGTGGCGTGCCCCAAGATGACGAAGCCCGCGGACCGGCTGGCGTTCGTGCGGAGCGAGTTCCGGGCGCTCGGGAGATCGGCCACGCCCGAGGCGTGCCAGGCGCTGGTCGACTCGATCGGGAGTGATCTGCGGGAGCTGGCGTCCGCGGTGTCGCAGCTGACCGCGGATGTCGAGGGGACGATCGACGAGGCCATTGTCGGGCGGTACTACACCGGGCGGGCCGAGGCGTCGAGCTTCACCGTGGCCGACCGGGCCGTGGAGGGGCGGGCCGCGGAGGCGTTGGAGGCGTTGCGGTGGTCTTTGTCGACCGGGGTCGCGCCCGTCTTGATCACCAGTGCGTTGGCTCAGGGGGTGCGGGCGATCGGGAAGCTGTCCTCCGCGCGGGGGGGCCGGCCGGCCGATCTTGCCCGTGAGCTGGGGATGCCGCCGTGGAAGATCGATCGGGTGCGGCAGCAGATGCGGGGGTGGACGCCGGACGGGGTCGCGGTTGCCCTGCGGGCGGTCGCCGATGCCGATGCCGGGGTCAAGGGCGGGGGAGATGATCCCGAGTACGCGCTGGAGAAGGCGGTCGTGGCGATTGCTCGGGCGGCTCGGTCTCGGCGGGGCTAGTTCCCGGCTGGGCTGAGCCTGGGGTCTTCGCCCCCGCCGCCCCTACCCTCCCCCGAGCTCTCGGCTTCGCTCGAGCAGGGGGACCCCCATCATCCCGTACCTGGGGGCTTCGCCCCCAGACGCCCCGGGTGGGGTTGTCGGGTGCGGGTGGGTGGGGGTTGCTCGCGCAGTTCCCCGCGCCCCTGGGGCGGGGCTTCGCCCCGATTGCCTGTCCGCGGCCCTGACGGGGCGCTCGCCCTACGCCAAAGGCCCCGTCCGTCTCCTGGGGAAGGAGGGGAACGGGGCCTTCGGATCACGATGGTGGATCCACGCCCGCGTGGCGAACGCAGGCCGCGCGTGGGTCCGGGGGTGCCGGGCAGGAGCGGAAGAGAGGGCCCGCTGGGTCCTTTCCGGCGGTCAAGTCAGGGGTTGAGCCCGATAGGGCCCAGCCGACTCAGCCCTTGAGGGAAGAGACCTTCGAAGCAAGCGCCGACTTCTTGTTGGCGGCCTGGTTCTTGTGGATGACGCCCTTCGAGACGGCCTTGTCGAGCTGGCGCGACGCAGCGCGCGTGTACTCGGTGGCCTTCTCGACGTCACCCGCGGCAGCAGCCTCGCGGGCCTTGCGGATCGCGGTCTTCAGGGAGGACTTGACCGACTTGTTGCGCAGCCGAGCCTTCTCGTTGGTCTTGATCCGCTTGATCTGGGACTTGATGTTCGCCACGAATGAGCCTTTACAGGTTCAGGCGCGCGAGACAGCACGTCTCACTCGCCGTTTGATTTCCTTGGGGTGTGCCTCCTGCAGAGAGGGCACGAGACACAGCCACCCAGGCTACCAGTAGCCGCACGACCGGCCCAAACCGGTCGCAGCTCGCCACCCGTGGGACCATGGAGCCTACGTATCGATCCGACCCGAGGCGACAGGCGCCTCAAGAGACAGGACCCTGCGTGCCCGCGACCCCTAACAATGTGCCCGAGCCGAGCCGTACCGCCCCGGCTCTGATCCGCAATTTCTGCATCATCGCGCACATCGACCACGGCAAGTCCACGCTCGCCGACCGCATGCTCCAGCTGACCGGGGTGGTCGAGCAGCGGCAGATGCGCGCTCAGTACCTCGACCGCATGGACATCGAGCGCGAGCGCGGCATCACGATCAAGTCCCAGGCGGTCCGGCTGCCCTGGGCCCCGACGGAGGATCCGGGCAACACCCACATCCTCAACATGATCGACACCCCCGGGCACGTGGACTTCACGTACGAGGTGTCCCGGTCGCTGGCCGCCTGCGAGGGGACCGTCCTCCTCGTCGACGCCGCCCAGGGCATCGAGGCGCAGACCCTCGCCAACCTCTACCTGGCGATGGAGAACGACCTCAAGATCATCCCCGTACTCAACAAGATCGACCTGCCGGCCGCCCAGCCGGAGAAGTTCTCGGAGGAGCTCGCCAACCTCATCGGCTGTGACCCCGATGACGTGCTGAAGGTCTCCGCCAAGACGGGGCTGGGTGTCGAGGCCCTGCTCGACAAGGTCGTCGCCGAGATCCCCGCCCCGATCGGCGTCCAGGATGCCCCCGCCCGCGCGATGATCTTCGACTCCGTCTACGACTCCTACCGCGGTGTCGTGACGTATGTGCGTGTCATCGACGGGCAGCTCAACAAGCGTGAGCGGATCCGGATGATGTCCACCGGAGCGACCCATGAGCTGTTGGAGATCGGCGTCTCGTCCCCCGAGATGACGCCGGCCGACGGGCTGGGCGTCGGTGAGGTGGGCTACATCATCACCGGTGTGAAGGACGTCCGGCAGTCCAAGGTCGGTGACACCATCACCACCCTCAACAAGGGGGCGACCGAGGCGCTCGGCGGGTACAAGGACCCCAAGCCCATGGTCTTCTCCGGGCTCTATCCGCTGGACGGGTCCGACTACCCCGAGCTGCGCGACGCGCTCGACAAGCTGCAGCTCAACGACGCCGCGCTCGTCTACGAGCCGGAGACCTCCGCCGCTCTCGGCTTCGGTTTCCGCGTCGGTTTCCTCGGGCTGCTGCACCTCGACGTGATCCGTGAGCGGCTCGAGCGCGAGTTCGGGCTCGACCTGATCGCGACCGCGCCGAACGTGGTCTACCGGGTCGTCATGGAGGACCGCAGCGAGCACATCGTCACCAACCCGAGCGAGTTCCCCGAGGGCAAGATCGACGAGGTGTACGAGCCCGTCGTACGCGCCACGATCCTCGCGCCCTCCGAGTTCATCGGCTCGATCATGGAGCTGTGCCAGACCCGGCGCGGCACCCTGCTCGGCATGGACTACCTGTCCGAGGACCGGGTCGAGATCCGGTACACGCTGCCGCTCGCCGAGATCGTCTTCGACTTCTTCGACCAGTTGAAGTCGAAGACCCGGGGTTACGCCTCGCTCGACTACGAGCCCACCGGCGAGCAGACCTCCAGCCTGGTCAAGGTCGACATCCTGCTGCACGGCGACAAGGTGGACGCCTTCTCGGCGATCACCCACAAGGACGCGGCGTACGCGTACGGTGTGCGGCTCGTCGCCAAGTTGCGTGAGCTGATCCCGAGGCAGGCCTTCGAGGTGCCCATCCAGGCCGCCATCGGGTCGCGCGTCATCGCGCGCGAGACCATCCGCGCCATCCGCAAGGACGTCCTCGCCAAGTGCTACGGCGGTGACATCTCCCGTAAGCGGAAGCTGCTGGAGAAGCAGAAGGAAGGCAAGAAGCGGATGAAGATGGTGGGCTCTGTGGAGGTTCCGCAAGAGGCCTTCATCGCCGTGCTGTCCAGCGACGACAGCGGCGGTTCGGCCAAGGGCAAGAAGTAACGGCGCTCGCCTCGGAAAGCCGGGCACAACAGGGGCCCGTCGCGCGAATGTGCGGCGGGCCCTCAGTGTGCGAGCGGTGGTGGTCGCTCTCTGTAGGAATTGAACCCTCCCCGGCCGAAGCAGGGGATTCCTGGCTCACGCTGCTCGGCCGCTCAGCGAACGGTCCAGTCTCACGCGATCAACACCAGCCGGGTTGGAACCAGCCCGGTTGACATCAAATGTCAAGGATTAGCGCGTGCTTGGCTCTCGCGACGCGCTGGGCGGAGCCTACCCGGTCCGCAGGTGAAGAATCCGGGGATTCGCAAGATCGCGGACCGTGGCCTCTTACGCCGGGGCCGGTCGCGCTTTACTCTGATCCCTGCTCGATAGTTACTCGCGAGTTAAACAACAGCCGAACCAGCCAGCCGCACAGCAACAGTCAGCAGTCGGTCGAGCCAGACGCACGCACTGTCGCGGGCCCCGGAGGATGTCGTGAGCGACACACAGACCCTGATCGAGAACCGTCCGCCGTCCGTGGCGGCCCTCTTCCTGGAGCGCGTGGCAGCCACGCCCAACGCCGAGGCCTACCGCTACCCGGTCCCCCCTGCCTCAGGTGAGGGCCCGGACGAGTGGAAGTCGCTGACCTGGGCGCAGGCCGCCGAGCGGGTCTACGCCATCGCGGCCGGACTGATCGAACTGGGCGTACAGCCGGAGCAGCGCGTCGCGCTCGCCTCCTCCACCCGGGTCGAGTGGATCCTCGCCGACCTCGGCATCCTGTGCGCGGGCGCGGCCACGACGACGATCTACCCGCAGACGAACGCCGAGGAGTCGGCGTTCATCCTCTCCGACTCCGACAGCAAGGTCCTGATCGCGGAGAACGCGGCCCAGCTCACCAAGGCCCGGGAGAAGCGCGCCGAGCTGCCCGAGCTCGGCCACATCGTCGTCATCGACCCGGCGGGCGTCGAGACCGGCGACGGGGTGCTCACCCTCGCCGAACTGGAGACGCGCGGTGCCGCGTACCTGGAGAAGAACCCCGAGCTGATCAAGGAGCGCGTCGGCGCGATCACCGCCGCCCAGCTCGCCACCCTCATCTACACCTCCGGTACCACCGGCCGTCCCAAGGGCGTGCGCCTCCCGCACGACAACTGGTCGTACATGGCGAAGGCGATCGCCTCGACCGGGCTGCTCGGCCCCGACGACGTGCAGTACCTGTGGCTGCCGCTCGCCCACGTCTTCGGCAAGGTGCTCACCTCCGGCCAGATCGAGGTCGGGCACGTCACCGCCGTCGACGGCCGCGTCGACAAGATCATCGAGAACCTGCCGATCGTGCAGCCGACGTACATGGCGGCCGTCCCGCGCATCTTCGAGAAGGTCTACAACGGGGTCGCGGCCAAGGCACGGGCAGGCGGCGGCGCCAAGTACAAGATCTTCCAGTGGGCCGCCGAGGTCTCCCGCGAGTACGCGAAGGCCAGCCAGGACAGCTTCCGCCGCACCGGCACCGCCGCCGTGCCCTTCGGGCTGGGCGCCAAGCACAAGGTCGCGGACGCGCTCGTCTTCGCCAAGATCCGCGAGGCCTTCGGCGGCCGGCTGCGCGCCTGCGTCTCCGGCTCCGCCGCGCTCGCCCCCGAGATCGGCTACTTCTTCGCGGGCGCCGGCATCCACATCCTCGAGGGGTACGGCCTCACGGAGTCCTCCGCCGCCTCCTTCGTGAACCCCGGCGAGGCGTACCGCACCGGCACCGTCGGCAAGCCGTTGCCCGGCACGGAGGTGCGCATCGCGGACGACGGCGAGATCCTGCTGCGCAGCCCCGGCATCATGGAGGGCTACCACGGGCTGCCCGAGAAGACCGCCGAGGTCCTCGAATCCGACGGCTGGTTCCACACCGGTGACATCGGCGAGTTGTCGCCCGACGGGTACCTCCGGATCACCGACCGCAAGAAGGACCTCATCAAGACCTCGGGCGGCAAGTACATCGCGCCCGCCGAGGTCGAGGGCCAGTTCAAGGCCGTCTGTCCGTACGTCTCCAACATCCTCGTGCACGGCGCCGACCGGAACTTCTGCACCGCCCTCATCGCCCTGGACGAACCCTCCATCCTGGAGTGGGCGAAGGAGAACGGGCTGGAGGGCAAGTCGTACGCCGAGGTCGTCGCGGCCCCGGCCACGGTCACCCTCGTCGAGGGGTACGTCAAGGAACTCAACGAGGGGCTCCAGCGGTGGCAGACCATCAAGAAGTTCCGGTTGCTGCCGCGGGATCTCGATGTGGAGCACGGGGAGATCACGCCGAGTCTGAAGTTGAAGCGGCCGGTGGTGGAGCGGGAGTACAAGGGGCTGATTGAGGAGATGTACGCCGGTTCCAGGGAAGCGTGAGCCTCCGGCGGTCGGGCGGGTATTCGGCTGCGGGTTCGTTGTGGCTGGTCGCGCCCACGCGGCGGAGCCGCATATGTCACGGCCCCGCGCCCTTACGGGGCGCGGGTGCCAGCCGCCTTGGCCATCAGGTGCTGTAGCTCTGCTACCTGCCTGCGGAGGTCCGGCACGTTCGGAGGGTCCTCTGTCGCCAACTGCTTCTCCAGAGCCGCGAGCCGTGTGCTGATCTGGGCCGCGTGGGTGTGTTCCTGGGTCAGTAGGCGTTCCAGTTGCTGGTTCTTGCGGTGGAGGTCCAGGAAGACCGTGACCTTGGCGCGCAGGACCCAGGGGTCGAAGGGCTTGGTCAGGTAGTCGGCCGCGCCGGTGGCGTAGCCGCGGAAGGCGTAGCCCGCGTCGGCGTCGGTGCCGGTCAGGAAGATGATCGGGACGTCCTTGGTCTGGTCGAGCCGCTTGATGTTGGCGGCTGTCTCGAAGCCGTCCATGCCGGGCATTCGGATGTCGAGGAGGACGACGGCGAAGCGTTGCCTGAGCAGCGCCTTCATCGCCTCCTCGCCCGAACGCGCACGTACGAGCGGCTCGTTGAGGGACCCCAGGACGGCCTCCAGCGCGATCAGGTTGTCCTCCATGTCGTCGACCAGGAGGATGCTGGCGCGCTCGTAGGTCGTTTCCTCAGCGCTCATGGTGACTGTCCTCATTCGGTCGTCGGCGGGGCCGCGGCCTCCTCGGACGATGTGCTCGGCCCCGGAACAACGGATCCTTCGGAGTCGTCCTGCTCCGCGTCGTGCGCGCTCTCCGGGTCGAGGAGGGCGCAGACGACCGTGAGCAGCTGATCGACGTCCACCGGCTTGGGTACGTAGTCGTTGGCACCGCGCACGATGGACTTCTCTCGGTCTCCCGGCATCGCCTTCGCGGTGAGCGCGACGATCGGCAGGCCCGTCCAGCGGGGGGTGCGGCGGATGGCGGAGATCGTCTCGTAGCCGTCCATCTCCGGCATCATGATGTCCATCAGGACGAGTTCCACGTCGGGGTTGCGCTCCAGGGTCTCGATGCCCTCGCGGCCGTTCTCCGCGTACAGGACGGGCATGCCGACGCGGCCCAGGACATGGGTGAGCGCGAAGACGTTGCGGATGTCGTCGTCCACGATCAGCACCCGTCGCCCCGGCAGGACCTGACCCGCCCGGCCGGCCTTCCAGGCCTCCAGCTTGGTGGGGGTGGGCCAGGAGTCGTCGGTGTCGTGGGAGGTGTACGGCTCGGTGGACAGCTGCTCGGGCACGAGCGGCCGGTGGTCCTCCGGGGTGGCGCCGGTCGCCGTGTGGCCCGGGCTGATGACAGGGACGTACAACGTGAAGGTGGAGCCCTTACCGGGGGCGCTCTCCGCGATGATGCGGCCGCCGAGCAGTCCGGCGATCTCCCGGCTGATGGACAGGCCGAGGCCGGTGCCGCCGTACTTGCGGTTGGTGGTGCCGTCGGCCTGCTGGAACGCCTCGAAGATCACGGGGAGCTTCTCCGCGGCGATCCCGATGCCGGTGTCGGAGACGGCGAAGGCGATCACGTCGTCGCTGTTCTCCCGGGTGAAGGCGTGGTCGGGGTCCTTGAGGCGGTTGACGCGCAGTTCGACCCGGCCGGTCGCGGTGAACTTGATGGCGTTGGAGAGCAGGTTGCGCAGGATCTGCTGGAGCCGCTGCTCGTCCGAGTACATCTCCCGCGGTACGTCCTCCCCGACCGTCACCTCGAAGGCGAGACCCCGGTCGAGGGTGAGCGGGCGGAACGTGGCGTGGACGTAGTCGAGGAGTTTGATCAGGGGGAGCTTCTTCGGGCGTACGTCCATACGGCCCGCCTCGATCTTCGACAGGTCGAGGATGTCGTTGATGAGCTGGAGGAGGTCCGATCCCGAGCGGTGGATCGTCGTCGCGAACTGCACCTCCTGGTCGGAGAGATGGGCGTCCGGGTTGTCCGACAGCAGCCGGGCCAGGATCAGCAGCGAGTTCAGCGGGGTGCGCAGCTCGTGCGACATGTTCGCCAGGAACTCCGACTTGTACTGCGAGCTCGTCGCCAGGAGCGCCGCCTTTTCCTCCAGCTCGGCGTTCGAGCGTTGCAGCTCCGCCTGCTGCGACTGGAGTTCGTCCGAGCGGTCCTGGAGCTGGATGGCGAGGCGCTGGGACTCGCCGAGCAGGGACTCCGTACGGGAGTTGGCGATGATCGTGTTGATGGCCACGCCGATGGTGTTCACGAACTGGTCGAAGAAGGCCAGATGGACGTCGGAGAAGCGGGAGAAGGAGGCGAGCTCGATCACGCCGAGGAGTTTGTCCTCGAAGAGGATCGGGATGATGACGACGCTGGCGGGGGCGGCTTCCCCCAGACCGCTGTTGATCTTGATGTAGTCCGGCGGGGCCTCCTCGACGAGGATCCGCTTCTTCTCGCGGGCCGCCTGCCGGACCAGGCCGTGCACCGGCATGCCGCCCGTGTCGACCGTGGCGCCCTGCGCCGAGCCGTATCCGGCGATGAAGGCGAGTCCCTTGGCGGGGACGGCGGTGTGGAGGGAGGCCCCGTCCTCCTCCGGGTCGGCCAGGAAGAAGGCGCCGTACTGCGCGTTCACCAGCGGGGTCAGCTCGCGCAGGATCAGGTCGGCGACCTCCATCAGGTCGCGGTGGCCCTGCATCAGCGCGGCGAGGCGGGCGAGGTTCGACTCCAGCCAGTCCTTCGCGCGGGTCGTCTCGCGGAGGTTGGCCACCATCAGGTTGATGTTGTCCTTCAGCTCGGCGACCTCGCCCTGCGTCTCCACGGTGATGGAGCGGGACATGTCGCCCTGTGCCACCGCGGAGGCCACCTCGGCGATCGCGCGGACCTGGGTGGTGAGGTTGGAGGCGAGTTCGTTGACGTTGGTCGTGAGGCGCTTCCAGGTGCCGTACACGCCCTCGACCCGTGCCTGACCGCCGAGTTGGCCCTCCGAACCCACCTCGCGGGCCACCCGGGTCACCTCGGAGGAGAAGGAGGAGAGCGTGTCGACCATCGTGTTGATGGTCGTCTTCAGTTCGAGGATCTCGCCGCGGGCGTCCACGTCGATCTTCTTCGACAGGTCGCCCTGCGCCACGGCCGTCGCGACCTGCGCGATGTTCCGCACCTGCGAAGTGAGGTTGTCGGCCATGTAGTTGACGTTGTCGGTCAGGTCCCGCCAGACGCCGGAGACGCCGAGAACCTGGGCCCGTCCGCCGAGTCGCCCGTCGGTGCCGACCTCGCGGGCCACCCGGGTCACCTCGTCGGCGAAGGCGCGCAGCTGCTCCACCATCGTGTTGACGGTGTCCTTCAGCTCCAGGATCTCGCCACGGGCGTCGACGGTGATCTTCTTCGACAGGTCGCCGTTCGCGACGGCCGTCGTCACCTGGGCGATGTTGCGGACCTGGGAGGTCAGGTTCAGGGCCATGAAGTTGACGTTGTCGGTGAGGTCCTTCCAGACGCCGGAGACGCCTCTGACCTGGGCCTGGCCGCCGAGGTTGCCTTCGGTGCCGACCTCGCGGGCGACGCGCGTGACCTCGTCGGCGAAGGCGGAGAGCTGGTCGACCATGGTGTTGATGGTCGACTTGAGTTCGAGGATCTCGCCCTTCGCCTCGACCGTGATCTTCTTGCCGAGGTCGCCCTGCGCGACGGCCGTGGAGACGAGGGCGATGTTGCGGACCTGCGAGGTCAGGTTGTCCGCCATGAAGTTGACGTTGTCGGTGAGGTCCTTCCAGACGCCGGAGACGCCTCTGACCTGGGCCCGCCCGCCGAGGTTTCCCTCGGTGCCGACCTCGCGGGCGACGCGCGTGACCTCGTCGGCGAAGGCGGAGAGCTGGTCGACCATGGTGTTGATGGTCGACTTGAGTTCGAGGATCTCGCCCTTCGCGTCCACCGTGATCTTCTGGCTGAGGTCGCCGTTGGCCACGGCCGTGGTGACCTGGGCGATGTTGCGGACCTGGGAGGTCAGGTTCGAGGCCATGAAGTTGACGTTGTCGGTGAGGTCCTTCCAGACGCCGGAGACGCCTCTGACCTGGGCGCGGCCACCCAGTTGCCCTTCGGTGCCGACCTCGCGGGCCACGCGCGTGACCTCGTCGGCGAAGGCGGACAGCTGGTCGACCATCGTGTTCACGGTGAGTTTCAGTTCGAGCAGCTCACCGGTCGCCTCGACCGTCACCGTACGGGTCAGGTCGCCGCGCGCCACCGCCGTGGTTACCAGGGCGATGTCACGGACCTGGGCCGTCAGCCGGGACGCCATCGTGTTGACCGCCTCCGTCACATCGCGCCAACTGCCCGACAGACCCTGCACCTTGGCGCGCCCGCCGAGACGGCCTTCGGTGCCGACCTCGCGCGCGACCCGGGTCACCTCGCCCGTGAAGAGGGAGAGCTGATCGACCATCTTGTTGACGGCGCGCCCCAACCTCCGGAGATCTCCTCTGAGTTGACGGTTGCCGTCGTGCAGGTCGACCCGCTGGGTGAGGTCGCCGCCGGCCACCGCGTCCAGGACGCGCGTCGCGTTCGCGGCGGGCGCCACCAGGGCGTCGAGCAACTGGTTCACGTCATTGACGCGGGTCGTCCAACTGCCCTGGCCCGGGCTCGCCGACAGCCGCTCGTCGAGCCGTCCGTGCCGGACCAGCTCCCGTCGTACCCGCTGCACTTCCGTGTTGAAGTGGGTGCTGCGGTCGATGATCTGGTTGAACGCCGCGCTCAGGTCGGCCACCAGGCCGTGCCCCGTCTCCGGCACCTTGGCGAAGTCACCGTCCCGCGCGGCGGTCATCGCGGCGAGCAGCGGACGCAGATCGGACGCCGGGATCCGGCCGTCGTCGAATGCCCGAATCTGTCCGTCTTCGAGCACACGCGTAGCACTGTTCTCACTCATGGCGGCCCACTTCGGTAACTCGGTGCTTATGGGCGTGGCCAGTCTGTCACTCTGTCCGTGTCGCCTGAGGCGTATTCGTCCGAACTGCTCAGGGAGCCGCACAGTGGGGGCCATTCCGACGCAACGGGAGTCGCAACCGGACTCCATGGCGCTCGCCCCTGGTACGCCCGCGCACTACCGCGTGGGTCAGGAAGCCATGGCGCGCGCCGCGCTGCCGGGCACCCCGCTCGCGCCCGGCGCCGCCCGCCGCATGGTGCGCGAGACGCTCGCCGACTGGGGGGAACTGGCCCTGCCCGGCGCCGAGATCGTCCGCGAGCGCCTCGCCGAGGACGCCGTCCTGGTCGTCAGCGAACTCGTCACCAACGCCGTCGTGCACGCGGGCACCGACGTCGAGCTGCTGTGCCGGCTGGAGATCACCGACGGCGGCGCGGTGGGCGCGGTGGTCGTCGAGGTCTCCGACCACCATCCCTCGCGGGCGGTACGCGAGGAGTCGGCCGAACGGGCTTACGGCACACCGGAGTACGGGCGGGGGCTGCGGTTGGTCGCCTCACTGTCGGAGGCGTGGGGGATCACGTATCGGACCGGGGTCAAGACCGTGTGGGCGCGGCTGCCTGTGGACGGGGGGCTGGGTGAGGAGGGGCTGGGTGTTCAGGGTGGGTTGGGTGTCGAGGGTGAGTTGGGTGTTGAAGGTGGGCTGAGTGTTGAAGGTGGGTTGGGTGTTGGTGGTGGGCTGAGTGTTGGTGGTGGGTTGGGCGTTGAGCGTGGGCTGAGTGTGGGTGGTGGGTTCGGTGCCGATGGGGGGAGGGGTGTCGGGCCGGGAATGACGGACGCCATGGGACTGTCCGCCGGTTCGGGGTTGGCCGACGGAATCGGACTGCCGGACGGAATCGGACTGCCGGGCGGGACGGGACTGGCTGGAGAGACGGGACTGGTCGGAGAGACGGGGCCGGTCGGCGGGACGTTCGCTGCTGGACAGCGGCACAGGCCGCGACAGGACGGCGACTGGCTCAACCGCGGCGCTCTCTCCTTCCTCGCCGAGGCCTCCGACCTGCTCGCCGGGCAGCTCGACGAGGACCTCGTGGCCGCGCTCGCCGGGCAGCTCCTCGTGCCGCGGCTCGCCGACTGGTGTGCCGTATGGCTGGAGGACGAGGCCACCGACCGGGCGGGTGGGCTCGGGCTGGCCCTGGGACCCCGACTCGCCCGCGTCTGGCACGGCAGTGAGAACCGGATCGAGGAGCTGCGGCAGGCCCTGGAGAAGGATCCGCCACGGTTGCCGGACTCGGTGCGGTCCCGGGCGGTGCCGGTGCCCTGGCCGGGGGAGGCGTCAGGGCCGGGGGAGGCGTTAGGTACGGGGCAGGGGCAGGGGCACGGACAGGGTGGCGCGGGCGGGGTGAGCGGGGCGGCGCTCGCGTACCGGCTGATCGCGGGTGGCCGGCCGCTCGGCACCCTCGTCATCGGCCGGGCCGGACTGACCGCCTTCCCCGACGAGATCACCGGGCTCGTCGAGGACCTCAGCCGACGGATCGCCCTCGCCATCGGCGCGGCCCGCCAGTACGCGCGCCAGGCCACCATCAGCCGGGTCCTCCAGCGCGGCCTGCTGCCCGGCGCGGTCGCCGAGATCCCCGGGGTGCGCAGCGCCCTCGTGTACGAGCCGCTCGACAAGGGCGGACCCAGCGGTGACTTCTACGACCTGTTCCCCGCGGGCGACGGACGCTGGTGCTTCGTCCTCGGCGACGTCCAGGGCAAGGGGCCCGAGGCCGCCGTCGTGATCGGCCTCGCCCGGCCCTGGGTGCGACTGCTGGCCCGCGAGGGCTACCACGTCGCGGACGTCCTCGACCGCCTCAACCAGCTCCTCCTCGACGACGCGACGGAGGCGGCGGACGCGGCGGCCCGTGCGCTGGTGGCGGCTGGCGGGCCGGGTCTCGGCCCCGATGAGGGTCCGCAGACCCGTTTCCTCTCCATGCTGTACGGCGAGCTGGTGCCCTTCGAGGGCGGCGTACGCTGCACCCTCGCCTCCGCCGGGCACCCGCTGCCGCTGATTCTCGGCCCGGACGGCGACGTACGGGAAGTGGCCGAGCCGCAGACCCTCCTCGGGGTCTTCGAGGACGCGACCTACGTCTCCGAGACCTTCGACCTGTACCCCGGTGACACCGTCCTGTGTGTTACCGACGGGGTGACGGAGCGCCGCAGCGGGCCCCGCCAGTTCGATGACGACGAAGGGCTCGCGGAGGCCCTCGCGGGCTGTACGGGGCTGAGCGCGGAGCTCGTCGCGGAACGGATCCGGCGGCTCGTGCACGAGTTCGGCAGCAAGCCGCCGGAGGACGACCTGGCGTTGTTGGTGCTGCAGGCGGAGTGGACGGAGTAAGGCGGAGTCGGGGGAGCGGGGAGAGCGGGAGGAGCGGGGGAGAGAGAAACCGCAGGTGAGTGGCTGGAAAGGGGTATGCGGCCGGGTACGGGACAATGGAAGGCATGCCTTCCGCACTTCCCGACGGTGAGCCCGTCCCCGACGACGGGGCGCTGCCCGCGCACGCCCTGGCCGGAGCCGCCGAGCGACCCCTCGGTTTCTACCTCCACGTGCCGTACTGCGCGACCCGCTGCGGCTACTGCGACTTCAACACCTACACGGCGACCGAGCTGCGGGGCACGGGAGGCGTGCTCGCCTCCCGCGACAACTACGCGGACACGCTGATCGACGAGGTCCGGCTCGCCCGCAAGGTCCTCGGCGACGACCCGCGACCCGTTCGTACGGTGTTCGTCGGCGGCGGTACGCCCACGCTGCTGGCCGCCGACGATCTCGTACGGATGCTGGGGGCGATCCGGGACGAGTTCGGGCTCGCGGACGACGCGGAGATCACGACCGAGGCGAACCCGGAGTCGGTTGATCCGCGGTATCTGGAGACGCTCAGGGCCGGAGGGTTCAACCGGATCTCCTTCGGCATGCAGAGTGCCCGGCAGCATGTCCTCAAGGTGCTCGACCGTACGCACACCCCCGGCCGGCCCGAGGCGTGTGTCGCGGAGGCGCGAGCGGTCGGGTTCGAGCATGTGAACCTCGACCTGATCTACGGCACGCCCGGTGAGTCCGACGACGACTGGCGGGCCTCGCTCGACGCCGCGCTCGGTGCCGGGCCCGACCATGTGTCCGCGTACGCGCTGATCGTCGAGGAGGGGACGCAGCTCGCCCGTCGTATCCGGCGGGGCGAGGTGCCGATGACGGACGACGATGTGCATGCGGACCGGTATCTGATCGCCGACGAGGTGCTCTCCGGGGCGGGGTTCGACTGGTACGAGGTGTCCAACTGGGCCACTTCCGCCGCCGGGCGGTGCCTTCACAACGAGCTGTACTGGCGGGGTGCCGACTGGTGGGGGGCCGGGCCCGGGGCCCACAGCCATGTGGGCGGGGTGCGGTGGTGGAACGTGAAGCATCCCGGGGCGTATGCGGGGGCGTTGGCCGCGGGGCGGTCTCCCGGGGCGGGGCGTGAGCTGCTCTCGGAGGAGGACCGGCGGGTGGAGCGGATTCTGCTGGAGCTGCGGCTTCGGGAGGGGTGTCCGTTGTCGCTGCTGCGGGCGGAGGGGCTTGCGGCGGCGGGGCGTGCGTTGTCGGAGGGGTTGCTCGAATCCGGGGCGTATGGCGAGGGGCGGGCGGTCCTTACGTTGCGGGGGCGGTTGCTGGCGGACGCGGTCGTACGAGACCTGGTGGACTGAGGGGGCTGCGCCCCCACTCCCCGGCTGTGTTCTTCGGCTGCGGGTGGGTGGGGGTTGTTCGCGCAGTTCCTCGCGCCCCTGGGGGGTCGGGGCTGCGCTCCGGATCCCCGGCCGAGCGGGGTTCTTCGGCTGCGGGTGGGTGGGGGTTGTTCGCGCAGTTCCTCGCGCCCCTGGGGGGTCGGGGCTGGGCCCCGGATCCCCGGCCTCACGTTGTTCTTCGGCTGCGGGCCGGTGGGGGTTGTTCGCGCAGTTCCCCGCGCCCCTGGGGGATCGGGGCTGCGCCCCGGATCCCCGGCTGCGGGCCGGTGGGGGCTGGTCGCGCAGTTCCCCGCGCCGCTGAAGACCTCGGGTCGTCCGGAGTTCCAGGGCGAGGCCGGGGGACGCACCCCACCCACCCCGGTCCACGCCTTCCAGCCCGTCCGGCGTCTGAGGACGAGGCCGGAGGCCGATGACCCGCCCACCCCGGTGCGCGTCTTCAGGCCGTCCGGCGTTTGAGGGCGTGGCCGTTCAGGCCGATGAGGGTCTGGGGGCGTAGCCCACAGGGATGGGACGGGTAGGGGCGGCGGGGGCGAGGAAGTGTGTTGTCAGTGCGGGGCTGTGACGAAGTCGATGAGTTCTTCTACTCGGCCCAGGAGTTCCGGCTGCAGGTCCTTGTAGGAGTGGACGCGGGACAGGATGTGCTGCCAGGCGGCGCCGGTGTTGTCGGGCCAGCCGAGGGCGCGGCAGACGCCGGTTTTCCAGTCCTGGCCGTGGGGGACCCGGGGCCAGGACGGGATGCCTACGGAGGACGGTTTCACGGCTTCCCAGATGTCGATGTAGGGGTGGCCGAGGACCAGGGCGTGATCGCTCGTGACCGACGCCGCGATACGGGACTCCTTGCTGCCGGGCACCAGGTGGTCGACGAGGACGCCGAGGCGGGCGTCCGGGCCGGGTGAGAAGTCCGCCACGATCGCGGGCAGGTCGTCGACGCCCTCCAGGTACTCGACCACGACGCCCTCGATGCGCAGATCGTCGCCCCAGACCCGTTCGACCAGCTCGGCGTCGTGGCGGCCCTCCACGTAGATCCGGCCGGCACGGGCGACCCGGGCCCGCGCACCGGGGACGGCCACCGAACCGGAGGCCGTGCGGGTGGGACGGGTGATGGTGGAGGAAGGGCGGGTGAGAGTGACCACTTGGCCCTCCAGGAGGAAGCCGCGCGGTTCCAGGGGGAACACGCGGTGCTTGCCGAAGCGGTCCTCCAGCGTCACCGTGCCCGCCTCGCAGCGGATCACCGCACCGCAGAAACCGGTACCCGGCTCCTCGACCACCAGGCCCGGCTCCGCCGGAACCTCCGGCACGGGCTTGGGCTTCTTCCACGGCGGAGTCAGGTCCGGAGAGTACTGGCGCATTCGGATGACGATAGGAGAAGCCCGGCGGCGCTCAACGCGACACGCCGAAATCCGACGCGTCGAAACCCGGCGTGGCGAGACCCGGCACGCCGAAACCCGACACGCCGAAACGCGCGGCCAGCGCGTCCCGCTGGGACCGCACGAACCCGGCGTCCACGACCGCTCCGTGACCGGGCACGTACAGCGCGTCCTCGCCCCCGAGTTCGAGCAACCTGTCGAGGGCCCCGGGCCAGCGTGACGGTACGGCATCGGGGCCCGCCTGGGGCTCGCCGGACTCCTCGACCAGGTCGCCGCAGAACACCACCGTCGGCTCGCCCGGCACCACGACCACGAGGTCGTGGGCGGTGTGGCCCTCGCCCGTCCGCACCAGCAGGACCTCGACGCCGCCGGTCAGCTCGAGATGCCGGGTGCCCCACACGTAGTGCCGGGGACGCACCAGGGTGTCCGCCGCGTCCTCCGCCGCCCGCGCGTCCAGCCCGCCCCGTACCGCGTCCGTGTACAGCTCCTCGCGCCCGTGCTCGTACACCTCGGCCGAGCCGCCCGCGACGAGGACCTCCGCGCCCGCGAACGCCGCCGCGCCCAAGACGTGGTCGAAGTGGGGGTGGGTGAGCGCGAGGAAGGTCACACGGCGGCCGGCGAGCGCCTGCGCCTCCCCGCGCAACCGTGCGCCCTCCGCGAGGCTCGACCCCGCGTCGACGATCAGCGCCCCGCCCTCGCCCACGACCAGCCCGACCGTGCAGTCCCAGACCGGAAGCCGCCGCCGCCCCACCCGCGGTGTCAGCCGCTCCCACCCTGCCTCTTCCCAAGTCACCTTCATACGCCGACGCTAGCGGTGAGAGCGTGGACGGTACGACATCGCGGGCAGGGACGGTGTGACATCACGGGACACGTCGGTGTACGTCCGTGCACCTTGCACAAGATCGCGGGGCCGCCCTTGCCGGGGCCGTACCCACCGGCCGTACACTGGGCCGGGGAATGCTGGCACTCGCACGCGCTGAGTGCCAAGCGAGGCGCCGAGGGGTCGAGAGCTGGAGGTGTGCGCGATGCTCAGTGAACGCAGGCTCGAAGTGCTGCGCGCCATCGTCCAGGACTATGTCGGCACCGACGAGCCGGTCGCGGTCGGGTCCAAGGCGCTGACCGAGCGGCACCGGCTGGGAGTGTCCCCGGCCACCGTCCGCAACGACATGGCGGCCCTGGAGGACGAGGGGTACATCGCCCAGCCGCACACCAGCGCCGGGCGGATCCCCACCGACAAGGGCTACCGGCTCTTCGTCGACAAGCTCGCCGGCGTCAAGCCGATGACCGCGCCCGAGCGGCGGGCCATTCAGAACTTCCTGGACGGCGCGGTCGACCTGGACGACGTCGTCGGGCGGACGGTGCGGCTGCTCGCGCAGCTGACCCGGCAGGTCGCCGTCGTGCAGTATCCGTCGCTGACGAGATCGACCGTGCGGCACGTGGAGTTGCTGTCCCTCGCCCCTGCCCGTGTGATGCTCGTGCTGATCACGGACACCGGTCGGGTCGAGCAGCGCATGATCGACTGCCCGGCCCCGTTCGGAGAAACGTCTCTCGCGGATCTGCGGGCCCGGCTCAACAGCAGGGTCGCGGGCCGCCGCTTCGCGGACGTCCCGCAGCTCGTGCAGGACCTCCCGGACGCGTTCGAGGCGGAGGACCGAGGTACGGTCGCGACGGTGCTCTCCACTCTTCTGGAGACGCTCGTCGAGGAGACCGAGGAGCGGCTGATGATCGGCGGAACCGCCAATCTGACGCGCTTCGGACATGACTTCCCTCTCACCATCCGGCCGGTGCTCGAAGCGCTGGAGGAGCAGGTCGTGCTTCTCAAGTTGCTTGGTGAGGCCGGGGATTCGAGCATGACCGTGCGAATCGGTCACGAGAACGCGTATGAGGGACTCAACTCCACGTCCGTGGTCTCGGTCGGCTACGGTTCGGGCGGCGAGGCAGTAGCCAAACTCGGCGTGGTCGGCCCGACCCGCATGGATTACCCGGGAACGATGGGAGCGGTACGCGCAGTGGCACGGTACGTCGGACAGATCCTGGCGGAGTCGTAAGTGGCCACGGACTACTACGCCGTACTCGGCGTGCGCCGCGACGCGTCCCAGGACGAGATCAAGAAGGCCTTCCGGCGGCTCGCACGCGAGCTGCACCCGGACGTCAATCCCGATCCGAAGACGCAGGAGCGGTTCAAGGAGATCAACGCCGCGTACGAGGTGTTGTCGGACCCGCAGAAGAAGCAGGTCTACGACCTCGGCGGCGACCCGCTGTCCCAGTCGGGCGGCGGCGGTGCGGGCGGCTTCGGCGCCGGTGGGTTCGGGAACTTCTCGGACATCATGGACGCCTTCTTCGGTACGGCGTCACAGCGCGGTCCGCGGTCGCGTACGCGGCGTGGCCAGGACGCCATGATCCGGCTCGAGATCGAGCTGGACGAGGCGGCCTTCGGCACGACGAAGGACATCCAGGTCGACACGGCCGTCGTCTGCGCCACCTGCAACGGTGAGGGCGCGGCGCCGGGTACCTCGGCCCAGACCTGTGACATGTGTCGCGGGCGGGGTGAGGTGTCCCAGGTCACGCGGTCCTTCCTCGGGCAGGTCATGACCTCCCGGCCGTGTCCGCAGTGCCAGGGCTTCGGGACCGTCGTCCCGACTCCCTGCCCCGAGTGCGCCGGTGACGGGCGGGTCCGGTCGCGTCGCACGCTGACCGTCAAGATCCCCGCCGGTGTCGACAACGGCACGCGGATCCAGCTCGCGGGCGAGGGCGAGGTCGGGCCCGGTGGCGGTCCCGCCGGTGACCTCTACGTCGAGATCCACGAGCTGCCGCACTCCACGTTCCAGCGGCGCGGGGACGATCTGCACTGCACGGTGACCATTCCGATGACCGCGGCCTCGCTCGGCACCAAGGTGCCGCTGGAGACCCTCGACGGTCTCGAGGAGGTCGACATCCGTCCGGGCACGCAGTCCGGGCAGTCGATTCCGCTGCACGGGCGGGGTGTCACGCATCTGCGGGGCGGTGGCCGCGGTGACCTCATCGTGCACGTCGAGGTGACCACGCCCACGAAGCTCGATCCCGAGCAGGAGCGGTTGCTGCGGGAGCTGGCGCTGCTGCGCGGGGAGGAGCGGCCCACCGGGCAGTTCCAGCCCGGGCAGCAGGGGCTGTTCTCGCGCCTGAAGGACGCGTTCAACGGTCGCTGACGGGTGTTCCTGGGGGCTCCGCCCCCAGGCGCTCGAGCGTCCATCCCGGTGGCCTATGCCAGGCGGAAGGCCCGATTCGGACTTGTTCGGAGGACGTGACAACATGCCGTCATGTCCACCGCACTGACCGATCTCCTCCCTCACCCGATCGTGCAGGCCCCCATGGCGGGCGGCGTCTCCGTCCCGCATCTCGCGGCCGCCGTGTCCGAGGCCGGCGGGCTCGGGTTCCTTGCCGCCGGGTACAAGACCGCCGACGGCATGTACCAGGAGATCAAGCAGTTGCGCGGGCTCACGGGCTGCCCCTTCGGGGTCAATCTGTTCATGCCGCAGCCCGAGTACGCGGACCCCGCCGCGGTCGAGGTCTACGCCCACCAGCTCGCGGGTGAGTCCTCCTGGTACGAGACCGAACTCGGTGAACCGGACAGCGGCCGTGACGACGGCTACGACGCCAAGCTCGCCGTCCTCCTCGACAACCCGGTGCCGGTGGTCTCGTTCCACTTCGGCGTCCCGAGCACCGACGTCCTGGACTCCCTGCGCCGCGCCGGCACCTTCACCGTGATCACCGCGACCACGGCCGAGGAGGCCCTCGCCGTTCAGCGGGCCGGCGCCGACGCGGTCATCGCGCAGGGCGTGGAGGCGGGCGGCCACCAGGGCACCCACCGCGACAACCCGGAGACGGACGGCACCGGTATAGGGCTGCTGTCGCTGATCGCGCAGGTGCGCGAGACCGTGGACATCCCGATCATCGCCGCCGGCGGCATCATGCGCGGCAGCCAGATCGCCGCGGTGCTGGCCGCGGGCGCGAACGCGGCGCAGCTCGGCACCGCGTTCCTCGCCACCCCGGAGTCCGGCGCCAACGCCGTGCACAAGCAGGCGCTGACCAACCCGCTGTTCGTACGGACGGAGCTGACGCGCGCGTTCTCCGGGCGGCCGGCGCGCGGCCTGGTGAACCGCTTCATGCGCGAGCACGGCCCGTACGCGCCCGCCGCGTACCCCGAGGTCCACCACCTCACCTCCCCGCTGCGCAAGGCGGCGGCCAAGGCGGGCGACGCGCAGGGCATGGCGCTGTGGGCGGGGCAGGGGCACCGCATGGCGCGCGACCTGCCCGCCGGGCAGCTGGTGGAGGTGCTGAGCGCGGAGCTGGAGGCGGCCAGGACAGCGTTGTCGGCCGCCGGGGAAGCGGGGGGTGAGGTCCGATGACGGCACCGGTGTTCGTGGTCGAGCACTTCGAGGCGAGCAGCGGCGGACGGTACGTGCTCGACGGCCCGGAGGGGCGCCACGCCGTCTCCGTGAAGCGGCTGAACCCTGGTGAGGACGTCGTCCTCACGGACGGGGCCGGGCGGTGGGCCGAGTGCGTGGTCGTCGCCACCGAGGGCAAGGACCGGCTGATCGTCCAGATGGACTCGTACAGCGAGGAGCCCGCGGAAGAGCCCCGTATCACCGTCGTCCAGGCGCTCCCCAAGGGCGACCGGGGCGAGGTGGCCGTGGAGACGATGACCGAGACCGGCGTCGACGCGATCGTCCCCTGGGCCGCGTCCCGCTGCATCACGCAGTGGAAGGGCGAGCGGGGTCTGAAGGCGCTCGCCAAGTGGCGGGCCACGGCCCGGGAGGCCGGCAAACAGTCGCGCCGGGTGCGCTTCCCTGAGGTCGCGGACGCGGCGACGACCAAACAGGTTGCCGCACTTCTGGCCAGTGCCGACTTCGCGGCGGTGCTGCACGAGGACACGGAGGTCGGCACCGAGCCGTTCGTGACGGCCGCACTCCCCACCTCGGGCGAGATCGTGCTGGTGGTCGGCCCCGAGGGCGGGATCTCCCCCGAGGAGATCGAGCTGTTCACCGGGGTGGGCGCGAAGACGTGCCACCTGGGGCGTACCGTGCTGCGTACATCGACCGCAGGGACGGTGGCGACCGCGTTGCTGATGGCGCGCACCGGCCGCTGGTCCTGACCTCGCGCACGCACGGGGGACGCCTTGGAACTCGCCCAAGTACGGCTGCTCGTCTCGGACTTCCCGGTCTGCTACCACTTCTACGCGGAGGTCCTCGGCCTCAAGCCCCAGTCGGGCGCGACCGAAGGACCGTACGAGAAGTTCAGTCCCACCGTCGGTTCGGCGGGCATCGCGCTCCAGGACCGCGCGATGATGGCCCAAATACTCGGTGAACTGGGCGACTCGGCGAGCGGCCACCGCTCCCTGGTGGTCCTGCGCGTCGACGACCTCGACTCCTACTGCGAGGCCATCACCTCGCGCGGCGCCGTCCTCGTGCACGGCCCGGACTTCATGACGGACCGGATGCGGGTCGCCCACCTCAAGGATCCCGAGGGCAATCTGGTGGAACTTCAGGAGTGGCTCCTCCTGCGGAACTGACAGAGTTTCACGCATATGCGTTCGACGGGGGCGCCCGCGGGTGTGTAGTGGCCGTATGGGGTCTACCGCGACGCCCGTGACAGTGGCACTCTGCCGTCTATGGGGGCATTGATGCGTATTCGACGACTGGCGAGGCGACTGGTGACGGGCCGTCGGGGACCGATGGTCGCCGGGCTCGCCGTGGTGAGCGCCTTCGGGGTGGCCGCGTGCGAACCGGTCGGCGGGCTGAGCGCCTCCGCGGTGGCGTACACGACCGACCGGGCCGGGACCGCGGAGCTGCAGCGGCAGCACGTCGACGTGCAGTACCTGAGCTGCACCGGGTCCTACGGCGGCGGGAACAAGGCCTACACCCCGGGGCACACACCGTCGGCCTCGAGTTCCACGCCCTCCGTGGTGGAGGTGGACTGCCGGGGGCAGACCAAGGACCGGCGGGAGATCACCATCACCGGGAAGGTCACCCGCGAGGTCGAGGGCAAGTGCGTCCGCGGGGACCTGACGGCCAAGGTCGGCGGCAAGCAGTGGTTCCACGTGAACGTACTGGGCAACTGCAACGCCCCGAGCACGCCCTCGTACACGCCCCCCACCTACGGCGCGCCCACCTACCACCGGCCGGGCCCCACCACCACCGTCACGGTGACGAAGACCATGTGGTGCAAGGGCGATCCCACCTGCTGGCCCTCCCAGGGCAAGTGATCCAAACCCCTGTCGGGCCGAGCTGTCCCTGCATAGGGTGATCGGGTGACTCAGTCTGCATCGTCCGCGTCGTCGGTATCGCCCGCGTATCTCCGGTTTCCGCATCTGCACGGCGAGCTGGTCGCCTTCACCGCCGAGGACGACGTCTGGGTCGCCCCCCTCGACGGCGGCGGTCGCGCCTGGCGGGTCAGCGCCGACAACATGCCGGTGAACCACCCCCGCATCTCCCCGGACGGTACGACCGTCGCCTGGACGTCGACCCGCGACGGAGCGCCCGAGGTGCACGCCGCGCCCCTGGAGGGCGGACCGTCCACGCGGCTGACGTACTGGGGGAGTTCGAAGACCCAGGTGCGCGGCTGGACCCCGGACGGGCAGGTGCTCGCGCTCAGCACCCAGGGCCAGGCCAGCCTGCGCCGCAGCTGGGCCCGGGCCGTCCCGCTCGACGGGGGCCCCGCGACCACCCTCCCCTACGGGCCGGTCGGCGATGTGGTCTACGGCGATCCGGGTGTGCTGCTGCTGTCCGCTCCCATGGGGCGCGAGGCCGCCTGGTGGAAGCGGTACCGGGGCGGCACGGCGGGCAAGTTGTGGATCGACAGGGCCGGCGGCGACGGAGTGGGGGCTGGCGAGTTCGTACGGCTGCACGAGGACCTGGACGGGAACCTCGAATACCCCCTGTGGGTGGGGGAGCGCGTCGCCTTCCTGTCCGACCACGAGGGTGTCGGAGCGCTCTACTCCTCCCTCGCCGACGGCTCCGATCTGCGCCGGCACACGCCGATCGACGGCTTCTACGCCCGGCACGCGGCGACCGACGGCGCCCGGGTCGTGTACGCGTCCGCCGGTGAACTGTGGCTCCTCGACGACCTGGACGGCGCCGAGCCGCGCCGGCTCGACCTGCGGCTCGGCGGACAGCGCGTCGACCAGCAGCCGCACCTCGTGAGCGCCTCCCGCTGGTTCTCGGCCGCCGCCCCCGACCACACCGGACGCGGCAGCGCGGTCTCCGTGCGCGGCGCCGTGCACTGGGTCACCCACCGCTCCGGACCGGCCCGCGCGCTCGCCGCCCGGCCCGGTGTGCGCGCCCGGCTGCCCCGCGCCTTCCGGGTGGAGGGCGAGGAGTACGTGGTGTGGGTGACGGACGCGGCGGGCGACGACGCGCTGGAGTTCGCCCCGGCGACCGGTCTCGCGCCCGGAGCGACCCCGCGCCGGCTCGCCGCCGGACAACTGGGACGGGTCCTCGGGCTCGCCATGGCACCCGACGGCAGCCGCGCCGCCGTCGCCTCGCACGACGGACGGGTGCTGCTCATCGAGCGGGAGACCGGCGAGGTACGGGACGTCGACCGGAGCGAGGACGGCGAGGTCTCCGGGCTCGTCTTCTCGCCCGACTCCGCCTGGCTCGCCTGGTCGCACCCCGGCCCGCGCCCGCTGCGCCAGCTCAAGCTGGCCAACACCGCAGACCTGTCGGTGACCGAGGCGACCCCGCTGCGCTTCCGTGACTACGCACCCGCGTTCACCCTCGACGGCAAGCACCTCGCCTTCCTCTCGGCCCGCTCCTTCGACCCCGTCTACGACGAACACGTCTTCGACCTCGCGTTCGTCGGGGGCTCCCGGCCGCATCTGATCACCCTGGCCGCGACCACCCCGTCCCCCTTCGGACCGCAGCGACACGGCCGCCCCTTCGAGGCACCCGACAAGGACGAGACACCCGACAGCGAGGGCGCCCCCACCACCCGTATCGACCTCGACGGACTCGCCGACCGGATCGTCCCGTTCCCCGTCGAGGCGGCCCGCTACTCGACCCTGCGCGCCGCCAAGGACGGGCTGCTGTGGCTGCGCCACCCGGTCGTCGGAGTCCTCGGCGCCTCCCGCGCCACCCCGGACGACCCGGACCCGAAGACCGAACTGGAGCGGTACGACCTCGCCCAGCAGCGCGTCGAGCACCTCGCCGCGGACGCCGACCACTTCGCCGTCAGCGGCGACGGCAAACGCGTCCTGCTGTGGACCGACGGCAAGCTCAAGGTCGTCCCCAGTGACCGCCGCGCCTCGAACGACGACGAGAGCGACACGAACATCACCGTCGACCTCTCCCGGGTCCGCCAGACCGTCGACCCGGCCGCCGAGTGGCGGCAGATGTACGACGAGACCGGCCGCCTCATGCGCGACAACTTCTGGCGGCCCGACCTGGGCGGGGTCGACTGGGAAGGCGTACTGGAGAGGTACCGGCCGGTGCTCGAACGGGTCGCCACCCACGACGACCTCGTCGACCTGCTGTGGGAGGTGCAGGGCGAGCTCGGCACCTCCCACGCGTACGTGACCCCGCGCGGCGGCTGGGGCGGCGGCGACCGGGCGCAGGGACTGCTCGGGGCGGACATCTCCCGTCACGAGGACGGCAGTTGGCGCATCGACCGGATCCTTCCCTCGGAGACGTCCGACCCGGACGCGCGGGCGCCGCTCGCCGCGCCCGGCGTCGCGGTGCGCGCGGGGGACGCGATCGTCGCGGTCGCCGGGCAGCCGGTGGACCCGGTGGCCGGACCCGGGCCGCTGCTCGTCGGCACCGCGGGCAAGCCGGTCGAGCTGACCGTCTCCCCGTCGGGCGGCGGCGATCCGCGGCACGCCGTCGTCGTCCCGCTCGCCGACGAGGAGCCGCTGCGCTACCACGCCTGGGTCGCGGACCGGCGCGCCTACGTCCACGAGAAGTCCGGCGGACGGCTCGGCTATCTCCATGTGCCCGACATGCAGGCGCCCGGCTGGGCCCAGATCCACCGCGACCTGCGGATCGAGGTGGCCAGGGAGGGGCTGGTCGTGGACGTCCGGGAGAACCGCGGCGGCCACACCTCCCAGTTGGTCGTGGAGAAGCTCGCGCGGCGGATCGTGGGCTGGGACCTGCCGCGCGGGATGCGGCCGTACAGCTATCCGGAGGACGCGCCGCGCGGACCGGTCGTCGCCGTCGCCAACGAGTTCTCCGGCTCGGACGGCGACATCGTCAACGCGGCGATCAAGGCGCTGGGCATCGGGCCGGTCGTCGGGACGCGGACGTGGGGCGGGGTCGTCGGCATCGACAGCCGGTACCGGCTCGTCGACGGCACCCTCGTCACCCAGCCCAAGTACGCGTTCTGGCTGGACGGTTACGGGTGGGGCGTGGAGAACCACGGTGTCGACCCGGACGTCGAGGTCGTCCAGGCGCCGCAGGACTACGCGGCCGGGCGCGACGCGCAGCTCGACGAGGCGATCCGGATCGCGCTGGCCGCGCTCGCGGAGAACCCGGCGAAGGCGGCACCGACGCTGCCGGAGCTCTGATCCGGGCACCCACCCGCACCTACTGAGGCCGATACGATGCACGACGTAATGATCAGACGGCGTGAGGAGGCACACGCATGACGGGAGAACCGCAGGACGACTGCTTGTTCTGCAAGATCGTCGCGGGGCACGTTCCCGCGAACGTCGTCCGGGAGACCGACACGACCGTCGCCTTCCGCGACATAAACCCCCAGGCGCCCACGCACATCCTGGTCATCCCCAAGGTGCACCACCCGGACGTGGCCTCCCTCGCCGCCGCCGAGCCCGCCATCGCCGCGGACCTGCTGCGCGAGGCCGGCGAGGTGGCGTCCGAGGAGAAGCTGGAGAGCTACCGCATCGTGTTCAACACGGGCGGCGGCGCGGGCCAGACCGTCTTCCACGCGCACGCCCACCTCCTGGGCGGCCGTGGCATGCAGTGGCCGCCGGGGTAACCGACCTTGTCCGTACGTGAACTGGTGGTCCTCGGCACCGCCAGCCAGGTCCCCACCCGGCACCGCAACCACAACGGCTATCTGCTGCGCTGGGACGGGGAGGGCCTGCTCTTCGACCCCGGTGAGGGCACCCAGCGGCAGATGCTGCGGGCCGGGGTCGCCGCGCACGACCTGCACCGGATCTGCGTCACCCACTTCCACGGCGACCACTCCCTCGGCCTCGCCGGGGTGATCCAGCGCATTAACCTCGACCGTGTCCCGCACTCGGTGACCGCGCACTACCCGCGCTCCGGGCAGCGCTTCTTCGACCGGTTGCGGTACGCGACGGCCTACCGCGAGACCGTCGAGCTGACCGAGGCACCGGTCGAGGCGGACGGGGTGCTCGCGACCACCCCCTCGTACACCCTGGAGGCCCGCAGGCTCTCCCACCCCGTGGAGTCCTTCGGCTACCGGCTGATCGAGCCGGACGGTCGGCGGATGCTGCCGGAGCTGCTCGCGGAGCACGGGATCAAGGGGCCGGACGTGGGGCGGATCCAGCGCGAGGGCGCGCTCGGCGGGGTCTCGCTCGACGACGTGAGCGAGGTGCGCCGCGGACAGCGGTTCGCGTTCGTCATGGACACGCGGCTGTGCGAGGGCGTGGACGCCCTCGCCGAGGGCTGCGATCTCCTCGTCATCGAGTCGACGTTCCTGGACGGCGATCACCAACTCGCCGTCGATCACGGTCACCTGACGGCCGGTCAGGCGGGGCGGGTGGCGCGGGACGCGGGCGTACGGCATCTCGTGCTGACGCACTTCAGCCAGCGGTACTCCGAGCCTGGGGGCACCTCCCGGACGGAGTCTGGGGGAGAGTTCGAGCGCCAGGCCCGGGCCGCCGGGTTCGAGGGGGAGCTGACCGTGGCGCACGACCTGGTGCGGGTGCCGGTGCCGAAGCGGCGATGAGCCGACGCCGTACGAGTCGACGAGGCGTCGTCGCACGAGATCGTCGGTACACACCCGTACGATATTTCGATGCCCCTCCCCAAAGCAGAACTGCACCTCCACATCGAAGGCACTCTCGAACCCGAGCTGGCCTTCGAGCTCGCCGCGCGCAACGGCGTCACGCTCCCTTACGCGGACACCGAGGAGCTGCGCAAGGCGTATCTCTTCGACGACCTCCAGTCGTTCCTGAACCTGTACTACGAGCTCATGGCCGTCCTGCGGACCGAGCAGGACTTCGCCGACCTCGCCGACGCCTACCTCGCACGGGCCGCCGCGCAGGGTGTGAGGCACGCGGAGATCTTCTTCGACCCGCAGGCCCACATCGCCCGGGGCATCGGCATGGGGACGGTCGTCGAGGGGCTGCACCGGGCGCTCTCCCGCAGCGAGGAGACGCACGGCGTCTCCACCCAGCTGATCATGTGCTTCCTGCGCGACGAGTCCGCCGAGTCGGCGCTCGCGACCCTGGAGGCCGCGAAGCCCTACCTCGACCGGATCGTCGGCATCGGCCTCGACTCCGCCGAGGTCGGGCACCCGCCGGTCAAGTTCCGCGAGGTCTACGAGGCCGCCGCCGCGCTCGGCCTGCGCCGCGTCGCCCACGCGGGCGAGGAGGGGCCGCCGGAGTACATCACCGAGGCGCTGGACGTGCTCGGCGTCGAGCGCATCGACCACGGGCTGCGCTGCATGGAGGACCCCGAGCTGGTCGAGCGGCTCGTACGGGACCGGGTGCCGCTGACGCTCTGCCCGCTGTCGAACGTACGGCTGCGCGCCGTGGACGTCCTGGAGGACCACCCGCTGCCCGCGATGCTGGACGCCGGGCTGCTGTGCACGGTCAACTCCGACGACCCCGCGTACTTCGGCGGGTACATCGGAGACACCTTCCACGCCGTGCACGGGGCGCTGGGGCTGGACCGGGAGCGGATGCGGGAACTGGCGCGCAACTCGTTCGTGGCGTCCTTCCTGGAGCACGACGAGGAGCGGCGGGCGCGCTACCTCGCCGAGGTCGAGGCGTACGAGTTCGGGTAGGCCGCAGCGGGACTACCTGCTTCCGGGCCCCGGTCCGGCCACCGCACCCGCGGTCGCCTGCCGGGGTCCTGCCGTGTCGTACGCCGTCCGGGGTGCCGGGACGGCGTCCAGCGGGATCTCCACGACCGGGATCTCCACGACCGGGTGCTCCTGTGGGAGCGGCGCGGCGCGCCCGGTGCGCAGGGCCACGGCCGTCATCGGGACGGTGATCAGGAGCAGGCCGAGGGCCAGGATCACGCCCATCCCCGGGTATCCGACCCGCGCGGAGAGCAGACTGCCCGCGAGTGGACCGCACGCCGTGCCGAGCGAGGAGGCGGAGCCGACGAGGACCGCCCACCGGCCGCGCCGGTCCAGGGACGCGGCGAGGCCGATGACGTAGGAGAGCACGACCGGGTAGACCGTGTTCCAGGCGATCTCGCCCGTCGCGAACGACGTCAGGTCGGTGGCCGCCGCGCTGAGCGCGATGCATCCGGCGATCAGGGCCGTGCCCGCGCCGATGGGCAGCGCCCGGCCCAGGCGCTGGCCGAGTGCGCCCGCGCCGATCACCCCGAGCAGCCCCGCGCCGAGCGCCACCGCGAAGACCGCGCCGACGGTCACCTCCGTCAACCCCGCCTGCTGCAGACCGATCCGGCCGCTGACACCCCAGAGTGAATTCTGGGCGAGGGACCAGCAGAGCATCGCGGCGGCCAGGACGAGTCCGGCGCGGCGGTGGGGGAGCGGAGTGGTGGTGGCGCGGAGGGTGCGGGCGGCGGGGGTGTGGGGGGCCTCGGGGGTCCCGGCGCCGGGGAGGTGGCGGGTCACGGGCAGCACGAGCAGCGCGGTGACGGCGATCGCGGCGAGGGGGTGGCCGTGGCCCGGGCCCAGGTGGGGGATCGTCAGATACAGCGCGCCCGCGAGGGCGGAGACGCCCAGCAGGCCCAGGGTGGTGGTGCGGTGGGGGTCGCGCCGGCCGGCGATCCCGGTGGCGGCGACGCTGGTGATCGTGCCGGAACCGAGGCCGCCGACGATCGCGCCGAGGACGACCAGGGGGATGGTCGTCGTGAGGGCGGCGGTGCCGTAGCCGGCGGCGGCCAGGAGCAGGCCGCCGCGGGCGAGCCCGCGGGGGCCGAAGCGGTCCACGCGGGACGCGAGCAGGAAGCCCGCCGTCGCCGAACTCAGCAGCAGGGCGCTGCCGATGGAACCGGCCTCGGTGGCGGAGAGGGGGAGACCCGCGCTCAGCCGGCCGACGGTGGTCGGGAGCAGGTACGGGGCGAGGTACCCGGCCGTGAAAAGGGCGACGAGGGGCCAGGGCGTGGTGGTGCGGGCGGACACGGGCGTTCCCAGGGCATGCGAAAGAGCGGCTCGATAAGGGGGGTTGGGCGGCTGTCGACGGACAGGAACGCGCGGGCAATTTGTATCAAGCGGGTGGGGGTGCGACGTAGGCGGGGAGGTGTGATCCGGGTCACGTTCTGTTTGTGAGGGGAAGAGACGGGTAGGCGCGAGGTTTTCACCCGGCCGTTCATCGGTCCGCTCCGGCCTCGACCGGCGCCGTGCCGTGTGCCGTTTGGTGCACACTGGCCTGAATCCGCACCACCTCAGGGAGCGCACCGTGATCGAGACCAACGGAGAGCGACCGTACTGTCACGCTCACGTCGACCCGCTCGCCGGTCTGCGCACCCCTCAGGACCCGCCCTGGGACGTCTACCTCACCGGCACCGTCTTCCTCGACATCATCTTCACCGGGCTCGACACCGCCCCGGTGCGCGGCACCGAGTCCTGGGCGCGCGGGATGGGGTCGAGCCCCGGCGGCGTCGCCAACATGGCGACCGCGCTCGCCCGCCTCGGCCTCAAGACCTCCCTGGCGGCGGCCTTCGGGGACGACCACTACGGGGAGTACTGCTGGGACGCCCTGGAACAGGGCGAGGGCATCGACCTCGCCCCCTCGCGCACCGTGCCCGACTGGCACTCGCCGGTCACCGTGTCGATGGCGTACGAGGGCGAGCGGACGATGGTCAGCCACGGGCACGAGCCGCCGCCGGAGGAGCCGGCGCCGGAACACGCCCCCCGCGCGCGTGCCGCCGTCGCCTCGCTGACGCCCGGTACGCGCGCGCACTGGATCGCCGAGTCCGCGCGTGCGGGCACCCGGATCTTCGCGGACGTCGGCTGGGACGACACCGGACGCTGGGACCTGGCCGGGCTCGCGGACCTGGAGCACTGCGAGGCGTTCCTGCCCAACGCGGACGAGGCGATGCGGTACACGGGCGCGGACTGCCCGCGGGCCGCCGCGCACGCGCTGACCGAGTACGTGCCACTGGCCGTCGTCACCCTCGGCGCCGAGGGCGCGTACGCCGTGGACGGCCGTACCGGGGAGACCGCCGAGGTCCCCGCGATCGCCGTGGAGGCCCTCGATCCCACCGGTGCCGGTGACGTCTTCGTCGCCGGGTTCGTGATGGGCACCCTCGCCGACTGGCCGCTCGCCGACCGGCTCGCCTTCGCCGGGCTGACCGCCGCGCTCTCCGTCCAGGAGTTCGGCGGGTCCCTCTCGGCGCCCGGCTGGGCCGAGATCGCGGCGTGGTGGCGCCGGGTCCAGTCCGTCGACGACCAGGAACCGGCCGCGCTCCGCCGGTACGCCTTCCTGGAGAGCCTCCTCCCGGAGGTGACCCGTCCGTGGCCGCTGCGGCGGGCGGTCCCGACCATCGGCTTCCGCCGGTCGGCCTGACGCTCCCCGCCCCGCGCGACCGGTTCCGCGTGCCTTTGGGTTCAGGGCCTCGCCCCGGACCCCGAACCCGCGCCGAAAAGCCCTACGGCACTGTCACCCCACCGTCGTACCCTTGGAACCGCAAGGCTGCCCCCGTGGCAAGCGTGCCGATCAAGGAGGAAAAGCAGGCCTACAGAGCCGGCCCATGACTCAGACACCCACAGCTCACAGCCCCGGTTCGGGGCAGGCACGAGCGCATTTCACCGTCCCGGCCAAGCACCCCATGGTGACCGTGCTGGGTTCCGGAGACGCGCTGCTTCGCGTGATCGAGAAGGCCTTCCCGGCGGCCGACATCCACGTCCGGGGCAATGAGATCAGTGCGGTCGGCGACGCCGGTGAAGTCGCTCTCGTCCAGCGCCTGTTCGACGAGATGATGCTGGTGCTCCGCACGGGGCAGCCGATGACGGAGGACGCAGTGGAACGCTCGATCGCCATGCTCAGGGCGAGCGAGAACGGGGAGGGCGACGGTCAGGAAACCCCTGCCGAAGTGCTCACGCAGAACATCCTGTCCTCGCGCGGCCGCACCATCCGACCCAAGACGCTCAACCAGAAGCGGTACGTCGACGCCATCGACAAGCACACCATCGTCTTCGGCATCGGCCCCGCCGGCACCGGCAAGACGTACCTCGCGATGGCGAAGGCCGTACAGGCGCTCCAGTCCAAGCAGGTCAACCGGATCATCCTCACCCGCCCCGCGGTGGAGGCGGGCGAGCGGCTCGGCTTCCTGCCCGGCACGCTCTACGAGAAGATCGACCCCTACCTGCGGCCCCTCTACGACGCGCTGCACGACATGCTCGACCCCGATTCCATCCCGCGGCTCATGGCGGCGGGGACCATCGAGGTCGCGCCGCTCGCCTACATGCGTGGTCGCACCCTGAACGACGCCTTCATCATCCTGGACGAGGCCCAGAACACGAGCGCCGAGCAGATGAAGATGTTCCTCACCCGTCTCGGCTTCGAGTCGAAGATCGTGGTCACGGGCGACGTGACGCAGGTCGACCTCCCGAACGGGACGAAGTCGGGCCTGCGCCAGGTCCAGGACATCCTGGAGGGCCTCGACGACGTCCACTTCTCGCGGCTCACGTCCCACGATGTCGTACGGCACAAGCTGGTCGGCCGTATCGTCGACGCGTACGAGAAGTACGACAGCGAGAACGGCACCGAGAACGGCTCCCACAAGAGCCGCGGCAAAGCCGGCCACAAGGGGAAGTAGACAAGCGAGCACCATGTCGATCGACGTCAACAACGAGTCCGGAACCGAGGTCGACGAGCAGGCGATCCTCGACATCGCCCGCTACGCACTCGCGCGGATGCGCATCCACCCGCTCTCCGAACTCTCGGTGATCGTCGTGGACGCCGACGCCATGGAGCAGCTCCACATCCAGTGGATGGACCTTCCGGGGCCCACCGACGTGATGTCGTTCCCCATGGACGAACTGCGGCCGCCGTCCAAGGACGACGACGAGCCCCCGCAGGGACTCCTCGGCGACATCGTGCTCTGCCCGGAAGTCGCCGAGCGGCAGGGCAAGGAAGCTCCCACGCAGCACTCCATGGACGAGGAACTGCACCTCCTCACCGTCCATGGAGTGCTGCACCTGCTCGGCTACGACCACGAGGAGGCGGACGAGAAGGCCGAGATGTTCGGTCTGCAGGCCGCCATCGTGGACGGCTGGCGCGCGGAGAAGGGCATGACGGGCCCCTCGCCGGCCCCGACCGTTTCATGAGTCCGCAGCTCGTCATCGGCGCCATCGCGCTGGTCGTGGTCGCCTGGCTCGCCGCCTGCGCGGAGGCGGGCCTCGCGCGTGTCTCCAGCTTCCGCGCGGAGGAGGCCGTACGGTCCGGGCGGCGCGGCAGTGCCAAGCTCGCCCAGGTCGCCGCTGACCCGACCCGCTATCTGAACGTGGCACTGCTGGTGCGCGTGGCCTGCGAGATGGCCGCCGCCGCGCTCGTCACGTACGCCTGCCTGAAGGAGTTCGACGAGACCTGGGAGGCCCTCGTCGTCGCCATCGGGGTCATGGTCCTCGTCTCGTACGTCGCCGTGGGCGTCTCGCCGCGCACCATCGGCCGCCAGCACCCGCTGAACACGGCGACGGCGGCCTCGTACGTCCTGCTGCCGCTGGCCAGGATCATGGGCCCGATCCCGCCCCTCCTCATCCTCATCGGCAACGCGCTGACGCCCGGCAAGGGCTTTAGGCGCGGTCCGTTCGCCTCCGAGGCCGAGCTGCGCGCGCTGGTCGACCTCGCCGAGAAGGAGTCCCTGATCGAGGACGAGGAGCGCCGCATGGTGCACTCCGTCTTCGAGCTGGGCGACACCCTCGTACGAGAGGTGATGGTGCCGAGGACCGACCTCGTCGTCATCGAGCGGTACAAGACCATCCGCCAGGCCCTCACCCTGGCGCTGAGGTCCGGCTTCTCGCGCATCCCCGTCACGGGGGAGAGCGAGGACGACGTCGTCGGGATCGTGTACCTGAAGGACCTGGCCCGCAAGACGCACATCAGCCGTGAGACCGAGTCCGAGCTCGTGTCCACGGCCATGCGGCCCGCGACCTTCGTGCCCGACACCAAGAACGCGGGCGACCTGCTGCGCGAGATGCAGCAGGAGCGCAACCACGTCGCCGTCGTCATCGACGAGTACGGCGGCACGGCCGGCATCGTCACCATCGAGGACATCCTCGAGGAGATCGTCGGGGAGATCACCGACGAGTACGACCGTGAGCTGCCGCCCGTGCAGGAGCTCGGCGACGACAGCTACCGGGTGACCGCCCGTCTCGACATCGGCGACCTCGGCGAGCTGTACGGCTTCGAGGCGTACGACGACGAGGACGTGGAGACGGTCGGCGGACTGCTGGCGAAGGCACTGGGGCGGGTTCCGATCGCCGGTGCCTCCTCGGTGGTCGAGCTGCCCGACGGGCGCGAGCTGCGGCTGACGGCGGAGGCCGCGGCCGGGCGCCGGAACAAGATCGTCACGGTGCTCGTCGAACCGGTCGGCCCGGTGGACCCGGAGCCGTCCGAGGAGGAGAAGAAGCCGGAGTGATGCCGTCGGAGAAGGCGATGTGGGCGAAGGAGACGTGGGAGTGAAACCTCAGCAGCTGCGTGCGTTCTGTCTGTCCTTCAACGCGACCGTCGAGGACTTCCCCTTCGCCCCGGACATCTCCGTCTTCAAGGTGCTGGGCAAGCTCTTCGCGCTGACACGACTGGACGCGCGTCCGCTCACGGTCAACCTCAAGTGCGACCCGGAGGACGCGGTCCGGCTGCGCGGCGAGCACCCGGGGCTGATCGTCCCGGGCTATCACATGAACAAGCGGCACTGGAACACGGTGACGGTCGACGGCGAACTCCCGGACCGTCTGGTCCGGGAGCTCGTCGAGGACTCCTACGATCTCGTCGTCGCCGGTCTACCGAAGGCCGAGCGCCTCCGCCTCGACCGGGCGTGAGCGGTCGCGGCCCAGCCCGGCCGCGACCAGCACCGCCGCCGCCAGCACGATCACCGCGTCCAGGGCGAGGACCGTGTGGACACCGGCCAGCAGGTCGCTCGACGTCGTCGCCAGGACACCCAGCAGCGGGATGCCGATCGTGAGGCCGACCTGCTGGGTGGAGGTCACCAGGCCCGTGGCCAGCCCCTGCTCCTCGTCGGGAACGCCCGAGGTCACGGTCAGGCCGTACGAGATGATCGCGCCCAGGTGGCACATGCTGGCCAGCGAGACCGCGGCGGTGGCGAGCCAGACCGACCAGGTGTGGGCGTTCAGCAGCACCAGTCCCGCCACGAACAGGCCCTGACCGGCGAGCGAGCCGACGAGCGTACGGCGGGCGCCGAAGCGGCCGATGACCTTAGGGGCGTACACCCCGGCGACGGCGGACATGACGCCCTGGAACCCGAAGACCAGCCCCGTCTCGAACGCGGACAGGCCGAGGGTCTCCTGCAGGTACAGCGTCAGCGCGAAGACGACCGTCGACATCATCGAGAAGGTGACCAGACCGCCCAGGTTGCCCCACGCCACCGTGCGGCGGCGCAGCATGGGGAGGCTGACGAGCGGAGCGTGGGCGCGGGACTCGATGTACACGAAGGCGGCGAGCAGGAGCACGCCCGCGGCGAGGGTCACGATGACGTCGGTGCCGCCGAAGCCGCGCTCGGCGGCCGTCGACAGGGCGTAGATCAGGGCCAGCAGACCGCCGGTGACGGTGACCGCGCCGGGAACGTCCAGGCGCGGGCGGTCGGGGGTGCGGGACTCGGGCAGCAGGCCCGGGGCCAGTGGCAGCACGATCAGCGCGAAGACCGACAGCAGGCCCATCGTCGAGCGCCAGCTCAGTACGTCGGTCAGGACGCCGCCGGCCACCATGCCGACCGTGAAGCCGAGGGAGAGGAGTGTGCCGGAGATGCCGAGCGCACGGTCGCGCGCCGGGCCCTCGGGGAACGTCGTCGTCAGCAGCGACATGCCCGTCGGCACGATCGCCGCCGCGCCGAGGCCCTGCAACGCCCGGCCCGTCAGGAACGACGCCGGGTCCCAGGCGAAGGTCGCCAGCAGCGAGGCCGTGCCGAAGAGGGCGAGGCCGGTCAGGAAGAGCCTGCGGCGGCCGTACAGGTCACCGATGCGGCCGAAGAGGAGCAGGAAGCCGCCGGACGGCAGTGCGAAGGCGGTGACCGCCCACTGCAGCGCGGACTGGCTCATGCCCAGGTCCTTGCCGAGCACGGGCAGCGCCACGTTCAGTACGGAGAAGTCGAGCGCGACCATGAACTGCGCGGCGCACAGCACGAAGAGGACGAGTTTGTCGCGGGTCGACAGCCGGGTGCCGAGCGGGGAGTGGGCAGTTGGGGAAGCGGATGTGGTTTCGGTGGTGTCGATCGCCATGGCAAGAGCGTGCGGCCGTCGGAATATCCGTGGGGAGCGGGAACTTATGCTGGTGGTCGCACCACCAGTCACCAACAGGGGGATTCACACGTGACGGAGGACGCGCTCAGGACCCACCGACGGCGTGAGCTGCGGGACTTCCTGATGAGCCGCCGGGCGAGGGTGTCACCGACGGAGGCCGGTCTGCCGGACGGCGGGGCCCGCCGCCGCACGCCGGGGCTGCGCCGCGAGGAGGTGGCCGTGCTCGCGGGCGTCGGCGCGTCCTGGTACCAGTGGCTGGAGCAGGGGCGGGACATCTCCGTCTCGCCCCAGGTACTCGACGCGGTCGCCCGCGTCCTGCGGCTCAGCAACGCCGAACGACGCCATCTGTACCTGCTCGCCGGGCTGAACCCGCCCGCGCCGGAGGTCGCGCCCGAGGTCCGGGACATGTGCGACGGGCTGCGGCGGCTGATCGACACGTGGATGCCGTATCCGGCGCACATCATGGACCCCTACTACAACTGCGTCATGTACAACGACGCCGCCGGGATGGTCCTCGGGATGCGGCCCGACAACACGCAGAACTGCATCATCGACTTCTTCACCGACCCGCTGTACCGGGGGCAGTCCCGGACCTGGGAGAAGAACGCGCGCACGGTCGTCGCCCAGTTCCGCGCGTCGTGCGCGGCCGCGCCGGACGACGAGGGGTACCAGGAGGTACTGAGCCAACTCCGGGACGCTTCACCGGAGTTCGCGACGCTGTGGGAGGAGCGGGACATCGAGGACGCCGGGCAGATCCGCAAGGAGCTCGACCACCCGCTCGTCGGGCTGCTCGCCGTCGAGTCCACCGCGATGAAGGTGCCGGCGCGGCCCGACCTCACGATCGTGCTGCACACGCCGCTGCCGGAGGCGAACACGGCGGCGAAGCTGGAGTGGCTGGCCTCGCCGGAGGGCCGACGGGGCTCGATGTATCCGGTGGCGGGCTAGGTCTGTGCGTGCGGCTTCCGATCCCTTCGTATGCTCTGAACATGACCGACAGCAGCGCGCTTGACCCCGAGGACCGCAAGATCGTCACCCTGGCCCGTTCCGCGCGGGCACGCAACGCGGTGCCGGAGGGGGCGGCCGTACGGGATGAGACCGGCCGTACGTATGTCGCGGGGACGGTGGATCTTCCCTCCCTGCGGTTGAGCGCGTTGCGTACCGCGGTCGCGATGGCGGTGGCGTCCGGGGCGAAGTCTCTTGAGGCGGCGGCGGTGGTGTCCGAGGCGGGGGAGGTCTCTTCGGAGGACCGAGCGGCGGTCCGGGACCTCGGTGGGCCCGCGACGCCGGTACTGCTGGCGGGCCCCGACGGCACCGTCCACCTGACGACACCCGCAGGCTGAGCCCGCTTCTTCGCCCCCGCCGCCCCTACCCGACCCATCCTCGACCTGGGGCTCCGCCCCAGACCCCGGCCCTGTCCGTCGGCTGCGGGCCGGTGGGGGCTGGTCGCGCAGTTCCCCGCGCCCCTGAAAGCCTCGGCTCGCCCTCGTTTTCAGCCCGTCCGGCGTTTGAGGACGAGGCCGTTCAGGCCGATCGGGGGTTCGGGGGCGGAGCCCCCGAGTGAGGATGGGACGGGTAGGGGCGGCGGGGGCGAGGAACTCTCAGAAGCCGAGTTTGCGGAGTTGGCGCGGGTCCCGCTGCCAGTCCTTCGCGACCTTCACATGGAGGTCGAGGAAGACCGGCGTACCCAGCAGCGCCTCGATCTGCTTGCGGGACTTGATGCCGACCTCCTTCAGCCGCTTGCCCTTGGGGCCGATGATGATGCCCTTCTGGCTGGGGCGCTCGATGTAGACGAAGGCGTGGATGTCGAGGAGGGGCTTGTCGGCGGGGCGGTCCTCGCGGGGAAGCATCTCCTCGACGACGACGGCGATGGAGTGGGGGAGCTCGTCGCGCACACCCTCCAGCGCCGCCTCGCGGATCAGCTCCGCGATCATGACCTGCTCGGGCTCGTCGGTGAGGTCACCCTCCGGGTAGAGCGCCGGGCCCTCGGGAAGGAGCGGGACGATCAGGTCGGCCAGCAGGTCCACCTGCTTGTCCCCGACCGCCGACACCGGCACGATCTCCGCCCACTCGAACCCCAGCTCCCGCCCGAGCTGATCGATCGCGATGAGCTGCTCGGCGAGCGTCTTGCTGTCGACGAGGTCGGTCTTCGTGACGATCGCGATCTTCGGCGTCTTCTTGATGGACGCCAGTTCCTTCGCGATGAAACGGTCACCCGGACCGAGCTTCTCGTTCGCGGGCAGGCAGAAGCCGATGACGTCGACCTCGGCCCACGTCGTGCGCACGATGTCGTTCAGGCGCTCACCCAGCAGCGTGCGCGGCTTGTGCAGACCAGGGGTGTCGACCAGGATCAGCTGGGCGTCGGGGCGGTGCACGATGCCCCGTACCGTGTGCCGCGTGGTCTGCGGCTGGTTCGCGGTGATCGCCACCTTCTGGCCGACCAGAGCATTCGTGAGGGTGGACTTGCCCGCGTTGGGGCGGCCCACGAAGCAGGCGAAGCCGGCGCGGTGGGGTGCCTCGGACGGCTCGGATGACTGGGTACGAACGCTCATGGCGCCCATTGTCCCTGATCCACAGGCCCGCGCCGTACGCCATATGCCTTTGACCGCTCCCGCGCCGCCCCGTGAGGTTTCGGAAACCCCCACGCAATACGAAACACGCCGGAAACGCACACGTGCACAACCGGAAACGCGAGCCCGTGACTCTCTGACGACGCCCCCGCACCCAGGAGAACCGAGGAGAGCCGTCCGTGGAGTTCGTGCAGACCGTGGAGACCCTGGACACCGTCAACCTGGCCGCCGCACCCCACCTCGACACCGGCGACACCGCCTGGCTGCTCGCCGCCACCGCCCTCGTCCTCCTGATGACACCGGGCCTGGCCCTCTTCTACGGCGGCATGGTCCGCACGAAGAGCGTCCTCAACATGCTGATGATGAGTTTCGTGTCGATCGCCCTGGTCACGGTGGTGTGGCTGACGGTCGGGTACTCGCTCGCCTTCGGGGACGACGCCTTCGGGGGACTCGTCGGCGGCCTGAAGCACGCGGGGATGAGCGGTATCGGGCCGGACAGTGTGCACGGGACCGTGCCCACCCTGCTCTTCGCCACCTTCCAGCTCACCTTCGCGATCATCACCGCCGCGCTGATCAGCGGGGCGATCGCCGACCGCGCGAAGTTCGCGGCGTGGCTGGTGTTCGTGCCGGTCTGGGCGCTGCTCGTATACGTTCCCGTCGCGCACTGGGTGTGGGGTCCGGGGGGCTGGGTCCTGGCGAAACTGGGTGCGCTGGACTTCGCGGGCGGGCTGCCGGTCGAGATCACCTCCGGCGCCTCCGGCCTGGCTCTCTGTCTCGTCCTCGGCCCCCGTCTCGGCTTCAAGAAGGACGCCATGCGGCCGCACAACCTGCCGATGGTGATGCTGGGCGCGGGGTTGTTGTGGTTCGGCTGGTTCGGCTTCAACGCCGGGTCCGCGCTGGGCGCCAACGGACTCGCCGCCGCAGCTTTCCTCAACACCCTCGCCGCCGGCTGCACCGGTCTGCTCGGCTGGCTCTTCGTCGAGCAGAAACGCGACGGCCACCCCACCACCCTCGGAGCCGCCTCCGGCGCGGTCGCGGGTCTGGTGGCCATCACCCCGTCCTGCGGGTCCGTGTCGCTGCTGGGCGCGCTGGTCGTCGGTCTCGCCGCCGGTGTCGTCTGCTCGTACGCCGTGGGCTGGAAGTTCAGGCTGAACTACGACGACTCGCTGGACGTCGTCGGCGTTCACCTGGTCGGCGGCATCATCGGCACGGTTCTCATCGGTGTCTTCGCCGACGCGACGATGACCGGTGGCGCCGAGGGGCTGCTGTACGGCGGTGGGTTCGGACAGCTCGGCAAGCAGCTGGTGGCGGTCGTGGCCGTTGGGGCGTACGCCTTCACCGTCACGTACGGCCTCGGGAAGGTGCTCGACAAGGTCGTGGGGCTGCGGGCGGACGAGGAGCACGAGCACACCGGCCTGGACCTTACGGTGCACGCCGAGACCGCTTACGATCACGGGGTCCTGGGCCACGGCGCCCCGGTCTCGTCATCCCTCCCCACCGCTCAGAAGGCCAAGGCCCAGGCATGAAGCTCATCACCGCCATCGTCAAGCCGTACCGCCTCGACGAGGTCAAGACCGCTCTCCAGGAGCTCGGCGTGCACGGGCTCACCGTCACCGAGGCCAGCGGGTACGGGCGCCAGCGCGGCCACACGGAGGTCTACCGCGGCGCCGAGTACCAGGTCGACCTGGTACCCAAGGTCCGTATCGAGGTCGTCGTCGAGGACGCGGACGCGGAGGCCGCGATCGATGCGATCGTCAAGGCCGCGCAGACGGGGAAGATCGGTGACGGGAAGGTGTGGTCCGTACCGGTCGAGACGGTCGTACGGGTACGGACGGGCGAGCGCGGCCCCGACGCACTCTGAGCCACCACGGACGGATACCGCCCCTGCGCGCTCCGAGCGGCCACGGGCGGGTACCGCCCCTGCGCGCCCTGATCACCACCACGGCGGCGGCGATCCCCGCGCCCGCCAGCACCGCCATCAGCCACGGGAGTGCGAAGAACGACGTGCTCGCCGACTCCCGGGTGCCGGGCGCGCTGGCCGTCAATGTCACGTGACCCCAGTCGAGTTGGGGCGCCCCGTGCCACGGCTCGGTCAGCCGGACACGTTGCCCCGGCAGCAGCTCCGAGGGGATCTTCGTGAGCCCCCGGGACAGCAACGTACGCCCGAAGAGGCCTTCGGCCCTGAGCCGCACCTTCGGGTTCAGGGTGACGTTCCCGGTGTTGTGGAGGGTGTACGAGACGGTGGCGCCGCTCTCGCCGAGGCCGGGGACCAGGGGCTGGTGGTGGCTGATGTGGACCTTCTCGACGGCGAGGGCGGGGACGGTGGGTCCGCCGACCCGGAGGTAGATCCGGGCGCCGACCGCCCGTTGCACCGCCACCGAGGAGGTCGCCGCGTCCCCGGACTCGAGGCGCTCGTCGAGTGCGACCAGCGCGCCCGGGTGGTCGCCGGGTTCGGCCTTCGCGGGCACCCGGAGGGTGAACGGCACGGTCACCGAACCGTGCGCGGGCACCGTCACCCGGGAGCGGGCGGGGTGCGCCCACGCGCCGACCCCGAGCTGCTTCTCCTTCACCGTCCGCACCGCGAACCCGCCGTCGCGCGCGGTGTTGTACGCGTCGGCGGCGTACAGCCGGAAGGTCAGCGGGGCGCCGGTCTTGTTGGCGACGGTGACCTTGTCCCGGAGGGTCTGTCCGGGGTCGGCGGAGAGGTAGAAGTACGGGCGGGCCGCGATCTGCGTGGAGACGGGGTAGACGGACCAGCTGCCGTTGTCGGCGGCGTACGAGGCGGGCGTGGTGAGCGCGAGAAGGACCACGGACAGGATGAGGACGTACAGCTTGCGCATGGGTGCGGACCCCCGCGGACGTGGTGGACCTGGCGAGGTGGACGGGCGGGTGCGCGCCCGGCCACCGGGGTGCGGAGGGGTGGGTCAGGTGAGCGTCAGCGTGAGCACGCCGGAGTAGGAACCCGGCGGGGTGAACGCCGGTACGTCCAGTGACAGCCCGGCGTCGACGGTGAACTCACCACCGGTGAGCGCCCCGTTGGGGGTGGACGCCAGCGTCGCTCCCGCATCGCCCACCGCGCCGGACGAACCGGCCTGGCAGGTGCTCGGGCTGCCCGCCTTGGTCGCGCAGGCGGGGGTCCAGCTCAGCTTCCCGGCGTCGATCTTGGCGCCGGGACCGGTGAAGTCGGTGACCTTGCCGGTCAGGGACCAGCCCGCGGGCCCGCCGCGGAAGTCCTTGACGGTCACCGTCCGCAGGGCACCGGTCGAGGCCCCGCCCTTGCCGAAGTCCACGGCCGACAGCTGGACGGCGTCCCCGGCCTGGGACATCGACAGGGTTCCCGCCTTCACCGTGGTGGTGAGTTTCTGGGAGCCCGCGGGGATCGGGGTGTCGTCGACGACCACGTACGCCGCCGGCCCCGCGCCCTTGGTGTCGCTCCAGCTCGCGCCCTCGTACGCCACCACACCGGTCGTCGTCTTGTCGTTGACGGTCAGCGTGCCGTTGATCGAGCCCTGTGCGTCGGCGGTCGTGGTGGCGGTGTCGGCGGTCTGGGTGGCCCCCGACCGTCCGGCGAGGGTCACGCTCGCGCCCGGGGTGAAGTTGCTGCCGGTGACGGTCACGCTGTCACCGGGCTTCCCGGAGGCCGAACCGAGCGAGATGGCACGGTTGTTGGTCTGGGTTCCGTCCGTCGCGGTGATCGTCCCGGAGACCGGGGCGGGCGGGTTGGTGACCGTGCAGGGGGTGTCCAGCTCCAGGATGTAGCTGGTGTGGATGTTGTAGTCGCCGGGCGCGAGGGTGATGGCGCCCGGGCTGGTGACGGTGAAGGTGCCCGTCATGCTGAACCCCGGGAAGGGCGCGTTGCCCGCCACCGGGTCGTTCTTCCTGGGGCCCGCGACCGTGACGTCTCCCGTCTGCGCGCCGCCGAGGGCGACCTTGCCGGTGGGCGTCATGATGTCGGCGGGCAGGGCGAGGGCGGTCGGGTTGTTCGCGGCGGGCGTGACCACCTTGTACGTCACGGTGACGGTGTCACCGACCTTGGGACTGGGGTTGTCCACCGTGATGATCGCGGTGGTGGTGCCGTCGATCGGCGGGATGCCCGCGATCGCCGGCGGGATGCAGTGCGTGGCGAAGTCCACGTTCTGGGAGTCCGCGGCCGCGGCGCCCGCCGGGGCCGCCAGCGCGCCTCCCGCGGTGACCGCCAGCGCGGTCACCCCGAGCAGTGCCGCCCAGCGGCGTCTTCGGGCGTGCGAACCCCTGGTTCCCCTGTGCGTTGCCATGTGCCCCCTCCTGAGGGATGCGGGCGCAGCGGCTCGTCTGCGCCGACAGGGGGCCATTGATGTGCGGGTTGTGTGAGAAGTCAATGGAGGGCCCGGACGGTAACTGATGGGCCATCAGGTCGTGTCAATATCGTCAACTGGGCACCCCCGTAGGCTAGTTGGCCGTGATCAGGCAGTTGTTCGGTTCATTTGTTCGGTTCAGTTGTTCAGGCAGTACGAGGACCGGTGCCGCCGCGCGCCGGCGACACCGGTCTTCACGTATGTGCTGTGGCGGGGCTCAGCTGAAGACGAACGGGCCCGGTGCCTGCGCCGCGCTCGCGGTGCATGTGATGGTGATGCCGAAGACGACCATCTTCAGCGAGCCCCCGTACGCGTCGAGGCTGTCGCCGGAGGTGACGGTGCCGTTGAGCGGGCCCACCGTGACCCCGCCGCCCAGCGGAATGGCGGGGTTCTTCGTGCCGGTGAACGCGACGGTGCCGCCACCGGACTTCGCCATGGTCAGGGTGGAGGCGATGGAGTCCTGCGCCAGCGCGATCGGCGCGGTGATCGAGGTGGAGCTGAGGGTGATGGTCGCGGCCGTGCCGGTCTGGGTGGCGGTGAGGGTGGCCGCACCACCGCCGCCGATCGTGCAGGTCGCGTTGATGGTCGCGGTGAGCGGGGTGACGGCCGCGGCGGTCGGCGCGAGGGCCAGGCCGGTCGCGGCGAGGGTGCCGGCGGCTAACGCCGCGGCGATTCCGAGTTGCTTGCGTCTCATCGGGTTCCCTTCCCTTGTACGGGAATTGCCATGTGGGGATGGAGGGACGGAACCGTCTGCTCAGAGGCCGGGGCCGGGCCGGGCACACGGACGCGTCACCGGTGAACGCCGGTGCGGGTGCGGAGAGATGTGTACACGGACCGTCCGCGAGCGGGGTGCGGGACGCCAGCGGAGGCGTTTCTGACGGTCCGTCGGAACTAGCGGTTCCATTGATGCGCGAGCGGCTTGGGATTGCAAGGCATGCCGGGCGGTTTCTTCAGGGGTTGTCGAAAGTGGCCGAAGTTCGTCCCTGACCCCTGATCGGCCCGCTACTCGGCGAGTTCCGCGATCAGCGCCGTCGCCACCGTCCGGAACCCCAGGCGGCCGTACATCCGCGCCACGTCCTCGTCCCCGGCCGACAGGAACAGCGTCTCGACGCCCCGCTCACGCGCGTCGGCCACGAGGGCGGCCGTGACGCCGTACGCCAGCCCGCGGCGCCGTTCGGCGGGCAGGGTGCCGACGCCCGCGATCTCGCTCACGCGGCCGACGGGCAGGTGCATGCCGGAGCAGACCACGACGCCGTTCTCGACCGCCGCGGCCAGTACGGTGCGGCCCACGCGGATGCGGTCCGCGGCGGCGGGTACCTCGGCGGCGCGGGCGGTGATCTCGGTGGCCAGTTCGCCGGTTCCGGCCTCCCCCACCGCCGTGCCCGGCGCCGCGAACGCCACATGCGGCACCGCCAACGCGCCCGCCAGGAAGGGGTCTTCGGGATCCAGTACACGGACCAGGGGATGCGGGTCGGGCAGCGGCGCGTCCTCGTCGCGGATCATCAGGGGATGCGCGTGTACCCGTAGCCCCGTCGCCTCGACCGCCTCCCGCAGGCCCGGCGTCACCTCCGCCACCCACTCGAAGGCCTCCGGCACACACAGCTCCCGCTGCCGCGCCCGCACCCGCTCGACGTCCTCGGCGGTGGCCGCCGGGCCCGTCCACTCCAGGGTGGGGCGTGCGTAGTAGGGCCAGCCCGTGGCCTCCCGTACGAAGAGGGTCAGCGGGCCGAAGTCCTCGGCCCGCGCGGCGGCGCGCGGTACCGAGTCGTAGTAGCGCTCAAGACGGTCGAGGGATGCGTTCACAGTCGTCATGACGCCATCCAAGAGGAACACGGATGCCGGTGGCACCCGAATTCAGTCCACGCCCCTGATCCGCCCCACCAGCAGCGCCCCCGCCAGTCCGATCACCGCCGCCACCAGGTACAGCACCCGGTAGCCGCCCAGATACGTCACGATCGGGGCCGCCAGGGCGGGGGCGGCGACCTGGGGGAGGGCGTTGGCGACGTTGATGACGCCGAGGTCCTTGCCGCGGTCCAGGGCCTTGGGCAGGACGTCCGTCATCAGCGCGAAGTCGACGGAGGTGAAGACGCCGAAGCCGATGCCGAGGACCGCCGCCGCGACGATCGCGCCCGGCCAGGTCTGCCACCCGGAGAGGACCGCCGTCGCCACCGCCATGAGGACGCCCGACCAGATCACGAACGGCTTGCGGCGGCCCACCCGGTCCGACCACACCCCGCCGACCACGACCGTGGCGAGGAGGGTGACGCCGTTGACCGCCGTGAGGATCAGTACGCCGTTCTCGGGGTCGTCGTAGTGGAGCCGGTCGCGGAGGTAGTACAGGAGGTAGAGCAGGACCAGGGCGTTGCTCAGGTTGATCAGGAAGCGGGTCAGCCAGGCCCAGGCCAGGTCCGGGTGGCGGCGCGGACTCAGCCAGAAGGAGGCCGCGAACGTGCGCCAGGACCAGGCGGGCCGGGCCGAGGCCGGCAGCCGCAGGTCCTGGTGGCGCAGTACGTACGGCAGCACGCCCACCAGCGTGAACACCGCACACGCCGCGTAGCCGCCGCCCACACCCCCCGCCGCCGTCGCGAGGCCCGTTCCGCCCACCACGCCCAGGATCTGTGCCGCGCCGAGCCAGCCGCCCACGGAGCCCCGCTGGAGCCGGGGCACCCGGTCGGGGACCGCCGCGGTGATCGCGGCGAAGGCGGCGTTCAGGGTGAGCTGGACCAGGCACCAGCCGGCCGCCATCGTCCAGACCCCGCCCGCTCCCGCCAGGAGCAGCAGGGAGAGGGCGCCGCCCGCCGAACCCGCCACGATCCACGGCGTACGGCGGCCCCACCGCGCCGTCGTCCGGTCGGACAGCGCGCCGAAGAGCGGGTTGGCGACCAGCGACACCACCGCGCCCGCGCCCGTGACCCACGCCAGCATCGTCTCCTTCGACATGCCGGTGCCGGGCGCGAAGTCCTCCGCCTGGGAGGCCAGCAGGATCTGCAGCGGGCCGTACCAGCCCACCCAGATCGCCCCGTTGGCGAGCGAGAGCGCCGAGGTCCAGCCCCGGCCGACCCGCTCGACGGGCTCGGCGAGCGGGTCGACGGACACGACGGGGTCCGCCGCCGTCATCCCCGCGCCCGCAGCGCGTCGCGCAGCCAGGTGTACGACACCTTCGGGGTCCGCTTCAGCGTGTCGTAGTCGACGTGGACCAGGCCGAAGCGCCGCGCGTATCCCTCCGCCCACTCGAAGTTGTCCAGCAACGACCACACGAAGTACCCGCGAACGTCCACGCCCTGTTCCAACGCCCGGTGCAGCGCCCGGACATGGCCGTCGAGGAACGTGATCCGCTCCTGGTCGTCGATGCCCTCGTAACTGCAGCCGTTCTCGGTGATGACGACCGGCGGGAGGCGGTCCCCGTAGCGCTCGCGGAAGCCCACGAGCAGCTCGGTCAGTGCCTCGGGGACCACCGGCCAGCCGAAGTCGGTGACCGGGTAGCCCTCCAGTTCCCGCACGGAGAAGGGGAGTTCGGCGGGCAGGGTCAGTCCGCTGAACTCGATCTCCGCGCCCTCGGGGGCGCCCACCTTGGTCGGCTGGTAGTAGTTGATCCCGTACCAGTCGATCGGCTCCGCGATGACCTTCAGATCCGCCTCGACATCGCCCGGCATCAACTCACCGATGCCTTCCGGGTATCGGCCCAGCAGCAGCGGATCCGCGAAGAGGCGGTTGAGGAGGAGGTCGTAGAAGTCGGCGGCCTCCACGTCCTCGGGCTGCTCGGAGGCCGCCCAGGTCGGGCCGTGCGAGTTGGCGATGCCGATGTCCGTGACGCCGGCCGCGCGCAGGGACCGGACGGCGAGGCCGTGAGCCAGCAGTTGGTGGTGGGCGACCGGCAGCGAGTCGAACAGGAGCTGTTTGCCCGGGGCGTGGGCGCCGAGCGCGTGGCCGAGCAGGGTGTGTTCGGCTGGCTCGTTGAGGGTGATCCACTTCTTGACGCGGTCGCCGAGACGGGCGGCGACGACACCGGCGTACTCGGCGAAGCGCTCGGCCGTGTCGCGGTTCAGCCAGCCGCCGGCCTCTTCGAGCTTCAGCGGGAGATCCCAGTGGAAGAGGGTGGGTACGGGGCGGATCCCCGCCGCGACCAGGGCGTCCACCAGGCGGTCGTAGAAGTCGAGGCCGCCGGGGGAGTTCACGCGGGGCCAGGAGATCGAGAAGCGGTACGCGTCCACGCCGAGGTCGGCGAGGAGGGCCACGTCCTCGGGGTAGCGGTGGTAGTGGTCGCAGGCCACGTCCGCCGTCGAGCCGTCCTTGATGTGGCCGGGCTCGGCCGTGAACGCGTCCCATACCGACGGGTCGCGTTCGGCCGCGGCTCCCTCGATCTGGTGGGCCGAGGTGGACACGCCCCAGAGGAAGCCGGGCGGGAACTGCGGTAGGGGGTTCGTCGCCATGCGCGCGATCATCCGTACCGGCAGTAAGGGAAGTCAACGGGTTGGTGTGAACTGGGAGTTACGGCTTCTTGGGACGCCAGGGGAGGGGTGGTGCGGAGTGTTCGCGGCTGCGGCCCGGTGGGGGCTGGTCGCGCAGTTCCCCGCGCCCCTGAAGGGGCGCCTCCCGCAAGGCCGCTTTCTAGGCGCCCTCCTTCAGGACCCTCGAAATCAGACTTCGCTGCTCCTCCGTCAGTCTCGGATCGGCGGCGTAGACCGTCTTTCCGTTCACGGTGATCTCGTAGCTGAAGCCGTCGGGGACCCCGGCGGGGCGCGTGCCCTGGCCGGAGGCGATCGCCTGCTCGGCCAGGGCATGCCACTCGGGGGCGTCGGAGCGCCCCGAGGTGTCCACCTCGGCATGGCGCTCGATGCCCGCGAATCCGCCCGTGCGCCTTACCTGAATACGCATGGGTCCTGTCTAGTACGAGTCGGGCGCCGAAGCTACGACGTCGCCACCCCGACCTGTTCCCAGGCCTTCGTGACGGACTGGAGCTCCTCGCCCTCGCCGTACCGGCTCCTGGCCTGGGCGACCGTCAGCTTGGCGAAGTCGGAGAAGCTCGCCTGGGACTGGAGCTCGCCGCCGGTGAGGACGTCGTACCAGATCTGCCCGGCGCGCTCCCAGGCGTGCCCGCCGAGGGACTGGGCGACCAGGTAGAAGGCGTGGTTGGGGATGCCGGAGTTGATGTGGACACCGCCGTTGTCGCGGCCGGTCCTCACATAGCCGTCCATCGTCGCGGGCTGCGGGTCCTTGCCGAGCACGTCGTCGTCGTACGCCGTGCCGGGCTCCTTCATGGAGCGCAGCGCCTTGCCGGTGACGCGCGGGGCGAGCAGGCCCGCGCCGATCAGCCAGTCGGCGTCGGCGGCGGTCTGGCCGAGCGTGTACTGCTTGATCAGCGAGCCGAAGACGTCCGACATGGACTCGTTCAGGGCGCCCGGCTGGCCGAAGTAGGTGAGGTTCGCCGTGTACTGGGTGACGCCGTGGGTCAGCTCATGGCCGATGACGTCGACCGGGATGGTGAAGTCGAGGAAGATCTCGCCGTCGCCGTCGCCGAACACCATCTGCTCGCCGTTCCAGAAGGCGTTGTTGTAGTCGACGTCGAAGTGGACGCTCGCGGTGAGGGGCAGGCCCTCGCCGTTGATCGAGTTGCGGGCGTAGGCGTTCAGGTAGAGGTCGAAGGTGGCGCCGAGTCCGGCGTAGGCGCGGTTGACCGTGGCGTCCTTGCCGGGCTTGTCGGCCTCGCCGCGGACCTTCTTGCCCGGCAGGTCCTGGTGGTGCCTGGCGTCGTAGATGGTGCGCTGCGGCTTGTCCGCGGGCGCACCCTGGGGCGGGGCCACGGTGGGCGCGCCGATGACCGTGGTCAGCCGGCGGTGGGTGCGCTCGAAGGCGTCGCGCTCCAGGGTGCGGCGCGCGGGCCCGGCGAGCGCGGGGTCCTCGTGCTGGGCCAGCGTGTCGAGGACGTGGGGCGGCACGATGGTGCAGAAGACAGGCTCGAAGCCTGCCGGGTTCGCGGTCATGCCCGGCACAATTGCACTGAGTTACTTCGCTGTCACTACCTGCGACCAAGATTGTGTGAAATGCGGCGATAAGGAGCCCGTCGGTCCGCTCTTCAGTGGTATGAGGACTCACTCTGGGTGGTGTGCCACACTTTTTGTCCGTTTTCTTCCTTATGTGGTCACGATCCCGCATACTGATACAGCCCTCCGGAGAGAGTGAGGCTCGGCTACGCTGCGGAGCATCATGCGTATCGGGCTGCTTCTCCTTAGCTGCCGCGGCGAGGGCCTGTAGTCGAGGCCGACCCCCTCCCCGCGGAGTTCGGCGTTGCGCCGTCGGCCGTCCTTCCGGACACCCTCTGAGGAGCCCACGCATCATGCCGAACTTCCAGCAGTCCACCGCCATGCCGGTCCACAAGTACGGCAAGTACGAGCAGGTGGACATCCCTGACCGCACCTGGCCGGACAAGCGTGTCACCGTCGCCCCCCGCTGGCTGTCGACGGACCTGCGGGACGGCAACCAGGCGCTGATCGACCCGATGTCCCCGGCCCGCAAGCGCGAGATGTTCGACCTGCTCGTGAAGATGGGCTACAAGGAGATCGAGGTCGGTTTCCCGGCCTCCGGGCAGACCGACTTCGACTTCGTCCGTTCGATCATCGAGGACGAGACCGCGATCCCGGACGACGTCACGATCTCCGTACTGACCCAGGCCCGCGAGGACCTGATCGAGCGCACGGTGGAGTCCCTGGTCGGCGCCAAGCGCGCCACGGTCCACCTGTACAACGCGACGGCCCCGGTCTTCCGCCGGGTCGTCTTCCGCGGCTCCAAGGACCAGATCAAGCAGATCGCCGTCGACGGCACGCGGCTGGTCATGGAGTACGCCGAGAAGCTGCTCGACGAGCGGACGGCGTTCGGCTACCAGTACAGCCCCGAGATCTTCACCGACACCGAGCTGGACTTCGCCCTGGAGGTCTGCGAGGCCGTCATGGACGTCTGGCAGCCCGGCCCCGGCCGCGAGATCATCCTCAACCTGCCCGCCACGGTGGAGCGTTCGACGCCGTCCACGCACGCGGACCGCTTCGAGTGGATGTCGCGCAACCTGTCCCGCCGCGAGTTCGTCTGCCTGTCCGTGCACCCGCACAACGACCGGGGTACGGCCGTCGCCGCCGCCGAGCTGGCCCTGATGGCCGGCGCCGACCGCATCGAGGGCTGTCTGTTCGGCCAGGGCGAGCGCACCGGCAACGTCGACCTGGTCACCCTGGGCATGAACCTGTTCTCGCAGGGCGTCGACCCGCAGATCGACTTCTCGAACATCGACGAGGTCCGCCGCACCGCCGAGTACTGCAACCAGATGGAGGTCCACGCCCGTCACCCGTACGTCGGCGACCTCGTCTACACCTCCTTCTCCGGCTCCCACCAGGACGCCATCAAGAAGGGCTTCGACGCCATGGAGGCGGACGCCGCCGCGAAGGGCGTCACCGTCGACGACATCGAGTGGGCCGTCCCGTACCTGCCGATCGACCCGAAGGACGTCGGCCGTTCGTACGAGGCTGTGATCCGCGTCAACTCGCAGTCCGGCAAGGGCGGGATCGCCTACGTCCTGAAGAACGACCACAAGCTGGACCTGCCGCGCCGGATGCAGATCGAGTTCTCGAAGATCATCCAGGCGAAGACGGACGCCGAGGGCGGCGAGGTCACCCCGAAGGACATCTGGGCGATCTTCCAGGACGAGTACCTGCCGAACCCCGACAACGCGTGGGGCCGTATCCAGGTCAAGGCCGGCCAGACCACGACCGACCGCGACGGCATCGACTCGCTGACCGTCGAGGCCTCGGTGGACGGCACCGACACGGTCCTGACCGGTACCGGCAACGGTCCGATCTCCGCGTTCTTCGACGCCCTGCAGTCCGTCGGCATCGACGTACGCCTCCTGGACTACCAGGAGCACACGATGAGCGAGGGCGCCTCCGCGCAGGCCGCCTCGTACATCGAATGCGCGATCGGCGACAAGGTCCTGTGGGGAATCGGCATCGACGCGAATACGACACGCGCGTCGCTGAAGGCCGTGGTCTCCGCGGTCAACCGCGCGGCCCGCTGAGGACTTTGACCGGCACTTTCGGGGCCCCGTCCGCCTTTCGAGGCGGGCGGGGCCCCGTCGTATACCGGCCAATCGCCGTGGAGATCACGGAAAGGTCTCGTCCAAGGTACTGACTCTGCCTCAACAATGTGGCTAACATCACGCCAGCGCGGCGATGTTGCCGCGGCGTTACGGAGGTGTGCGAGCGTGCTGCCAGGATGGGGACGAAACGGTCGTGCAGTGCAGATTTCCCGCATCCTAGGCACCCGTACCGCGTGGACCACCATGGGGGACGGCGAGTTCTTCTGCCCGGGCTGCGGGGGTGACCGCAACTACCAGCGGCTGACCGGCCGACGCCGCTTCACCCTCCTCGGTGTCCCGGTCCTGCCGCGCGGTGACACGGGACCCGTCGTCGAGTGCGCCGCCTGCGGCCACCACTACGGCGCGGACGTCCTCGACCACCCGACCACCACCCGCTTCTCGGCGATGCTCCGCGACGCCGTCCACACCGTCGCGCTCGCCGTGCTCGCCGCCGGCGGCGCCTGCTCCCGTACGTCCCTGGAGACCGCGGCGACCGCGGTGCGCTCGGCCGGCTTCGACGACTGCACGGAGGACCAGCTCGGCGCCCTCGTCGAGGCGCTCGCCGCGGACACGGGCCGGATCTTCGGGGAGCCGTGCGGGGCGGGCCTCGCCATAGAGCTGCACGAGGCCCTGGATCCGCTGGCGCCGCACCTCGCCGCGACGGGACGCGAATCGATCCTGCTCCAGGGCGCCCGGATCGCCCTGGCGGACGGGCCGTACACCCCCGCCGAACGGGACGTGCTCGCCACCGTGGGCGCGGCGCTGACGATCTGTGCGGACGACGTGACGCGACTGCTGGCGGCGGCGCGCACGCCCTCGTAGCGAAGGGTCGGGAGTGACGTTCGGTGACTCAGGGTACGGTGTGAGCGACACACCGTAACCGGACCCTCGTGTTGCGCGGGGGAGAGCGGGGACCACCCTGAGCCGCAGTCTCGCCGCCGCCCTGGCCGTCGGCCTCCTCGCCTCCGGCGCCGGCGTCGCGTCCGCCGCCGCCCCCGGTCCCCGTACCGACTGCGCCTCCTCCGTGCCGTACACCGCGGGCGAGGGCGGCTACGACACCTACCGCATCCCGGCGGTCGTCACCACCCGCGCGGGCACGGTGCTCGCCTTCGCCGAGGGACGGCACGACGGCGCGGGCGACAGCGGCCACATCGACGTCGTCCTCAGACGCTCCCTCGACGGCGGCTGTACGTGGGGTTCGCTGCGGGTCGTCGCGGCGGGGGCCGGGGACACCCGGGGCAACCCGGCGCCCGTCGTGGACCCGCGCACCGGCCGGATCGTCCTGGTCACCTCCTACAACAGCGGCGCGGTGACCGAGGCGCGGATCATGCGGGGCGAGGTCACGGCGCGCCAGGGCCGCCGCGTCTTCGTCCAGACGAGCCGCGACGACGGCGTGCGCTTCTCCGCTCCCCGGGACATCACGGCCGAGGTGAAGCCGCCGGGCTGGCGCTGGTACGCGACTGGCCCCGGCCATGCGATCGCCCTCCGTCACGGCCCGCACGCCGGCCGTCTGGTCGTTCCCGCCAACCACTCCGCCGCCCCGCCCGCGGGCTCGACCGACACCGGCCGGGAAGCCAAGTACTACGGGGCGCACGCGATCTACTCCGACGACGGCGGCCGTACCTGGCACCTGGGCTTCACCGACCGCACCTACGACGGCCGGGTCGACGCCAACGAGAGCGGTGCGGCCGAACTCCCCGACGGACGCCTGTACTTCAGCGCCCGCGATCAGGGCGGCGCCACCCCCGGCAACCGCCTGGACACCTACTCCAGCGACGGCGGCGAGACCCTGGACCGCCCCTACGCGATCCAGCCCACCCTGGACGACGTCCCCGTCGTCCAGGGCAGCGTCCTCCAGCTCCAGGGCGCCCACGCCCCCTTGCTCTTCTCGGCCCCCTCCGTACCCACCGCCCGCCGCGCGATGACCCTCTGGCGCAGCACGGACGACGGCACCACCTTCACCCGGGCGACGACCCTCTCCTCCGCGCCCGCCGCCTACTCGGACCTGGTGGACCTCGGGCACGGCCGGGTCGGGATCCTGTACGAGACGGGCTCGACACGGCCGTACGACAGGATCGAGTTCCGGCGTCTGCGCCGGCCGGGTTCGCCCGTCAGGTGAACGCGGGCAGGACCTCGCGCTCGAACAGGCGCAGACTCGACCAGGCCAGCTCCATCGGCATTCCGCCGCACAGGGGGTGGAACTGGGTGAAGGGCCGCGGTGGGGGATGAAGCCGTCGGCGATACGGGCGGCCCGGCGCGCGGCCGGTTCGGTGCTGCCGCCGAGCGAGACGCCCGGGCCTCCCGGCCGAAACGGCGCGGGCGTGAGGCGTACGGTGCGGCCCCGGTAGGTGAACTCCTCGCCGGTGAACGCCGCCTTCAGGGTGGTGACCACCTCGGTCACCCGTTTCGCCCGCTCGTTCATCGGCACGTCGAACAGGGCGAACTCCTCGTGCACATAGCCGCCCGCGACGACCAGGTCGACCCGCCCCCTGCTCAGGTTGTCGAGCACGATCATTTCCTCGGCGAGCAGCAAGAGGTCGTGGAACGGGGCGATCAGCGCGGCGACGAGGAAGCGGACGTTCGTCGTCCGTGCCGCCATCGCCGCGAGCATCGGGATCGGGGCGGGGAGGTAGCCGTCCGGTGAGCCGTGGTGTTCGGAGACGGTGATCCGCGCGCACCCCAGACGGTCGGCCCACTCGGCCACGTCCAGGGCGGCCGCGTAGCGATCGGCCATGGTGGTTCCGGCCTGCGCCTCTCGCTTCTGGGGCCTGCTCTAGAGCAGGCCCGCTCCCGCCAGGTACTTCCCCACCCGCTCGACTTCCGCCTCCGACAGCGGCACCTGCGGCTCCGCCGTGGCCGGACAGGCGATGACGCCCCGCAGGTGCAGTGCCGCCTTGAACGCCCCGAGCGCCGACGAACCCCCGCCCATCCGGGCCGGGTCCCCCACCCCGACCATCCCGAACAGCCCGCACAGCCGCTCCTGTTCGGCCCGCGCCCGCTCCCAGTCGCCCCTTCGGCAGAACCGGTCGAGCCGTACGTACCCGTGCGGGTCGACGTTGGCGAGACCCGGCACGGCCCCGTCCGCCCCGAGGGCGAGCGCGGAGTCGACGACGAGTTCGGACCCGGTGAGAGCGGTGAAGCCGGTGATGTCGGGGTGGGCGCGGGCGCCCGTGACGACGGCGCGGAAGGCGGCGAGGTCGCCGCTGGAGTCCTTGAGGCCGCTCAGCACGCCCTCCGCGGCGAGGGACAGGACCAGCTCCGCGTCCAGCTTGGTGTGGACGGACACCGGGATGTCGTAGGCGAAGACGGGCACGGACGAACGGGCGGCGACGAGGCGGAAGTGGCGCGCGATCTCCGCCGGGTGGGTGCGGGCGTAGAAGGGTGCGGTCGCCACGATCGCGTCCGCGCCCGCCGCCGTCACATACGCCACATGGTCCAGCACCCTCGGCGTGGTCATGTCGATCACCCCGGCCAGCACGGGGAGCCGCCCGGCCGCATGGGCGACCACCGTCTCCACCACCAGCCGTCGCTGGGCGTCCGTCAGGAACGCCGCCTCCGAGGACGAACCAAGGACGAACAGGCCGTCGACGCCCCCGTCCACCAGGTGGTCCACGAGCCTGATGAGCGAGGGGACGTCCACCTCACGGTCCGGTGTCAGGGGCGTGCAGACGGGCGGAACGACACCGGTCAGCGGGGTGGGGATCGGCATGAAGGCTCCCTCGGGACGATCAAGGCTGCTGCTGGGCGGGGATGTCGGCCACGGCGGGCGCCGCGGACACGGCCTGGGCCACCAGGTCGCGCGTCGACTGGTCCTCCTGCACAGGATGGTGGCACCGGAAGCGGTGGTCCGGCGCCGACGCGGCCGTGAAGTCCGGCATCACGCTCACGCACTCCTCATCGGCCTTCCAGCAGCGGGTGCGGAACGGGCAGCCGGTCGGCGGGTGCGTGGCCGAGGGCACCGGGCCCACCAGCGGGATCGGGTCGATCGGGTCCAGAAGGCCGGGCGTGGCGGAGAAGAGGGCCCGGGTGTACGGGTGCCGGGCGCGGTCGGTGACCCGGGCGGCAGGGGACTCCTCCACGATCCGGCCCAGGTACATCGTGATCACCCGGTCGCTCATCCTCCGTACCGTCTGGATGTCGTGCGAGACGAAGACCAGGGCCAGGTCCAGACGCTCCTTCAGGTCCAGCAGGAGGTTGAGGATCTGGGCGCGGACCGAGACGTCCAGCGCGCTCGTCGGTTCGTCCGCCACCACCAGGTCCGGGTCGAGGGCCAGGGCGCGCGCGATGGCCACCCGCTGGCGCTGACCGCCGGACAGTTGGCCGGGCAGGGCGTCCGCCAGGGCGCGGGGGAGGCCCACCAGGGACATCAGCTCCCGCACCCGGTCGTCCCGTTCCCGTGCCGTGCCGCGCCGGTGCACGTCGAGGGGGTCCCGCAGGATCCGGCGTACGGGCAGGCGGCGGTTCAGGGCCGTCGACGGGTCCTGGAAGACCATGCCCGTGCTGCCGCCGACGGACGCCCGTCGCTCGGCGGGCCGCATCGACCACAGGTCACGGTCACGGAAGCGCACGGTGCCGGACGTCGGCCGCTGGACGCCCACCAGCACCTTCGCCAGCGTCGACTTCCCGCACCCGGACTCGCCGACGACGCCGACCGTCTCGCCGGGCGCGACGGTGAGGTCGGCGCCAGTCAGGGCGTACACCCGGTCGCGGGAGAACAGGCCGCCGGAGCGGGCCTTGTGGACGACATGGGCGTCGGAGAGGGTGATGAGCGCGTTCACTGGACGGCCTCGCTCTCCGTGGTGATCAGATCGACCGCGGGGTGATGGCACGCGGCCGTGTGTGTCCGGGCGCCCAGCAGGTCGGGCGCCGTCGTCCGGCACACCACGCTCGCCGACGGACAGCGGTCGGCGAACCGGCAGCCCGCCGGGAAGTCGGCGGGGGCGGGCACGACCCCCTTGATCTGCGTCATCCGTTCGGCCGCGGACTCCAGGGAGAGGACGCTGCCGAGCAGGCCGCGCGTGTAGTGGTGGGCCGGTGCCTCCACCAGGTCCGCCGTCACGCCCGTCTCCACGATCTGCCCGCCGTACATCACCACCACCCGGTCCGTGACGTCCGCGACGAGGGCCAGGTCGTGCGAGACGAGGATCAGCGCGAAGCCCAGCTCTTCCCGCAGCTTCAGCAGCAGGGTGATGATCTGCGCCTGGACCGTCACGTCCAGGGCCGTGGTCGGCTCGTCCGCCACGATCAGCTTCGGGCCCCGGGACAGGGCCATCGCGATCAGGACACGCTGGCGCTGGCCGCCGGAGAGCTCGTGGGGGTAGCTGCGCAGGGTGCGTTCGGGGTCGAGACCGACCAGAGCGAGCAGCTCCGCGGGGGTCTGTCTCCCGCCCCGTCGCACCAGCTGCTTCAGCTGCGCCCTGATCGTCATCGCCGGGTTCAGGGACGACAGCGCGTCCTGGTAGACCATGGCCATCTCGTGGCCCAGCAGACGCCGTCGTACGCGCATCGGCTCCCCGACCAACTGGCGCTGGTCGAAACGGACCTGGCCCCGGACCCGGGCCCCCTTCGGTTCCAGGCCCATCACCGCGAGCGCCGTCAGCGACTTGCCGCAGCCCGACTCGCCGACCAGGCCCAGGACCTCACCTGGGTGCACGTCGAAGCCGATGCCGTCGACGATGTCCACCCCGCCGTGCCGGGCCTCGAAGCCGATGGCGAGGTTCTCCACGGAGAGGACGGGCCGGCCGGTGGGCAGGGGGCGGGCCCGGGAGCGCAGCCGGGCGGCGGCCTCCGTCAGACCGGGGAGCTCGAGGACCTCTCCGCTGCCGGGCTCGGGAGCCTCCAGCCGGTCACCGGCGGTCGCCTTCGCCGCCACCTCCCGCGCCACGGGCGCCGCCCACGCGTCCGAGACGCCCTCGGAGAGGATGTTCAGCGACAGTACGGTGATCAGCATCAGCAGACCCGGGAAGACCGTCGCCCACCAACCGCCGGTCAGCACCATGTTCTTGCCGTCCGCGATGACACTGCCCCAGGACGGGTCGGGCGGCCGGACGCCCGCGCCGATGAAGGACAGCGAGGCCTCGAAGACGATGGCCTCGGCGACCTGGACCGTGCAGAACACCAGCACGGGGGCGGCGCAGTTGACGGCCACGTGGCGCAGCACGATGTGCGGGGTGCGGGCGCCGATCACCCGTTCCGCCGTCACATAGTCCTCGCCGTACTGGTCGAGGACGTTCGCGCGGACCACCCTGGCCACCGACGGGGTGAACAGGAACGCGATCGCGCAGATCAGCACCGTGATGCCGCCGCCGAAGACCGCGACCAGGACGGCGGCCAGCGCGATGCCGGGGAACGCCATCACGACGTCCAGGCAGCGCATCAGCGTCTCGTCGACGGCCCCCCGCGAGGTCGCGGCGATCGCGCCGAGGAGCGCGCCGACGACGAGGGCGAGGGCGGTGGCGCCCAGGCCGATCGCGAGGGACCAGCGGGCGCCGTACATCAGCCGGCTCAGGATGTCCCGGCCGAGGCTGTCCTGCCCCATCCAGTGACCGCCGGAAGGGGCGCCGGTGCCGTCGACCTGCGGTTGCTGGTCGAGCGGGTCGTGCGGGGCGAGCAGGGGCGCGAACACGGCCAGCAGGACCACGAGCGTGAGGAAGCCGAGGGCGATCCGGGAGAGGACGGGCAGGCGTCGCAGCCGGATGCCGGGCCGGGCGAGGCCCTCGGTGAGACGTCGCCGGGAGAGTGGGGGGATCGTCACGTGGCATCCCTCAGTCGCGGATTGACCAGCAGATACAGGATGTCGATGGCGAGGTTCACGACCACGAACCCGGTGGCCGTGGTCAGGACGACGCCCTGGACGACCGCCGGGTCGCCGTTCTTCACGGCGTCGATCATCAGCTTGCCCATGCCGGGGAGCGAGAAGATCGTCTCGATGACGACCGCGCCGCCGAGCAGATAGCCGACGCGCAGACCGAGCACGGTCAGCGGGTTGATCAGCGCGTTGCGGAGCACATTGCGGCCGACCACGACCACCGGCGGCAGTCCGCTGCCGATCGCCGTCCGGACGTAGTCCTTGTCCAGTTCCTCGACCACGGCCGTGCGCACGATCCGGGTGAGCTGGGCGGCGACCGGGAGGGAGAGCGCGAAGGCGGGGAGTGTCATCGTCTTCAGCCAGCCGATCGGCGAGTCACCGGGGTTGATGTATCCGCCGGTCGGGAACCAGCCCCGGTCCACGGCCAGGTACTGGATCATCAGCAGCGCCAGCCAGAAGCCGGGCGCCGCGACCCCGGTCAGTGACACGACCCGGATGACCTGGTCGGGCAGCCGGTCGCGGTGGATCGCGGCGGTGACCCCGCCGAGCAGCGCGAGCACCACCGCGATGGCGAGGCCGAGGAAGGTGAGCTGGAGGGTGAGCGGTAGCGCGGTGGTGACCTGGTCGACGACCGGCGCCCGGGTCAGCGCGCTGGTGCCCAGGTCGCCGTGGAGCAGATCGCCGATGAAGTGGACGTAACGCACCGGGAGTGGGTCGAGCAGGCCGTTCCGCTGCCGGAAGTCGTGCAGTTGCCGAGGGGTCGGGTTGGCGCCCTGGAAGAACGCGGACGCCGGGTCGACGTCCGAGAACCGCATCACCAGGAACACGAACAGCACGATGCCGAGCATCAGCGGCACGAGCAGGGCGACACGGCGGGCCAGGATGCGGACGATGGCCGTCATCTACGTCAGGCCCACTTGGCCTGGAGGAGGTTGATGCCCGGATACGGCTGGGCCCTGATGCCCGTGAGTTTCCTGGGGTCCCAGGCCGTCATCAGCTCGTTGTGCACGACCGGGTAGAGCACGGCCTGTTCGGCGACGACGTCGATGTAGTCCTGGATCATCGTCTTCTTCTTGTCGGCGTCCGGCTCCCGCGTCGCCCGGTCCATGTCCTTGAAGAGCTGCTTCGCGACCGGGTCGCCCGCCCATCGGGCGTACTGCATCCACAGATTCTCGGGGCCGTAGTTGTAGTGCATGATCAGATCGGCGTCGAGGCCGAACTGGTTGGGGTTCGAGGCGGCGGCCACCACCTGGTAGTCCCGCTTCTGGTCCATCTTCGTGAAGACGGCCGTCGTCTCCTGCGGCGAGAGCGTGGTCTCGACCCCGATCGCGTCCCAGGACGCCTTGATGGTCGGCAGGCAGTCGACGATCCAACTGACGTTCACCGACAGGATCTCGATCTTCAGTCCGGAGACTCCGGCGGCCTTCAGGAGCTGCTTGGCCTTCTGCGGGTCGTAGCCGTACACGGTCTTCGCCGGCCGGTAGGCCGGGTTCCCCTCGTTGAGGAACGAGCTCGACGGCTTGCCGTGTCCGTGGAGGGCGACCTCGACCATCTTGCCGGTGTCGATGGCGTAGTGCAGGGCCTGGCGCACCCGTACGTCGTCGAAGGGCTTGTGCCTGGTGTTGAACATCAGGAAGAGGTTGTTCATCCCCGCGCCGCCCTCGACGGTCATGCCGCCCTTCCTCAGCTGCTCGATGTTGGCGTACGGGATGTTGTCGGCGATCTGGGCCCCGGCGCTCGCGCCCGAGATCTTCGCGACGCGGGGCGCCGCGTCCACGATCGTCAGCCAGTTCATCTTCTTGAAGGCCGGCTCGCGCGGGCCGTTGTAGGCGGCGAAGGCCTCGAAGGTGGTGTTCGACTTGGGGTGGTGCGCGGTCTGCCGGTACGGCCCCGAGCCCACCGCCTTCCCCTTGATCGCGTCGTCCCAGGCACCGGGCTGCGAGAAGACGTGCTTGGGCGTGATCTTCGCGAGGGTGAGCCGCGCGATGCCTTCCGGGAAGGGGAACTTCAGCACCAGTTCGACGTTCGACGCGTCGATCTTCCGGACCTCCTTCAGCCAGCTCGCGAAGAAGCCCTTGCCGAGGGTCTGCGTCTTCGGGTCGAGGATCCGGTCGAAGACGAAGACCACGTCGTCGGCGGTGACGGGCTTCCCGTCGTGGAAGGTGGCCCCGGCCCGCAGCGTGAACTTCCAGGACGTACCGCTGAGATCGCCCGGCACCTGGGTCGCGAGCGCCGCGTACGGCTCGCGCGAGATCGGGTCCGTGTCCAGCAGACCCTCGTAGATGTGGTTGTTGGCCGCCATGGCGAAGGCGGACGCGGTCTGCGTCGGATCCCAACTGCCGTCGTTCCCGTAGCCGATGACGGCGGTGAGCGTCGCGTCCTTGCCGCCCTTCCCGCCGCCGGTGTCATTGGTGGACTGCGGCCCGGACGAACAGGCCGCCAGCGAGGAGGAGAGGAGCCCGGCCGCGCCGAGGGCGCCGGAGTACTTCAGGAAACGTCGGCGGTGCAGCGCCGAGTGGTCGGTCACGTCGCGCACGGTTCCTCCAGAGAGAGGCGGGAGATACGACGTCCTACGTCATGGTGGGCAGCGTGACCATAAGAGGGCCCGTGAGGGCGGTCAAGGGATCGCACACGAATGGCGTATCTTCCAGAGGTGCGACCAATGAAGCCCTGGAACACGGGTAGTTGGTGCTGAATCCGCCCGGAGGTGGGACGTCGGATGTCCGGTGAGCGTACGATGCGGCGCATGTCTGAGGAGACCGGGAACCGGCGCGGGCCCGAGCGCAGGTCCGAGCGCCGGGTGAGCAGTCAGATCCAGCGCGAGGTCGTGCAGCTGATCCTCGACCGCAGGCTCCAGGCGGGCGCCCCGCTGCCCACCGAGACCGAGCTGATGCAGGACCTCGGCGTCAGCCGCAACTCCGTCCGCGAGGCCCTCAAGGCCCTGCAGGCCCTCGACATAGTCGACATCCGGCACGGCTACGGCACCTACGTGGGCGAGGCCTCCCTGACCCCCTTCGTCGACGGCCTGACCTTCCGCACGCTCGCCCAGCCCGACGACAAGAACGAGACCGGGGCGCTGGCGGAGATCCTCCAGGTACGGGAGGTGCTGGAAGAGGGGTTGATACGCCGGGTCGCGGCCGTGCTCACCGAGCCGGAGCTCGACCGCCTCGAGGCCGTCGTGGCCGAGATGGAGGAGGCGGGCCGCTCAGGGCGACCCTTCCCCGAACTCGACCGCGAGTTCCACGAGTTGCTGTACGCCTCGCTCGGCAACGCGCTCGTGCCACAGCTCCTGGGCGCCTTCTGGACCGTCTTCAGCCGGGTCGCCGGCATACGCGGCTGGACCGACGACCCGTCCCCCGAAATGACCGTCCGCCGCCACCGCGACATCGTCACCGCTCTGCGCGCCCGCGACGTGGAGGCCGCCCAACGCGCGATGGCCGACCACTTCCGTGGCATCGAGGCGAGGGCGGCCCAGGAGTCCAGGGGAGTGGGCTGAGTACGGGGTCCTGTGCGGCCCCTGGGGCCTGACCGCCTCTAGACGCCGGCCAGGCGCCACACCTGGAGTTCCTTCGTGTCCTCGGCGATCGTGTACCAGCTGCCGTCGCCCAGGGTGTTCGGCACGCCGGACGTCGGGAAGGGGTAGGTGACCTCGCCGAGCAGCCGCATGTCCCGCACGTCGACCAGCCAGTGCCGTCCCGTCCCGTACTCCTCGTCGGCCTCGGTGGTGCCCGCGATGACGGTGTGTTCGTCGAGGAAACCGCCGTAGTAGTCCCAGTGCACCTCGGGCTCGTCGTCGTCCGGGTCCAGGGCGGGGTGATCGGGTATGACCTCCTCCGCGTCCAGCTCCGACACCACCGAGCCGTCCTCGACCCGGTGCAGGGACAGGAGTTCCTGATAGTGGGTCACGGTCAGGAAGTGCTCGCCCGACGGGCTCACGGCGAGCAGACACCGATCGTCGTCGATCCGTTCGACGGAGAGCCGCTCACCGTCCCAGCGGCCCCACAGCAGCGGCGCCCCGTCCTGCCCCTCGCCGACGCTCAGCCCCATCTGTCCGGGGTCCGGGTGCGACACGTGCCCCGAACCGGCGGCCACGGTCTGGGTGTCCGCCTGCCCGAGGACCGTCCCGTCCGTGGCGTCCAGCACCAGCCACTCCTCGATCACGTCCGGATCCCCGCCCCCCGCCGCGAGCGGCCCGCGCACATGGGCCCACACGAGCTTGCCGTCCGCGGAGAAGACCACGGAGCCGCTGTCGGCGTACAAGTGCCCCCGACTGTCCGTGTTTTTGCCGTATTCGCCGTATTCGTCGAACGAGGCGTGCATCTCCCGGCAGCTCCCCTCCCAGCAGCCGTGCCGCACCTCCCACAGGGTGGCGCCCCGCCGGTCCACCGCCCGCACCGCGTGCACGCCCGCGAAGACGGCGACGTCCAGCCCCGGCGACACGGTGCACGTCCCGAAGCGGCGCGGCCACGGCAACGGGAAGCGTGCCACCGACGCCTCCCCCGCGAGCGCCGCGGCCAGGTCGTACGCGGCCAGCTGGGTGTCGTCGCTCTGGAGGATCAGCGTCCGGCCGGGCAGGCACCGCTCTCCTGGGAAACCGGCCGTGGCCGACTCCAGCGGGCCTGCGAGCGTGGTGACGAGACGGGCGCTCGCGGACATGGTTCCTCCAGTGCGCGTGATGCCGTACGGCGTTGTGTGCGTGGGGTGCACAGTACGGCCGCCCACTGACAACCCCGTACGCGGCCGTCCCGTACGACCCCTCACACGTCCCGGCGGTCCACCGCCACCACGACGATCACCGCCGACACCACCGCCCACGCCCCCAGCACCACCCAACTGCCGGTCACCGTCGCACCGTAGCGCGGAAGCCGGGTGAAGGGATCGTGGCCGTAGGCGATGTCGGTCAGCCGCGTCCAGGCGTTGACGGGCATGGCGTGCCGCACGGCGGCCGTCCAGCGGTAGCGGTCGGTGATGAAGTTGGGGACGAGGAGCAGGACGGCGGTGACGGCGACCATCGTGCTCGCGCTGTGCCGGATCAGGGCTCCCAGGGCCATGCCCGCCAGCGCGCAGACCGGGGCGAGCAGCGCGGAGGCGACGACCACGCGCAGGGCACCGAAGTGGGTGATCGACACGGCGGCGTCACGGGTGGTGAGGATCGCCTGCGTCGAGGCGAAGGAGGCACTCGCGACGAACGCGCCGTACAGCGTCATGACCGCCGTCACCACCACGACCTTCGCCGCCATCAGGGCACGCCGGTCAGGGACGGCCGCGAGGGTCGTACGGATCAGGCCCGTCGAGTACTCCCCGACGACCGTGATCGCGCCGATGCTCGCCGCCGCGAGGATCAGGATCAGTGCCGATCCGTCGGTGAAGGCGTCACGCAAGGCCAACTCCCAGGCAAAGGCGCGCATTTGGGGGTTGTAGCGCGGATAGTCGTGCGCGTGCACCCGTGCCGCGTTGGCGTTGAAGCCGATGACGGCGAGGGCGCCCGCGCCGAGCGCCCAGCAGGTCGAGCGCAGGGAACGGAGTTTGATCCACTCGGCGGCGAGGAGATCGGTGAACCGCGCTGCAGGGTGTGCGGGAGTGGGAGTGAGGGCGAGAGTGGTCATCGGGCGTCTCCGGCGAGGAACTCGGTGCTTTCGGCGGTCAGTTCCATGAAGGCGGCCTCCAGGGACGCCGTCTGCGGGGTCAGTTCCTCGAGCAGGATCCGGTGGTGGAGGGCGAGTTCACCGACGCGGGCCGCGCTCAGGCCCGTCACCTTGAGGGTCCGGTCGTCGTACGGCGCCACCGCCGCGCCCTCCTCGGACAGCACGGCCGTGAGCTGCGCGAGGTCCGGCGTCCGCACGGTCACCGTCGGCCGGGTGCCGCGCGCCGCGAACGCGGTCACGCTCTCCGCGGCGATCAGCTCACCCCGGCCGATGACGATCAGCTCGTCCGCGGTGTGCTCCATCTCGGACATCAGATGGCTGGAGACGAAGACGGTACGCCCCTCGGCCGCGAGCCTGCGAAAGAGCTCCCGTACCCACAACACACCTTCCGGATCGAGCCCGTTGAGGGGTTCGTCGAAGAGCAGCACCGGAGGTTCGCCGAGCAGCGCGGTGGCGATGCCGAGCCGCTGCCGCATGCCCAGCGAGAACCCGTCGACCCGGCGCCGCGCCGCCGCCCCCGCGAGCCCCACCTCCTCCAGCACCTCGTCCACCCGGCTCAGGGGGATGCGATTGCTCCGCGCCAGCGCCTCCAGATGGGCCCGCGCGCTGCGCCCGCCGTGCACATCGCCCGCGTCGAGCAGCGCACCCACGTGCCGCAGCCCGCGCGGATGGCGCCGGAACGGCTGCCCGTCGATCGTCGCGCTCCCGCCGGTCGGGCCGATCAGCCCGAGCAGCATGCGCAGCGTCGTCGTCTTGCCCGCGCCGTTCGGGCCGAGGAACCCGGTGACGCGCCCCGGGCGCACCTGGAACGTCAGATTCCGTACGGCGGTGGTGTCGCCGTACCGTTTGGTCAGTTCGTTGACTTCGATCACACGGACCACCGTCTCGTCGGCGCCCCGCCGCGCGGTATCGCCCCGTGGCCGACACTCCCCCCGGCCGGTGTCGACCAGGGGTGTACGTCCCCGGACCGATGCCCGTCCACGGCCCCCGTGCCTACGATCGCCGCATGCATGCCATGCCGCTCCCGCCCCGTCTCAAGCGTGTGCCGCCCGGTGTCTGGGTGGCCCTGGCCTGGTGCGCGAGCACGGCGTTCACCTTCCTCGCCCGCATCCGGCTTCCCGGTGAGGAGACGGCCAACGAGTTCGCCGCCGTCCAGTTCTACCGCTGGGACGGCCTGCTGATCCTGGCCATCGCCTGCGCTCTGGCGCTGCTCGGCAGCATGTGGTTGCACCGACGGCCGCTGAGGGCCCTCGCCCTGCTCCTGACGGCCGCCGCCTTCCTCACCACCAACCTGGCCGCGGGAGCGATCCAACTGGCCCAGTTCCTCGCCGTCGACCTCGCCCTCTACTTCATCGCGGCCGGCCGCCCCCGCCGCACCGGAGTCACCGCCCTCTGCACGGCGCTCGCCGTCCTGGTGTTCTGGGAGTCCCTGCGGCTGCTGCGCGGATGGGGCATCGGCACGCTGGAAGAGCTGACCGTGGCGCTGACGGCCGTCGTCGCCTGGCTCCTCGGCGACGCCTCCCACCGCACCCGCGAGTACGGCGAGACGCTCCGCGCCCGGGCCGCCACCCAGGCGGTCACCGACGAACGCCTGCGCATCGCCCGCGAGATGCACGACATGGTCGCCCACAGCATCGGCATCATCGCCCTGCAGGCCGGGGCGGCGGCCCGCGTCGTCCACACCCAGCCGGATGCCGCGCGCGAGGCGATGACGGCGGTGGAGACGACCGGGCGGGAGACCCTGTCGGGGCTGCGCCGGATGCTGGTCGCCCTGCGTCATGCGGATCAGGACGGGGACCGGGACGCGGACCGGGACCGCGCCGCCGCCTCGGCCGAGGCCGACCGGTTGCACCCGGCCGAGGGCCTCGCCGACCTCGACCGCCTGGCCGCCGCGACCACGGCGGCGGGCGTCCAGGTCGACGTCCACTGGAAGGGCGCGCGCCGCCAACTCCCCCCGGACATCGACCTCTCCGTCTTCCGGATCGTCCAGGAGTCGATCACGAACGTCGTACGCCATGCGGCGACGACCGCCTGCCGCGTGACGGTCGACTACCTGGAGGAGCACGTGGCCGTCGAGGTCACCGACGACGGCCGGGGCCGGGGCAGCACCACCGACACCGGCTTCGGCCTGGTCGGGATGCGCGAGCGCGTGGCCCTGCTGCACGGCGAGTTCACGGCGGGCCCCCGTCCCGAGGGCGGCTTCCGGGTGACGGCCCGCCTCCCGGTCCCGGCGACCGCGGCGACGGTGGCCGCGTGATGCCGATCCGTGTCGTCCTCGCCGACGACCAGCAGCTGATCCGCACGGCCCTGCGGATGGTCATCGCCGACATCGAGGACGTGGAGGTGGTGGGGGAGGCCGCGGACGGCGAGGAGGCGGTGACCCGCACCGAGGAACTCCGGCCCGACGTCGTGGTGATGGACATCCGCATGCCCGGCGTGGACGGCATAGAGGCGACCCGCCGGATCACGACGGGTGCGGGTGAGTCGAGGATCGTCGTCCTGACCACCTTCGACGACGACGACTACGTGTACGGGGCGCTGCGTGCGGGCGCGTCGGGGTTCCTGGTCAAGGACATGGCCCTGGACGACATCATCGGGGCCATACGGGTCGTGGCGGCCGGCGACGCCCTCATCGCCCCCAGCGTCACCCGCCGCCTGATCCAGGACTTCACCTCCGCGCGCTCCTCCGAGCCGGCGCGTCCACGCCGCGATCTGACCGCGATCACGGACCGCGAGCGCGAGGTCCTCACCCTGGTCGGCACGGGCCTGTCCAACGCCGAGATAGCCGAACGGCTCTTCATCAGCGTCGCCACGGCGAAGACGTACCTGACCCGCCTGCTGTCCAAGCTGGACGCACGGGACCGGGTCCAGCTGGTCATCATCGCGTATGAGGCGGGGTTGGTGTCCGTGACCCGGTGAGCGGTCCCCGCGCCGGGCGGCTTGTCGAGGTCAGTGGCGCAACGCCAGCAGAAGGCGGTCGTTGCCCGGCCCGAAGTAGCCCTCGCGGGCGCCCTGTTCGACGAAGCCCAGGGACCGGTAGAGGGCGATCGCGGCGGTGTTGGTCGGCTCCACGGTGAGCCACACCTCGTGCACCGCGTCGATGGGCAGTCTGCGAAGCGTCTCCTGCATGAGCCGCCGGGCCAGTCCCTGTCCCCGCAGCTGCTTGGCGACACCCAGGCCCAGGATCCAGCTCCTGCGCCCGTCCGCGGAGGGTGCGCTCAGCGCGTAGCCGTGGAGGCAGGAGCCGTCGTCGAGCACGAGGAGATGGTCTGTGTACATGTCGAGGAACTGGCGCAGCGCGAAGTACGGGTACGCGAAGTCCGGGAACAGCTCGGTGTCCAGACGGACGAGCGCGGGCAGGTCGTCCTCTGATGCCGGTCGTACGCGAAAGGGCCCAATGTCGGAAGGCGGCGAGAACGGAACCAAAGGATGAGCGGACATCCGGTCAGCATCGCGTGGCGCGACACGATCCTTCAAGGGGGTAATCGAAGATCGCTTCACCGATTGCTGCGTTGCGCCCCCCTTGCATCCGCCGGTGCGCCGGATCGGGTTGAAGGAGAGTCGACGGCCTGGTCGTGTTGATACCTTGGGGCATGGATTCGAGATCACCGGGGCACGTCGACCAGTTGAATGCGGACGCACCCTGGGACTACTTCGACCCTCGTACCTACATTGAACACAACTACCGCTCCATGGTCGCCGAGGACGAAGAGATCATCGCCGTCGTGCGAAGCCATTTCAGTGATCATTTCCGCAGGAATCCCGCTGAACGGATTCAGGGTATCGACGTGGGCGCCGGAGCCAATCTCTACCCCGCCCTCGCGATGCTGCCCTGGTGCGAAGAGATCACGCTGCTCGACCGCTCGGCCGCGAACGTGAGCTATCTGGAAGCTCAGGTGGACCGGTACGACCCGAACTGGGACCAGTTCTGGGATGCCCTGTGCCGGAGCGGGCCGTACGCGGCGCTCGGCAGCGACCCCCGGACGAGGTTCCGCCGGGCCGTCCGGATCGAGAAGGGCAATCTCTTCGACCTGGTCCGCCGGGAGGGGAAGTGGTCCATGGGGACCATGTTCTTCGTGGCCGAGTCCATGACGACCTCCCGCAAGGAGTTCCGCAGCGCGGTGGAATGCTTCATGCGCGCCCTCGCACCGGGAGCACCCTTCGCGGCCGCGTTCATGGAGCATTCCATGGGCTATGTGGTGGGCCAGAATCAATTTCCCGCATGTGACGTGAGTGAATCCCAGGTACGCGACAGCATCGTGGGATTCGCGGGAAATGTGGAGACGTGCCGGATGGGACAGCCGAACGTTCTCCGCGAGGGATACACGGGAATGATCCTGGCCTGCGGGCTGCGTGATCCTGATACCGTCGAAAGCAGGCCGTTTGGGCGACATCACCTGTGAGGGGGCATGGGGATGAGGATCGAGCCGCGTCAGCATCTGTTGGACATATGGCGGGCGATGGCCAGAAATTCAATCGACGACGGCGCCTGGTCCTGGGGGAAATGGGGCGGGCTCAGCAGCGTGGCGGATGCCGAGCGGCTGCTCTGTCTGATGTACCCGGCCACCGAGATCGCCGGATTTCGCCTCGACGACCCGGACCTCACCCAGTACGACGTGGAGAAGGCGCTGGGACGGCCCGGCGGGCGGACGGAGATCCCCGGGCTCCTCCTGACGGCCGTCGGCGACTTCATGCGCAGGCACACCGGTGACGACGAGAGGCCGACCTTCGCGGGCGGCCACTACTTCGCCCCCCAGGAGGACGGCCAGGAACTCACCGGGAAGCAGCGGGAGATGGAGGTCGTCGACTCCTACTCGATGTCGGTCACCCTCTGCCTCGCCACCCTCGGCTTCCTCAGGACGTACGAGGCCAGGACCGGTCGCCGCGACATGCTGCACCTGATCCAGGAACTCAAGACCGTCTGCAGCAACCGGCTCACCGCCGCCATGGTGAGTCTGCTCCGCTCGTTCACCGTCAACGTCTTCGACGCCGAGTCCCCCCAGGGCCGTACGCTCTGCGAACTCCTCGGCCAGGGGCGGCTGCCCCCGCGGCTCGTCCTGCAGACCTTCCAGCGCCGCTTCCGGTCGCTGCGCGCCACCCTCACCGAGAGCGTCGTCCTCGGTGTCGAAGTCGAGGAGGCACTCCGCGACGAGAGCGGGCTCTTCGAGTGCGGCTGGACCTGGAGTCTGGTGAAGGACGCGCCCGAAGTGGAGACCGACGAACCGATCGGGCCGCAGCCGAACGGCGTCGCCGACCCCGTGCCCTACCTCTACTTCACCGTCGTCGCCCTGGACGGCATCCAGGACCTGTTCTCGGACCGCACCCTCACCCTCGGCCTGCTCAACCCCGAACAGCAGAAGCTCGCCGAAGCACTCCGACTGCGCTGGGAGATCACCCAGCAGTACTGGTCGGGCATCGCACGCTTCGACGCCGAGCGCTGGCCGCTGGAGGACATCCCCTGGCGGACCACGGGCCAGCAACTGGAGTCCCCGTACTTCTCGCTCTCCGTCGCCGCCATCCTCGTCCACGACCTGGTACGCCGCCGCGCCACCGACGACGACCTCACCCGCACCGTCGACGTCATGGAGCGCCTCGCCGAACACGGCCGGATCACCAGCCGGATGGCCCGTGACGACGCGACCGCCCTGCTCCTGCACCGCCCCGGTGTCGCACTGCCGCTGCAGGGCAGCGAGGCCCTGGGCCCACCCATGCAGTGGACCATCGCCGACTTCTCGGCGCAGCTGCTCAAACGGACCGTGCAGCTCTGCACGCTGTCCCGCAACCCGGACTCCCACGACCGACTCCTGCGGCTCGCGGAACAGGTCTTCGAGCATCTGTGGCAGCGCCGCATCGAGGAGGGCGAGGGAACCGGTCTGTGGGACGACGTCCACGCCGTCTATCCGTCGGCGCCGCGGAGCGAGGAACCCCCGTCCTGGAGCGTCACCGAGCGCGTCACCGAATGCATGGTCGCCGCCCACGACCTCTACTCCCAGCGACCCATACGCAGCACCGAACTCACCACCCTCGCACGGGCCCTGCTCAGCGAATCGACCCACCTCCTGGGCCATGAACAACTGGAGGTGCCGGCCATCCCGGGCAGTGGGCAGGGGAGGGCGCTGAAGAGCCTGGAGATCAGGCTCCGCCGCGCCCGCAGGATCGTCGACGAACGGCCCGGATCGGCCTGCGCGTTGGCCCTGTCGGTGCTCGGTGAACTCGAAACCCTGGCCCAGGCCAGGGACGACGCTCAGGGGGCCTGAACCGTGTTCGTCTTCGCCGCCTCCGACAAGGGAGGCACGGGCCGCTCCGTCACCAGCGCGAATCTCGCCTATCAGCGGGCGCTCGCCGGGGACGACGTGTGCTACGTGGACTTCGACTTCGGCTCACCCACCGCCGTGGCCGTCTTCGACATACCGACAGCCCCGCGCGGTACCGAGGGCAGCGGTCTGCACTCCTACCTGGAGGGCACGATCGGCGAGCCGGCCCGCTTCGACATCTGGAAACTCACCGAGCACCCCGTCCTGCGGAACAAGCCCAACGGCGCGGGCCGACTCGTCCTGCTGCCCGGCGACCCCAGCGGCGGCGAGTTCGCCACGAACCAGGGGACCCTCCGCCGTTGCGCGGACCTGATGCTCCGCCTGAACGGAGAGTTCGACCTGATCATCGTGGACCTGAGCGCCGGGCGCAGCTACGCGGTGGAGATGGCGCTGGAAGTGACCGCACAGCCCGAGATGCGCGGCGTCGAGACCCGCTGGCTCGTCTTCCACCGCTGGACCCGGCAGCACGTGATCGCCGTGCACGGGCTGGTGTTCGAGAAGCACGGCATCCTGGAAGCCGGAGAGGCCAGGGGACACGACAAGCGCGTACTCCGGGACGCCATCCGCTTCGTCCGCGCGGCCGTACCCGACCCCGAATCCCCGCTGTGGTCCCATGTGTCACCCGCGCAGATCGCCTGGATGCACAAGTGCGAAGAGGAACTGCGCGTGCTGGCCTCGGAACACGGCATCGGTGACAGCCGGGTGCTGGGAAGCGTCCCCCTCGAACCCGTCCTGCAGTGGCGCGAGCAGCTCATCACCGAAGAGGACGTCCTCTCCACCCAGATCGCCAACAAGCAGACCCTGGAGGCGCTGGAGAACCTCGCCCGAAGGCTGACCGACGACATGTACTGGGGGCAGCCGTGACAGAAGCCGTATTCCGGGAGACCACCGCGGAGCTCAGCACCCGATCCGTACCGCTCTCCCATCTCTCCCTGGAACTGGGCCACTTGTACATGGAGGACTTCGAGGAGGGCCCCGACCGACTGCGCCGGCATTTCGCACGGGTACGGCCCTGGGTGGACGCGGCCCGCGCGGAGGCCGCCGTCCGGGCCACGGGCAGGCGGCCCCGCATCAGCACCTGCTTCCTGATCGACGACTACTTCACCCGCTTCTCCTCGCCCGCCGACCTCGTCCCGCTGCTGCTCGCCGAGGCCGAGCGGGCCGGGCTGGTCATCGACTACCTGGCCAGGGAATCCGGCTGTGCCGTCGCGGACAAGGTGCCCCTCGCCGAGTCCGTCTCCCACCGCCTGGTCGAATCACCCCCGCCCGGCACCTACGGCCTGCGTCCGCCCGTCGGGGTGACCGGCTGGCTCGCCAACGGCGAACGCACCCCGTCCGCCGGCACCACGCGGGCGATGACGACGGCCACCGCCTGGCGGCCGCCCCACGAGACCGCGGCACGCCGCCACTCCGTCTTCCTGGACATCGAACTGTGGGACGACGACAAGGAGGGACACCGCACCTGGTCCTGCCCCTTCCTCGCCGCGGTCTGGCAACTGGCCCGCCTCGGCCTCCTGCGCAACGAGGGCGAGCCCGTCCTCGCGCCGCGCCCCTGGAGCTCCGGCGACTTCCCGCGCGACTGGGACGAACTCCCGCCGCTGCTTCAGCTCAACACCTCCGCGGCACCCTTCAGCGCCTACCGCACCTGTTCCGTGCTCCCCAACCGGTTCGTGCCCGTCGAGCACGCGGTGCGCGTCATCCTCGACCAGACCGACGTGGACTCCGGAGCGCTGCGGCAGGTCACCGAACGCGCCACCCGTGAGGGCACGCCCGTGCCGGACGCCGTCGCGGACCGTGTCGCGTACGTCTTCTACGCGGGCCTGTGACATGCGAAGCCCCCTGGACTCGACCCACGCGTTGCTCGCCTGCGGCGAAGTACGCACCTGTCTGCTGCCGTCCTTCCAGCCGCTGGACACCCGGGCCGCCGCCCACCTCCTGCAACTGCGCTCCGACGAACGCGTCCTCGTCTCCGAACGGCCCCAGGTGTACGCGCTCTCACCGGACACGCTCACCGGGGTGGACTGCCGGCTGCCGGCCGCCAACGGGGCGAAGGTCCGCGCGGTCGGTACGGTCGTCGCCCGCGCCGCGCTCACCGAAGGCCGTGTCCTGCAGGCCACCGCGTACTTCCGGGCCCCGGCCGCGGGACCGGACCGACGGCAGCCGTGGGGCCACTACCTGGTGCGCCCCGGAGTGCTGGAGCCGTTCGGCAAGCTGCCCGAACAGGCCTTGGCCCAGGGAATTCTGCGAGATCCCCAGAAGGGCGAGCTGCATCTCGGACTGATCGCCGAGGGCCTGCTCGCGCAACTGCGCAGGCATCCCCTCCTTGATCGGAAGGCCCCCTTCAAGTCCCGCGCCACCCGGCTGCGCTGGGTGGCGCTGCGGGCCCCGGACGGCGAAGGCGCCTCGATCGAACGCTTCACCCTCGCCGAGGACGAACTGCGCACCGTGGAACTGCGCGTCCCGGCGGCGGAGGAGGCGTCCGCCGTCGCGGGCCTGTGCGAGGACCTCGCCCTCCACGACTGGCTTCTGACGACGGTCGTACGGATGCTGGACACCAGCCGGCTCGGAGCGACCGGCGGGGCCGCCACCGTCCTGGCACTGCGCCCGGCCGTCGACCATCTGCTGCACCTGTGGATGCCGAGGGCCCACGTGGACCCGGCACTGGGCCTGCTCTGGGAGGTACTCGAACGAGAACCCGGATTCAGTCGGCAGTGGCAGGCCCTGGTTCAACGCGTCCGGGACCAACTGGCCCTCCAGGCAATACCGTTGCTGCGTGAGGCACTGGCGTCACGCTGACCGGAACATCCCAGGATCGATCCCGCGGGGGGAGAGGCAGGAATGGACGGATCGTCAGGGGCACCGGCACCGGCACCGGCACCGGCACCGGCACCGGCACCGATACCGGCTCCGGGGACGGCGGAGGGCTTGCGCATACCGCCGGTTCTGCTGAAGACACTGGTCACCGTCGTCGTGGCCACCATCGCGTATGTGACGACCAACCTGATCAACCAGGACCAGAACAAACTGTGGCAACTCGCGGTGTCCATCGTCATCGGCGGTGCGACGCTCATCGTCCAGTACATGGTCGACTTCGAACGGCGGCTGGCCTCGGTGGAGACCGGTCAACAGGCGTACGCACGGGAAGTCGCCGACCGTCTGGCGGGCCACCACCGTGAGATGCGGACCCTGGTCGACCGGAGGTTCACGGACATCAGCGAGGCGACCGAACTCTTCGACACCCTCGACCACTCCATGCTCCGCTTGGACGGGGTGACGCGACTGGCCCGCAGCGCCACGCGGGTGAGTTCCCTGGGCCCCGGCCTCGTGAGTGCCTTCGCCCGCGAGGAGATCGATCGCCTCGCGTCGGTCATGGAGAACCTCACCACGATGAGTGCCGACTGCCTCGGCGAGAACCACGACTGGCTGATGGACCTCACCAAGTGCACCAGCGAGACCATGGACGCCACCAGCAGCTTCGTGGAGCGGGACTACTGGGACAGCGAGCCCGCCCTCCGCTATCTCCAGGCGCAGGCGGATGCCATCGCACAACGGGGTGTGAAGGTGCGGCGTCTGTTCATCGTGCAGAAGCCGGAGGGCGTCGACCCGGCGCTGCTCCGACTCTGCGAAGACCAGAGGAACATGGGCATCGACACGCGCGTCGTAGCCCTGTCCGAGCTCCCGCCGAACGTTCGGCGCGGCACGACGAACGACTTCGTCATCTTCGACGAGACACTCTGCTACGAAGTCGAGCCGGACCTGTTGCACGTGAACGCCAAGACCACGCTCAACGCCCGCGAGGACCATCTCAGACAGCGGGTCAAGCGGTTCCGGGAGCTCTGGGACGTGGGCCTCAGCGATACGTGACACGACACGACACGACACGACGTGACGTGACGTGACGTCGCGTCGTGCGTCGCGTCAGTGGGTGGTCGCGGCCGGCTTCGGTGTGGCCTTGGGACGGTCCGGGCGTACGGAGAAGGCGGTGTCGCCCGCCACGGCCACGATCGCGTCCTTCACCAGCAGCAGGCTCGGGACCGTGGTCTCCGGTGAGTTCCCCGGGTCGTCCAGCTTGTCCGTGTTCCACCGCGCGGCGCCGGTCGCGCGGTCGAGCGCGAGCAGCCGCCCGTAGCGGTTGGCGAAGAAGAGGTCGTCGTACGTCGTCGACAGCACCGGCTTCGACAGATTCTCGATCTGCGTCTCACGCTGCCAGAGCCGGGCGCCGTCGGTCACCCTGACCGCGGTGACGGTCCCGTCGGGCCGGACGAAGTACACGACGCCGTCGAGGAGGGTGGCCGAGCCGCGCGGGGGGCCCGTCAGCGGGATCCGGACGGGGGCACCGCCGGTCGGGTTCACCCTCAGCAGGCTTGAGTACGGTGTGTCCGCATCGTCGACGGACTCGTCCTCCGCCGCGTTCCGTGGCACCGCGAACAGCGGCTGCCCGCCCGTGGTGCCGAGCGGCACCACCCCGTGGGGCAGTGTGGCGAGGTCATGCGCCGTGCCGTCGGCCGGGTCGAGGCGCACCAGGCCGGTCGGGCCCGTGTCGGAGTTCTGCTGCGTGCACAGGCCGTAGGGGACGCCGTCCAGGGCCAGCGGGGAGCAGGAGTTGGTCACCGACGACTTCGCCGGTGTCCGCCACAGTTCCTTGCCCGTCCGGGCGTCGAAGGCGACGAACTTCGTCCCGTCCTCCCCGTCGTCCGACTTCGCCAGGACGCCGCCGTCGAACAGGACGGCGGGCCAGACCTCGTTGATCGGGCGGTACCAGAGCCGTTTTCCGGTGGCGGCGGAGAGGGCGACCAGCCGCCAGGTCTCGTGCACGTTCAGGCCCGGCTTCTCGTAGGTGTACACGACGCCGTCCCGGACGCCGAGCGGCAGCGTGGTCTGCGGGGTGTGGCCGATCCGCCACTCGACGCGGCCGGAGGCGGCGTCGAGCTTGGCGACCGTGAAGCCGGACCCCGCGCAGTACAGGGAGGCGCCGCCGGCCACACAGCCGGATTCCGAGCCGCTGATGGAGATGTCCGCGTACGCCTTGTCCGGGGCCTGGGTGAGGTTCGCGCGCCAGGGCTTCCAGCCGGTGGGGAGCGCCGCGGCGGGAGAAGCGGCGGCGCGGGACGCGGTTGTCCGCCCGCCGGGCGTGCCCTCGGTGCTCTTCGGGCGCGCCATCAGGTAGTACACCGACGCGGACACCGCCATGACGGCCAGGGCCGCGCCGAGGGCGACGAGGAGGCGTACCCGGCGACCGCGCCGGCCGGAGCCGGTCGAGGTCGTCGTGTCACCGTGCCTCCGGGCGGCCCTGCGGCCTCCCACGACGGTCGAGGGGCCCGACGCGGCCGGAGTGGGCGGGGCGGTCGCCACGTCCGGCAGGTCCCTGAACAGCCGGTGCAGCTCGGTGAGGTCGGGCCGAGCGGTCGCGTCCTTGTCCAGGCAGCGCTCGGCGACGCTCCTGAGAGGCTCCGGTACGCCGTCCAGGACCGGCTGCTCGTGCACCACCTGATAGCCCGTCATGTACGGGCTGCCGCCGTCGAAGGGGCGGTTGCCGGTGGCCGCGTACACCAGCAGCGAGCCCAGCGAGAACACGTCCGAGGCGGCGGTGACGTCCCGGGGCGAGGCGAACTGCTCCGGGGACATGAAGGGCGGGGTGCCGATCAGCCGCCCCGTCACGGTGAGGGCCTGGTTGTCGGCGGCGTGCGAGATACCGAAGTCGATGACGCGCGGACCGTCGTCGGCCAGCAGGACGTTGCTCGGCTTCAGGTCCCGGTGCACCACACCGGCCTGGTGGATGTCCCGCAGCGCCTCGACGAGCCCCAACGCCAGTGTGCGCAGTGCGTGCCCGCTCAACGGGCCTTCCTTCGCCACGATTTCGGACAGCGTCCGGCCCGGCACGTACAGCGTCGCCATCCACGGCACTTCGGCGTCCGGATCGGCGTCCACCACGGGAGCGGTGAACGCTCCGCTCACCCGGCGGGCCGCCGAGATCTCCTGCCGGAAGCGGACGCGGAACTCCTCGTCCTGTGCGTACTGCGCGTGTACGACCTTGACCGCGACCTGCCGTCCCGAGGCGGAACGTCCCAGGTAGACGACGCCCATACCGCCGCTGCCGAGCCGGTCGACGAGTGTGTAGCCGCCTATCGACCCGATGGACTCCGATTCCCCGGTGCTCAGCGGCATGGCCGGTCACCTTTCCCAAATCCCCTGTGTCGCACGCCTGTTCCGCGGCATCACACTAGTGCCTGCGTCACTGGAACACTGGCGAGGCCGGCTGGCCTGAGGTGTGGGGCGCGTTGGGGACACGAGCCGGCGGTCCGACAAGCCGTCGGTTTGCGGGAGCTCCCCATGGCCAAAACCCCTACGCTGCGCCGAACTCGTAGAGGACAGACTCCTGCCGAGTGTAGATGCGGAGCGTCACCTCGGGGACGCGAAGAGTGAAACTCGGAAAGTCGGGGGAACAGCGTGAAGGCACAGCACGCGGCGCTCTGCGTCGAAGAGGCGGAGGTAACGGTGAAGGAATTGCGGGCGGCACTGGAGAGGGCCGGAATCACGTTGCCGTCGCTCCGGATCGACCCGGCGAGTTTGGCGCGCGAGGCACCTTGTCCGCGTGTCGAACGGGGCGGCTGCTCCATCGAGGTCGCGACCCGGCTCGCGGCGGCCCTGCGGTGAGGCCGCCGACGAAGCCGCCGATCGGCTCGTACGTCGTCGACACGCACACAGGGAGGGTGGGCATGGTGATGGGACACGAGGGACCGTACGTACAACTGAGACCGCTGGGTGGGGGCAAGGAGTGGGACTGCGCGCCGGACACCGTCCGACGGGCCACCGCGGCGGAGCGGCTCAGCGCGGCCACGGCGTATGCGAACGCACGCAGCCGCGGTGAGGTCCCGTGAGCGGTGGTTCGGCCGACGTCAGTGCAACGGAGCGACCTCGGCACGCTTGCCAGCGGGACCGAGCCGGTCCAGGAGGTGCTGGATGTCTCCGGGGTCCGACGTGACAATCACGGCACCGAGGTCCGCCGCCAGCACCGCGACGGTGCCGTCGACCGGGTCCGACGTGGCGGCCTGTCCCAAGAGCGCCCCCACCCTCCTGGCGAGTGCGTGATCGAGTACGGGGACCTCACAGCCGTTGAGGATCCGGGCCAACTGGGCCTGGCGGGCGCCATCCCGCCAGGCCTGCGCCACGACCGGTGCGGGTGCCAGGGGCAGGCCGCCCGCGGTGAGGTAGGAGCGGTGGGCTCGCCAGAAAGCGGCATGGTTCCGTTCCGCGGCGATCAGTGCCCCGGCGTCATAGACCACGGGCCTGAGCACGTTCACGCGGCACCCGGTGACTGCTCGGCCGTGAGCGTGGGCTGAGTGACGCGGTTCATGAAATCGTCGACCCATGCCTGCTCGTCCGGCGTGGGTGGATCGACGTGTGCCATGGCCTCCTCCGCCGCGGCCAGCCCGGCTTCGATCTTCGCCGCGTGTTCAGCGGCACGCGAAAGCCAGGCGGAGACACTCAGGCCTTCGCGCTCGGCGGCCGACTTGACCGCGTCGAGCGTCTCGCTCGGGATGGTGATGGTGACTCGCTCCAGGCTCATACCGAGAGTCTTACTGACATGAGCGGTCGGCCGCCAGGCGAGTCGGCCATATTCACTGGCAAGTAGTACGGCACCCGCCGGTGCATGCCCTTGCGTACGCGAGAATGGCCCCATGAGTCTGTTCCGCGACGACGGCATCGTGCTGCGCACCCAGAAGCTGGGTGAGGCGGACCGGATCATCACGCTGCTCACCCGCGGTCACGGCCGCGTACGGGCCGTGGCCCGTGGCGTGCGGCGGACCAAGTCGAAGTTCGGGGCGCGGCTCGAACCCTTCTCGCACGTGGACGTGCAGTTCTTCGCGCGGGGGAGCGAGCTGATCGGGCGCGGCCTGCCGCTGTGCACGCAGAGCGAGACGATCGCTCCGTACGGCGGCGGGATCGTGACGGACTACGCGCGCTACACCGCCGGTACGGCCATGCTCGAAACCGCCGAGCGGTTCACCGATCACGAGGGCGAGCCCGCGGTGCAGCAGTATCTGCTGCTCGTCGGCGGGCTGCGCACCCTCGCCCGGGGTGAGCACGAGCCGCACCTCGTCCTCGACGCCTTCCTGCTGCGCTCCCTCGCCGTGAACGGCTACGCGCCCAGCTTCAGCGCCTGCGCGAAGTGCGGGATGCCGGGACCGAATCGGTTCTTCTCGGTCGCGGCGGGAGGTTCCGTCTGCGTGGACTGCCGGGTGCCCGGCAGCGTCGTACCCTCGGCGGGGGCCCTCGAACTGCTCGGCGCGCTGCTGACGGGAGACTGGGAGACCGCGGACGCGTGCGAGCCGCGGTACGTCCGGGAGGGCAGCGGGCTGGTGTCGGCCTATCTGCACTGGCATCTGGAGCGCGGGCTGCGCTCACTCCGGTACGTGGAAAAGTAGGACTGAGGGAGACGAGAAGCACATGGTCGTACGCGGGATCCTGGGACGCCAGCGCCGCGAGTACAAGACGCCGGAACCGCACCCGTCCGGCGCCGTCGCGCCCAAGCTCCCCGGTGAGCTGATCCCGAACCACGTGGCGATCGTCATGGACGGGAACGGCCGCTGGGCGAAGGAACGCGGGCTGCCGCGTACCGAGGGGCACAAGGTCGGCGCCGAGCGCGTCCTCGACGTGCTGCAGGGCGCGATCGAGATGGGGGTCGGCGCCATCTCGCTGTACGCCTTCTCCACCGAGAACTGGAAGCGCTCGCCCGACGAGGTGCGCTTCCTGATGAACTTCAACCGCGACTTCATCCGCAAGACCCGCGACCAGCTCGACGAACTCGGCATCCGGGTCCGCTGGGTGGGCCGGATGCCCAAGCTGTGGAAGTCGGTGGCCAAGGAGCTCCAGATCGCCCAGGAGCAGACCAAGGACAACAACCGGCTGACGCTGTACTTCTGCATGAACTACGGCGGTCGCGCCGAAATCACCGACGCCGCGCAGGCTTTGGCTCAGGACATCAAGGCCGGCCGGCTCGACCCGTCTAAGGTCACCGAGAAGACCTTCGCGAAGTACCTCTACTACCCGGACATGCCCGACGTGGACCTGTTCCTGCGGCCGAGCGGCGAGCAGCGCACCTCCAACTACCTGCTCTGGCAGAGCGCCTACGCCGAGATGGTCTTCCAGAACGTGCTGTGGCCGGACTTCGACCGGCGCGACCTGTGGCGGGCGTGCGTCGAGTTCGCCCAGCGCGACCGCCGCTTCGGCGGGGCTGTCCCGAACGAGCAACTGCTCGCGATGGAGCAGGGTATGAGGGGCCGCGCGGAATAGGGCCTGATGCGTGAGGGGGCGCTCCGTCAGGAGGCGCCCCCTTCAGGGGCGCGGGGAACTGCGCGCCCAGCCCCACCGACCCGCGGCCAAAAAACGAGCCCCCGGCTACCCCTTGGCGGCAGCGCACTCCGCACAGGTGCCGAAGATCTCCACGGTGTGCGCGACGTTCACATAGCCGTGCTCGACGGCGATCGCCTCCGCCCACTTCTCGACGGCCGGACCCTCGACCTCGACCGCCTTGCCGCAGACGCGGCAGACGAGGTGGTGGTGGTGCTCGCCGGTGGAGCAGCGGCGGTAGACGGACTCGCCGTCGGAGGTACGCAGTACGTCGACCTCGCCGGCGTCGGCGAGGGACTGCAGCGTGCGGTACACGGTGGTGAGTCCGACGGAGTCACCCTTGTGCTTGAGCATGTCGTGGAGCTCCTGCGCACTGCGGAACTCGTCCACCTCGTCGAGCGCCGCCGCCACGGCGGCACGCTGCCGGGTGGAACGGCCCCGAACGGGCGATCCAGCGGTTGTCACCGTTGCCTCCTCACGTCTGCCCTTGCCCGGCCATTGTGCCAGCCCGGACTGTGCGTGGTCAGACGCCGACCTTGCGTTCCGGGCCGCGGGTGGCCGGAATCGCGCACTCCGCGGGGTCTCCGGCCTCTTGCGCGGCGGCCAGGGCCCGGGCACGGCGCCGGGCCAGCGGGGTCGCCAGCGCGGTGAGCACGATGAACGCGCCGATGGTCAGCAACACGATCGTCGCACCGGGCGGCACGTCCTGGTAGTACGACGTCACGGTGCCGCCGATCGTCACGCTCACCCCGATGGCCACCGCGATCGCGAAGGTGGCGGCGAAGCTGCGGCTGAGCTGCTGGGCCGCGGCCACCGGGACCACCATCAGCGCGCTGACCAGGAGCAGGCCGACCACGCGCATCGCGACCGTCACGGTGACGGCGGCGGTGACGGCGGTGAGCAGGTTCAGGGCGCGCACCGGCAGACCCGTCACCCGCGCGAACTCCTCGTCCTGGCTGACCGCGAACAGCTGTCGGCGCAGGCCGAGAGTGACCAGGACGACGAAGGCCGCGAGCACGCAGATCGCCGTCACGTCGGACTCGCTCACCGTGGAGAGCGAGCCGAAGAGGTACGAGGTCAGGTTGGCGTTGGACCCGCCCGGCGCGAGGTTGATGAACATCACGCCGCCCGCCATACCGCCGTAGAAGAGCATGGCGAGCGCGATGTCGCCGCGCGTCTTGCCGTACCAGCGGATCAGTTCCATGATCACGGCGCCGAGGACCGAGACGGCCGTCGCCATCCACACCGGGTTGGTGGAGAGCAGGAAGCCGAGGCCGACACCGGTCATCGCGACATGGCCGATGCCGTCGCCCATCAGGGCCTGGCGGCGCTGGACGAGGTAGATGCCGACGGCGGGCGCGGTGATGCCCACCAGGACGGCGGCGAGCAGCGCCCGCTGCATGAAGTCGTAGTTCAGGATGTCCATCAGCTCTGCGGTCCCATCAGCTCAGCAGTCCCGTCCGGATCGGTTCGGCGTCGTGAGCCGCGTGCGGGTGTACGTGGTCGTGGCCGGGCAGCGCGTGCTGGCCGACCGCCCGCGGGGGCGGGCCGTCGTGCAGGACGCAGCCGTCGCGCAGGACGACCGCGCGGTCGATCAGTGGCTCCAGGGGGCCCAGCTCGTGCAGGACGAGCAGGACGGTGGTGCCCGCCGTGACCTGCTCGCGCAGGGTCCGGGCCAGCACCTCCTGGCTCGCGAGGTCGACGCCCGCCATCGGCTCGTCCATGATCAGCAGCTCGGGTTCGGAGGCGAGGGCACGGGCGATCAGGACGCGCTGGTGCTGGCCGCCCGACAGGGCGTTCACCGAGTCCTTGGCGCGGTCCGCCATGCCGACGAGCTCCAGGGCGTGCCGTACGGCCTCGTGGTCGGCCTTGCGCAGCACGCCGAAGCGGGCGCGGGAGAGCCGGCCGGAGGCGACGATCTCGGTCACCGTGGCGGGCACGCCGCCCGCGGCGGTCGTGCGCTGCGGCACGTACCCCACCCGCTTCCAGTCGCGGAAGCGGCGCCGCGGGGTGCCGAAGATCTCTATCTCGCCGCCGCTGACCGGGACCTGGCCGATGACGCTGCGGATGGCCGTCGACTTGCCGGAGCCGTTGGCGCCGAGCAGCGCGACGACCTCACCGCGGTGCACGGTGAGGTCGATGCCGCGCAGGACGGGGCGCGAACCCAGCTCGGCGGTCACGCCGCGCAGGGATATGACGGGCTCGCTCACGCTGTCCTCCTGGAACTCGGACTGGGTGTCACTTGGCGCCCAACGCCGTTCGCAGCGCCTTCAGGTTCGACTCCATGACCTGGAAGTAGTCGCTGCCCCTGGACTTGCCGGTGATGCCCTCGATCGGGTCGAGGACGTCCGTCTTCAGGTTCGCGTCGCCTGCGATGGTCTTGGCGGTCTTGTCGCTGACGAGCGTCTCGTAGAAGACCGTCGAGACGCCGTCGGCCTTCGCCATCTTCTCAAGGTCCTTCACGCGGTTCGCGCTGGGCTCCGACTCCGGGTCCAGACCGTTGATGGCCTCCTCGGTGAGGCCGTAGCGCTCGGCGAGGTAGCCGAAGGCGGCGTGCGTGGTGATGAAGACCTTGGTCCTGGTGTTCGCCAGCCCGGTCTTGTACTGGGTGTCGAGATCGGCGAACTTCTTCCGCAGTGCCGCCATGTTCTTGTCGTAGTCCGCGGCGTGCTTCGGGTCGGCCTTCTTGAGGGCCTTGGCGACCCCTTCGGCGACCTGGCCGTACTTCACCGGGTCGAGCCAGATGTGCGGGTCGGCGGAGCCGGACTCCTCGCCCTTGGAGCTGTCGTGCGAGGCCGCGTGCCCGCCGACCTCGTTGCCGTGCTTCTCCAGGGTCGTCAGCGACGCGGCGTCGATCTTGGTCTTGACCTCGGACTGCGCCACGGCGTCGTCGACGGCCGGCTGCAGGTTCTTGAGGTAGACGACGGCGTCCGCCGACTGGAGCTGCGCGGTCTGCCGGGCGCTGATCTCCAGGTCGTGCGGCTCCTGACCGGGCTGGGTCAGGCTCGTGACGTGCACGTGCGTCCCGCCGATCTGCTCGGCGAGGTACTGCATGGGGTAGAACGACGCCACGATGTCGAGCTTCCCGTCGCTCTTGCCGCCGGCCGCCGTGGAAACCGAGCAGCCGGTGAGGGCGCCGAGGCCGACGGCGGTGGCTGCCAGGGCCGCGGACCCGGCAGTGCTTATTCGAGAAGCGGCGAGGCGCCGTCGTACGTTCATGACAGTCATTTTCAACAAATCTGGAAACGATTGTCAACAAGCCTTCGGTAAGCCCTAGGTAAACGAGGCGGCGAATGAGCCGGTAAGGGGCACGATGAGGCGAGGTGTCCCCGAACCGATTTGATACGAGGGTGGGCGGCGCCGGTAACCTGAATCATTCGCTGCCGTCCGTTCGTAATGAAGAGAGCACCGTGGCCGCCGACAAGATCGACACCATCGTCAGCCTGAGCAAGCGCCGTGGCTTCGTTTTCCCCAGTAGTGAGATCTACGGCGGACAGCGTGCCGCCTGGGACTACGGCCCGCTCGGCGTCGAGCTCAAGGAGAACATCAAGCGCCAGTGGTGGCGCTACATGGTCACCTCCCGCGAGGACGTCGTCGGTATCGACTCGTCGGTGATCCTGGCGACCGAGGTATGGGTCGCGTCGGGGCACGTCGCCACCTTCACCGACCCGCTCACCGAGTGCACCTCCTGCCACAAGCGCTACCGCGCCGACCACCTGGAGGAGGCCTACGAGGCGAAGCACGGCCGCCTCCCGGAGAACGGCCTCGCCGACCTCAACTGCCCCAACTGCGGCAACAAGGGCACGTTCACCGAGCCCAAGCAGTTCTCGGGCCTGCTCACCACCCACCTCGGCCCCACGCAGGACAGCGGCTCCGTCGCCTACCTGCGCCCCGAGACGGCCCAGGGCATCTTCACCAACTTCGCCCAGGTCCAGCAGACCTCGCGCCGCAAGCCGCCCTTCGGCATCGCGCAGATGGGCAAGTCCTTCCGCAACGAGATCACGCCCGGCAACTTCATCTTCCGCACCCGCGAGTTCGAGCAGATGGAGATGGAGTTCTTCGTCAAGCCGGGCGAGGACGAGAAGTGGCAGGAGTACTGGATGCAGGAGCGCTGGAACTGGTACACCGGCCTCGGTCTGCGCGAAGAGAACATGCGCTGGTTCGAGCACCCCAAGGAGAAGCTCTCCCACTACTCCAAGCGCACCGCCGACATCGAGTACCGCTTCAGCTTCGGCGGCAACGAGTGGGGTGAGCTGGAGGGCGTCGCCAACCGCACCGACTACGACCTCGGCGCCCACTCCAAGGCCTCCGGCCAGGACCTCTCCTACTTCGACCAGGAGGCCGGCGAGCGCTGGACTCCGTACGTCATCGAGCCCGCCGCCGGTGTCGGCCGCGCGATGCTGGCGTTCCTGTTGGACGCCTACGTCGAGGACGAGGCCCCCAACGCCAAGGGCAAGATGGAGAAGCGCACGGTGCTGCGCCTCGACCCGCGCCTCGCGCCGGTCAAGGTCGCCGTCCTCCCGCTCTCCCGCAACCCCGAGCTGTCCCCGAAGGCCAAGGGTCTCGCCACCGCCCTGCGCCAGCACTGGAACATCGACTTCGACGACGCGGGCGCCATCGGCCGCCGCTACCGTCGCCAGGACGAGATCGGCACCCCGTTCTGCGTCACGGTCGACTTCGACACCCTCGACGACAACGCCGTCACGGTGCGCGAGCGCGACTCGATGAAGCAGGAGCGCGTCTCCCTCGACCAGATCGAGGGCTACCTGGCCGCGCGCCTGATCGGCTGCTGACCGGGCCTGTCCATGAAAAGCCCCCGGTTCCCGTGATGCGGGAACCGGGGGCTTTTTTGGATCGCCGGACATTCCGCACGACCCCGGCCCCGGGCCGATCCGAAGACGGGCCGGGGCGGCCGGACAGGTCCCAGCTGTGGGACAGGTCCCAGTGGTCGGACAGGTCCTAGCGGCGAGCGCCGGTCGGTGTGCCCATGGCGCGGGCGACGAGCGCGTCGTAGGCGCGGTCGGGCAGGGCGCGGCGCAGGAAGATGAGGGGCCTGGCCCCGAAACCGACGGCGTACCGGGTCCTGGGGCGGCGAGCCGTGACGGCCTTGGCGACGGTGTCGGCGATCACCGAGGGCGGGGAGCTGCGGCGGGCGGTGCTCTCGGAGCCCAGGGACTCGGCCATCGCGTCGGCCTGCCTCGCGTACGCGGTGTCGCCGGAGGTCTTGCGCAGGTTGTCCGCGGCGATGCCGCCCCACTCCGTCCTGATGGCTCCGGGCTCGACGATGACCACGTCGACGCCGAACGGCTTGAGCTCCATGCGCAGGCAGTCGCTGAGCCCTTCGAGGGCGAACTTGGTCCCGTGGTACCAACCGCCCAGCGGGGTGTGGATCTTGCCGCCCATGGACGAGATGTTGACGATCGTGCCGCTCCGCTGCGCCCGCATGTGCGGCAGCACGAGCTGGATCAGCCGGGCGGCACCGAAGATGTTGACCTCGAACTGGGCCCGCGCCTCGTCCAGCGGTACGTCCTCGATGGCCCCGTAGGACCCGTACCCCGCGTTGTTCACCAGGACGTCGATACGGCCCGATTCGGCGATGATCCCGTCGACACCCGCCTGCATCGAGGCGGTGTCGGTGACGTCCATGGGCAGGACGTGGACGCCCGCCTCGGCGAGCCGGGACATCCGTTCCACCCGGCGGGCAGCGCCGTACACGGTGTATCCGAGTTCCTGGAGCTTGAGTGCGGTGACTTCACCGATACCGGAGGAGGCACCGGTGACCAGGGCGACCTTGCTGGACATGGGGCAAACCTTTGAGTCGGCCCCTCGCGGGGCGGGAACGCCAGGTAAAGATGAACCATGGCTCATCTTCATCATGAATCATGGTTCACTTTCCTGCAAGCGAACCGCATAGGCTTGACTCCTCGATGAGACTGGAGGGCACGATGACCCAGGCCCGGCCGCTGCGCGCCGACGCGGTCCGCAACCGCAAGAAGATCCTCGACGCGGCGCACCTGCTGATCACCCGGCACGGCCCCGAGGTCCCCATGGACGCGATCGCCGAGGCTGCCGGGGTGGCGGTGGGCACGCTCTACCGGCACTACCCCACGAAGACCGATCTCGTCGGCGCGGTCCTGTCCCGGCATGTCGAGCGGATGACCCTCGCCGTGGAGGAGGCGGCGGACCGCGTGCGGGCGGGGGAGCACGCCATGACCGAGCTCACCGCGCTCGTCTCCCGCGTCATCGAGGCCGCGGCCCAGGACCACGCGGTGAAGGCCGCCGCGCAGGGAGTCGGCGCCTCGTACGCGCCCGAGAACGACACGCGTGCGGCCGCCGCGCTGACCGAGCTCATCACCGCCGGCCAGGCGGACGGTGACCTCCACTCGGACGTCACCGTCGCCGACTTCTACCTCCTGCTGGCCACCGCTCCCCTCGACCAGCCACGCGAGGTCCGCGATCGCTGGCTCACCCTCATCCTTCCGGGCTTCACCGCGGCGGCGCGCTGAGAACTGCGGCGGTGCGCTGAGACTGCGGCGGTGCGCTGAGACTGCTGCGGTGCTTTGGAAGTGGACTGCTCAGTGGACTGCTCCCCGAGTCGTCCTGGTTCTCAACGGCCCTGCAGCGCCTTGACGTTGTCGCCGAAGGTCCAGTTCTTCGAGCCGTCCCAGTTGATCGACCAGGTCATCAGGCCCTTGAGGCCGGTGCCGTAGTGCCGCCACGCCTGGGAGACCAGGCTCGGTGACATGTAGCCGCCGCCGGCGCCCGACTGGGCGGGCAGACCCGGGACCTGCTTGTCATAGGGCACCTTGATGGTGGTGCCCTGCACGACCAGCCCCTTGTTCAGGCAGTCGGTCTGCGCGGTGAAGCCCTGGACGGTGCCCGCGGAGTAGGAGTCCCCGGAGCATCCGTACATGCTGCCGTTGTAGTACTGCATGTTCAGCCACCACAGGCGCCCGTTGTCCGCGTACTTCTTGACGATCGGCAGATACGCGCCCCAGATCGAGCCGTACGTGATGCTGCCGCCCGTGACGTACGCGGTCTCCGGCGCCATGGTCAGCCCGAAGTTGGCCGGCATCTGCGACAGCACGCCGTCGATGATCCGGATCAGGTTGGCCTGGGACGTGGAGAGCTGACCGATGCTGCCACTGCCGACCAGGCCCGTCTCGATGTCGATGTCGATACCGTCGAAGTTGTACTTCTTCAGGATCGGCACGATCGTCGCGACGAACCTGTCGGCGACGGCGGAGGAACTGAGGTCGATGCCCGCCGCCGCCCCGCCGATCGACAGCAGGATCGTCTGCCCGGACGCCTTGGCCGCGCACATCTCCGCCGGCGTCGCGACCTTCACACCGGTGTCCATCCCGTCCTCCCACAGCGCCGTGCCGTCGGAGCGGATGACCGGGAACGCCGCGTTGATCACGTTGTAGCCGTGCGCGGCGATACGGGAGTCGGTGATCGGCGTCCATCCGAACGGCGGGTGCACTCCGTTGGAAGAGCCGTCCCAGTTCTCCCAGTAGCCCTGGAGAACCTTCCCGGACGGGCGGGACTTCACGGCGCAGGTGTCGGCGGCGGATGCGGTGGGGGCGGTGGCGACCGACAGTGGGGCGAGGACGGCTGCGGTGAGTGCGAGGGCGAACAGACGCAGCTTCCGACGGATCATGCGAGGCCTCCCGGTGGGGGGTGCGGTGAGGTGTCGTAGGCATGACAGTGCCCGCGGTCCAGACCTGTCGTCAATAGGTCTGGACCAAAGTGGGGTGGGGGATGGCGGGTGACGGATGGCAGGTGACGGATGACGGATGACGGATGACGGATGACGGATGACGGGTGACAAGTATGGGATGACAGATAACAGATGACAGATATTGAAATCTGTCATCTGTCATGCCATCGTGAAAGGGCACCAATCCTTCAAGGGACACCAGGGAGTCCTCATGCAAAACCGCCCCCTCGGAACCACCGGCCCCCAGGTCTCCGCCCTCGGTCTCGGCTGCATGGGCATGTCCGCGCTGTACGGCGAGGCGGACCGGGCCGAGTCCATCGCGACCATCCACGCCGCCCTCGAGGCAGGCGTGACGCTCCTCGACACCGGCGACTTCTACGCCATGGGCCACAACGAGATGCTGATCGGCGAGGCCCTGCGCGCGGCTCCGGCGGCCCTGCGCGAGCAGGCGCTGACCAGCGTCAAGTTCGGCGCCCTGCGCGACCCGGACGGCGGCTGGTCCGGATACGACGGCCGCCCCGCCGCGGTGCGGAACTTCGCCGCGTACTCGCTGCAGCGCCTGGGCGTCGATCACATCGACGTGTACCGGATCGCGCGGCTCGACCCGAACGTCCCGATCGAGGAGACGGTCGGCGCGATCGCCGAGCTTGTGGAGAAGGGGCACGTCAGGCACATCGGTCTGAGCGAGGTCGGCGCCGAAACCATCCGCCGGGCCGCCGCCACCGCCCCCATCTCCGACCTCCAGATCGAGTACTCGCTGATCTCGCGCGGCATCGAGGACGAGGTCCTGCCGACCACCCGTGAGCTGGGCATCGGGATCACCGCGTACGGCGTGCTGTCCCGCGGGCTGATCTCCGGCCACTTCACGGCCGACCGGCAGCTGGCCCCGACCGACTTCCGTTCCATGAGCCCCCGCTTCCAGGGCGAGAACCTCCAGCACAACCTCTCCCTCGTCGAGGCGCTGCGGAAGATCGCGGAGCAGAAGGGCGTCAGCGTGGCGCAGATCGCGATCGCGTGGGTGCTGTCGAGGGGCGAGGACATCGTGCCGCTCGTCGGTGCGCGGACCCGGGAGCGGCTGACGGAGGCGCTCGGCGCGCTGGACGTCACGCTCGACGACGCCGACCTCGCCGCGATCGAGCAGGCCGTGCCGGCGGACGCCGCCGCGGGTGACCGCTACCCGGCGGCGCAGATGTCGCATCTCGGCACCGACCGCTGACAGTGCAGCCAGGTACGGTTTTCGACATGGCACCGACCACCGAAGCACTGACCGCCGAGCGCATCCTCGAGGCGACCGAGGAGGCGCTGCGCCGCCACGGCCCCGCGAAGGCCACCGTGGTGGACGTGGCCCGCGCACTCGGCGTCAGCCACGGCAGCGTCTACCGTCACTTCCGTACGAAGGCGGCGCTGCGGGAGGCGGTCACGAAGCGCTGGCTGGACCGTACGTCGCAGATACTCGCGGAGATCGCCAGGCCGTCGTCCACGCCACCCCCGGAGGCGCTCGAACACTGGCTGGCGACGCTGTTCACCGCCAAGCGGCACAAGGCGGGCGACGATCCCGAGCTGTTCGCCACGTACTCGGTGCTGCTCGACGAGGCGAGCACGGTGGTCGAGGAGCACGTCGCCGAGCTGGTCGACCAGCTCTCGGACATCATTCATCGCGGCGTGATGGAGGGCGACTTCATGACCGTGGACGGCGACTCCGTCGCGACGGCACGCGCCGTCTTCCACGCCACGAACCGCTTCCACGACCCCGCCTACGCCCACGAGTGGGAACAGCCGGGCATCGAGGCCGAGTTCTCGACGGTCGTCACCCTCGTCCTGCGCGGACTGCGCCGCCGAATCGACTGAATCCACGGCCCCGACGGACCGGTGTTCCCGACGGACCGGTGGACCCGTGGCCCCGGCGGAGGACTATCCCTCCGTCGGGTCCACCGTCGCCTGGTGCGCCTCGGCGAGGTGCTCCTCCGCCTTCAGCCACGGCAGGAACTGCGCGCCCTTGCGCCAGCCGCAGGTGTCGCATCTGATCGTGCGCTGTACACCGGCGCGCTGGACATGGACGACGTGCTCGCGGCCGTGCTGGTCCCAGCGGCTTACCTTGCTCGTGTTGATCTGCAGCATGACACCTCCAGGTGTTACCGCTCCGCTTGCCCGGCAAGGCGTTGGCGGCAAGCCTTTCGCAGCAAGGAGTGTGCAGCATCGGGAAGATCAACGGGGGTTCTTCGGCCGCGAGTTCACCGCGTGGTCGTACGCGATCACGATCCGTTTCCGCCTGCCCACCCTCCGCACTGCCGCACCGCCCCCGATCTAGACTCCGCTCATGACGACCGGAACTCCCGCCATCGCCAAGGACCTCGCGCCCCACGGCACCCTGCGGGCCTCGATCAACCTGGGCAATCCCGTGCTGGCCCAGGGCACACCGACGGCCCCGGCCGGCATCACCGTCGACCTCGCGCGGGAGATCGCCGCCCGCCTCGACGTCCCCGTGGAACTCCTGTGCTTCGACGCGGCCCGCAAGTCGTACGAGGCGATGGCGGAGGGCCGTGCCGACCTCTGCTTCCTGGCCGTCGAGCCCGCGCGGGAGGCCGAGGTCGCGTTCACGGCGCCGTACGTCGTGATCGAGGGCGTGTACGCCGTCCCCCGCGACTCGGACCTGACGACCGTCGCCGAGGTCGACCGTCCCGGCGTACGGATCGGTGTGAAGCGCGGGTCCGCCTACGACCTCTTCCTCTCCCGCACGCTTCGGCACGCGAGCGTGGTGCGCGGGGAGGACGGGGTCGAGGCGTTTCGGGCCGAGGGGCTGGAGGTCGCGGCCGGGATCAGGCAGCCGATGACCGAGTTCGTCGCGGCACACCCCGAACTCCGCCTGATCGAGGACCGGTTCATGCAGATCCGCCAAGCGGTCGGCACGACGAGGACCCGCCACCCCGAGACCGTCCGCTTCCTCCACGACCTCGTCGAGGAACTGAAGGCGAACGGCTTCGTCGCGAACGCCCTACGCCGCGCCCACCAGCCGGAGACCCTGGCCGCCCCACTCGCCCGCCCTGGGAGCCGACCTAGGATCGGCGCGTGATCGCCGAACTGCAGTGCGTGGTCCTTGACTGTCCCGATCCGCTCCGACTCGCCGAGTTCTACGAGGACTTGCTCGGCGGCACCGTCAACCGGCCGGACCGGCGCTGGGCACTCGACGAGGCCTGGTCGACGCTGCACACGCCGTCCGGTCTCGTGCTCGCCTTCCAGCGCGTGCCGGCCACGGAGTACCGGCCTCCACAGTGGCCCGATCCCGCCCGCCCCCAGCAGTTCCACCTGGACTTCGGCGTCCCCGACCTGGACCGAGCGCGGGAACAGGTCCTGGCTCTGGGCGCGACGCCGCTCGACGTCTCCGACGGGCGGGGCTGGCACATCTACGCCGATCCGGCAGGACATCCCTTCTGCCTGGTCCGTCACTTCCGTCGCTGAGGAGTCGTATTCATGACGCGTGGGACAGCCGAGCTCGGGGAGCTGTTGCGGCGGGCGGGGCTGGAAGTCGTCGGGGAGCGACGGGTCCAGGAGGTGCCGTCGCCCCGGTTCGCGTGGCGTGCGGCTGTCCCGGGTGACGCGCAGCGGGTGCTGCGCGTGGCCGGTGACCGGGCGGACCCGATCGGCGAGTTCAACGCGCAGTGGCACCGTCTGGCGGTCGCGGGCGGGGTCCTCGACGAGGACGGTGTCTTCCTCATCGACGTCGCAGGCCACTGCACGGGCAGCGCGCCCTGGGACTGGACGCCGGTCCGGCTCACCGACCGGTGGGACCTCGCCGGAGTGCTGGGCGAACGGCCCGGCGAGCCGAAGTTCGTCGCGCTCTCCATAGATGGCGACAGCCTGCTGGGTACGACATTTGAGGACGACGGGATCCGGCTCGCCGTCGTGGATCGGATGCAGGAGCGGCGGGAGGCGGCCGCGCGGGCGACGGCCCGGGAGACTTCTGAGGAGCGGGCCGCTGTCTGGGAGTCGGCGTTCGAGGGGCTGGACCCTTCGGAGCGGCTCCTCACGTCATGGGCGGACGGGCTGGCGCTCAACCCGGCCACCCCCGATGACCTGCGCGCCGGTCTACTGGGACGGTCCACCTACCTCAAGTACAGCGCGATGCCGACGGCGGCCGTGGAGGCCGCCATCGTCCACCCGGACTGGCAGATACGGGCACAGTTGGCCGAGGCCCAGCAGAACATCACGGCCGACCAGTGGACCCGCCTGATCCTCGCCGAGCAGAACGACCGGCACCGGTGGATCCTCACCATGCTCGCGGCGGACCGGCGTGCCGAGCTCACCGGACCCGGGTACGAGCGGCTCGCCGTGGATCCCTCCGCCCGGATCCGTGCGGAGACCGCCCGCCTGTCCGGGCTGTCCGCGCACCTGTTGACCGTGCTGGCCACCGACCCCGCGTGGGAGGTGCGGGCCGCGGCCTGCCGGCGGGCCTGGCCCCACCTCCCGAACGAGACCCGGCACAAGCTGCTCGGCGACCCCAGCGGCAAGGTCCGCGCGGAGGCCCTGCTCCGGCACCACCAGGACCATCCGATGCCCCGGTCCGTCTTCCTCGCCGCCGACTTCGCCTCCGACACCGCCTACGGGGGGTTCCAGGACCGTGCCGTGAGGACCTGCCGTCTGGAGCGCGACCTCGTCGAACACCTGGCCCACCACGGCGATCCCGCCCTGCGCCGTTCCCTCGCGGGCGGCCCGGGCCTCGACCCGGACCTGGTGGCCCTCCTCGGCCGGGACCAGGACGAGTCCGTCCGCTTCGCGGTCTCCACGCGACCCGACCTCACCGAGGAACAACGAGCCGGCATCGACATCGACTTCGATCCGCGCCTGCACCACTACCCGCTCGACTGGGTCCTGGACCTGCACGACGACCCCGCCGCCCTGCGCCGCCTGGCCGCCTCCGCCCACCCCCTCGTACGCCGCAGCGTCGCCCGCGCCAAGCGTCTTCCGCCGGACGTCGTGGAACTCCTCGCCCGGGACGAGGACCGTGTCGTGCAGCTCTTCCTCGCCGAGTCCTGCGACGACGCGCCCGCCGACATGCTGCTGCGGGTGTGGCAGTGGTGGACCGGGAGCCTCAGCGCCCCCGACCGTCCGCACGGCCACCCGAACTTCCCCCGCCACGACCTCCTCCGTCACGCCGACGACCCGAACCCGCGGATGCGCCAACTGGCCCTGGACGACCCGGAGTCGACGCCCGAACTGGTGGAGCGGTTCAGCCGGGACCCGGACGAGGAGGTCAGATACCGGGCGGCGAAGGACCCGCGGCTGACGGCGGCGTCGGCGGTACGGCTGCTGGACGACCCGCACGGCCACATACGCCAGGCGGCCTTCTGGCACGCGCGGTTTCCCGCTCGGGTCGTCGTCCGGCTGCTGCGCGACCCCGACACCGCGGAGCCCGCGGCCCGGCACCCGGCTCTGCCCGTCCCCGTCATGAAGCGGATGCTTCAACTGCCCCCACAGCTCAGCTGATCGTGCGCGGCAGTCGCAGGCTCAGGGCCGTCGTCAGGGCCACGCCCGCCAGTTGGACCAGGAGGGTGGTGACGAGGGCGTCCCGCATGCCGTCGCTCGAGGCGAGGGACAGGAAGAGGGTGCCCAGGGTGGCGACGCCGACGGCGAGGGCCGACTGCTGGGTGGTGGCCATGACGCCGCTGCCGACGCCGGCCCGGGCGGGCGGGACCTCGGAGAGGATGATCCGGATGAGGACGGGGAGCTGGAGTGCCTGGCCCGCGCCCGCGACCGCCGCGCCCGGCAGCAGTTGCCACACGCCCAGGTCAGGCCAGGACCGCCAGGCGGCCAGCGCGATGAGGCCCACGCCCACCGCCTGGATCAGCCCGCCCGCGGTGACGATCCGGGTGCCGTAGCGGGCGATCAGCCGGGGGCCGCAGAGGGAGACGACGAAGAAGACCGCGGCCATCGGTGCCAGGGCCAGGCCCGCCGGGACGGGACCGAGGCCCGCACCCCGCTGCAGCGCCACCGCGATCACGAACATGAAGCCGCTGAAGCCGATCGAGAACGGCACGATCATGATCAGGCCCCGGCGGAGCGAGGTCAGCGCGAACAGGCTCGGCGGCACCAGGGGCGTACGGCCCTGGCGGTCCTCCCGGCGCTCGACGAAGTAGAACGCCGCGGCCGCGAGGGGGAACAGCGCCAGCGACAGCCAGGTCCACAGGGGCCAGCCCGCCGCCCTGCCCTCGGTGAGCGGGGCGAGGAGCGCGAGAAGGGACACGGCGAGCAGCACCGTGCCGGGGGTGTCGATCGGCTCCGGGTTCTGCGAGCGTGTCTCGGGGACGGCACGCGTGGCCAGGATCAGGCCGAGGATCACGACGGGCACGTTCACGAGGAACACCGCGCGCCAGCCGGTGCCCGCGATGTCCGCCGCGACGAGGAGGCCGCCGAGTATCTGCCCGGCCACCATGGACAGACCGGCCGTGGCCCCGTACAGGCCCATGGCCTTGGCGCGGTGCGGGCCGGCCGTCGCCGCCTGGATGGTGGCGAGCACCTGCGGCAGCATCGCCGCGGACGCCGCGCCCTGCGCGACGCGCGCCGCCACCAGCGTCCAGGCGCTGGGCGCGAGCCCGCACGCCAGGGAGGTCAGGCCGAAGGCCGCCATGCCGCCGAGGAAGAACTGGCGTCGCCCGAAGAGATCGCCGAGGCGGCCGCCCAGGACGAGCAGGACGGCGTACGCGACTCCGTACCCGGCGACGACGAGTTCGAGGACGGCTTCGCTCGCGTTCAGGTCCCGGCCGATGGTCGGGAGGGCTACGTTGACGATGAAGAAGTCGATGAGGGGCAGTGCCGCCCCGAGCAGCACGGTGAAGAGGCCGAGGCCGCTGAGCACGGGTGCCGCGGAGGGCGAGCGGACTGGAGTCCTGAGGGTTCCGGTTTCGGTCACGTCCTCCAGACTTCTCCTGACCTCAGACTGGTACCAGAGTGTCCTTATCCTGGTAGAAGCACTACCTGGCAACAGGTTTCGGCGAACGGCAGGCTGGAGGCATGACGACGATGACGCAGGAGAGCACCGCTCCCCGGCCGGTGGAGGCCATCGACCCTGCTCAGCGGGCGGTGTCCGTGGCTTCTCCCCGGCCGGTGGACCCCGAGCCGCACGGCTCCGCCGCCCCCCGCGGCAGCGAGATCCGGCGGCACGAGCTCGCCACCTTCCTGCGCAATCGCCGTGAGCGCATCACACCGGAGCAGGTCGGACTGCCCCGCGGCCGCCGCCGGCGCACGCCGGGCCTGCGCCGCGAGGAGGTCGCGCAGCTCTCCGCCGTCGGCGTCACCTGGTACACCTGGCTCGAACAGGCCCGCGACATCCAGGTCTCCGAACAGGTCCTCGACGCGCTGGCCCGCACCCTGCTGCTCGACTCCAGCGAGCGCGCCCACCTCTTCCGGCTGGCCGGAGCCGTCGACCCCACGCCCGCCGCGCCGTGCCCGACCCTCACCCCGGCCCTGCTCGAGGTGCTGTCCCAGCTGGAGCCGGTCCCGGCCTGCATCCAGAACAGCCGCTACGACATCCTGGCCTACAACCGCACGTACGCCCGGCTGATGATGCGTGACCTCGATGCCGTACCGCCCGAGGACCGCAACTGCATGATCCTCGCCTACACCCACCCGGAGTGGCGCGAGTCGATCGTGCTCCTCGACGAGACCATGCGCGTGATGGCCGCCAAGCTGCGCGGCTCGATGGCCGGCCACCTCGGCGAGCCCGCCTGGAAGCTGCTGGTCAAACGACTGCGGACGGAGTCGGCGGAGTTCCGTGAGATCTGGGAGCGGTACGAGGTGTACGGCGGCTCGCGCAGCAAGACCAAGCAGTTCCTGAACCCGTACGTCGGGCTGCTCACCGTCGACCACACCGACCTGTGGCTCGCCCCCGACATGGGCGCCCGCATGGTGACGTACGCCCCCGTGGACGAGCAGAGCCGCGAACGCCTGAGGAAGCTGCACGAGATCGCGCTGACGGCGGAGACGGAAGCCGCCTAGGCCGACAGGGCCTGGGGCCCGCCTAGGCCCGGACGCTCACCGAGTCCGGGACCTCCGCCGACTCCAGCTGCCGTGCCGTCCGCTCGGCCGTCCCGCGTGCCCAGCGTCCGCTGGTCAGCGCGCCCAGGACGAGCACGGCGAGACCGCAGCCGGCGAGGATCCACCAGCCGGGGCGGGCGGCCGTCACGAACGTCTCACGGTACGCCGAGGCCTGGATGCCGGAGGCCAGGACCGCGCCGACCACGGCGACACCGAGGGTGCCGCCGATCTGGCGGCTGGTGGAGGCGACGGCAGCAGCGACCCCGGCCTGGGTGCGGGGCATGCCGGAGACGGCGGTGTTGGTGATGGGGGCGTTCACGAAGCCGAAGCCGAGGCCGAAGAGGACGTACCCGATGACGAGCGTGACGTTCGACGTCTCGCCTTCGAACGCGGCGAAGAGGATCCCGCTCGCGGTCATCGAGACCCCCGCGATCAGCAGGGGAAGTCGCGGCCCCCGGTTGCCGACCAGCCGCCCCGACAGCGGCGCGCACACGAAGCACATGACCGCCATGGGCAGCATCCACAGGCCCGCGTGCAGCGCGTCCAGACCGCGCACGTTCTGCAGGTAGAGCGTCGAGAGGAACAGGAACCCGCTGAGCGCGGCGAACGCGCTGATGGCGACGACCGTGGCCCCGCTGAACGGCGCCGATCGGAAGAAGCGCAGGTCGATGAGGGGTTCGGCGCGCCGGGGCTCGTACCACAGCAGGCCGAGCAGCGCGGCGACGGCGATCGCGCCGAAGGCGAGGGTCTGGGGGGCGCCGGAGCTGGGCGCCTCGATGATCGCGTACGTCAGGGAGCCGAGCAGCGCGATGACGAGGAGCTGTCCGACCGGGTCGGGGCGGCGGGCCTTGGGGGCGCGGGACTCGGGGACGTAACGCCAGGTGAGCAGGAGCGCGGCGAGGCCGACCGGGAGGTTGATCCAGAAGATCGACCGCCAGCCGACCGAGTCCACGAGCAGGCCGCCGACGATCGGCCCCGCGGCCATCGATATGCCGACCACGCCACCCCAGACGCCGATCGCCCGGGCGCGCTCGCGCGGGTCCGTGAAGGTGTTGGTGATGATCGACATCGCGACCGGGTTCAGCATCGAGCCGCCGACCGCCTGCACCATGCGGAAGGCGACGAGCGAGTCCAGGTTCGGAGCGACGGAGCACAGGACCGAACCGAGGGTGAAGATCACCAGGCCCGCCTTGAAGACCCGGCGGCGGCCGATGCGGTCGGCGGTCGAGCCCGCGAGCATCAACAGCGACGCCAGGACCAGCGTGTACGCGTCGATGGTCCACTGGAGGCCCGCCACACTCGCGTGCAGTTCCTTCTGCATCGAGGGGAGGGCGACGTTCAGGACCGTGTTGTCGAGGCTCACGATCAGCAGGCTCATGCAGCAGATCGCGAGGACGAGAAGGCGGTGGCGAGGGCTGAGCTCGGGCATTCCACCAGCGTACGCCCGTGTCGATAGTGCGTCTAACTAATGACCCTCTCCTGACCCTCCTTTGTTGCGCACCGCACTCATTCATGACAGTCACCACAGTCATCGCACCCGTCCGCGTACGCGACAATGGGGGAATGTCCACGACCGCCCTCGCCCCCGCCCCCCCGCTGTCGATCGGCCCCCACACCGTCCAGCCGCCCGTCGTCCTCGCCCCCATGGCCGGGATCACGAACGCGCCGTTCCGCACGCTGTGCCGCGAGTTCAGCGGTGGCAAGGGCCTGTTCGTCAGCGAGATGATCACCACGCGGGCGCTGGTCGAGCGCAACGAGAAGACCATGCAGCTGATCCACTTCGACGCGACCGAGAAGCCGCGCTCGATCCAGCTGTACGGCGTGGACCCGGCGACCGTCGGCAAGGCCGTCCGCATGATCGCGGAGGAGGGCCTCGCCGACCACATCGACCTGAACTTCGGCTGCCCGGTCCCGAAGGTCACCCGCAAGGGCGGCGGCTCCGCCCTCCCGTACAAGCGCAACCTCCTGCGGGCGATCCTGCGCGAGGCCGTCAGCGGGGCGGGCGACCTCCCGGTGACGATGAAGATGCGCAAGGGCATCGACGACGACCACATCACGTTCCTCGACGCCGGACGGATCGCCGTCGAGGAGGGCGTCACCGCCATCGCCCTGCACGGCCGCACCGCCGCCCAGCACTACGGCGGCACGGCCGACTGGGACGCCATCGCGCGCCTCAAGGAGCACGTGCCGGAGATCCCCGTCCTCGGCAACGGCGACATCTGGTCGGCGGAGGACGCGCTGCGGATGGTGCGCGAGACCGGCTGCGACGGGGTCGTGGTCGGGCGCGGCTGCCTCGGCAGGCCGTGGCTGTTCGGCGACCTGGTGGCCGCCTTCGAGGGGCGCCAGGACGCCTACGCCCGCCCGACCCTGCGCGAGGTCGCGGCCGTCATGGTCCGCCACGCCACCCTGCTCGGCGAGTGGATCGGCGACGAGGCGCGCGGCGTCATCGACTTCCGCAAGCACGTGGCCTGGTACCTGAAGGGCTTCGCGGTCGGCTCCGAAATGCGCAAGCGGCTCGCGATCACGTCATCCCTCGCCGAACTCTCCGACGGCCTCGCCGGGTTGGACCTCGACCAGCCCTGGCCGGCGGGCGCGGACGGCCCGCGCGGCCGCACGTCCGGCAACAACCGGGTGGTCCTGCCGGACGGCTGGCTCAAGGACCCGTACGACTGCGCGGGCATCAGCGAGGACGCCGAACTGGACACGTCCGGAGGCTGACTCTCCTGTCGGGGGGCCGGGGGTTCCCTCAAGCGCCCCCGACCGCCGTGAGCAACGCCAACGGTGCCGCCGCCGAGCGGGACTCCCGTACGCACGCGTGCGGATAGGGCACCGGCTCCCCGTGTGTCTCGCGGCCGTACCCCGCGAGGACCTCCGGCAGGCGGTGGCCGGCGGCCGTGGCGGCGTCGACGAGCGCGTGGGCGACCGTCCGGGCCTCGTCGTGCAGGCCGTAGCGAGCCAGCCCCAGCGTGATCAGCGCGTTGTCGTGCGGCCAGACCGAACCGCGGTGGTACGACAACGGGTGGTACGCCGGCTGGCCGGCGGCCAGGGTGCGCACACCCCAGCCGGAGAAGAAGTCCGGCTCCAGCAGGCGGTGGCCGACCAGTTCGCCGTACTCCTTGTCGAGCAGCCCCGACCACAGCAGGTGCCCGGCGTCCGAGGCGAGGGCGTCGACCTGACGGCCGTCACCGTCCAACGCCAGCGCGGGGAAGGCGTGTTCACTCATCCAGAAGTCCCGCTGGAAACGGTCACGGAGGTCGCCCGCCGCCTGTTCGAGCAGAGCGGCGTAGACCTCGTCGCCCCAGACCGTACGGGACAGGTGGGCGGTGCGGCGCAGCGCGTCGTACGCGTATCCCTGCGCGCCCGCGGCCATCACCGGCCCACTGGGGCGGCTCCCGTCGGCGGAGCAGATCGCGCCGGGGGAGTCCTTCCAGTTCTGGTTGGCGAGGCCGCCGCCGTCCGCGCGGTAGACGAGATAGCCGACGGAGGTCAGACCGCCGTGGTCCAGCATCCAACCGATCGCCGCCCGGGCGTTGGCCTCCAGCCGCCGGGCCAGGGCCGGGTCACCCGTCTGCTCGGTGTACGCGCCGAGCAGCACCAGGAACAGCGGCGTGGCGTCCACCGATCCGTAGTACCGCCCGTACGGCACCTGCCCGAAGTGCGCCAGCTCACCGTGGCGCACCTCGTGCACGATCTTGCCGGGCTGGGCCACCGCACCCGCTCCCACCTCGACCGCCTGGGTCGCGGCGAGCGCGGGCAGCGTGGCGGCGGCGAGCTCGGGGCGGTAGGGGAGCGCGAACAGGGAGGTCAGCAGGGCGTCGCGGCCCAGGAGCGTGAGGAACCAGGGCACTCCGGCCGCCGGCACCCGCAGCTCCTCGCCGTCCGGGCCCGTCGCCGGGACCTGGAGCACCGCGAGGTCGGACAGCCCGCGCGCGCAGGCCGCGGCCAGCTCCGGCCAGCCGGTCGGGAAGGGCACGCCGTCCGCGAACTCGCCTTCCAGCGCCAGGAGTCGTTCATTCGCCGCGGAGGGTGAGGCGGGCACCTCCGGGTCCTTCAGCGCCCCGTGCGGGCGGGCCGCCACGCGCAGCGCAAGCTCCGCCGAGGCGTGTGGTTCGAGGTCCAGGGTCCATACGAGGCGACGGGCGCCGGTGCCGGTCTCCTCGACCCCGTCCGGCGGCGGCTCGGAGGTGACCGTCGTACAGGACCGCCACTCCCCGCGCTGGTAGCTGAACTCCACCCCGTCATCGAGGACCTGACGCCCTCGTACGGCGCCGATCTTGGCGTACGTACGGTAGTCGGAGCGCAGCTCGAACTGGTCCGTGAAGTCGGCGTCCACGGTGAGCGCGATGCGCACGGTCGTGGGCGACGGGCGGTTGCTGGTGACGCGCAGCGCCTCCACGAACGCGCCGTCGGTGACGGCCTGTTCACGGAAGAGCGTGTACGCGGGCGGTTCGTTGCGCCCGCCGCGCGGGACGAGTACACAGCGCGCCGTGTCGCCGTCCGCGACCGGCGTCAGCGCCTCGGGCACCGCGCCGTCGACGGTCAGCTGCCAGCGGCTGAGGTGCCGGGCGTCCCGTACGAATAACCCGTCCGGGGAGCTGCCGCTGCGCACCCCGCTGATGTCCCCGCCGTCGCCCACGGCGGCGAACGTCCCACCGTGCACGAGCAGATGATGCCGGTCCGTCATCCCCGGTCCCCTCCCTTGGCGCCCGTCTCGAATGAACTGTGTGGCGTGTGTGGCGTGTGTGATGCGTGCGATGTGTGTGGCGGTGTGCCCTGTGCCTTGTCGAACGCGCGGTGCCCCGGATGGGACACGACTTGCGTCGACCGATCCGCCTGGTCGGCTCGCGCGGGCTCGTGCAGCAGGTCCAGCGTCAACGCGGCCGTCCAGCTGAAGCCGAGCGCGCCGCAGGCCTCGCCGGTGTACGGATCCACGTACTCCGCGAACCCCGACGTGTCCGCCGTCTCCAGCAACGCCGCCCGCAACTCCTCCGCGCGCCCGTGCTCCCCGTGCAACCGCAGCCCGCGCTCCAGCAGCCAGTTCGTGTTGAACCACGCCGGGCCGCGCCAGTAGCGGTGCGGGTCGAAGGCGTGCCCGGTCAGGTCGTAACTCGGCGCCAGCCGGGCGACCCCGCCGAGCCCGAAGTGCGGGCCGCCCGCCGTGCGGACCAGGGTGGCGGCGATGTCGCGGGGGAGTGCGGGGAGGATGAGCGGGAGCAGCCCGGCCACGCTGCGCTCGGGGATGAGCGCCCCGGCGCGAGAGCGCTGCTCCGAAGCGTGAGCACTGCTCTGGCGGGAGCGCTGCTCCGTAGAGTGAGCACTGCTCTCGGCAGAGCGCCGCTCCGAGGCGAGAGCACCGCTCTCAGGAGAGCGTCGCTCCGAACCGAGAGCACCGCTCTCGCCCCCGTCGCGCGCATCCCCGCCGTACGACTCCCCACCGCGCCCATCCCCGCCATACACATCCCGGCAGAAGAACATCCCCTCCGCCGGGTCCCACAGGCGTTCCACCAGTGCCGCTGTCAACCGTTCCGCGCGGGCGTGCCGCGCCGTCCCCGCCGCGCCCAGTTCCTGCGCGATCGCCGCGAGCGCGTGCTCGGAGGCGATCAGCAGCGCGTTGAACGCCGGGTCCTCGACGGCGAACTCGCCGGCGCCGTCGGCGTACCCGCCGTCCCGGTAGTCCGTCGCGAGTCGCACGTACCGGCCGTAGTCGAGGTCCGTCGGCCGGTCCTCCGCGGACCCGTGGTCGAGGTCGGCGCGGCGGAAGGAGCGCGGCGCGGCCGGGGTGACACGGCTGAGCGGGGCGTCCCAGCACGGGCTGTTGTCCATCCCCTGCTCCCACGGGTGGACCACGGAGGCGAGCCCGCCGCCGCCCAGGTCCCGCCGGTGCAGCAGATAGCGGTGCCAGGCGGCCAGCCGGGGATACATCCGGGAGAGAAAGGAACGCGACCGGGACAGACCCGGGTCGGCCTGGTGCACCAGCCAGGCGGCGAGCGCGTGCACCGGTGGCTGCACGATGCCCGACGTCTGTACGGTGCGCGGGGCGCCCGCAGCGCGCCCCGCGGTCGAGGAGCGCCAGAAGTCGGGGCTCGGGAAGTAGGCGTCGAGCGGGACGGAGGGGTTGAACACGATGTGCGGGATCCGGCCGTCACCCCATTGGGCGCCGAGCAGCGTCTCCAGTTCCGTCTGTGCCCTCAAGGGGGACAGGTGGCGCAGGCCGATCGCGATGAAAGCGGAGTCCCAGGACCACTGGTGCGGATACAGGCCGTGCGAGGGAACCGTGGACGTTCCCGTCCAGTTGCCTTCGAGTACCCGGGCGGCCCTGAGGTGCAGCGACCCGGCGGGCCGGTCGGGATCGTATACGTGCGCGCCGGAGTGGGTGATCTCGTGCGAACCGGGCGGAGCGGGGGAACCCGAGGTACGCGCGGGGGTGGTGGTCCCCGTGCGGCGGATGGTGAGTTGGGTTGTGCTGTCCACTCAGGTCTCCCCGAAGACGTCCGGCCGATCGGTTCGGCACTAGCTACCGTAGGGTTACGTCTATTTAACACGCAAAACTCAATATGTAATGCAGAGTTGGTGAACGCAAGGGGTTGGGCATGACAGGCATGGCGGGGACGGCGGGAAGGGCGGCGAAGGCCATGAGGGCCGGGCATCAGGCAAGCGCCGGGGAACTGCTCGAACTGGTGCGCAGCGGGCGTGCCACGACGCGCGGCGCGCTGCAGCAGGCCACCGGCCTGTCGCGGGCCACGGTCGGCCAGCGCCTCGACCGGCTCTTCCGTGCGGGCTGGCTGCGCGAGGGCGCGGGCGGCCCGGTGGACTCCCCCCAGGGCGGCCGGCCCTCGATCACCCTCGAGTTCGACGACGAACACGCCGTCGTCCTGGCCGCCGACCTCGACACCCGGCACGGCCGGGCCGCCGTCGTCTCGCTGAGCGGCGAGATCCAGGCCGAGCACCACGGAAGCCTGCGCATCGAGGACGGCCCGGACGCCGTACTGGGCGAACTCGGCCGCTGGTTCGCCGAGCTGCTGGAGAAGGCCGGGCAGCGCGCGGACGCGGTGTGCGGGATCGGGATCGCGGTGCCGGGCCCGGTCGACACCGACACCGGCAAGGTGGTGCAGCCGCCGATCATGCCCGGCTGGGACGGCTACGACATACGCGGGCGTCTGGGACGTGCCTTCGCCGAGCACGCCGGCATCAAGAGCGCCGGTGGTGCCATGGGCGCCGGGGTCACCCGGAGCGGCGCCCGGATCCCGGTACTCGTCGACAACGACGCCAACCTCATGGCGTACGGGGAGCAGCGCACCGGTTATCCGGACTGTTCGGCGTTCGCCCTGGTCAAGGTCTCCACCGGTATCGGCGCGGGCATGGTCGTCGGCGGCTCCATCTACCGGGGCGTCGACGGGGGCGCCGGGGACATCGGGCACATCCGGGTGGGCGCGGACGCGCTGTGCCGGTGCGGTTCGTACGGCTGTCTGGCCGCCGTCGCGAGCGGTGGCGCGGTGGCGCGCAGACTCGCCGAGTCCGGCGTCCCGGCCACCTCCGGATCGGATGTGCGCGACCTGCTGACGGCCGGGCACCCGGAGGCGATGGCGCTCGCGCGGGAGGCGGGGCGCCAGGTCGGGGACGTACTCGCGACCGTGGTGACCCTGCTGAATCCCGGCGTGCTGATGATCGCCGGGGATCTGGCCGGAACCCCGTTCCTCACGGGTGTGCGCGAGTTGCTGTACCAGCGGGCGCTGCCGCGTTCGACCGCTCATCTGGACGTGGTGACCTCGCGGCTCGGAGAGCGGGCGGGGCTGGTGGGGGCCGGTGCGCTGGTCGTGGAATACCTGTACGCGCCGGAGCGGGCGGAGGAACGGCTGGCGGCGCTGGGTGTGTGACGCCTGTGCGACGCACATGGGTGGCGGGACGTTCGGCGGGGCGTGTGACGTCCGTGTGTCGCGTCCGCGTCGCGTCCACATCGTGGTCCGCATGATGAAATTCAGGCCGTCTTTACTGCGTGATTCTCGCCACCCTTGATAGGGGTAGCGCTCAGATGAGCGGATCTTGGGCGACTGCACTTCCCTAAGGGGTGGCACTCAGTGCCACCCCTTGATCGTTCATCGATTAAACTCAGACGTGTCAGTGACCGCTCATCTGAGCGTATACTTCTCCCAGAGGGCGTCGATTCGTTCAAGAAGTGAAAACATCAGACGGTGACCGCTTGCCAAGGCTTGACTTTCAATCGAGTGGCGGACGGGTGGTTACAGGCGCATGACGTGCAAGTGGACGTACCCAGGCGCCTTCGATCTGGGTATGTTCCTCGCCGTCAGGGCAGCCACCGCGACGTCGAGGAGTCGAGACTCGTGTCGGAAAACAAAGATCCCCATGTAGCCGAGAGCGGCGACAGCGGCGTTGAGGGGACGAAGTTCGTTTACGACTTCACCGAAGGCAACAGGGACCTCAAGGACCTCCTCGGTGGCAAGGGTGCGAACCTCGCCGAGATGACCAACCTGGGCCTTCCCGTCCCTCCGGGCTTCACCATTACCACCGAGGCGTGCAAGACCTACCTCGGCAGCGGCGAGGAGCCGGCGGCACTGCGTGACGAGGTGAGCGCGCACCTCGAGGCCCTCGAAGCGACGATGGGCAAGAACCTCGGCCAGGCCGACGATCCCCTCCTCGTATCCGTCCGTTCCGGGGCGAAGTTCTCCATGCCGGGCATGATGGACACCGTGCTGAACATCGGCCTCTCCGACAAGTCGGTCCAGGGCCTCGCCAAGCAGGCCGGTGACGACCGCTTCGCGTGGGACTCGTACCGCCGCCTCATCCAGATGTTCGGCAAGACGGTCCTCGGCGTCGACGGAGAGCTCTTCGAGGACGCGCTGGACGCGGCGAAGACGGCCAAGAAGGTCACGGTCGACACGGAGCTGGAGGCCGCGGACCTCAAGAAGCTGGTCACCAAGTTCAAGAGGATCGTCAAGGCCGAGGCCGGCCGGGACTTCCCGCAGGACCCGCGCGAGCAGATGGACCTCGCGATCCACGCGGTCTTCGACTCCTGGAACACCGACCGCGCCAAGCTCTACCGCCGCCAGGAGCGCATTCCGCACGACCTCGGCACCGCGGTCAACGTCTGTTCGATGGTCTTCGGCAACCTCGGCCCCGACTCGGGCACGGGTGTGGCGTTCACGCGCGACCCCGCATCCGGCCACCAGGGCGTGTACGGCGACTACCTCCAGAACGCCCAGGGCGAGGACGTGGTCGCGGGCATCCGCAACACGGTCCCGCTCGCCGAGCTGGAGTCGATCGACAAGAAGTCGTACGACCAGCTGATGCAGATCATGGAGACCCTGGAGAACCACTACAAGGATCTCTGCGACATCGAGTTCACCATCGAGCGCGGCCAGCTGTGGATGCTCCAGACCCGCGTCGGCAAGCGCACGGCGGGTGCGGCCTTCCGTATCGCCACGCAGCTGGTGGACCAGGGCCTGATCGACGAGGCGGAGGCCCTCCAGCGGGTGACGGGCGCCCAGCTCGCGCAGCTGATGTTCCCGCGCTTCGACGACCAGGCGAAGGTCGACCAGATCGGCCGGGGCATCGCGGCGTCGCCGGGCGCGGCGGTCGGCAAGGCGGTCTTCGACTCGTACACCGCGATCAAGTGGTCGCGTTCGGGCGAGAAGGTCATCCTGATCCGCCGGGAGACCAACCCCGACGACCTGGACGGCATGATCGCGGCCGAGGGCATCCTGACCTCGCGTGGTGGCAAGACCTCGCACGCCGCCGTCGTGGCGCGCGGCATGGGCAAGACGTGCGTGTGCGGCGCCGAGGAGCTCGAGGTCGACACCAAGCGGCGCCGGATGACGGCCCCGGGCGGAGTGGTCATCGAGGAGGGTGACGTCGTCTCGATCGACGGCTCGACGGGCAAGGTCTACCTGGGCGAGGTCCCGGTCGTGCCCTCCCCGGTCGTCGAGTACTTCGAGGGCCGGATGCACGCGGGCGCCGACGACGCGGACGAGCTGGTCGCGGCCGTCCACCGGATCATGGCGTACGCGGACCGGGTCCGCCGCCTGCGCGTCCGCGCCAACGCGGACAACGCGGAGGACGCCCTCCGTGCCCGCCGCTTCGGCGCGCAGGGCATCGGCCTGTGCCGCACCGAGCACATGTTCCTCGGTGACCGGCGTGAACTGGTCGAGCGCCTGATCCTGGCCGACACGGAGGAGGAGCGCGAGGACTCCCTCAAGGAGCTCCTGCCCCTCCAGAAGCGGGACTTCGTCGAACTCTTCGAGGCGATGGACGGCCTCCCGGTGACGATCCGTCTCCTGGACCCGCCGCTGCACGAGTTCCTGCCGGACGTGACCGAACTGTCCGTACGGGTGGCACTGGCCGAGTCGCGCGGCGACGCCAACGAGAACGACCTGCGCCTGCTCCAGGCCGTGCACCGCCTGCACGAGCAGAACCCGATGCTGGGTCTGCGCGGCGTACGTCTCGGCCTGGTCATCCCCGGCCTGTTCACCATGCAGGTACGGGCGATCGCGGAGGCGGCGGCCGAGCGCAAGAACGCCAAGGGCGACCCGCGGGCCGAGATCATGATCCCCCTCGTCGGTACGGTCCAGGAGTTGGAGATCGTCCGCGAGGAGGCCGACCAGGTCATCGCGGAGGTGCAGGCGGCCGCCGGCACGAACCTCAGGCTCGCCATCGGCACGATGATCGAACTCCCACGGGCCGCCCTGACCGCCGGTCAGATCGCCGAGGCCGCCGAGTTCTTCTCCTTCGGTACGAACGACCTCACGCAGACCGTCTGGGGCTTCTCCCGGGACGACGTGGAGGCGAGCTTCTTCACCGCGTACCTGGAGAAGGGGATCTTCGGCGTCTCCCCCTTCGAGACCATCGACAAGGACGGTGTGGGTTCCCTGGTGAAGTCGGCCGTACAGGCCGGCCGCGCCACCCGCCCCGACCTGAAGCTCGGCGTCTGCGGCGAACACGGCGGTGACCCCGAGTCCGTCCACTTCTTCCACGAGGTGGGACTGGACTACGTGTCCTGCTCCCCCTTCCGGATCCCGGTGGCACGCCTGGAGGCGGGCCGCGCGGCGTCGACGGCGAAGGGCAGCGACCACCGCTAGCCTGCCGGAACTCCGGAGCCGCCGACGGTCGACCCCGACCCTCACCGACGGCCGACGGCTCCGGCGTACGAAAGAAGCGGGGCGGCACCTTGTGCGGAGGTGCCGCCCCGTCGTGCATCATCTGCGGAGACTGTCAAGCTACGCCGCTGACCAGGCAAGTTGGCGTTTGCTGGCGTTGGTTGCCGTTGAACCCGCGCGAAGCTGTTGTGCCCTCGTTGTGCCCTCCGGGTGCGGCTGGGTCCCGTCACGCGTCGTCACCACAGAGACCGTCGCCCTGATTCGGCACCCTTCCAGGGCGGTCCTCGCGTTTTGCCAGTTGCGGTGGCGGCTGCCGTGGGCGTGACCCTGACGGAACGAGCCCGGGCAACTCGCTTTGCAGGTTTGTTCATGCTGGTCAGGGCGTGATCGAGATGCGTTCACCGGTGTTCATCGCTGTACGGATGCCGTGCCCGCCGAGGTGGAGTGAATGGCCCCGGACGGCCGCGTACGGCGGTGAATGAGACGGAGACTGAGACGGCGGACTCTGCCTTGCTTCGCCGGTCAGTACATCTACTTCTGGCCCCTGTACACGGGCACCGCGATCCCCATAGACCAGTGGCGCTCCCGGATGTGGCTGGACACCTGGGTCTAGCTGCACGGACGTAGCAAGGGGGCGCGGCAATCTGCCGCGCCCCCTTGGTCGTTGTTGGCCGTTGGCGATTGTCGTTGGCCGCCCTCGCACGGCCCGAGGACGGCCCAGCTCTGGGCCACGTGAGATTTACAGCCCCCTCAAGATCGGGCTCTCAAATCCCGCTTGACCAGGCCCTTTATGGGGTGCTTGAGCGGGGCACTCGATCCCCGTCCACATCTCGCTGATCTTAAAAATTTCGTGTGGCCGTGATCGCCCCTGGGAGCGTTGAGTCGGTCCGCCGGAGACTCGTCAACCGCCGCCTTGTAAGGGCGGCATGACCGTTGATCGGGACGGCGCAGGTCAATCCCGCCGTAGCGGCTGCCCAGGTCGTCCGCGCATTCCGACTGCGGCGAACCGCCGTTGACCGTGGCTGACCGCACGATGTGGCACGCATGTGGCACGAAGCTGGCACGTCCTGGGCTGAGTACGCCCGCTTCCCCACTGAGCCAACTGAGCCACTGACGACGCTGCTAACGACCGATCGGAATCTCGTAGACGATCTCGCAGTGAGCGGCGGGCACCACGATGTCCGCCGTCTCTACGGATCGCCCCTGGTTGCTGTAGTAGGTCCGCCGGATGTGCGTGACGAGCGCAGCCTTCTGGATGCCGAGAAGCGAGGCTTCCTCGGCGGTCGCCTGCCTGGGTTCCGGCTGCTCCAGGGCGTGGCTGACGGTGATCCCAATCGCGGCCATGCGGTTCACGACGCCTGCCCCGGCGTGCGGCCCTCCCTCAGGGAGGACGACGAGCGTGCCTGCGGTGAGGTCGTAGGGCTCCCAGCTCGTCGACAGCTGTACTGGTCTGCCGTCGGCCAGGAACTCGTACGACGTCCGGACGCACATGGCACCCTCGTCGACACCCAGCCGTGCCGCGATGTCCGCAGGGGCCGGCACTTTCGCATCGGTCCGGCTTTCCCAGTCGCCCAGCTTGCCGACGGCTTTCATGTCCGTGCGGAACGGCGATCCGTTGGGCTGCTCGCGCGCTGAGGACCGAACGACTCGAACCCGTTGCTGAGGCTCGGCGACGTACGTGCCCGATCCGGCACGGCCTTCCAGCAGTCCCTGGGAGATCAGCAGTTCCTGCGCCCGACGGACCACGTTCTCGCCTACGCCGAACTCCTGGCCGATCTGGACGCGAGAGGGGAGTCGGTCTCCCGGCTCCCACACGTGCTCCCCGATCCGCCGCCGGAGCTCGTCGGCGATGCGGAGGTAGGGCGGTTGCTCAGACATGTGGAAAATCTAGTCCACTAGCTCTAATCTAGTTAACTAGCTTCACTCAAAGTGATCGCTGGTTAACGGAGGCTGCCCTGTGCCCGCTTCGGGAGTTCGCGCGGCGGCCATCGCTGCCCGGCTGTCCGCCGTCGGACTCCCTACACGCGTGAAGGAACACGAGGAGTTCACGTCGGTCGAAGCGGAGGTGCCGGAAGAACTCTCCGCCGAGTCATGGAGGGAGGCCCTGCAAGTGGTGGCCGAGGCTGATCGGTTCGGGCTCCTCACCACGAGCCTCGGTGACCGCACTCTCTGGGCGGTCTTACGCAAAGCGGTCCCACGGCAAGCGATGTCGCAGGACCGAGCCATCAGCAACAGGAGCTGATTCAGAGTGCTCAACCGTATCCGCCATGCCGCCACGCTCACCAAAGCGCGGCACTCATCCAAGGGCAGACATCGCCGCCCTTTAACGCCCTCCCGACCGTCGACCGCTCCCGCTTCTGTTGCGCCCGCCGACGAGCCGACGGTCACCTTGGCTCGGGCCTCCGACTGGGCGAGACATCGCTACGTGCTGACGGGCGAAGAGAACGCGCTCGTCCGCCCCTACATGCTGGCTTGGGAGAAGCGCGCTCGACAGCACCCGTCGGTTGCCGTTGCTCCTCATCTGCCGACCGAAGCATGGCCGACTCTCGTGGAGGCCATCTGATGCCCTCCCGACAGCAGACCTCCAGTCCGAACGCTTCGGGCGCCTCCTACCGCTCGATCGCCTGCCGGATCGGCACGCATCACGCATGCGCGGAGTCCTCCCCAGCCTCGGCTCCGATCGACGTGCCCGTGATCTACGAAGCCTGCGGCTGTTCATGCCATCCGGTGTCCGACTGCTCCACACCCGACGAAGGTGAACCGCCGAGCGGTTGGGCACCTGGCAGCGCGCCGACATCCAACCTCGAAATTGCCGGAGGGCAGACGCAGCGATGACGGAGGAGAGTGAACTGAGACTGCTCCCGTGGGTAGGGCCGGAGGGTAAACCGTGCTACCTGAGCACCGACGATGGTGACGGTTTCATGTCCCGCTTGGCGGACCGCATCGAGGCGGATCAACTCGACACGGCGTCCAAACTGCTGAAGCACGCACTGCAAGTACTCGATCATCGAACGGGCGACTTCGACGAACTACCGCTTCTCACGGCCCAGCTAGCTGCGGCACTGGGGGACGTGTTGCGTGTAGCGACCAGCCGCGGAATGCGTCTGGCGACGCCAGAGCATCCTTGAAGGAGGGACGGCCATCTGACCGTTGAGGGCAACTCCCGGTCGGGCCGTGGCCAGTACAGCAGGGAGCCCCGAACTATGTTCGGGGCTCCCTGCTGTACAGCACCCTTCGTCCTAAGAACTCCTAACAGAATGAGGCTGGGACAACCTGGTTGAGACTGAAGATCCAGTCCAGCACCATGAGCCCTGGCAGATGCGGGAGGGCAAAGCAAAGGGCATACGGTGGAACTGATCAGTCTCTCGGATGGCGACAACAGCTTCCGGGTGCGCGTGCTGGGGCGTCGGTCGCCGGGTGTGCTGCATCTTCACGACCAGTTCGACGCAGAGGTCCTTGTCACGAGCAGCTTTGTCAGCGGGCGACTGGCCATGTCCCTGTCCCCTTCCGACCTGGAGAACTGGTCGCGTGCCTTGGACCTGCTCGCTGCCGGCGAGGACATCTGCTGGAGGGATGACGACCACAGCCCGGAGATCAGGAACCAGCCGTACAACGAAGAGCATGAGACGGCCGCTGTCCGTGTAGAGGATCTGGGCAGCTCGTGCGTCTCCGTGTTCCTTCCCATGAGTCTTGAGGAGGGTTGGATCGACGAGCAGCGCAGGCTGCTTGTACTGGTGCGGAAGGAGTGGCCGAGCGAAGTCCTGCAGTCACCACCAGGTGTCTATGAGTGGCGGCGCTGAACTGCCGCCAAGCGGCGCCAGCAGATGATGGCGCAGCCGAGGGTGAGGAAAGCTTCGTGGAGGTCGTCGCGGATCTCCCAGCGGATCCGCAGGCGGCGGAACCAGTGCAGGAGTGCGAAGGCGGCTTCGACGACCCAGCGGTGGACGCCCAGGCCGGAGCCGTGCTCGGTCCCGCGGCGGGCGATGACCGGGCGGATGCCCAGGCCGCGCAGGTCGCGGCGGTAGGTGTCGTAGTCGTAGCCGCGGTCGGCGTACAGCACATCGGGGCGCCGGTGGGGACGCCCGCGCTTGCCCTTGACCGCCGGAACAGCGTGTACCAGGGGCATGAGCTGGGTGACGTCGTGGCGGTTCCCGCCGGTCAGCGTGGCGGCGAGCGGGATACCGTGCGCTTCCACGATCACGTGGTGCTTGCTGCCCATCCTGCCCCGGTCCACTGGAGACGGCCGGGTCTTCGCACCGCCCTTCATCGCCCGCAGGTGGGCCGTCGACTGCGGCCCGGGTGAAGTCCAGCAGGTCAGCCGCCCGTAACTCGGCGAGCAGCAGTTCGTGCAGGGCCTGCCACACCCCAGTCTGATGCCAGTCCCGCAACCTGCGCCAGCAGGTGCTCCCCGAACCGTAGCCCAGCTCCTGTGGCAGGAACTCCCAGGGGATCCCCGTGTACAGCACGAACAGGATCCCGTTGAGGACCCGACGGTCCTCCAGCCGTTTGCGCCCCGGGTACCGCTGTCTGCGTTCGATCACCGGCAGCAGCGGAGTGATCCGTTCCCACAGCCCGTCATCGACCTCCCACGGCCTCCGCTGCCCCACACCTCACCCCGATCCATCGAATGCAGGCACAACACCAGCTGACTGCCTTCCATTCCAAGGTGGCAACCACTCTTTTTGCTAGGAGTCCTTAGTCGTCGTCCTCGTCGAAGTAGTCGTCATCCTCGTCGAAGTCGTAACCGCTCCTCGCGGCCTTGGCCCCGTCAAGGAGGCCGTGGGCGTAAGCCGCCGCGTTCGCCATACGTGCAGAGTTGCGTGTCGCGACGAGGGTGACGACGGCTGCGCCCACTGCGGTGACAGCAAAGCCGCCGGCCGCTACGGCAATCTGCTTCCAGGACGGCCCGGACCTGACGGGGCCGGCTTTGGCTTGAGCAGCCTCGCCGGCTACACCATCGGAGGCCTCGGACGCCATCTCTTCACCGTTCTCCGGGACCTTGCTCATCAGGCTGCACCTTCCAACTGCCCTGGCAGCCAGGCCGATACGGCTGCCCTCCGCTCGCTCACCCCCGCATTCTGGGTCATTCGCCCCGTGGTGTACGACCTGGTTAGGTCAAGTCGATCCAGCCTGACACCAGGCACTGGGGTGGAACTTGCCCTTCCGTGCGGACGGCTGGCACTCCCAGGGCTCCAGCGACCTCCTGGCCGTCCTCGGCCCGGCCCCCGTCGCAACCCCCTCCAACAACACTCCGGCCCTCCGGCGGCGCATGAACCGCCGCACGTTCCGGGCCTGGCAGGCCGAGCAGGGCGCCCGCCGTGCCCGCCGACATGGCGCCTCAGTCGATCCGGACGGGCTGCTCTGACTCGCAACCCAGGGTTCTCCTGGCCCTCGTACGGCATTGAGAGTCGAGCACGGCTGCGTAATTGATCATCGTTGCCCCGGGCGGCGCCGACAACCTCGGAAGCGCCGATGCGCGTTGTCTTCACATGATGGGTTCTCGTCGTCTATATATGAAGTGGCGGCGCCTTTCCATCGGCGCACCCAACCGAGGGGGAGTATGACCCAGGACTGGAGCATCCGTCTTCGTGTCATGGCAACTATCGACGCCATCGATGACGTGAAGACCGAGCTTACTAGTGCAAGTACTGAGAACCCCGAATCTGTACAGATAAGCCACATCAAGACCGTCGAGAATCCGAGCGAATTTCGGCTCGACTTGGCGCAATATGCCGAACTTGTCGGGACGTTCACAGGTGTCTTCTTTGGTGGAGCCCTAGTGCCGCGACTGGTGGCTGCACTAAAAAGAAAGAAAAACAGGAACTTAATCATCGAAAGCCCCCTGGGGCGGGTGACGCTTACATCCTCTACCGACCTATCAGAGGATCAGGTACGTCAAAAGCTGAAGAAACTAATTGGGTCAATCTGATGGTCGCACCTCCGGGTGAAGGAGCAGATCTCCAGCAACATTTCGGAAGTTTCGACGGCCGTTTCCCGGGTGTCACCTTAAGAATAGCAACGGACCGGTCTGCCAGTTACCTGAAGGGTCTTATGGCTGGCGAATCTGAGTCCGATTTAATCAGGCGGCTGGATGATCATTCCAATCCCAGCGCCAACGCCCTATCTCACATAAGCGTTCTCGCGCACGAATATCGCCACTTTCACGACTTCCTGCTCTCGCCGTGGGGTTCTGAAGTTTTTGTGTGGCGTGTCGATGCACTGTTACACCTCTCCCAGTTCATGACATTCCTGGGACAAAGTGAGAACTGGCGCTCCGCGAACAGCATGCCGGTTCCGCTAAAACTTTGGTGCCGCATGACGGATGACCAAAGGAAAAACTATGTTGCTCCCATCCGGGAAATGTTGTGGCAGGTTTCTGGAACGGATCTGAAGTTACCGTATCTGCCATTTATACCGGATGATCAAGTTTTCGAACCTGCAGACCATTTGCGACTCCAGCAATTTCGCGAATCCGATGCATCTGCAGCGCAGTCAATGGCGCTCTTTGGAGCGAGAACGATAGGCGCATACAATCGTCTTGAGCGGCTATTGCGCTTCACTCCGCCGCCGGGTGTATCTGCTGAGCTTCAGCCTGCCCATATCGCAGAAACCTCAGCTCTGCTGACCCAAGTCCAAGAGATTGCCACCGCCATGGGGGCAGGAGCAGCAGAGTCCTTTCTGCGAGCTATGAGGAAGCAGCAGTCCACGACTTACGACCGTGGTCTTGAGTTGATGATGTCATGCTTCGAATACGGTGACACCGAGCTGAGATGGGATCGGGCATCCACACTGACAGCCTGGGCTTTACTGGGTGACTATCGTGAGCCAATTGACCGTGCAAATTCTGTTTACCGATTTTCACAAGCTTGCCTAGACGTGGCGCGCCATGGTTGGCCTGACACGAGTCGACTGGTGGACGTTTTTGACGTTTGGGACAAGCGATTCAGTCACCCTTCCACCCTTGCTGGAATTGTGCATAGCGTGAGAGCAAATAGGGATTACTTGGACAGAGTTATCATAAATGCACTCTCCAAGAAGGCCGGCTCAGAGAGCGTGGGACAAGGCGCAACCGTCAAGGTGGCTGTTCGCCTGTTGCGCAAGTACGTGGAAGCGCGCGAAAGAATGGTGTCAAAATTTCTAGCGAACCCTGATTCCTACTTGGCACCGCAGTGGTACATACGCTCACAGGATTTCCCGATGCCACCCATTCGCCTGGTTGCCAACCCTTGGTTGATGTATGCGAACATTAACGACGAAGCTGGCTACTACGTGCACACTACTGCCACGGCTGCCGACCTGGGCCTGACGAGTGCTGTGAGCATCGCGCTTGATCCTCCCCAGAATGGTATCTACTCAGCCAAGGAGGCGTGTAGATTGTATGACGAATTTACGCTCTGCGACGTACTCTTAAGTGAGTTCGACCGAGACTTCCACCAATCCGAATTCGACCTGGCTCGAAGCTGGTTTGGTGATACGCGATTCTTGTCGATTATCGGTACTGACCGTGCGATCTGACACGGCCGATCTGCTCCAACGATTCAATCAGGGAAGGCGCACCGGTTCGAGGCGGTACTCGTCACGGTTCCAGGCGGGCCTTAAAAGTGTGGGTGCGGTGCCACTGGTAATAGAGTTCTCGGCCTGGTGTCCACCAGCTGACCGTTCGGCCAGCGATGGACTCTCCGGCGACCAGCAGATGCGCGGCGGCAACAAGTCCATGCAGCGCTACCAGGCAGAGCAGCGCGCCCTGCGCTACTGGCACAAGCCCCACCAGGGACAGTGGACCTTCGAATCCTGGGCCGTCATCGTCGAATGTCACCGCCGCTGGGGCCGCGGCGAGGACGGGAAGGTGCGACGGGAGTTCGCTTGGGTCCTCGCACCCGTCGCCTCGCCCCTACGTCACACCTGGCCTCAGCACGTCCTCGACGCGCTCGCCGAAGACGATGGCCTCGTGCACGACCACACGGCCAACACCCCCCTCGGGGACACGGACGAAGCCGAGACCCTCAGCGACCTTGATTGATACCGGCAACTTGCTGCTGCCGCCGGCCGGACGGCCTCGCGCCGCACGCAGAGGTCACGCCGGACCGAAGTCGACCGCTACTTCCGCTCGCCGGCCGCGCGTGAAGCAGTCGTCATCCGCAGCGGTGGTACGTGCGAGAACCCCGACTGTCTAGGGCGCCCCACCGAACGCACAGACGCCGGTGCACCCATCCTTGAGGTCGACCACGTCAACGAACTCGGCAACGGCGGCGACGACATCCCCGAAATCATGATCGCGCTCTGCCCCAACTGTCACGCCCTCAAAACCCGCGGAAGCAACCGGCGGCAACTCCGCACCGCCCTCCACCGCATCGCGCGCCAACGCCACCGAGCCTTCCTCGCAGGCGCCTTGTAGAGCTACCGGCACGTAGACCTCGGGGCAACTGCCTCAGCCCTCGGGCGTCTCAGTCGGTTGGTCAAGCTGCTGCTGCCGCTTGCGTTGGTCGTTCTTAAGGGTTTCCACACGTTCAGTAAACTCAAGTAGGGCGGTTGCGTCGTCGACACTGCCTCTGTAACGCCCCACTTTCAGGTTGACAGCGTCGTACTCCTCCTCAATGGAGTCGGCCGTCTGCTGGAGGTAGAAACTACGTTCGCGAAACTTGAAGTAGCCCGTGAATCCCGCCGCAAGCCCTACGGAGAAGCTTGTGCTAACCGTGATCCACTTGTAAGGGGCAGGGGTTTCCGCAAGGCTTGCTGCCGTCGAAGTGGCAAGCGAGCCGATAATGATGACGCTCTGGAAGAGGTTGTGGATGCGTCTATATCGCAAACCGTCGGTTCGGTATCGATCAATTGACCCTGGAATGGTCTCTCGGTAGATGTGGCGGCGCGTTTCTGTCGGCAAGTCAATTGAGGCAGCCGACAGGCGCTTACGTTCTATCGCGAGCTCAAGGTCGATTTTTTTCTTGACTGCGTGCCCAGGTTTCCACTCATCGACGACGACTCCGTCGAATACCCCTCCGCAACTGAAATACCTAACGAATGGGCACAATATGAGCAGAGTAATGAGGATCGGTATGCATGCGGTATTAACGCGGGCAAGGTCGATGCGTCCCCATGTAACGGTGTTCCCGACGAACAAGAGGAATAACAATATCGGGGCAGACGAATAGGTCGATACTAGAACAAAGCGTCTCATACGAGCCCGGCGAATCTCATGCCGAAGTTCGAGGATGTTTCTATCGTGCTGGAGGAGTTGCTCAACCGCCCTTTCAGCCGCAGACGTTGACTGTGCCATGGCCCCCCACTACTACTCTGCATGACGATCGAACTCGATCCGATCATAGAAGCTAAGGCTTGTCCCATAACACCTGGCCGCAGTTGAGATGCCTCAAGGCTGATGGTCTTCGGTAGACCGCGCTTCAACGACAGTCTCAGCCTCTTTGCGGTGATGCCGTGGACCATCCACTACGGCGCCAAGCCGTCGAAGATCTCTACCTCTACCCGTAAGTCTCTCGCCGGTGCCACCCGGCTCCCCCTTCAGGCTGCGAAGGGGAGCCGGGTGGGTTCAGGGGTGCAGTCCGTGAGCCGGAATCGCCGACCGAGCTGCCCGCTGCCCAAGCCACCCGGACGACCTGGGGCTTCATGAATGGTGAGATGACGAGCAACTCAACTGTGAGACGCCCTCATTGACCGTGGCTGACCGCTGCATCTGGCACGGCAGTGGCACGAACCTCGGCCGACGACAGCCAGCCACGACGGCGGGTGCGTCGACCAAGCACGCACGCGTATGCCTCGCTGCACCCCCACCGGCCTCAGCCACGCTGCTCGATTGACGTCCGCCAGAGCAAGCTGCGACGGCAGAACCGTGGTGACGAGGCGTTGGGCAGTGTCTTCTTCGTCCCGAAGCAACTTGGGCGAGCGTGCCACCTTGGGCTGGAGTGTCCTTCACCTGTGCTGATGGTCCGCAGGCGTCCGCGTTCGTCCGCCGTTGTTCGTGGACGTTGTCACGCAGTTAGACACTCACCTGGTGCGCCCCGGTGCGCGGGAACTGCCGCACGTCAACTCAGTTCTCCGGGCTTCGGCATAACCCTTCCAGTCTCGCAGATCAACACGACCGGCCCGGGCCGGAACGGGGTGGGGGTGGTCACCCGCGGGTGCCGTCCGTCAGCGTTGGTCGACCTCGGACGGCCCAGAGACGGCCCAGGGACGGCCCAGGACTCAGACAGTCCCCGACCGACCGTGTTCAGGCAGCGTCGCCACCGCCCGTCAGTCCAGCCGCACGCGAGCGACCGGGAGCTGTTCCCTGTAAGGCCAGGTGAAGGTGCGGTCGGGTTCGAGGTGGGCGTCCCCCCAGTGGATGGCATGGATGCCGTTTTCGACGTCGGCCGTGAAGAAGACACAGACCAGCCTGGTGGAAGCTCCCAGCTCCTCGAACGCTTCGTGCAGCCCCAGGTACTCCTCGGTCACCAAGTCCTCGTCGACATCGAACAAGGCTTCTGGAGGCTGCGGCCCATGGGCCCGTAACAGCCGGTGCCGGGTCGGCGACGCGTTGGCGGGCAGCCGGGCCCGGTCCAGGGGCCTCGGCCTGTCCGCGTACCGGAAGGGGAAGAGTGCGTGATCGTTGATCACCGCGTACTCATACCCGCGCACATCTCGAACGGCTTCGCCCAGCTCGCGTGCGGTCTCCGCCAGGTTCTCGCGCACCAGGCCCGCGAGGGCGACACCGTACGGACTCCGCTTCTTCAGTCCCGCGGCGAGGTGCGCGGCATGGGCCTTCTCATGCGCCTCTGCCAGCCGCACCGGAACAGCGGCGGCCAGCGCGCCGGCACGCCGCCCAAACCGCTCGACGGCCCAGGCCGACGGCCCTACCGGATAGCCACCCAACACCGACATGCAGTGCCCCCTCCCCCAGGTCCCCGCCTCTGAACTGTGTGACACGCATACGAAGAGCCCACAAGGGGGCGATCCGGCCAGGACGCAGCCGAGCACGCTCGCCTTTCAACACAGCCACAACTGATCATCGGCGGCCGTGTCCTGCGGCCGCCTTATCGATCAACGTCCTGACCTGCTGCTGAGCTGTCGGCGTTGGTCACCATTGAGCGCCCTTCCACGGCCCGAGGACGGCCCGGGAGGGCGCTCGTTCGTGAGCACCGCATTAGGAGTTCGATCATTGCTCGGCTCAGTTGCGGATCTGACTGGCCGCGTCGGTCGTGCCAGGGCGGGTGTCAGCGTCTGTTGCTGTTGATGTCAGCCATGGATGTCAGCGGGACTCAGCGCTCGTCTCTCAGCGTCAGCCTCGACGAACTCACGGCCCTGGTGAGGACCCGGCTAAAACGGATGCAATACCGCCCCGGCCTCATCAACAGCCTCCTCGCCAAAACCGGACTCGACCTCCAACCGCCGTAACCTCAGCCGTTGAAGATCTCTAGAACAGAGACCAGAAGGCCGGGGATTTTCAATTAGGGTCGATCCCCGGCCTTCTTCGTCTGACTACTTTCGGCTGATGTATCGAAATCCGAGCATCAAACGTCGGCGCTCGACTCCTTGGCCTTTTGTAGCAGAGCCTCCTGGTTACGACGGCTGCGCACATCGTCCTTGCGCAAACTCCTGCCCTCGTTCAAGACAGACTGAAACTGCTCGGTGGCAAGCTCGACTGCAGTAGTGATCGCTCCTTCAATCCTCTCCGATTCCGAAATCTTGAACCTCAGCTTCTTAGCGCCCCTCAGCCGCTGTTTTGCTGCCTCTGTCTCAGAGGTTTCGAAGATAGGCACAAGTTCCGGCGTGATCAGAGCGGACACCATCATCGCGATGTGATACTTCGCGGCTTTGAGAGTGGTCGAGTCGGGTGTTCGGGCGAAGAATCTGTCTACCCGATACAAAATCCAGGCCGCGTAGTAGTAAGCCTCAACGGAGTATTCACCCCAAACGAACGAACCCTCAACCTCTAGCTCCTTCGGAGCACCGATCGCTCGGAAAGAATCACCGAACAGTGTTGCAGCGACCGCTCGGTTGAGTTCGGGAGTCGTGACAACGCGAGTCCGCGGGAAATCAAGAGACGCATGCTGGTTCTGCCGCAGATAACGTAGGCCGTTTACGCCCGACTGGTTGAAAAACTCTTCCACGTCTTTCGCCATCTGGGAACTCGCCTGAATGTCAGTTGAGCCGATGGGAGTTTGCAGGTTAGTAGCGATCGCCACGTTCGTTCGCACCCCAGCGTCGCCTGAGCTGACGATCTTCACCGGGATCCAAAGGTCAGAGAGGAGGGCCGGCTTGGCCTTAACCTCGTCGCTTGCCGCCCACCTAACGAGCTGGTGACTCGTCTGCCCGCCATTTACGATCTGATACCCGGAGATGAAGAATCTGTCACCCGACCCTCGGAGAGATGTCGCAATGATCGTGAGTCCGTTGTTGAGGAAGGGAAAGTGCTCGCGGTCGTCGCTCTGAAGGGTTCTCGTGATCCGGATATTCACTGGGTTGTGGCTACCGAGATCGAGACGCACATTGTCGTCGAAGATCCCTGGTCGTACGGAGCCGGTTGCATCCGTCAGCAACTTCATCACCTCCGTGCCGGACAAGAGCCCGATGTAAGCCTCACTCACCCGCTCAGTCGCAGGGATGGTCTGCCGCTTTTCAAAGTTGAACTGAATGTTCTGTGGTCCGTGACGCTCTTTCAGCTTTGCAGCTAGTGCATCGTGGCCATGAGTGTTGAGGTGCAAAGGTTCTGAATAAATGCCCTGGGCTCGAATACGATCGATCGCCTCTGTGACCTGAAGTTCTTGCTGTGCGCTCTTCCCGTCATTGCTGCTGGTGGTGACGTAGAAGAGTTCGCACGGGATTCGCGTGTCTTGAAACTTGTCACCGTTCTCTGCGATCCGATCGATCAAAGCAGCCAGGTCAACCAGGGCCGGAGGAAGCTTGACGCTCTTCGCCTTAATCGCGTACTTTGTCACGGCCTCGACGCCGTGGAGGAACTTCGCGATGAGCTTAGAGTCGTAGGACTCGCTTGTCTTAGCCTGGATGAAGAGTACCCGCGCTGAATTGGACGCCTGATCTGAGATAAGGTCGTCGATTTCTGAGGGTTCCGAGACGATCTGTCCGTTGACTACGACGGCAGCGATGTCGATGCCCTCGTCGGTCCCACCGCCGAGAACAGCGCGCTCAATCTGCTCGATATCGTCCCGTACATAAGGGAAGAGGTAGTTGGCTGCGACGTACAGCTCGAACTGCTTCGCCTCGCCCCCCTCGAAGCCAAAGTCTCGTGCAAACTTGGCCACTCGCTTTCCCGTGAGCGTGTGCACTTTATCCCCCTAGGCAGCGCGAGCGCTGATCGTCATCACGGTGTGTTTGTCAGTGAGCGTAGCGTCTGGGGTGCCTTTGGGTGAGCCAGTTCTAAGCGCCGACGGCGGTCCGCTTCAGTACCGGGCGGACCGCCGATTCACGAAGACCGTGATGGTGCGCACTCGGTAGCTTCAGGATCGCGGACTGATTCACTGCGTTAATACTCCAGCCGTAGATCGTGATCATGGATGCAGAGGCCGCTCGTCGGTAGCCTGCGCGTGTGGCTGAGACCTGGGATGAAGTGCAGCTGATCGCGGACGGCTTCGAGCGCGTGTACGTCGAGTTGGAGTGGTCCAGCGAGCCACGCGCTGGCCTCGCCGATGTCGACGGCAAGCCCCACTACTTCCAGGGAAACGACTGGAATGACGCTGACGAGGCCGACGAGTACAGCGTCTGGCCCGCGAGCTTCGCGGTGGTGGAGCTGGAGCGCGAGCAGTGGGCGATCTTCGCCAGGTGGAACGAGCGCCATGAGGCAGGGAGGGTGGGGCCGGAGACCCACCCGGGTCAGGGCGGGATCGACGCCCGCTACGACGAACTGGCCCTGCTGTTGGCGCAGTACCGTCAGGCGCCGGACGATGCGAGGCGACTGGTGGGCGAGGTGCGCTTTGATGCCGGGGCCCGCTACCGGGTCGAGGGTCTGGACTACTGGTTCCGGTGGCGGCCAGGCAGATGAGGCCGCCGTTGATCATTAGGTGTTGTGTGGACAACCAATGATCACGCGGCGACTTCGGACGCCAGCGTAGTGCCTGCTCACTGGCAGGAAGCATTCGAGGGCCTGATGAGCCGGATCGCGGGCCGGTTCGCCCGAGTTGAACCCCGCCGCCGGGTGCTGCGGTTGGTCTCCGGGCTGTTGTCGGACCTGCCGCGCAAGAACTGCTGGACCCTGGCGGAGCACGTCGGCGACGCCACTCCGGACGGCATGCAGCATCTGCTCCACCGTGCGAAATGGGACGCCGACGCGATCCGGGACGACATACGCGCCTACGTGGTCGAGCACCTGCATGACACGGAGGCGGTGCTCGTGGTCGATGAGACGGGCGATCTGAAGAAGGGCACGGCGACCGTCGGCGTCCAACGCCAGTACACCGGCACCGCCGGCCGCATCGAAAACGCCCAAGTCGCCGTATATCTCGTGTACTCCGCCGCCCGCGGACACGCTGCCATCGACCGGGCCCTGTACGTGCCGCGCTCATGGACGGAGGACCCGGACCGCTGCCGGAGCGCGGGTATCCCCGAAGGTTTGGCCTTCGCCACCAAGCCCCAGCTCGCGGCCCGCATGGTCGAGCGGGCCCTGGACGCGGGAACACCGGCCCGCTGGGTCGCGGGAGACGAGGTCTACGGCGACAACCCGCACCTGCGGACGGCCCTGGAACACCGCCGGACCGGCTACGTCCTGGCCGTCTCCAGCACCCACCCCGTCATCACGCACGCCGGGAAGTTCCAGGCCAGGACCCTGGCCGCGCGGATCCCGAAGCGGGCCTGGCAGCGGCTGTCGGCTGGAGCGGGCGCGAAGGGCGAGCGGTACTACGACTGGGCGCAGATCGAGGTTCATGGTCCCGCCGGCCGGTTCGGCCAGTGGTGCCTGCTGGTTCGCCGCAACCGCCGCACCGGCGAACTCGCCTTCTACCGCTGCTTCTCACCCCAGCCGGTGCCGATGTCCGAGCTGGCGCGGGTCGCCGGACGGCGATGGACGGTCGAAGAGACGTTCCAAGCCAGCAAGGGCCTGACCGGCCTGGACGAGCACCAGGTCCGTCGCTGGACCTCCTGGCACCGCTGGGTCACCCTCGCGATGCTCGCTCACGCCTTCCTCACCGTCACCGCGGCTGCCGAACGCCGCGACCGGCCCACCCCGAACGGCTTGATCTCCTTGACCGGCAATGAGATCCAGCATCTGTTCGCCGCACTGATCAGCCCCGTCCACGACCTCGCACACCGCCTGCGCTGGTCACACTGGCGACGCCAGCACCAAACCCGCGCACGCCTGTGCCATTACCGCAGGCAAGCCGCCGCTCGGCTGTGAAGATCAAGATCTACGCCTGGAGTACTGGCTCGTCAGACCATCGCGCCATCGTCTAGCGGCTTCAGGCCGGTCCTCACGCGCGTGAGGAGCCGTCTCGATGAGATGCAGGAGGACCCAGGCCACGCCGAAGCATTCGTCGTCGCCGAAGCAGTCCGCCAAGGCATGGGCCTCCTCGTCGGTGACGGGGCGCTCAATGAGATCCAGAAGAGCTCCCGCACGTTCGACGGCCTCCTCAAGAGCCTCGTCGGGCTCGCCGTCCTCGGACGGGAGTTTGCCCAGGGCGGTGAAGTCAGCAACCTCCGGACGGATCACGACACACCCTTCCTGTCCTGCCATCGGGATGGAGCCGACGTGGCGGCCTCACCGCAGGCTACGGGACGGGAGACCTTCCCATCCGTGATCACGATCTACGGCTGGAGTACTAACCCACCACTCACCCCAGCTCTCATCCCGTCCGCCGTCGACCCACACACCGTGGAGCGGGCGTGGTTCAGGGCGTCCAGGTGGAGCGCGCTACTGTACGAACGACCTGGACGCCCTGGGCCGCGTCTGCTCGGCTCTGCCTGGGTCGGCGGTGGACGGGATGGGAGCTCTCCGCGCACGCCACAACGTGCCCGCGCCCGGCAACGGCGCCCCCTCCATCCCGGTGTCGGCCGATCCCCCGCCGGAGGCACAGGCTCTGACCGCGGCCTCGATCGTGCGGTGCTCGCCACCTATAGCCCGGCCTCTTCCCATTCGTGGGCGCGCGTCGGCGCAGTGCGGGCGGAGCGAGCCGAAGGCAGGAGCGGTGCCCGCAGCGGAGCCGGGAGCGCGCCCGGCGGAGCGGAGCGCAGCCGGGGCTTGATGAAGTAGGGAAAGTTCTACCGCACACTTTGAGCGTCTTTGCTCATCGGCGGCGGGCAACCTACTCACGTGAGTAGGTGCAGGGCTACGCTTGCTGCGGCGTCACGACGTCACAAAGACAAGGAGCGTGCTCACGGGATGGGACCGAAGTCTGAGCGGGTCTACCGCACGATTCGCGAGTGGATCACGACAGGCAAGTACCACCCTGGCGCCAAGCTCCCGTCAGAGCGGACCCTGTCCGAGGAACTGGAGATCGGCCGCACGGCTCTTCGTCAGGTCCTGGCGAAGCTAGTCGCTGAAGGCGTAGTTGAGGTGCACGGTCGCAGTTCCTACCGCGTACCCGACCGGTCCGTAACTACGGAGACCCCGACAGACGTCGAGCCGTGGCAGATCCATGGTGAGCGGACTCTGTACGACAACCGTTGGGTGAAGCTCGGCCTCGTCGACGTCGAGCCGCCCGGCGTTGAGCGCTTCGAGCATCACGTCGTGCGCCTGCATCACGTGGCCATCGCCGCTGTCCTCGACGATCAGGACCGCGTTCTGATGATGTGGCGGTACCGCTTCGTCCCCCAGTCCTTCGGCTGGGAGCTCCCCGGAGGGATTGTCGACGAGGGAGAAGATTCCTTGCAGGCGGCTATGCGCGAGGTTGAGGAGGAGACCGGCTGGCGGCCCGACGGGCTTGAGCATGTGGTCACCTATCAGCCGATGGTCGGCATGGTCGACTCGCCGCATGAGATCTTCGTGGGTCAGGGCGCGGAGCTCATCGGGGAGCCGACCGACCTGGAGGAAGCCGGGCACATCGCCTGGGTTCCCCTCACCGACGTACCTGGCCTGATGGCTCGCGGTGAACTCATGGGTTCAGGAACCCTCGTTGCCCTGCTGCATGTGCTTGCTTCCCGGGGTGCCGGCGCTTCGCCTACAGCCGCTGGGTGAGCTGTTCGATTCGGCGTCGGTGGCGCACGGACCCCGTACGACTTGCCATCAAGCGGGCTTGGCGCAAATGCTCGTGCGCCTGGTCGTACTCGCCGCGGGCCAAGTGTGCCTGCGCAAGATCGCAGCGCAGTCCGGCTGATGCCCGGACGAACGTCGGATCGGTCGCTTCCAAGGCGGTGTAGAGGCTGCCTACGGCTTCCTCGTCTCCGATCAGGGCGAGTGCGTTGCCGCGCCACCTAGTCAAGTGCCCGCCGTTGAGGAAGATGCTCAGCATGTCGGGGTCGCGGGCTTCCTCACCCGATGGCAGGTATTGAATCGCGTTGTCGAGCGCGCGCCGGCACTCCTCCTGAAGTCCGGCTCGGGCGCAGATTTCGGCTTCGGCCGCATACAGCCAAGCCGTGAGCCGCGGGGACATGGCCTTGCCGCCGAGTCGCTGCGCATCTCGTACCAACTCGACAGCCATCGGGGCCCGGCCCGCATCGCAGAGTACGTATGCCTGCTCTGCGGTGGCGTGAGCCAGATACATCGGCTCTTCGGCTTCCTGGGCGGCTCGTTTGCCCAACTCGTAGTGTCGCCAAGCCCGTTCGACTGCGCCAACATCGAGCGCCTGCCATGCCGCCAAGGTCGCCGCTCCGGCCAGTGCCAGGGCGACCGGGCGTCGCGTCTCGGGGAGCACGGCGAACGTGAGGGCATCTTCCAGGGTCGACAGGTGTGCGGTCATCTGGTCGACAAGGCTCGCAGCGCCCAGTTGCCGGTCGATGGTCCGCAGTAGCTCGGTCTGATCCATGAACGTCTTCACCAAGGTCTGGCTGACGTTGCGGGCCGCGTCGATACGGCCCATGAGCTCGTCGTAGCCGTCGACCGCAGAGTCGGTGGATGGCACCTCCGGCTTACCGGTCAGCTCGTCGTCCGTGACACCCAAGAGGACACGGAGAATGTTTGCGTACCGGGTCGAGATGGCGCGTCGGTCGTTCTCCCACTCCGAGACGTATACGCGCAGACTCGCTGTCGACGCGACGCTGACCATGTGCTGACGCGCGTGACGTTCGATCTCGCGAACCAGTCGCTCTTGCGACCATTCGCGCGCGCTTCTTGCTGCCTTGAGTCCGTTCATCACCTGTGCCGCTCCGCATGGGGTGTTGAGCCGTAACAGCAGCATGCCTCACATCGGTGCAGGTGGGCAGGGGTTAACGAGACGTGTGTTAACCCCTGTTGGCTACCGATTCGTTGGCGTGAGCGCTTCTCTAGAAGGGCGGCTGTGCGAGGAAGCGATGATGTGCAGGTCACCCCGGGTTCGGAGAGTTCCGGCTCCGCGATGTGTTTCGACTGCGGCGAACCTTCGTTGACCGTGGCTGACCGCCTGATGCGGCACTGCTGTGGCACGCGCCGTTTGCCAGGGCTGTTCGACCGGAGCCCATGTGAGTCATGCGTCCCGGTGTCTTGACAGCCAGACCCAGACGGTTAGTACTAACTCGTGCGTGCGCGGACTGAGGGCCGCAGGGCATAAACGGTTTCAAGGAAACTGGCGCGCGTAGGGAGAGCTCATGGCAGGGTGGTGATGCAAACCATCTATCACGGAGGTGGCTACATGGGCCCGTTGAAAGAGTATATCGTTGTAAACGAAAGGCTCATCGAGGGGCTTTACCGGCAATTCGCTGAAATGCAGCAAGGTCCCGGCTCGTCAGAGAATGAAGTCTCGGCATCTCTGAAGTTTCTGAATCTAAGGCATCTCAGATCTTCTAGCGCGAAGACTTTCACCCCTCACGACCATGACGTGATTGAAGCCGTGGTTGAATCGCTAAGAGAAACGGGGCAGCTCCATGCGTTTCGTCCAGATCGAGCTAGAGACTTTTGGCACGGAGAGCATGCCGGGTGGTACGTACGTGAACAGATGATCGCTACACCCGTCATCGTTCCGCTGGAGCAGCATTTCGAAGGGCTTCAGGTTCCACAAGCCGTTACGGTTTGGGTAAGCGATCCGACGCCGCCCAAGAATCCCGCCGAATGGGAGTATGACGTCGTAGGATCCTTCGTTTTCCTGGTGCAGGAAATGGGTGAACTGAAGTGGCCGATGCGCTGGTTCATGTCCGGTATCTCAGCCCTTCGAATGGTCGCCAATTTTATGGCCGGAGGGGAGGATTACCGAACCGAGGGTGAACTTCATCGCGTCATGCAAGCGACGCGGGACCAGTTCGAGATGCCAAATGGGTGGGGCGACGAAAACGATGAACGTCATCCGATTGAGAAATTGAAGTCTGTCGGCGGAATGCCAGGGCGCCCCCGAAGAATCGAAACCGTATACAGAATTGCCTACATGTCAGACGAGCAGTGCATTCCAACAGATAGTGGGGTACTCCGGGTGAATGATGTACTTGCATATCCACTTTACATTGCCGAATAAAACCACTGCAAGGCGGGCAGAAAATTAGGTCGGCGGAGCGGGTTTTACGACGCCATCGGCCCGAGTCTACTTGCGGAGCGCCAGGCCAAAAGCTTGTTGTGCAGGAACTTGTGCAGCGAACGGCCACCCTCGAAGAACACCCGCAGGGGAGCCGCACTTGCAACTGCGTAGTCCTCAAGGGGCGTTGTTGGTCGCTGTGGGCCGCCCTTTGACGGCCCACGGACGGCCCGGCTCGGAAGCCCCGACAGGTACATAGTCGGTGCCATGGGACGGTCTTCGTGTGCCTGTTGCGGGTGGCCCCCTTGTTTGGCCCCCTCGTAGACAGATGTTGCAGATCTGAGTCAGGCGCGAAGGATGACATCCAGTCGGATGTATTGGCCAACTCCGTCAGAGGTCTGGGAGGGTGAACCTACCGGTGGACTGCACCAAAAGTTTCCTGGCTTCCTGAGGGGGTACTGCCCCGTCTTGTACGCGCGCGAATAGGTGAAACAGGGCCACTGTGTCGACTACCAATCCGTTTGCTTCCCCGAACGCCGCCACGTCTTCTTCTTTCCCGTGCAGCGCCATCTGGCGGGTTGACGGGTCGCGATTTAGGAATTGGTTCACGATGTACCAGTTGGCGTCGGGGTTTTGTTTGGTTCTCGCCGTGTAGCGCATATTGAAGCGCAGGAACTGAGTAATGCCCTCGGTTTTCGCCCCACGACTGTACCCCTTCACCTCTCCCAAGGCAATCCATCCAGGACGGTCGGGATCCTTGATGTGAAGGTCTTCCAAATGGTCGTCCGATGCGGCGTCCTTATCCGCGTCGGTGACCTCAAAACCCATAGCCTCAAGGGCCGCAATTACAGCTGACTTAAGGACATCCGACTGCGCTGTGAGTAGGCTGCGTTCGCATTTGTCTGCCCTCTCGGTGGCCGAGGAAAGTTGTTCTTTGAGCTTATTCTCGCGAGCCGCAAGCTCCTCTAGAACCCTTATCCTCTGCTCCTCAATCTCAGCGATTCCGGCACTGATCCTTCTTTCCTCTCCGGTCATCCACTGAGGTTGCCGAGACCAGTCGGGAAGTCCTGGAAAACGATCCGGGGCTAGGGAGTTCCATTCCGCCAGTGCGGCCTTCACCCAATCCACTAGGCCTAGCACATCGTGAGGCAGAAGCCACGCTTCAGATGATTCACTACGCTTGTAGCGTCCCGCGAGGATGTCGCCATCTGGAGTAGTGATGAAGGGCTCAATATCTGGCACGGTTGAATCCGCTGCCGTGTAGGAGTTGCCAAACAGGCTATGATTTTTGCGCTTCGTGAGAACGGGCTCTAGTTTTTCATGTACTAGGGTGGCAACACGTTCTGGAAGTCCGCGAACGCGGCGAATTTCCTGTGAAATCTTAGGTCCTTTGTTCCCCACTTCCCCTTTCCATTCGTTCCGCCTCTCGATGGTGCCGTAATGGCTGTTAGGGAGTGCGACATAGATCACGCAGAGGTGGGGTTCAAGCACCCAGGTGTCGAGGTACTGCACACTCCTAACCAAGCTATCTGTGGTTACCAGAACGTCCCATTCGGCTTGTCGAACATCTCTGAAGCTATCGACTCTCTTGGAGGTGGGGCACGTTTTAAGAATCTCGTTTACGAGATTTTCGTTTTCTGGGAAACCTGAAACAAGCAGCCTTGGGCGAGGGTTAGCGTTGATGATCGCGCCAGCGTCATACCGATTGCTCACGGCTGCCTGCCTCCAGGTGAAGATCCAAGAATCTGTGAAGCCGGAGGATATCCTTTCGTATCTCGGGTGTGACTGCCATAGGTTTCCTGCAGCGTGAAGGTTTGGGTGACCGCCGTGCGCTAGCTCTGCTACTGCGGTAGGAAGCCGGGTTTCCCTTGCCCTCGGCGTCTCTTGATGAGGAGCTGCCCACTCGACATGTACGGACCCGGACATTCTGTCCGGGCCCCTTTGCTTTGGGCCCGTCACGCTCGTACTGGTTCCGATGGTGAGCAAGGCGAACTACCCGTCTCACCACTGGCTCTGTACCGTGAAACCGGCCACCAATCAGCAGGAGGCAGCACGCAATGCGTGGTCTCGGAGATCACCTCAGCATCGGCGAGCGGATCGCGTTCTACCGCAAGCGTCGCGGCTACAGGCAAGAGGTTCTGGCTGGACTGGTCGGCTACAGCACTGACTGGTTGGCCAAGATCGAAACTGGGCGCCGGAAGCCGCCCCGGATCGACATGCTCGCCGAGCTGTCGCGCATCTTGCGCGTGCCCCTCGGAGACTTGCTCGGGCAGACCGTGCTCGTAGAGGACGAGAGGCAGCAGGACGACGTTCCGGCCGTGCGCGACGCGCTCATGAGCCCGCGGCGCCTGTCGCGCTTGCTCTTCGGCCGCGAAGCCGAGGTACAGCTCCCGACGCCCGCTCCCGTGGCCGTGCGTGTGGAGCAAGCATGGAACGACTACCAGGGTGGGCGACTCGGCAGCGTCATCGCCGCTCTTCCCGCGCTTCTCCAGACAGCACAAGAACTTGAGGAGCGAGCGGCACGCCGTGGCGAGGACCGCAGCGACTGCTGGGCGGTATCGGCTCGAACGCACCACCTCGCAGCAACGACGCTCGCGAAGATCGGTGAATCAGACATCTCATGGCTTGCTGCCGAGCGCGCGATGCGGGCCGCGGACGAGTCGGACGATCCGCTGGTGTTGACGTCTGCCGCACGGTCCGGCACACACGCCCTGCTGGCCAACGGTCGGTATGACGACGCGTTGGAGCTGGGCAACACAGCCGCTGCATGGCTGTCGTCTCGGGTCGCTGAGAACGACCCGGCGGCGCTGAGCCTGCTGGGGATGATCCATCTGCGCGCTGCTGTGGCGGCAGCACGCCACCAGGACCGTCCCACCGCAACGGGCTTGTTGGACCGAGCCGAAGAACTTGCGGACGATCTCGGGTCGGATGAGAACTACTGGCAGACCGGCTTTGGGCCCACTTCTGGCCCCTGTACACGGGCACGGCGATCCCCATAGACCAGTGGCGCTCCCGGATGTGGCCGGACACCTGGGTCCAGCTGGGCAGACACACCACGAGGGCGCGGCAATCTGCCGCGCCGTCTTGGTCGTTGTTGGCCGTCAGCGGTTGTCGTTGGTCACCCTCGTACGGCCCGGAGACGGCCCAACTCGCGGGTGAAGCGGCTGACCACGGCCTTACAAGTTCCCCCCAACAGTCCAACGACCAGGGGTGCAACCGGCCAGCCTGCGTTCTCCGAGTTCTCGCTCAAGCTCCTGTAGTCCCCCATCGGGTTAGGGACGGTAGTGGTCGGTCATGGTGGGCGAAGAGCTGTGCACTGAGGCAGCGTTGTAGGAGACCCTGTCGTTGTGCGCCTGCAGACGCCGTGCTTGCTCGATCAGGCGACCGTCGACGTTCTCCGTGTTGCCGTTCCTTCGACGCAGGAGCACGAAGAGCAGGACCAGTACCGCTGCCACCAACAGACCAAATAGCACGCCGAGTTCGATCACAGACGTCCCCCCGAGTGAGTGTGTGACGCTCCACGATAACGAGCAGCCTGAGAGGTGCCTAGGTAGCTTCCGGGCGCCCCCAAATCCACTCGTAGTCGTGCTCCGGGGCGGTTGCTGATCCACCTCTGACTACCCAGATCCATGATCGTCCGACGACGTTGATGTCAGCTGCTGATGTCAACCTGCACTGGGGAAGTGGCTGTTTCACGAGGGGACCGGCGGGTCTCTCGCACGGCGCGTGCATGTGAATGTGTGAACTGTGGGCGCCTGGCAGCAGTGGAACGGTTTGGTGTCCGCCTGCGTCGTCCCTCTCCGGGGCGCGGTGGCTGTGTCCCGGAGAGGGGAGACCGGGTGCATACGGGCGGCTTCGCCAAGTGGACAAGGCGGTTCGAGGACGAGCGCGAGCGCAGGCGCGCCCAAGGTGATCCGGACTGGGGGCAAAGCGCGGTGCTGCATCCTGCGGTGTGGGCCAGCATTCAACGCTTCCAGGTCGGCGAGGACGGTGACGGCGCCAACCTCGTCGGCAAAGCGGACCAGGCCGGCGACGCCGACTACGCGCAGGCGGTCCGGCTCTTCATCGCCGAGGAACAGAATCACGCCCGTCTACTTGCTCGGCTGCTGACTGCGGGGGGCATAGCGACGTTGAGCGGGCACTGGAGCGACGTGGTCTTCGTACGGCTGCGGCGTCTCATGGGCCTGCGCATGGAACTGCTGGTGCTGATGATCGCGGAAGTGGTGGCGCTGCGTTATTACCGGGCCCTGCGCGATGGCACCGACGACTCGCTCACTGCGGATGTGGCGGGACGGATCCTGTCCGACGAGCAGCGCCATGTCCCGTTCCACTGCGAGCGGCTACACGCGTCCCTGGCGCAGTTGCCCCGCGCAATGCGCCGCCCGGTGATGGCCCTGTGGCGACTTCTTCTGCTCGCGGTCTCTCTCGTCGTCGCCGCCGACCACGGTCCGGCACTGCGCCGACTCGACATCGGGCGCCTGCGATTCGTGGTCGATGTCATGGCCTCGTCCCACGCGGTGGTCTCCGCGGTGCTGGCGCCCCGCCCAGATGCATGGACGAGCGCGGGCTGACAACAGACAGCTCCACCGCTTCCTACAATCTCTTTAGAAGCCATCTCAATTGGCTGTCTCGGTAGGCTGTCGGCTGTGGTGGGAATCGTTGAGCGGCTGGTGCCGGACGAGTTGTGGGAGCTGTTCCAGCGGGTGGCACCGGAGGCTCCCACGCGGCCTCAGGAGGGTGGTCGGCGAAGGCGCGGTGACCGTGAAGTGCTGTGCCAACGTCCATGACAGCCAGGCCCTGATTCCGCTCGTGAAGGGCATACCCCCGGTCCGCTCGCGCCGAGGCCCCCGTCGTCGCAGGCCCGGCAAGCTCCATGCCGACAAGGGCTACGACTACGCTCACCTGCGGCGATGGTTATCCAAGCGGGGAATTGGGCACCGCATCGCCCGCAGGGGAGTTGAGACCTCGCAGCGGTTGGGGCGTCACCATTGGACCATCGAACGGACCATGTCCTGGCTCGCTGGCTGCCGCCGTCTCCACCGCCGCTACGAGCGCAAAGCCGAGCACTTCCTCGCCTTCACGAGCATCGCCTGCACCCTCATCTGTTACCGGCGGCTCGCCTGCTGATGTGGGCCCGCAGCAGATTCACCGCCAGGTCGTGACCGTAGTGGGCGGCCATGTCCAGGGGGGTGTGACCGTCTGGATTCGCGAGCTCCGGGTCAGCGCCGAAGGCCAGCAGCACAGCAGTGATGTGAACGGTCAGTGGCTCACCGCTCTGCAGGGATCCGTCGCCCTCGGCATCGATGGCGTGCGTCAGCAACGTCATGTTGCTGAAGACCTCGTCGGGATCAGCGCCGTCGGCCAGCAACCGGGCCAGGGCCTCCGCATCGTCGTGCTCGACCGCGTCATGGGCGGGTGTCCAGTAGTCACTCACCAAGGCATTCAACCGCCATCGCAATCCGTCTGCCAGCGACTATCTCCGTTGGCAATCACCAATTGAGATGGCTTCTAAGCTCGGCCTATTCCTACTGGTCAAACCGAACCGTCAGACACGCGCCAGCTCCCGACCTCGGCGCAACGACGGCTACCCGCGTCGTTGACCGTGGTTGACCGCCTGATGTGGCACAGCTGCGGCGCGCGCTGACACCAGCTTTGGGAGTTCGATCAACTGAACCTCCTGGCTGGGCGCTGAGCCCGCGGCATCGCTTGGTGGGTGCTCCGAGAGGCGCCCAAGGCCGATCCAGTCTATTGACGTTGCCGTCGGACTCTGCCGTCACGACCTCTTCGTCGCTATGCGACTCGGGTGGACGCTCGACCTCCGCCCGGGGGCGCCTCACCTGCTGCGATGGTCCGCAGGTGTTCGTGAGCGTCCGCTGCTGTTTCGTCGGAGGTGCCGCCCCGTCGTGCGACCGGGAACAGTCGTACGAAGGCGTCGAGCCCTCCGTACGGGGCCGCACTCAACTCGGCCTCGCCGCCACCGGCGTGGGCCGGCCGCTGCACCAGGGCGAGACCGAGGCCCGTACCGCCCACCGCCGCTGCTCCGCACTCAGGAGGAGTCCAGGCCGGGGTCCTCGTCCACGGCATGGAGTTCGGTCCAGACGGGCCCGGCCGGGCCCGGCCGGGCGGTGCGGGAAGCGACGCTCGTGGGCGGCCGGGCGGCGCGGATCGATCCAGGCCGAGGAGCCGTACGGCGCCACGCGCAGCGCGTTCGGCAGCAGGTCGTCGAGGATCTGCTCGACGGCCCCGGGCGCCGCGAGCACCGGCCCCGCACCGCAACACCGCCCCGTCGCCCTGCCTCCCCCGCCCCCGCGGAGGACTGGGCCCACGCCGAGGCGTCGTCGACTCCGATGCCGGGCCCCACCGCCGAATGGTCCTACCTCGACACCCGGCCCTTCTCGAACGACTACGCAACGCCTTGACGCCGGCCGCCGAGGTCGGCGCCCGCTCGTGCTTCTCGTGCTTCCGGATCACCTGATGGGATGGCGATTCGTAGGCCAAAGGATTCAGCGCGTTACTGATCCATTACCTTCTGTAACTCCTGGGGGCCGGTGGGGTCCTCGGGAGACAGAGGAGTGACGGATGAAGACGGCGATGGTTGGCGTGGTGGCGGCGGGAGTCTTCCTCGCGGGGGCAGGTGCGGCGATCGCGGAATCGTGGCACTACATGCCCAATTTTCAGGCGCCAGGAGTCGTTTTCGAACGGGGCCAGTACCGGTTCAACCCGCCAGGGCAGAACCACGGTTCCTTCGAGTGGGCGGGATACCTCAAGGACGGCGCGCCCCGCGACGGCCACAACATCTACGTGCGGGTCCGGGTCGAGGGCCGCGATGGGGTCGAGTACTACGGAAAGCAGGGGCAGTTGGTGTTCCTGCACAAGTCCATCTGGGAGGCCTCCCAGCGCTACACGGACGATGCCTATGTCCGGGCCTGTGTTGATCGCGGAGCTGTTTGGCTGGACGCCTGTTCCGCCGAGGTGCACTTCCGGAAGGGTTGAGCGGTTCCACCAGTGTCCAGGACTCGGGTGCAGGCCCGGGTCCGCTTCCCTTCGGGAGTCCAGATCAACACGTCAGAAGTCCTCTCCGCCACGGGAATCGACCTCTACTACGGCCCCGCGCACGCTGTTAAGTGCGCATCCATTGCGCTCCATCGGGGCGAGGTCGCGGCGATTATGGGTCAGAGTGGTTCAGGTAAATCCTCCCTGCTATATGCCCTTGCGGGCGTTCTGCCCGTAGCCAGCGGTGAAGTTCATTTCGAGGGCCGCCCGTTGGCCGCACTCGACGATGAGGAACTCAGCGCCTTGCGCCGAGATCGCTTCGGGTTTGTTTTCCAGTACGGAGAGCTCCTGCCCGAGCTGACCGTGGAGGAGAACACAGCTCTGCCGCTACGGCTGGCAGGGCAGCGCAAAGCTCCGGCGCTCGCTGCTGCCGGGGAGGTACTGGGGCGTTTGGGCCTCGCGGATCTGAAGGAACGGCGTCCTTCGCAGGTGTCCGGTGGACAGAACCAGCGCGTGGCCGTCGCTCGCGCTCTCGTGCACAGGCCCGCAGTGGTCTTTGCCGATGAGCCAACAGGGTCGCTGGACAGCACCAATGCGGCCACAGTGCTCAAGGAGTTTCTCGCGCTTGCCCGTTCGCGGGGCACGGCAGTCGTGCTCGTCACGCACGACGCGAAGGTCGCGGCCCAGGCGGACAAGCGCTTCACCATGCTTGATGGTGAGCTCGCCCCGCAGGGACAGGGGGAGTTGTGAAGGAACTCCTCTTGGGGTTGAGACTGCTGCTCGGCAGCGGACGCGGCAATCGTGTGCGCTTCGTCCTCATGACGGTCGGCGGCTCACTGGGCGTGTGCTGTCTGGCCATCGTGCTGGCGATTCCAGGGATTCTCGCTGCGCAGGATGGGCGCATTGTCGGCAGACAGTCCGTCAGTCCCACAGCTCAATCCAACGGCGTCATCGCCGACGGCTACCCCCTGACCCTCGACCGCACAGATCCCTACGGCTCAACACCCCTCACCCGCGTCTTCACAGCGCGTGGTACCAGGTCTGTCGAGCCGCCCCCGGGACTCCCCTCGTTCCCCCGGGTCGGTGAAGTGTTCGTCTCGCCACAGCTGCACGAACTGCGCCAGCACAACCCGGCGTTGGCCCAGCTGGTCCCTGGCGAGGAAGTCGGGCTGATCGGTGCCGAGGGACTGGCCCGCCCCGATGAACTCGTCGCGTACGTAGGCATGAGCCGTGCCGAACTCTCCGGCGGCAGCCCTGTGGAGCGTTTCGGCGAGCGCTACGGGCCACCCCCCACATTGGATCCGACGACCCTCGGCATCCTGCGGTTCGCACTGTCGGCGGTCGTGCTGCTCCCGCTCGCCGTCTTCCTCTCGGTCTGCGCACGCCTCTCCGCGGCCGACCGGGCCCGCAGGCTGGCCGCGCTGCGCCTTCTGGGGTTGAGCAAGAAGGGGACTCAGCGGGTGAACGCCGCCGAGACCGTCGCCGCCGCCGGGCTGGGCGCGATCCTCGGACTCGGCGAGTACTGGGTCGTGAACCAACTCGCCTCACGAGTCGGTCTGCCGGGGTTCACGTGGTACCCGGCTGATGGCGCGCTGACCTTCCAGACCCTCGTGGTGTGTCTCGTCGGATGCCCGGCGCTCGCCTGGTACGTGGGTCGCGCCAGCGCGGGAAAGGCCGCTGCCAATCCCCTGGCCGTCCGGCGCGGCGCGGTGGAGAAGCCGCCCTCGAAATGGGTCTTCCTACCGCTGATCGCAGGTCTGGGAGTCATCACGGGCTACTGCGTGGCGGGCGCGACCGGCCATGCTCCCACAAGCACCACCGTGTCCTCGTTGCTCATGCCGCTGGCCATCATCCTGGCCGGTGTCGGGCTCGCGCTCTCGCTTCCGTCGCTGTCCCGATTCCTCGCGCAACGGATGGCGCGCTCCACCCGGTCACTCTCCCTCGGGCTCGCGATGCGGCGCAACGAGGCCGAGCCGGGCGGTGCGATCCGGGTGGCCACCGGACTCGTGCTGCTGGTCTTCGCGGCTTCCCTCGCGCAGGGAGTCGTCATTGAACTGAACGGGGTCGCCAAGAGCGTCTTGGCCGTCCAGACGTACGAGATCTCGTACGGAGAGCTCAGCGGGTCCCAGCGACGGGCCGTCGAGGCGGTGCCGGGGCTCCGCGCGCATGTCGTCACTCTGAGGTCGGACTCCGCCGACGCGGGAGCGGCTCCCAGCCCTGAGGCCGTGGTGGCGACGTGCGGTCAACTGCGCGAGACGGTGCCGTGGGTCAAGGGGTGCGTGGACGGGCGGCCCATGAGGCTGTGGGATGCCACGCAACCTGAGGACAATGCCAAGGCGGGCGGCAGCGTCGTCTTCAGGCTGAAGGTGGGACAGCACTCTCGTGACCTGAAGCTCACTGTGCCGCAGCAGACGATGCGGTATCGCGACCATGAGGGCATCCATGTCCTGCCGAGCGGAGCGATCCTGATCCCCCCAGCCGCACTGCCGCCGAACGCACGCCCGGAGAGCGCCACCCTCACACTCGTCAGTGGTCCGTCGGAGAAGACCGTCCGCACCGTCCTCGACGGCATCGGCGGCATCGCCCCCATGGCCGGTGTCACCACTCCGGGACTGATCGTCGACTCCTTCCAACGGGTCACCATCGTCAGGACCCTCCTGGCCGTAGGCATGATCCTCGGTCTGATCATCGGCGTAGCCGCCTACCTCGTCGCTGCCACCGACCGGGCCGTCGAGCGGCGGCCGCAGGTTACTGCGTTGGCTCTGCTGGGGGCGCGGGCGCGGACGTTGCGGGCTGTGCAGGTGGTGCAGGTGGTGTTGCCGTTGGCTGTGGGGTTGGTGTTGGCAGTGGTGGTGGGGAAGATGGCCGAGTCGAGCTATCTGGTCACCGGGGGCGGGGCCGTCTTCTGGGACGGGGGTGGGGTTCCGTTGCTGCTCGCGTGTGCTCTCGGGGTGCTGGTCGTCGCCGCCGTGGGCGCGTTGCCGCTTGTGGGGCGGAGGATTGATCCCGAGTTGATCCGGCGAGACTGAGCGTACGGTGAGTGACGGGCAGTGGTGGAGAGGGGTCTGGGCATGGCCGGGTGGAATGTGAGTGACATCCCTGATCAGCGTGGCCGTACGGCCGTCGTCACCGGGGCCAACAGCGGGATCGGGTTCGTCACGGCACGTGAGCTGGCGCGGCGCGGGGCGCGGGTCGTGCTCGCCTGTCGGAGCGAGGCGCGGGGGAGTGAGGCGGGGGACCGGATCACGTCCGAAGTACCCGGCGCGGACGTGGAGTTCGTACGGCTGGACCTCGGCGACCTCGACTCCGTGGCGGAGTTCGCGGCGATGTTCGACCTCGTGTACGGCGAGCGGCTCGACGTGCTGGTCAACAACGCGGGGGTCATGGCCCTGCCGTTCGCGCGCACCTCCGACGGGTTCGAGACTCAGTTCGGGGTCAATCATCTGGGGCACTTCGCGCTCACCGGGCTGCTGCTTCCCGCGCTGCTCGCCACCCCGGGCGCCCGCGTCGTGACCGTGTCGAGCATGTTCCACGTGCTCGCCAATATCGACATCCGCGACCTCGACAGCAAGCGCGGCGGGTATCGGCGCTGGGTCGCCTACGGGCGGTCCAAGAGCGCCAATCTTCTGTTCACCCACGAGCTGGCGCGGCGGCTGGTCGGTGTCGGGTCCGACATCGTCGCTGCCGCCGCTCACCCCGGGTACGCCTCCACCAACCTCCAGACCGCCGGGCCGAAGCTCGCGGGGCGCAAGGGCGCCGAACGGGTCATGGAGATCGGGAACCGGCTTCTCGCGCAGAGCCCGGACGCCGGGGCCCTGCCCACTCTGTACGCCGCCACCGCGCCCGGTGTACGGCCCGACTCCTTCACCGGACCCTCGTTCGCGATGTGGCGCGGCGCGCCCGCGAGCTCCTGGCGGGCCGGGTGGACGCGCAACGACGCCGTCGGCGAGCGTCTCTGGAGCGCCTCCGAGCAGCTCACCGGCGTGACCTACGACGCTCTGAAGTGACCTGACGTCCCGGTCCGTGTCAGAGGACGCCTCCGCTGTCCACCACCAGGTCCGTGCCCACCACCGACGCCGCGTCGTCCGACGCCAGGTAGAGGACGGCCGCCGCCACCTCCTCGGTCTTCGACACGCGGCCCAGCGGCAGTTCGTGACGTGCCCGCTCCACCCGCTCGGCCTCCGACTCGCCCGGCCGCAGTGACATCGTGGTGGCGGAGGCGCCGGGGCTGACGACGTTGATCCTGACTCCGTCGGCGATGTGGTCGAGGGCCGCGGCGCGGGACAGCGCGGTGACGGCGGCCTTGGCGGCGGCGTAGGCGGCGACGCCCGGGCGGCGGGTGTGCAGGCCGATGGTGGAGGCGAGGTTGACGATCGCGCCGCCGGACGGCTGCGTCCGCATCTGCCGGATCTCCGCCTGAAGGGCGAGGAACACGCCGGTGACGTTGATGTCCAGTTCGGCGTGCCAGTCGGCCTCCGGAAGGTCGGCCAGCGGTGTTCCGCCGTGGAAGACGGCCGCGTTGTTCACCGCCACGTCCAGGGAGCCGAAACGGTCGACGGCCGCCTCGACGAGGGCGTGCACCTCGTCCGAGCGTGACACGTCCGCGGTCACTGCCAGCGCCTTTCCGCCCCGGGCCTCGATCAGCGCGACCGTCTCTTCGAGCGATGCGGCGGTGCGGCCGGCGACGACCACCTGCGCGCCCTCCGCGGCGAACGCCAGGGCGGTGGTCCGGCCTATGCCGGAACCGGCGCCCGTGACGAGGGCCGTCTTTCCCGAGAAGCGTGTGGCCATTCCGGATCCCCTTATTTGACCGATCGGTTCAGTATGAAGGCGTGCACGGGCCTTGGAACGTGGTCTTCAGTCGAGCAGCGTCAGCGCCTGTTCCGCCGCGTCCTGGACCCGGACCGGGTCCGCGGACGCCTTGCCCACCACCCGTAGGCCCTGCATCAGGACCAGCAGCATGCGGGCGAGGGTGAGCGGGTTCCGGTCGGCGGGCAGTTCGCCCTGGGCCTGCGCGCGGACCAGGGCCGAGTGCAGCAGGGTCTCGAGGTGGTCCCAGTTGTGCTCGACGCGGCGGGCCGCGGCCGTGTCGTGGGGTGCCAGTTCGGCGGCCGTGTTGGTGACGAAGCAGCCGCTCAGGCGCCTTCCCTCGGTCGTCGCCTCGGTCGCGAAGCGGCGTACCACCGCTCGTACGGCGGGCAGTGCGGGACCCGGCTGGGAGAGCTCCCGCAGGAGCTGCGGATTGCGCGCCTGCTGGTAGCGGTCCAGTGCCTTCAGATACAGCTCGTGCTTGTTGCCGAACGTCGCGTAGATGCTGGCGCGGCCGACGCCGAGGTGCTCGACGAGGTCCGTCATGGATGTCGCCTCGTAGCCGCGCCGCCAGAACAGCTCCAGGGCCGACTGCAGCGCGGCGTCCGGGTCGAATTCCTTCGTCCTGGCCATAAGAGCGACCGTAGGGCAATCGAGAATGATCGGTCAAGTAAGACCGGGGTGACCGGCGGGCGTGAGGAGGTCCCGGTCACCCCGGCCGTCAGGAAGTGGCGGTCAGGAAACGGTCGTCAGGAAACGGCCGTCAGGAGATCCGGACCTCGTACGTCGTCACCCGCACCGTCTCGTCGTCCAGGCACCGGCCCGACTCCAGGTCGAACCGCTGCTTCAGCAGGGGCGAGGCCACGAACGGGCGGCCCTGGTGGGAGCCGATCAGGCCGCGGGAGAGGACCGCCGCGCCGCTGAACGGATCGCGGTTGTCGATGGCGTACATCCGGCCCGCGCGGTCGAGGAAGACGGCCGCCTGGCCGCCGTCCGGGAGCAGGGCGGCGACTCCGCGGCCCGGCGTCAGCGCGGACAGGTCGCAGAGGGCCAACCAGGAGTCTTTCAGGCGGAGTTGGACCGTGAGGGTGGTCGTTTCGGGTGCCAGGGTCATCGCTGGGCGCTTCCTTCCAGGGCTTCCGAGGGACGGCGGCCGATGCTCAGCAGCGGCAGGTCCGGCTTGATCTGGTCGCGCTCGGGGACGAAGCCGACGACCGGGTCGGGGGTGTCCGGGGCGTTCACGAAGGACACGAACCGGGCCAGCTTCTCGGGGTCGTTGATGGTCTCGGCCCACTCGTCGCGGTACGCGGCGACATGCGCGGCCATCAGCGACTCCAGTTCCTCGCAGATGCCGAGTGAGTCCTCCACGACCACCTCGCGTACGTGGTCCAGGCCGCCCGGAATCCGCTCCAGCCAGGTCGACGTGCGCTCCAGGCGGTCCGCGGTGCGGATGTAGAACATCAGGAACCGGTCGATCAGGCGGACGAGTTCGGCGTCGGAGAGGTCCTGCGCGAGCAGGTCAGCGTGGCGCGGGGTGGCGCCGCCGTTGCCGCCGACGTACAGGTTCCATCCGTTGGCGGTGGCGATCACGCCGAAGTCCTTGGACTGGGCCTCGGCGCACTCGCGGGCGCATCCGGAGACCGCCGACTTGAGCTTGTGCGGGGAGCGCAGCCCCCGGTAGCGCAGCTCCAGGTCGATCGCCATGCGGACGGAGTCCTGGACGCCGTAGCGGCACCAGGTCTGGCCGACGCAGGATTTGACCGTGCGCAGGGCCTTTCCGTAGGCGTGGCCCGACTCGAAGCCCGCGTCCACCAGCCTCGCCCAGATGAGGGGGAGTTGCTCGACCCGCGCGCCGAACAGGTCGATGCGCTGGCCGCCCGTGATCTTCGTGTAGAGGCCGAAGTCCCGGGCCACCTCGCCGATCACGATCAGCTTCTCCGGGGTGACCTCGCCGCCGGGGATGCGCGGCACGATCGAATACGAGCCGTTCTTCTGGAGGTTGGCGAGGAAGTGGTCGTTGGTGTCCTGGAGGGCCGCCTGCTCGCCGTCCAGGACATAGCCGCTGGCGCCGATGGTCGGGGCGAGGGAGGCGATGATCGAGGCGACGGCCGGCTTGCAGACCTCGCAGCCCTCGCCACCCCGGGCGCCCTCACGGCCGTAGCGGTCCAGCAGGACCTGGAAGGAGGGGATGCGCAGCGCGAGGGCGATCTCGTACAGCTCCTCGCGGGTCTGGGAGAAGCAGCCGCACAGGCCGTGGTCGACCTCGACGCCGCTGGCCGCCAGCTCCTCGTTGACGAGCTGGCCGAGGACCTTGACGCAACTCCCGCACCCCGTACCGGCCTTGGTGCACTTCTTGACCTCGGGCACGGTGGTGCAGGAGTGCTCGGTGACCGCGCCGCGGATCGTGCCCTTGGTGACGTTGTGGCAGGAACAGATGACCGCGGAGTCGGGGAGCGCGGAGGGGCCGAGCGCTACCGGGGCGCCCGCGCCCGCCGGGAGCACCAGCTGCTCGGGGGCGATCGGCGGCACCGAGCCGGTGAAGGCCCGCAGGGTGCCGTACGCCTCCGCGTCGCCGACCAGGATGCCGCCGAGCAGTTCGCCGTCGCGGCCGATGACCAGCTTCTTGTACGTGCCCGAGCGCGCGTCGGAGTAGACGACGTCGAGGCAGTCGGAGGTGGCGCCGTGCGCGTCGCCGAAGGACGCGACGTCGACGCCGAGCAGCTTCAGCTTCGTGGACAGGTCGGCGCCCGTGAAGCTGGCCTCGTCCGCGGCGATCGTCGCGGCGGCCGTCTCGGCCATCTCGTAGCCGGGCGCGACCAGGCCGTACACCCGGCCGTCCGAGGCGAGGGCGCACTCGCCGATCGCGAACACCTGCGGGTCCGAAGTGCGGCACTGGTCGTCGACCGTGATGCCGCCGCGCTCGCCGACCGTGAGCCCGGTGTCGCGGGCGAGCTGGTCGCGCGGACGGACGCCGGCCGAGAACACCACGAGATCCGTGGGGAGTTCGGAGCCGTCGGAGAGCTTCATCCCGGTCACGGCGCCGTCGTCGCCGGTGACGATCTCCTGGGTGCCCGTGCCCGTGTGCACGGTCAGGCCCATGTCCCGGATGGTGCGCAGGAGCGCCGCGCCGCCGCCCTCGTCGACCTGCACGGGCATCAGACGCGGCGCGAACTCCACGATGTGCGTGGTCAGTCCGAGCCCCTTCAGCGCGCCCGCGGCTTCGAGCCCGAGCAGGCCGCCGCCGACCACCGCGCCGGTCGTCGCCCGCGCCTTCGCGTACTTCTCGATGGCGAGCAGGTCCTCGATGGTGCGGTACACGAAGCAGCCCTCGGCGTCCTTGCCGGGCACCGGCGGGACGAAGGGGTACGAGCCGGTGGCGAGGACCAGGGTGTCGTACGTGATGACCAGACCCGAGCGCGCGGTGACCTGCCTGGCCTCCCGGTCGATCGTCTCGGCCGGGTCGCCGAGGTGCAGTTCGATGCCGTGCGTGGTGATGAACTCGGCGTCGGTGAGGGAGAGTTCCTCCGGAGTGCGGCCCGAGAAGTACGAGGTGAGCTGGACGCGGTCGTACGCCGGGCGCGGCTCCTCGCACAGCACGACGACACGGTGCGTGGCGGTCAGGCCGCGTTCGGCGAGCGCTTCGAGGAAGCGCTGGCCGACCATGCCATGGCCGACGAGCACGATGGTGTGCGCGCTGCCGTCGGTGGCGTTCGCCGCCGTCGTCATCGTCGTGTCCGTGGACATTCAGGAGCCTCCGTCGTTGGTGAGCAGGTGGAGCAGCGGGGCGCTGTCCGCGGGGGAGCGGTGCGGTTCCCTCCCGGGCCGAGGGCGAGGGCGAGCCGGGTCAGGGAGCGGGCGCATTCGAGGTCATGCACCGCAGCCTGCGACGCCGGTGTTACCCGGTCGCATCACGGCTGTTTCCCGGGAGGAACGCTGCCCTCAGCGGGAGCGGCACCCGGTTGTGAGGGTTTGGTGGGGTCAACCGAACCCCCGGTCCTCGTGCGGGCACGATCGATCGCGGCGCCCCGGCACGGAAACCTTGAGGCATCGGGATCCACCCGCTGACGAACAGCGGGCTCCACCGGCTCACGAACAGGGGGACAGAAACGTGGCCATCTCCGAGAAGCCGGAGCAGAAGCCGCAGCGGAAGCCCCAGCAGAAGCAGAAGCCCCAGCAGAAGCAGAAGGCGCCGCTCCCGCCGTCCCGCGACGACTCCGCCGTACGGGCCTGGCTGTTCGTCCGCGAAGCGTTCACCGCGGGCACCTGGCGCCGGGTCGCGTACGCACTGCTGGCGTTCCCCGTGGGGGCGCTCTGCGTCCCGCTGGCACTGCTGGGCGCCCCGACCGGGCGGTGGCAGCGGGGGCTCGTCCGGCGTTTCCTGGGCCGGGAGCTGTCCGGGTCCTCGCGGGGACTGGCCCACGCCACGGCCGCCGTACCCCTCAATCTCCTGGTGCTGGCCGTCACCCTCTACGGCTGGTCCCTGGTGCCGATGAACCTGGGCTGGCCGCTGCGCGCCGCCGGTTCCGACTACTCCGACGCGTGGGGAGGGCCGACCTTCGCGGGGGCCTGGGCGTTCCACGCCATCGTCGGCGGGTTCGGCTTCCTGCTGCTCATGCCGTGGCTCGGCCGGGCCCTGGCGGCCGTCCAGCTCCGCCTCGCCGCGGCGCTCCTCTCCTAGATTGACGCCATGCACCCCCTCCGCAGCCGCCTCCGCGCACTCGCGGCCTTCCCCTTCGGGCGGAAGGCCCTAGCGGCGCTTCTCTACGGGGTGATCGCCTTCCCACTCGCCCTGGTCGGGTTCGTCCTCACCTTCGTGGGGCTGTTGGTCGGTGGCGTGCTGTCCGTGACCACGCTGGGACTGTGGCTGGTCGCCGTCACCGTGCGCGGGGCGCTGGCGCTCGGCAGGCTCCAACGCGTCCTCGCCCGAGGCCTGTTGGGGCTGGAGATCGAGGAGCCGGAGCGCCGCGAAGGTGCCGGGTTCCTGGGCTGGCGGCGGGCGCTGCTCGGGGAACGGAGCGGGTGGCGCGCCGTCGCCTGCGCGCTGGCCACCCCCTTCACCGCCGTCTTCGGGTACACCGCCGTCGTCATCGGCTACGTCTATGGCGTCCTGCTCACCCTCCACCCCCTCCTCAAGCGGTGGAACTACGACACTCGGCGGGCGAGCGACGGCACGACGCACCGGGTGTCGCTGGAGTTCTTCGGATTCCAGGTCGACTCCTGGCCACGGTGGCTGATCCCGGCCGCCCTCGGGCTGCTGCTCCTCGCCACCGCGTCCTGGCTGCTGCGCCAGGCCCTCGCCCCGCACCGGGCGCTGCTCAGCGCGCTGCTCGGCCCCGACCCCGCCGAGCGCCGCATCCGCACCCTGGAGGAGACCCGCGCCCAGGCCGTGGACGACGCGGCGGCGACCCTGCGCCGTATCGAACGCGACCTGCACGACGGGACGCAGGCCCGGCTCGTCGGCCTCGCGATGCACCTCACGGTGATCAGGGAGCTGATCGGCGCGGGGGCTTCCCCCGACCGGCTCCTCGCCGTCGTCGACACCGCGCGGGGCAACGCGACCCAGGCCATCGCCGACCTGCGCCATCTGGTGAAGGGCATCCACCCTCCCGTACTGGACCAGGGCCTGGACACGGCCCTGGCCACCCTCGCCGCCGACAGCGCCCTGCCCGTCGAGGTCGCCGCCGACATCACGGACCGCCCGAGCCCGGCCGTCGAGTCGATCGCGTACTTCTGCGCCGCCGAACTCCTCGCCAACGCCACCAAACACAGCGGGGCGAGTGGCGCCGCGGTGAGCGTGACCGCCCGGGACGGACTGCTGCGGCTGAGCGTGCGCGACGACGGACGCGGGGGAGCGGTGATCGGCGCGGGCTCGGGCCTGACCGGGCTGCTGGCCCGCGCCCGGACCGTCGACGGCACACTCACCTGCGAGAGCCCGCCGGGAGGCCCTACGGTGGTCACGGTCGAGCTTCCCTGCTGACCAGCCTCCCTCCTGACTGAACTGCCCTCCTGTCCGAGCCTCCCTCCTGACGATCACGGGGATCACATGCGCGTCGTCATCGCCGAGGACTCCGCCCTCCTGCGTGACGGGCTGGTCCAGCTGCTGCGGCTGCGGGACGTGGAGGTCGCGGCGGCCGTCGGGGACGCCGAGACGCTGCTCGCCGCCGTGGCCGAGCACCGTCCGGACGTGGCCGTCGTCGACATCAGGCTGCCGCCCACGCAGACCGACGAGGGCGTACGGGCGGCCGTACGGCTGCGCAAGGACCACCCCGGCACCGGGGTGCTGATCCTCTCGCAGTACGTGGAGACGACGTACGCCCGGCAACTGCTCGCCGACCCGGCCGGGATCGGCTACCTGCTGAAGGAACGGGTCGTCGACATCGGCGAGTTCGTGGACGCCATGGAACGGGTCGCCGGAGGCGGTACCGCGCTCGACCCCGAGGTCGTCGCGCAGCTCTTCGGCGTGAGTCGGCGCGCCACCGCCCTCGACAGGCTCACACCGCGCGAGCGCGAGGTGCTCGCCCTGATGGCCGAGGGGCGGACGAACCAGTCGATCGCCGGCGCCTTCACCGTCTCGGAACGAGCCGTCGAGAAGCACATCGCCAACATCTTCACCAAGCTCGACCTGCCGCCGTCGGGCACCGGGCACCGACGGGTGCTGGCGGTCCTGCGCTACCTGGACTCGGTGACCGTCACATAGGGTCGCGATCATGCCCGACATATCGCTGACCACCGTCGTTGTGCTCTGCCTCGCCTCCCTCGCGGCGGGCTGGATCGACGCCGTGGTGGGCGGTGGCGGGCTGTTGCTGCTCCCCGCGATGCTGCTCGGACTGCCGGGCGGTACACCGGCGGCGTACGCGCTCGGGACGAACAAGGCGGTCGCGATCGTCGGGACGACCGGCGCGGCGGTGACGTACGCGCGCAAGGCGCCGGTGGACGTGCGGCTGGCCGTGCGGATCGGGCTCGCGGCGCTGGCGGGCTCCACGGCCGGTGCCTTCGTGGCCGCCGGGCTGAGTACGGACGTGCTGAAGCCGGTGGTCATGGTGGTGCTGCTCGGGGTCGGGACCTTCGTCATGCTGCGGCCCGCCTTCGGTACGGCGCCCTCGACCGAGCCCGTCTCCGCGCGGCGCGTGCTGGCCGCGATCGGGCTCGCCGGCCTCGGGATCGGCTTCTACGACGGGCTCATCGGACCCGGCACGGGTACGTTCCTCGTCCTGGCGCTGACCGCGCTGCTCCACTTCGACCTGGTGACCGCCTCCGCCACCGCGAAGATCGTCAACTGCTGCACCAACGCGGGCGCCCTCGCCACCTTCGCCTGGAAGGGCACGGTGTACTGGCAACTGGCCGCGCTGATGGCCGTGTTCAACCTGGTGGGCGGCACGGTGGGGGCGCACACCGCGCTCAAGAAGGGCAGCGGGTTCGTCCGGGTGGTGCTGCTGACGGTGGTGTTCGCGCTGGTGGCGAATCTGGCGTACCAGCAGTGGATCGCGTAGGCGCCGGAGACGGCGGTCAGCGGCTGCCGGTGAGGTGGGCGAAGACGACCACGTTCCCCTGGTACCCGGTGGCCTTCGAGTAGTCGCCGCCGCAGGTGATGACGCGCAGTTCGGGGCGGGACGCGGCGCCGTACACCTTCTCGTCCGGGAAGTCGCGGGCGGCGTACACCTCGACGGCGTCGACGGTGAACAGCGCGGTGCCGCCGTCGCGGCGCGCCACCTCGATGGCGCTGCCCTTCTTGAGGGCGCCGAGGTTGTAGAAGACGGCGGGGCCGTTGGCGTTGTCGACGTGGCCCGCGACGATCGCGGTGCCTCGCTCGCCGGGGGTGGTGCCGGCCTGGTACCAGCCCGCGAGGTTCTTCTGCCCGGCGGGCGGGACGTCGAGGCTGCCCTGCGGGGTGAGGCCGAGGCCCATCAGCGGGGCGTTCACGCCGATGGAGGGGATGCGGATGCGCTCGGGCGGGGAGTGGCGGAGCGCGGGGGCGCCCTGCTGGAGGGCGTCGCCGGTGCCGGCCTGGGCGGCGGAGGGCTGGGGCGGCGGGTGGACCTGGGTGCCGTTGTGGAGCAGCCAGGTCCCTGAGCAGAGGGCGACCACGGTGACGGAAGCTATGGCGGTGTTGCTGACCCGGCGCATGTGAGCCTCCTCTCGGGGCCAGGGGTTGTGCGGTTGTGGTCGTGACAGTGGTCGTAACCGTGGTCGTGGTCGGGGTGGGTCCCCTTCCCCCTCCGGGCCGCGAGGGGCGTCGGGCCACGGAGGGGGAGGGGACGGCGGTACCGGCGGACGGACAGCGGAGGGTGTCCGTCAGATCCCGTCGCCTCTCGCCCGGCGATGCAGGAGCCAGGTACCGCCCGCGGCGGCGACGGCCAGGGCCGCCACTCCCGCCGCGGTCTGCACGGGGTCGGGGCCGAGTGCGCCGCCGACCCCCGTGTTCACATGCCCACGCGGCAGATGGATCTGTTCGCGTGTGGCGGTCAGGTTCACGATCAGGTCGCCGGTGACCTGTCGGCCGTGGGAGCACTTCGCGACGATCTCGTACGTCCCCGGCTGGGCGCTCGGCGGCACCTTGAACTGGCCGATCGCGTCCTGTTCGTGGGCGCTGGCGGCGAGTATGAAGATGCCCGCGCCGACCGCGCTGGCGTCACCGGTGGCGGTGCCGTCCGCCCCGCACGCCGCCGTGTTGACGGTGACGTCGGCCCCCGGGACGACGGTGGAGGGGAACACCTCCAGACTCTCCGTGGACCCGCCGTACGCGGGCGCGGTGGCGAGGCCCACCGCGGCGACGGCGAGCGCGGTACCGGTCAGCAGACGGGCTGTGCGTCGCATGGCTGTGCTCCTCCGAGGGGGCGCGGCCGGCGGCACCCCCAAGTGCCGCTGTGTCGGTCGTGCCCCTGCCCTTCCGAGGTAAGTGGCAGTCGGCCGGGTCCGCTTCCTGACAGAGCGTCACAAATGTGGGGAAAGGGTGCCGGACGGGGGTGACCGAGGGGCCGGAACGATGGCGTTCCAGCAGGTCACCGGCGTACGGCTGGTGTGTCGCGGCAAAGAGCCCGAAGAGCGCAGGGAGGGGGTGCGAACGGGTGACGGGGGCGGGTGGGAGGCGCCTTGACCTCAAGGATGGTTGAGGTGACCGTCTGTGCGCCATGAAGGCAACCGCGAGGGCCGTTTCGGTCCCGTCGTCGCCGACCGGCCGCTGCGGGCACCGCACCCGGCGTCCCGGACCGCACAGCCACGCCGCCCCGGATGGCCCGGGGGGCCGCGAGCCGACCGCTCCGGCCGCCCCTGATGGCCCGGGGGGCCGCGAGCCGACCGTTACGGCCGCCCCGGCACGAGCGCGTGCCGTACGAGCCTGCCGCCCCGGCACGAGCGCGTGTCGCACGTGCCGGGGCGGCCGGTCGAGGCCCTGCCGGGCGCCTGACGTTCAGCTCACGGACACCGCGGACCAGGCCGCCGCCACCGCGTTGTACTCCGTGCTTCCGGCCCCGTACAGGTCCTTCGCCGCGTTCAGCGTGGCCGTCCGTGCGCCCGCGTAGTTCGTCGAGGACGTCATGTAGACCGTCAGCGCGCGGTACCAGATCGCGCCGAGCTTGTCCCGGCCGATGCCGGTGACCGTAGAGTTGTTGCAGGTGGGGGAGTTGTAGCTGACTCCGTTGATGGTCTTCGCGCCGCTGCCCTCGGCGAGCAGGTACGCGAAGTGGTTCGCGACGCCGGACGAGTAGTGGACGTCGAGATTGCCGACCGAGGAGCTCCAGCAGTTCGCCGAGTTGCCGTCCTTGGAGGGCTGGTCCATGAACCGCAGGGCCGCCTTGCCGAAACCGGAGCGGACGATCTTCTCGCCGATCAGATAGTCCCCGGGGTCGGTGGAGTTGTGCGCGTAGAACTCCACCAGCGTGCCGAAGATGTCGGAGGTCGCCTCGTTCAGGCCGCCGGACTCGCCCGAGTACGTCAGCGCCGCCGTCTTCGACGTGACACCGTGGGACATCTCGTGACCGGCCACGTCGAGCGCGACCAGCGGCCCGAGCGTCGTCCCGTCACCGTCCCCGTACGTCATGCAGAAGCAACTGTCGTCCCAGAAGGCGTTGTTGTAGTTGCTGCCGTAGTGGACGCGGTTGTACGAGCCCTTGCCGTCGCCCGCGATGCCGGTGCGGCCGTGGACGTTCTTGTAGTAGTCCCAGGTCTCGTTCGTGCCGTACTGGGCGTCGACCGCGGCCGAGGAACGGTCCGAAGCCGCCCCGGTTCCCCAGTGGTTGTCGGCGTCCGTGAAGAGGGTCGCAGGAGCGCGGCTGACGCAGATCCCGAAGACGCACAGGTCCGTCTTGTTCGCCGCGTCGCCCGTGTACGTGTTCCCGCGCGTCGGGTCCTTGAGCTGGTACGTCGATCCGGAGAGCGTGGTCTCCAGCGGGACCGTGCCGCTGTAGAGGGACTGGCCGTCACCCGTCGCCGTCTCGATGCTGTCCCATGCGTCGATCTGCCGTCCGGTGCGGGCGTCGGTCAGCACCGTGCGGGCGACCGGGTTGCCCAGCGAGTCCTGACCCACCACGTTGGTGCGCCAGGCGAGCCGGGACGCGCCGTGCAGGGCGTCCACGACGAGTTGGGGCTTGGCCGTCACCTTCTTCAGCGTCTCGCCGAGGTGCGCGGCGCGCAGCGCGGCGGTGGCCAGGTCGGAGGCCTCGGGGGCGGCGAGCGCGGGCGTGGTGGTGGGGACGGAGAGGTCGCGGGAGGTGGCCCGGTTCGCGCCGCGGTAGGAGCCGTCGGGGGCGAGGTGGACCACGAAGTCGCCGCCCAGGACCGGCAGTCCCCGGTACGTGCGGTCGTAGCGCACATGCTGGCCGCCGTTCGCGTCGACGACCACGTCACGGACGCTGGTGCCCTCGGCGGAGGTCAGGCCCAGCCGGGCGGCCTCCTTCACCAGGGCCGCGGCGGCGTTGTCGATCGCGGTGGCGCGGCTGGGCCGGTCGGCGGCCCCCGCGGTGGGGGTCAGTGCGGCCGCCAGCAGGGCGGTGGCTGCCGCGGCCACACCGGCCGCGGCCAGGCGGGAGCCTCGGGTGTGCGGTGGGGTACCTCGGGTCTGCCGTATCCGGATCCGACTCATCGGTCTCCTCGGGGAGGGGCGCTCAGACGCGTGGGGGCGCTGATGTCGACTCAGAGTTAAAGGTCCATGACATGTCATGTCCATAGCGCGTGCGTGATGTGCGCGAGGTGCGGCGAGAATCGTTTCTGCACCCTCACGAAAGGAGACGATCATGGAGATGGCCGCCGGGGCGGGCACCGGAACGGCCGCTGGGACGAGGGCCTGGCTGACCGTGCTGACCACGACCGACGACCCCGGGAAGGCGGAGACGCTCGCACGCGGCGCGGTCGAGGCGCGGGTCGCGGCCTGTGCCCAGATCACCGGGCCGGTGACGTCCGTCTATCGGTGGAAGGGGGCGGTGGAGACGGCGAGCGAGTGGCAGGTGTTGTTCAAGACGACGGGTGCGCGGTACGACGCGCTGGAGGCGTATCTCCTCGCGGCGCACGACTACGACACCCCCGAGATCATCGCGACGCCCGTCGTCCGGGGGAGCGCGGACTATCTGCGCTGGGTCGAGGAGGAGGCCGTGGAGGAGGAGAGCGTGGAGGAGGGGACCGCCGAGTGACCGTCCCCTTCTTCGTCTACGGCACCCTGCGCCCCGGCGGGCACAACCACGACCTGTTCCTCCGCGGCCGTACGGAGTCGGAGGAGCCCGGCCGGATGCGGGGAGCCGTGCTGTACGAAGGGCCCGGATATCCGTACGCCGTCGAGGAGCCCGGAGGTGTCGTGCGCGGGGAGTTGGTCACCGCGCTCCCGGAGGCGTACGGGCAGTTGCTCGGCGCGCTGGACCGGCTGGAGGAGTACGTGCCGGGCGACCCCCGCAACCTGTACGAGCGGGTGGCGCGGGAGGTGACCCGCGCGGACGGCACGGCCGTACGGGCCTGGGTGTACGTGGCCGCCCCCGCCGTCGCCGCGCGGCTGCGGGCCGGCGGCACGCTCGTCGAGGGCGGGGACTGGCACGTCCGTCGTTGAGGGCGCGGGCGCACCTGTCATCGAGGAGCCCACTCGTGCGGGTGGCGGGTCCGCGTGACTCCGCGCGCCCCCACGGCCGCGCCCCGGCCCGCCCCTAGGGTCCCGCCATGACCGACAGCGACATCACCCGGCGCCGTCTCCTCGCACTGGGCGGCGCGGGTGCGGGGGCCGCTCTGGGGCTCGGGATCAACTCGTGCTCGTCGAGTCCCTCGAACACCTCGAAACCCCCGAAGCCCTCGTCCCCGGTGAACCCCGACTCCTCGTCCGCCCCGCACGCGTCCCCGGAGGCAGGAGGAGCGCCCTCGCCCAGGTGACCGCTATACGGTGAGCCGCGTCAGCAGCACCGACGGAGCCTCCGGCAACGTCACCCGCAGCGCCGACCCGTCCCACACCAGCGGTCCCGCCGACCCGTGCAGTACGTCGACCCGCACCTCTCGCCCCGCCAAGTGCGCCACGGGCAGGGCGACTTCGGGATCATCGCCCGCCCTGCGCCACACCAGCACATACGTGGTGTCGAGGAACGGCACCCGCATCCCCAGCGCCACCCACGCGTCCCGCCACCCGGGCAGCCCCAGCGGCCAGAACGGCACCGACCGGCCCAGATCGCCCCGGACGGCCTTGTACGTCACCAACGCCTCCTGAACGAGGCCGAGTTGGTGAGGTGTCATGCGGTCCAGATGCCCGGAGAGATGAACCCGCCCCAGCAGCGCCGAGCCGAGGGTGAAGGCGATCTCCTCGTCCGTGAACCCCGGTTGCGGGTACGCCCACACGGCCCCCTGCTCGGGCGGCACCGCGGTCGGCGCGCTGGCCGCGATGGGCGGGTAGCGCAGAGGGTCCTGCTGGTCGGAGGTGGACTGGAGCTGGGCCACGGCCAGCGACGCGCCGTCCATGCGCAGCCCGCCCGAACCGCAGTTCTCGACGACCAGACCGGGGTGGCGGTCCAGGACGGCCGACAGCCAGGACAGCCAGGCGCGCGTGTGGTCGAGGAGACCGGGCGCGGAGGTGGTGATGTTGTAGTCGAGCTTGAGATAGCCCACGTCCCACTCGCCGACGAGCCGGTCGACCGTCCGGTCGAGGTGCGCGCGGGCGGCCGGATGCGTCAGGTCCAGCTGGTGGCGGCCCTGTTCGGTGACACGCACACCGCCTTCGTGGCGCAGGAAGGCCTCGTCCGGCAGCTCGGTGGCGAGCGGACTGCGGACGCCGACCACCTCCGGTTCCAGCCACAGCCCCGGCACCATGCCGCGCTCCCGGATCCGGCCGAGCACGGCGTGGAGGCCGCCAGGGCCGGGGAAGCGCCGCGCCGACGGCAGCCAGGCGCCGACACTGTCCCACCAGCCTCCGCCGCCGTCCCCGCCCCCGCCCGTGTCTCCATCCCCGTCCTCGTCCCCGCCCGTGTCCCCATCCGCATCCCCGCCCTCGTCGTCGTACCACCCGGCGTCGACGCAGAAGTACTCCGCGCCCGCCTCGGCCGCCGCGTCGATCAGCGGCAGCAGTTTCTCGGTGGTCGGGTCGCCCATGAGGGTGTTCATGTAGTCGTTGAAGACGACGGGGAGCCGGTCGTGGTCGGGGTGCGGGCGGCGGATCCGACGGCGGTAGTCGGTCAGCGCGGTGAGCGCCCCGTCGAAGCCGTCGCCGAGCGCGAGGGCCGCGTACTCGGAGACGAACTCCCCGCCGGGGGACAGGACCTGACGCCATTGGTGGTCGTCCGCGGTGGGACCGCTCAGGGAGAGGTACGTGTGGTGGTCCGCCTCGCCCGCCTCCCACAGCCAGCTCGCGGCGGACTCGATCTGCCAGAGCCAGCAGCGCCCGTCGGTGCGGTCGGTGAGGGCGCCCATCGCCAGATGCCCGTCGGTGGGCCAACTCCCGCGCCCGGCGAGCCGCACCCCGGCCCGCCCGTCGTGCCCGTGGAACGCCCGGCCGACGTCGGGCACGGACTCCCGCAACTCCTCGGTGTACCAACGGCATTCGGCGAGCCAGTCGTTGCGTGCCCGGTGCACGTCGAGCACGTCGGGTGAGGGCAGCGCGCCCAGCAGCAGACTGCTCACCGAGCGCAGCGTGACGGGTGTGTCGCCGTCGTTGCGGATCCGCACGCGGGCGCGCAGCACCGGTACCGCGTCCGGCGAGGAGTACTCGACGAAGACGGTCAGACCGCCCCGCCTGTCCTGGAGTTGGACGGTGAGGTGGTGCCAGCCGTCGCCGTACGCCGCGTGGTGGGCGCGGTGGGTCAGGCGCTGCCCGAGCGCCGTACCGGTGAAGCGCGGCCCGGACCAGCCGGTGCCCTGTCCGAGGAGGGTCACGTCGACGAGCGGCAGCGCGGCCCCAGCGGCGTTCTTGGGCTCCGGTTCACCGGGCACGGTCAGCCGGACCAGGCGGGGTGTGCGGCCGTCCAGATCGAAATCGGCGGTGAGTGCGGAATGGCCCCAGCGGTAGCTGAACTCCTGCGTCACGCGATCCCCCGCCGCCGAGTCGATCCCGCACCGGTCCCAAGCCCCGGCGCGGTATTGGCAGGGGCTCATGCTAGTGCCGGGGGCACCCGTCAACGGCCTATTCACGGGAGCCGTTCACCGCATGGAGGCCGGGCCGGAGACTACTGGCGGTTCAGGGAGCGGGTGACGCCCGCCGCGATCGTCGTGGCCAGGATCCAGCCGACGGCGATCAGCAGATACGAGAGCCACTGGTACCAGCCGCGCGGCGCGAAGGCCGTCTCCTGACCGAAGTCGACGAGGGGCAGCAGAAGGTCGAGGGTGTAGAAGACCGGGTTGAAGCCGGGCGCCTCGGCGGGCTTCAGGGCGGGCGGATGGTGCAGCGTGAAGGCGGTGGCACCGGTGCACAGCAGCAACAGCAGCCAGCCCGCCGCGCGCATCGGCCGGTAGCCGTAGCCGACGGCCACGTCCTGCAGCCGGCCCCAGAACCTGGCGTAGCGGGGGAGGGTGCGGCGGTGCCGGCGGAGTTTGGCCAGTTGGACGGTGCGCGCGGCGGCGTCGTCGCCCGCCGTGCGGTACGCGGCGGCCAACTGCTCGTAGGCGTAGGGAAGATAGCCGCCCTCCTCGCGTTCCAGCAGCGGCAGCCGCTGCTCGGCGGGCAGATGCGGGGCGAGGGTGCGGTAGCCGAGTCCGTCGATCCGGACGCGGTCGGGCCACACCCCCGGAGGCACGTGCAGAAGGTCCAGCTGGGAGCGGCGCAGGTTCACGGTGCCCACGATCGGCGCGGCCTCGCGCAGCCACAGCTCGCCGATGACACAGCTGCTGGCGCGCAGGGCCGGACCGCCGGGGTTGGACAGCCGGGCGTAGGCCAGATTCAGCTGGCGGGGAATCCTCGACCCGCTCAGGTTGACCCGGCCCCGCGCGCGCAGCCGCATGGCCCGCAGGTCAGTGCCGACCGACAGGGTCTCGGCGTGCAGGGCGGTCTCGCCCGCCGGTACGTGCAGATCGGCGTCGTCGAGGTTGACCTGACCGCCGACCGTGGCCCCGTTCAGCCGTACCTGGCCGTGCGCGAAGAGGCCGACGGCCCACAGGTCGGTGCCGATGGCCGCGTGGTTGAGCTGGAGAACCGGTTCCTCGGCCCCTTCCGGGTCCGGGGCGTCCGGGGTGTCCGGTGCCGCCGGGCGGCCCAGCCGCGCCCCGTTGACGAACACGGCGCCGGAGATCCTCGCGCCCTGGAGCCGTATCGGCCCGGTGACCCGGCAGCAGCTGAGCCGCAGCACCCCGTCGACCCGCAGGTTGCCCGCCTTGAGCCCGGGGAGCACCGAGTCGCTCAGCACCAGGGCGCGCAGCTGCGCCCCGTACAGCTTCAGAGGCTGCTCGAAGTGGCAGAACCGCAGCTGCACGGCCTGTTTGACCGTCCCGTACACGAGGTCCAGCTGTCCGGTGATGCGCGCGCCGGTGAGCTTCAGGCCGGCTATCTCGCCGTCGTGCGCCGGTCCGTCGATCAGCAGCGCCCGCAGCACCTCGGCGCGCACGGTCCGCTCGGGGCCCCAGGAGGCGCCGGCCGCGGGGTCGTCGGCGGGGTTCCCGCCGGAGTCGGCGGCGGAGGCGGGTTCCTCGCGGAAGTCGACGCCCTCGCCGAGCGGAGAGGCCTCCCAGACCCGGCGTTCCGCGGGCGTCAGACCGGCGGGATCGATGACCGTCCTCACTTCCGTGCCGCCGCGAGGGCTCGCGCCACCCCCGGCTCCTTCGGCCCCAGGAACTGCGGATCGGGCTTGAACACGGCGTCCAGCAGGGCCTTCCCCGCCGCGAACACCTCACGCGAGCCCCCGTAGTACCAGGTGACGTCGTGGGTGGCGTCGACCCCGATGCCGTACGACCGCACGCCCGCCGCCCGGCACAGCGCGACGGCCCGCCGGATGTGGAAGCTCTGGCTGATCAGCACGGCCTCGTGGACGCCGAAGATCTTCCGGGCCCGCACGCAGGAGTCCCAGGTGTCGAACCCGGCGTAGTCGCTGACGATCCGCCGGTCCGGCACCCCACGCTTCGTCAGATAGGCCCGCATCGCGTCCGGTTCGTCGTAGTCCTTGCGGCTGTTGTCCCCGGTGACGAGCACGGCCTCGATCCGCCCGGCCCGGTACAGCTTCGCCGCCGCGTCCAGCCGGTGCGCGAGGTACGGGGACGGCTCGCCGTTCCACAGTCCAGCCCCGAACACCACCGCGACCTCGGTGCGCGGCGCGTCGGCCGTCGTCCGCAGTCCGTCGGCCGTGCTCACGTACAGCCACGTCACCGGAAGCAGCGCCAGCACGCACAGCAGCATGACCGTCTGCACGGCCCGCCGCTGTCCGGCGCGGGTGCGCGGCAGCCGCGGTCTGAGGATCCTCGGGTGCGGCAGGCGCGGCATGGTTGTTCGTCCCCCCGGTGGCGTCCGATCGCGTCGGTATTCGACAGATGGGGACGCAGCGTAAGCCCGTTCGGTTCGCCCGGGTACCGTGACCGGGTTCACTCGGCGCCGCGGAAGCGCAGGTGGGAGGTGCTCACACCGCCACCGCACCGGGCCGTGAACCCCCGGAAAACACCTGACACGCCCGTGCAACCGCGCGGCAACCTCGTACCGTCACCATCGGTCCATGACGGCGTCGAACCCCTCTCACGACGAGTCCAGGACCCTCCCCCGCTCTCGGTTTCGCCCGAGTGGGGGGACCTCCATCGGCGGGCAGCCGCTCGGTGGCGCCCACCTCGACAGTACGGCGCAACTCATGAACGCGATCACCAGCCAGCTCGGCAGTCAGCTCAGCCTCGTGTCGCTGAACGGGGCCCGCCGCCCCGCGCCGCCGCCGCTCGTCCTCGTCGCGCACGGCAGCCGCGACCCGCGCGCGCTGAGCACCGTACGCACCCTGATCGAGCGCGTCCGCGAGCTGCGCCCGCACCTGTCCGTGCACCTCGGCCACATCGAGCTCAACGAACCGCTGCTGGCCGACACGCTCGCCTCCCTCGACGCCGAGGACGGCACCGACGGGGCCGTTCTCGTGCCGCTGCTGCTCAGCCGCGGCTACCACGTCAAGCGGGACATCCCCGAGGCCGCGGCCGCCGTACCGGGACTGCGGGCCCGTGTCGCCGCCCCGCTCGGCCCGCACCCCCTGCTCGTCGAGACGCTGTACGCGCGGCTCGTCGAGGCCGGCTGGCGGACCGGGATGAGCGACGCGGCCCGGCGCGCCAGCGGGGTCGTGCTCGCCGCCGCGGGCTCGCGCGACCCGGAGTCGATCATCGACACCCGCCGTACCGCCCAGCTGCTGGCCGAACGCCTCGGCGTGCCCGTCGTCCCCGCGTACGCCTCCGCCGCCGCGCCCACCGTCGCCGCCGCCGTGCGGGCCCTGGCCGCGCGTGGCCGCCACCGCATCGCCGTCGCCTCCTACTTCACCGCGCCCGGCCGCTTCGCCACCGAGTGCGCCGCGGCCGCCCCCTGGATCGCCGCCGCCCCGCTGGGCACCCACGCCGCGATGGCCCGCCTGGTCCTGCACCGCTACGACCAGGCCGTGGCGACCCCGGCCACCACGGAGCAGGAACTGGCGGCAGTCTGAAACGCAGGGCGACGGCAGCGAAAACAGCACTTGGCAGACGCGCAGGCGCCCCGCAACGCCCTGATTGTCACTGTCGCCGCTTACTGTCGAAGCATGGACGGCACCGCACCCCTCTCCGACGAGTACGACCCGACGTCAGTCGAGCGCTGGGCCGTAGAACCCGACAAACGTCCCGGCCGCACCGCCTTCCAGCGCGACCGCGCACGCGTGCTGCACTCCTCCGCGCTGCGCCGCCTCGCGGGCAAGACCCAGGTCGTCACCCCGGGGACCCGCAGTCAGGCCTGGGACGCCAGCGCCCGCACCCGCCTCACCCACTCCCTGGAGTGCGCCCAGGTCGGCCGCGAGCTCGGCGCCGCCCTCGGCTGCGACCCCGACCTCGTCGAGGCGGCCTGCCTCTCCCACGACCTCGGCCACCCACCCTTCGGACACAACGGCGAACAGGCGCTGAACGAGTTCGCGGAGGACTGCGGCGGCTTCGAGGGCAACGCGCAGTCGCTGCGCCTGCTGACCAGGATCGAACCCAAGCGCTTCGTCCACTCGGAAGAGACGGGCGAACTCGTCAGCGTGGGACTGAACCTCACCCGCGCCGCCCTCGACGCCGCAACCAAGTACCCCTGGCCGCGCGGCGCCCACCCCACCGACCCCGCCTCGCCGAAGTTCGGGGCCTACGAGGACGACCGGCCGGTCTTCGACTGGGTCCGCAAGGGCGCCCCCGGCACTCGTACGTGCTTCGAGGCCCAGGTCATGGACTGGTCCGACGACGTGGCGTACTCGGTGCACGACGTCGAGGACGGTCTGCACGCCGGCCACATCGACCCCAACTGCCTGCACGCCGAGCCGGAACGCGAGGAGATCTTCAAGGTCGCCATCGGCCGGTACGTGCCCGCCGACACCGACCCGGCCGAGCTCTCCGAGGCCCTCGACCGGCTCCTGGAACAGGAGTGGTGGCCGCACGGGTACGACGGATCGGCCGTCGCGCAGGCCCGGTTGAAGGACGCCACCAGTCAGCTCATCGGCCGCTTCTGCCTGGCCGCCGAGGGCGCCACCCGCGCGCGGTACGGCTCCGGCCGGCTCACTCGGTACGCGGCGGAGCTGGTCGTCCCGCGCGCCGCCCGCCACGAGTGCGCCGTCCTCAAGGCCGTCGCCGACCGGTACGTCATGCAGCGTGCCGAGCAGGAGCGGCTGCGCGCCGATCAGCGGATCGTCGTCGCCGAGCTGGCCGAGGCGCTCACCGCCCGCGCCCCGGACGGTCTTGACCCGCAGTTCCGGGCGCTGTTCGACGAGGCCGGGGACGATCGTGCGCGCAAGCGGGTGATCGTCGACCAGATTGCCTCGCTCACCGACGCCTCGGCACGTTCACTGCACCTCAGGCTCACCACCCGCCCCACAGGCGGCGGCGGAGTGTGACCCTGCGTGGCCTGATCGGGCCACACCCTCTTCCCGCATCACGCTGCGTGCGGGACGCTCGCCTGGCGACAACGTTACGAGGAGGCATCAAGTGGTCGACGCGGATCAGACATTCGTCATCGTCGGAGGAGGCCTGGCCGGCGCCAAGGCGGCCGAGACGCTCCGAGCGGAGGGTTTCACCGGCCGCGTGATACTGATCTGCGACGAACGTGACCACCCCTATGAGCGCCCGCCGCTCTCCAAGGGCTATCTGCTCGGCAAGGAGGAGCGGGACAGCGTCTTCGTGCACGAACCCGCCTGGTACGCGCAGAACGACGTGGAGCTGCACCTCGGCCAGACCGTCGACGCCATCGACCGCACGGCGAAGACCGTCCGCTTCGGCGACGACGGCACCCTCGTCCACTACGACAAGCTGCTCCTCGCGACCGGCGCCGAGCCGCGCCGCCTCGACATCCCCGGGACGGATCTCGCGGGCGTCCACCACCTGCGCCGCCTCGCCCACGCCGAACGCCTCAAGGGCGTCCTGGCCGCGCTCGGCCGTGACAACGGCCACATCGTGATCGCGGGCGCGGGCTGGATCGGCCTGGAGGTCGCGGCGGCGGCCCGCGAGTACGGCGCCGAGGTCACCGTCGTCGAGCACGGGCCGACCCCGCTGCACGCGGTCTTCGGCCCCGAGCTGGGCCAGCTCTTCGCCGAGCTGCACCGCGAGCACGGCGTCCGCTTCCGCTTCGGCGTCCGGCTCACCGAGATCGTCGGCCAGGACGGCATGGTGCTCGCCGCACGCACCGACGACGGTGAGGAGCACCCGGCCCACGACGTACTTGCGGCCATCGGGGCGGCGCCGCGCATCGGCCTCGCCGAGGCCGCGGGCCTGGAGATCGCCGACCGGGCGCACGGCGGCGGTATCGCGGTCGACGACCGCCTGCGCACCTCCGACCCCGACATCTACGCCGCCGGTGACGTCGCCTCCTTCCCGCACGCTCTCTTCGACACCCGGCTGCGCGTCGAACACTGGGCCAACGCCCTCAACGGCGGACCGGCGGCGGCCCGCGCGATGCTGGGCCGCGAGACGACGTACGACCGTGTGCCCTATTTCTTCTCCGACCAGTACGACGTCGGGCTCGAGTACTCGGGCTGGGCGCCCTCGGGGACGTACGACGAAGTGGTGATCCGGGGCGACGCCGGCAAGCGCCAGTTCATCGCCTTCTGGATGAAGGACGGGCGGGTGCTGGCCGGGATGAACGTGAATGTGTGGGACGTCACGGAACCCATCCAGCGGCTGATCCGGTCCCGGGCCCAGGTGGACACCGAGGCACTCGCCGACCCGCACGTCCCGCTGGACAGCCTGGTCCCCTGACACCGGGGCGTTCGCCTCGCCCCAGGAGTGTCAGTCCGGCCCCGTAGAATCACCTCGTGGCTGGAAGGATCAACGACGAGGACGTGAAGGCGGTTCGGGACGCGGTCCCGATCGACGCCGTCGTGTCCGAGTACCTCCAGCTGCGCAACGCGGGCGGCGGAAACCTCAAGGGCCTGTGCCCCTTCCACGACGAGAAGTCTCCGTCCTTCCAGGTCAGCCCGAGCAAGGGTCTCTTCCACTGCTTCGGCTGCCAGGAGGGCGGCGACACCATCACGTTCGTGATGAAGGTCGACCACCTCACCTTCTCCGAGGCCGTCGAGCGCCTCGCCGGGCAGGCCGGCATCACCCTGCGCTACGAGGAGGGCGGGTACAACCCCTCCCACCAGCGCGGCGAGCGGATCCGCCTGGTCGAGGCGCACAAGATCGCCGCGCAGTACTACGTGGAGCAGCTCGACATCAGCCCCGAGGCCGACGCGGGCCGCAAGTTCCTCGCCGAGCGCGGTTTCGACCAGGCCGCCGCCGCGCACTTCGGCGTCGGCTACAGCCCCCAGGGCTGGGACCACCTCACCCGCCACCTGCGCGGCAAGGGCTTCACCGACAAGGAGCTGCTCCTCTCCGGCCTCTCCCAGGAGGGCCGCCGGGGCCCCATCGACCGCTTCCGCGGGCGCCTGATGTGGCCGATCCGCGACATCGGGGGCGAGGTCGTCGGCTTCGGCGCGCGCAAGCTGTACGAGGCGGACAACGGCCCGAAGTACCTGAACACGCCCGACACCGCGATCTACCGGAAGTCCCAGGTCCTCTACGGCATCGACCTCGCCAAGAAGGACATCGCCAAGGCCAGCCGCGCGGTCGTCGTCGAGGGCTACACCGACGTCATGGCCTGCCACCTGGCCGGCATCACCACCGCGATCGCGACCTGCGGCACGGCGTTCGGCAGCGACCACATCAAGATCCTCAGACGCCTCCTGATGGACAACGGCTCGGCCCGCGTGATCTTCACCTTCGACGGCGACGCGGCGGGCCAGAAGGCCGCCCTGCGCGCCTTCGAGGACGACCAGAAGTTCGCCGCCGAGACGTACATCGCCATCGCGCCGGACGGCATGGACCCCTGCGACCTGCGCCTCGCCAAGGGCGACGAGGCGGTCGCCGACCTCGTCGAACCCCGGACGCCCCTCTTCGAGTTCGCCCTGCGCCAGATCATCCTGCGCTACGACCTGGAGACCCCGGCCGGGCGCGCGGCGGCCCTGGACGAGGCGGCGCCCATCGTCGCCCGCATCAAGAACAGCGGCGCCCAGCACGAGGTCGCCGTGCAGCTCGCCGGCATGCTCGGCATCCTCGACACCCAGTTCGTGGTCAAGCGGGTGGCCCAGCTGGCCCGTTGGGCCCGCGACCGCGGCGGGAAGGGCCCGGCCCCCGCGGGCGGCCAGCGCCCCCAGCAGACGTACGCCGCCGTCCGGACGCCCGCGGGCGGTCCGGCGCTCAACCTCCGCAACCCCGTCTACGCCACCGAGCGCGAGCTGCTCAAGCTCGCCCTCCAGCGGCCCGAGCTGGTCTCCCCGGCCTTCGACGCCTACGGGCTCGACGAGTTCACCGCCGCGCCCTACGCCGCCGTACGCCTGGCGATCATGGAGTCGGGCGGCGCCGAGTTCGGCACGCAGGACCCCCAGGAGTATCTGGTCCGGGTCCGCGAGGTCGCCCCGGACGACGTGGTCCGTGCCATGGTCACCGAGCTGGCCGTCGAGGCGATCATGCGCAAGACCGTCGACGAGACCTACGCGGGCGACCAGCTCGTCATGGTCCGCCGCCGCGCCGTCGAGCGCCGCATCGTGGACGTCCAGGGCGCCCTGTCCCGCGCGAGCGCCCACGGCGACCCGGCCCAGCTGGCGGCCGTGCAGAACGAGTTGTGGGTGCTCCAGCAGTACGGACAGGCGCTGCGCGAGCGGGGCGCGGAGGCGCTCTGAGGCCGCCCTGCCCGGTCCGAGGCCGGGGCTGCCCGGATGGGCCCGGCGCACATGCCAATCCCGTACGCCGTTCAATCGGTTTCGCGCGCGCTGAGCTGCGCACTCGGAGGGCACGGTAACCACCGGGTCACGGACCGGACGCAAAAAGTCACCGCACGCCCCTCGTGGCGGCGATGTGTCGTACTCCACACTGGGTTCCGGTGCCTGAGTCCTCGGAGCGCGGCCGACCCGCACGCGACGGGTTTCCGATTCCCGCGGTTCCGCCAAACGACTACGGGATGGACAGCGGCGAGGCCGTCGACCCCATCCCCGACGTACCGCTGCCGCACGCCTCAGCAGCGACATTCCTGGAGGTCGCCCCCGTGCAGACCCAGACCCTCACACAGACCGACAACCTCACGGACGCGGATACGGACGCCGAGCCCGACGTCGTCACGGCGGTGCCCCCGCAGCGGGGTGCCGCGCACCACCCCGAGACGGAGCCGGACGGGCCGGCGGCGGACGCCGTCGAGGCCGAGGCCGAGGCCGAGCCCGTGGAGGTCGAAACCGAGACCGAGGTCCCGGAGCCCGTCGAACTGCCCCGGGGACGCGCTACGGACACCGGAGGCCCCTCCTCGGACCTGTTCCGCCAGTACCTGCGCGAGATCGGCCGCATTCCGCTGCTCACCGCGGCGGAGGAGGTCGAACTCGCCCGCCGCGTAGAGGCCGGACTCTTCGCCGAGGAGAAGCTCCGCCTCACCCCCGACCTGGACAGTCAGCTCGCCCTCGACCTCGACAAACTCGTCGTCATGGGCCGCATGGCCAAGCGCCGCCTCATCGAGGCGAACCTGCGCCTCGTCGTCTCGGTCGCGAAACGCTATGTGGGCCGCGGGCTCACCATGCTCGACCTGGTCCAGGAGGGGAACCTCGGCCTGATCAGGGCGGTGGAGAAGTTCGACTACGCCCGTGGGTACAAGTTCTCGACGTACGCGACCTGGTGGATCCGGCAGGCCATGTCGCGGGCGCTGGCCGATCAGGCCCGTACCATCCGGGTCCCCGTCCACGTGGTCGAGTTGATCAACCGGGTCGTGCGGGTACAGCGGCGGATGCTGCAGGAGCGCGGCTACGAACCGACGCCGGACGAGGTCGCCGCCCACCTCGACCTTCCCGGTGAGCGGGTGAGTGAGGTGCTGCGTCTTGCCCAGGAGCCGGTGTCGTTGCACGCGCCGGTGGGGGAGGAGGACGACGTGGCGCTCGGCGACCTGATCGAGGACGGCGACGCGACGTCGCCGGTGGAGTCCGCCGCGTTCCTGCTCCTGCGGGAACACCTGGAAGCGGTGCTCTCCACGCTCGGCGAGCGGGAACGCAAGGTCGTCCAGCTCAGGTACGGGCTCGCCGACGGCCGCCCCCGCACGCTCGAGGAAATAGGCCGCATCTTCGGCGTCACCCGCGAACGCATCCGCCAGATCGAGTCCAAAACCCTCAACAAACTGAGGGACCACGCCTTCGCGGACCAACTCCGCGGCTACCTGGACTGACCGATCCGTGGGGTGGTCTTTCGGCTGCGGGTGGGTGGGGGCTGGTCGCGCAGTTCCCCGCGCCCCTAAAGGCCTTCAGCCCGTCCGGCGTTTGAGGACGAGGCCGTTCAGGCCGACGCGGGGGTCTGGGGGCGGCAGCCCCCAGGGATGGGACGGGTAGGGGCGGCGGGGGCGAGAAAACACCTCCCCGCACCCCCTACCCACCCACACCCGCTAGTCGACCTCCGCCACCGCCTGGGCGAACTGGGCCTTGTAGAGGCGCGCGTACGCCCCGTTCGCCGCCAACAGCTCCGCATGCGCGCCCTGCTCGACGATCGACCCGTTCTCCATCACGAGGATGGTGTCCGCGTCCCGGATCGTGGAGAGCCGGTGGGCGATCACGAACGACGTCCGCCCGTGCGCGAGCTTCGCCATCGCCTTCTGGATCAGCACCTCCGTACGGGTGTCGACGGAACTGGTCGCCTCGTCGAGGACGAGGATCACCGGGTCGGACAGGAACGCCCGCGCGATGGTGATCAGCTGCTTCTCGCCCGCGCTGACCCCCGTCCCCTCGTCGTCGATGACGGTGTCGTAGCCCTCCGGGAGCGTACGGATGAAACGGTCCGCGTGCGCGGCCCGCGCCGCCTCCTCGATCTCCCCGCGTGTGACCTCACGCGAGGCCCCGTACGCGATGTTCTCCGCGATCGTGCCGCCGAACAGCCAGGTGTCCTGGAGCACCATCCCGATCCCGGCCCGGAGTTCGTCCCGGGACATGGACGCGATGTCGACCCCGTCGAGGGTGATCCGGCCGCCGGTGACGTCGTAGAACCGCATCAGGAGGTTCACCAGCGTGGTCTTGCCGGCGCCGGTCGGGCCGACGATCGCCACCGTGTGGCCCGGCTCCACCTTCAGCGACAGGTCCTCGATGAGCGGCTTCTCGGGGTCGTAGCGGAAGGACACGTTCTCCAGCGCCACCCGCCCGCGCAGCTCGTCGGGGCGCGCCGCCGGCACCGGGTCGGCCTCCTGCTCCTCCGCGTCGAGGAGTTCGAAGATGCGCTCCGCCGACGCGACACCGGACTGCACGAGGTTCGCCATCGAGGCGACCTGCGTCAGCGGCATCGAGAACTGGCGGGAGTACTGGATGAAGGCCTGGACGTCGCCGATCGACAGCGAGCCGGACGCGACACGCAGACCGCCGACCACCGCCACCAGCACATAGTTCAGGTTCGACACGAACATCATCAGCGGCTGCATGACCCCGCTGTTGAACTGCGCCTTGAACCCGGCCTCGTACAACTTCTCGTTCTGCTCGGCGAACTGCGCCGCCGACTCCTCCTGCCGCCCGAACACCTTCACCAGCGTGTGCCCGGTGTACATCTCCTCGATGTGGGCGTTGAGCTTGCCGGTGGTGCGCCACTGCTGCACGAAGTGCGGCTGCGAGCGCTTGCCGATGCGCGTGGCGACGAAGAAGGAGAGCGGGACCGTGACGAGCGCGACCAGCGCGAGCAGCCACGACACCCAGAACATCATCGCGAGCACGCCGATGATGGTCAGCAGGGAGTTCACCAGCTGGCCCATCGACTGCTGCAGGGTCTGCTGGATGTTGTCGATGTCGTTCGTGGCGCGGCTGAGCACCTCACCGCGCTGGCGCTTGTCGAAGTACGACAGCGGCAGCCGCGAGAGCTTCGCCTGCAGGTCCTCGCGCATGTGGTAGACGGTCTTGTTGACGGCCCGGTTCACCAGGCGCGTCGCCACCGCCATCAGCAGGCCGGCCAGCAGGAACGTACAGAGCGCGAGCAGCAGTACGTTTCCGACGGCACCGAAGTCGATGCCCTTGCCGGGGGTGAAGTCCGTCCCGGCGAGCATGTCGGCCATGCCGCCCTCACCGCGCTTGCGCATCGAGGCGAGGACCTCGGCCTTGGTGGCGCCGGCCGGCATCTGCCGCCCGATGATGCCCGCGAAGACCAGGTCGGTGGCCTTGCCGAGGATCTTCGGTCCGACCACCGAGAGTCCCACGCTCAGGACGACGGCGACCAGCATCCCGTACATGGTGACGCGCTCGGGTTTGAACTGGGCCAGGAGCCTCTTCCCGGACACCTTGAAATCCATCGAGCGCTGATCGGGGCCGCCCCCGGCCATCATGCGTCCCATGGGCCCGGCCATCAGGCGGCCTCCGCTTCCGTCAGCTGGGAGAGAACGATCTCCCGATAGGTCTCGTTGTCGGCCATGAGCTCGTGGTGACGCCCCGTGCCCACCACCCGGCCCTCGTCGAGGACCACGATCCGGTCGGCGTCCCGAATGGTCGACACCCGCTGGGCGACGATCACCACGGTCGCCTCGGCGGTCTCCTGGGAGAGCGCCGCGCGCAGTGCCGCGTCGGTCGCGTAGTCGAGTGCGGAGAAGGAGTCGTCGAAGAGGTAGATCTCGGGGCGCTGGACGAGGGTGCGGGCGATGGCGAGGCGCTGGCGCTGACCGCCGGAGACGTTGGTGCCGCCCTGCGCGATCGGCGAGTCCAGGCCGTTCTCCAGCCGCTCCACGAAGCCCTTGGCCTGCGCCACCTCCAGCGCGTGCCACAGCTCCTCGTCGGTCGCGTCCGGATTGCCGTACCGGAGGTTGGTGGCGACCGTCCCCGCGAAGAGGTACGGCTTCTGGGGGACGAGCCCGACCGTCCTGGCAAGCAGCTGCGGCTCGACGGTCGACACGTCCACGCCGTCGACGAGGACTTCTCCGTCGGTGGCGTCGAAGAGCCGGGGCACGAGCCCGAGCAGCGTCGACTTGCCGCTGCCCGTCGACCCGATCACGGCGGTCGTCTCACCCGGCCGCGCCACCAGTTCGATGGACTTCAGGACGGGCTCCTCGGCACCCGGGTAGCGGAACCCGGCGCCGCGGATCTCCAGATGGCCGTGGCGCCGCAGTTCCACGACGGGCGCGCTCGGCGGCACGACGCTCGACGAGGTGTCCAGGACCTCTTCGATGCGCTCGGCACAGACCTCCGCGCGCGGCACCATCATGAACATGAAGGTGGCCATCATCACGGACATCACGATCTGCATGAGGTAGGCGAGGAACGCGGTCAGGTCGCCGATCTGCATGCCGCCGCTGGCGATGCGGTGGGCGCCGAACCAGACCACGGCGATCGACGAGAGGTTCACGACGGTCATGACCATCGGGAACATCAGGGCGAGCATCCGGCCGGTACCGAGGGACACCTCGGTGAGCTGGGCGTTGGCGGACTCGAAGCGGTCCTTCTCGTAGTCGTCGCGGACGAAGGCGCGGATGACGCGGTTGCCGGTGATCTGCTCGCGCAGCACCCGGTTCACGGTGTCCAGGCGCACCTGCATGGTCCTGAACAGCGGGCGCAGCCGGCGCACGATCAGGGTCACTCCGATGCCGAGCACCGGCACCACGGCGACCAGGACCGCGGAGAGCGGCACGTCCAGGCCGAGGGCTAGCACGATGCCGCCCACACACATGATCGGCGCCGACACCAGCAGGGTGAACGTCATCAGGGTGAGCATCTGCACCTGCTGGACGTCATTGGTGGTGCGGGTGATCAGGGAGGGCGCCCCGAAGTGGCCGACCTCGCGTGCGGAGAAGGACTGCACCCGGTCGAAGACGGCGGCCCGGATGTCCCGGCCGACGGAGGACGCCGTACGGGCGCCGTAGTAGACGGCGCCGATGTTGCAGACGACCTGGACCAGCGAGATCCCGATCATCAGGGCACCGAAGGAGAGGATGTAACCCGTGTCTCCCTTGACGACACCGTTGTCAATGATGTGTGCGTTCAGGGTCGGCAGGTACAGGGTGGCGCAGGTCTGCAGGAACTGCAGCAGCACGAGGAGAGCGATGGGTTTCTTGTACGGACTGAGGTAGGTCCGAAGCAGTCGTATGAGCACGCGGCTTCTCTCGGAGTCGTCGACGGCAGTGCGGTCGGTGGTGCACCACCCCCTATCGTCGAACACTCCACCCGTGTTACCTCAACCGATTAATCCAAGAGCGGACCAAGAGCGGACCGGAACCGGACCTTGAGACGTACGTCATAGGGTCCATGCCGGGCTCTACGTCCACCGGGACACCCGTCCGCACCTCCCACGCCCCCTATGACCGGAACGCCCCCGGATGCGTCTGTTCCCGTACGGACACGTACTGCTGCCGTACGGCCTGACCCACGGCCAGTTCCTCACCGGGCTCCAGAATCTGGGCGACCGCTCCCTGCCAGACGGGTGGCAGCTGGGGGTCGAGCGTGCCCTGCGAGACGCCGAGGGCCCAGGCCGCCTGACGGGCCGCGCCCAGCGCCGCGTAGTCCGCCGGCTGGGGCACGATGACCTGCGCGCCGAACAGGGCGGGCGCCGCGGCCTGCACGGCCGGCAGCTCGGCGGCCGCCCCGAGCAGGAACACCCGCCGTACGTCCACGCCGCGCCCGCGCAGCACGTCGAGCGCGTCCGCGAGCCCGCACAGCATGCCCTCGAAGGCGGCCCGCGCCAGGTGTTCGGGCCGCATCGACTCGCGCCGCAGCCCCGCGAGCGTCCCGGCGGTGTGCGGCAGGTTCGGGGTCCGCTCGCCCTCCAGGTACGGCAGCAGAACCAGCCCGTGGGAGCCCGGCGTGGACTTCATCGCCAGCTCGGACAGGCTCTCCAGGTCGGGCAGGCCGAGCAGTTCGACGACGCCGCGCAGGGTCCGTACGGCGTTGAGGGTGGTCACCACCGGCAGATGCATGCCGGTCGCGTCCGCCAGTGAGGTGATCATGCCGGAGGCGTCGACCAGCGCCTCGGGGTGTACGGCCATCACGGACCCGGAGGCGCCGAGGGACACGACCGCGTCCCCGAGCCCGATACCGAGCCCGAAGGCCGCGGCCATGGTCTCTCCGGTGCCCGCGGAGATCAGCAGTCCCTCGGGTGTCGTCCCCGCCGCCTCGGACGGGCCCAGCACGTCGGGCAGCGTGGCCTGGTGGCCGAGCGCGAGCTCGACGAGATCCGGCCGATAGCCGCCGGTCGCCGCCGACCAGTAGCCGGTCCCGGAGGCCCCGCCCCGGTCGGTGGTCCGCCGCATCGGCCGCCCGAGCAACTGCCACACCAGCCAGTCGTGCGCCTGCAGCAGCACGGCGGTGCGCAGCGCGGCGTCGGGCTCGGTCTTGTTCAGCCAGCGCAGCTTGGTCACCGGCTGGGCGGCCTGCGGTACGTGGCCCACGGCCTGCGCCCATGCCTCGCGCCCGCCGAGCGCGTCGACGAGATCGGCGGCGGCGACCTGCGCGCGCTTGTCACCGCCGACCATGGCCGGCCGCACGGTGTTGCCCTGCGTGTCCAGCGGAACGAGCGCGTTCTGTTGCGCGGAGACGCCGATGGCCTGCACGCCTTCGAGGAGCCCACCGCCTGCCGCCTCACCCAGGGACAGCAGCCAGGCCTGTGGATCGACATCGGAAGGACGGCCGCCGCCCTCGGTGGTTTCCACCGGATGCGGGGCATATCCCTGCCTGAGCACGGCTCCCGTGTCCGTGTCGCAGACGACGATACGAGTGAAATCGGGCGAACTGTCCAACCCGGCGACTATCCCCATGGCGGAAATTCTGCCGTACGGCGGGGGATGAGTGCGCCGGGCCGGGCGGTACCGGCCCGGCGACGGGACGCCCGCCGGGCCGGGGCGCAGGTCGGACAGGGTGGCGCGTTCACCGGCCCCGCCAGGGATCCCCCCACCCTGCCTGCCGGGAGTCGTGCGGCTTTCGGCCGGTGGGGGCTGATCGGGTGGTTCCCCGCGCCTCTCGCGGGGTTCTACGTGTTGCTGGTGCCCCAGTCGTCCTCGCGGGTGCCGTTGGTGTTGCGTTCGCGCAGCGAGCGGACGCGGGCGGTGACCGAGTCGGGGACGTGGTCGCCCACCTTCTCGCTGACCGTGTGGAACGCCTTGCCCGCGATCTCGCGCCCCTGCTGGGCGGCGGTCTCGGCGGTGTTGCGCACCGCGGGGTTCTGCGCGACCTGGCGCGCGGACTTCTTCAGCTGTTCGTAGCGCTCGCGCCCGGCGCGCGTGCCGAGCACGTAACCCAGAGCCAGTCCGGCGACGAATGTGAGCCGGTAGCGCATGGCGGCCACCCTTCCCTTGCGTCGGCATCGGTGCGGGGGGAACCGATTGGCGGAGCACCCCCCTGCTTGCGCTAATGTATGTGTCGCAGCGAGCGCACGCCCCCTGGCGAATACCCGGGAAGGTGCGTTCGACGCAACGAAGCAATCCTCCGTAGCTCAATTGGCAGAGCAGCCGGCTGTTAACCGGCAGGTTACTGGTTCGAGTCCAGTCGGGGGAGCTCGATCTCCTGTAGCTCAATTGGCAGAGCAGCCGGCTGTTAACCGGCAGGTTACTGGTTCGAGTCCAGTCGGGAGAGCAACGGAAGAGGACCCCTCAGGGGTCCTTTTTCATGTCCGGCGGAACCGCGCAGGCCACGCCGAAGTCCTCATGGTCGTGCGTTGCCGACCATCCGAAGCAGGAGATCGTATGAGCGGCTATGCTGCGGCAGACGGCGCGCACAAATGTGCGCGACGCGCCGTAAGGGGCGGTAGCTCAGCCGGTTAGAGCAGCGGACTCATAATCCGTCGGCCGTGGGTTCGAGTCCCACCCGCCCCACTGCGCGCTACGCGTGAAGAATCGATGCCGCCTGCGCACTCGTGGTTTGCCAGCAACAAGGTTGCGGCCCCCGGAGCTGATCCGGGGGCCGCAGTCGTGCGTTTCGCGTTCTTTGCACTCGTCCGGGGGAACGACCGGGGAGTCGCCGTCCCCTGGTGTGACGTCAGTTCGAGCCGGGAGCGGCCCGATCGTTTCCGGCGATGGGTGCCCGGGAGGCGGCGACAGGGCGGGTCCGAGTCGCCGTGGTTCTTGACGGCGTACTCGCAGACCACGAGGCGGGCGGCGGTCTCGGCGTTGCTCAGCCCTTCGCCGATGAGGGCGAGAACGTCGCGTTCGCGGTCGGTGACGGCGGCGAGGCGTCGAGGTCGGCGAGGTCGCTGTGGTCGGCTTGGCGGCGGGGCGCGGCCGCGTCCCAGCCACTGCTCACCGCCGCCAGAGCGTGAGCAGTGGCAGGCCCGGTCAGGCGGGGCAGCCGGAGTCGGCGATCACGTAGTAACCGGTGGCGGTCTCCTCGAGGGTGTGGGTGGTGAAGGTGTTGTACAGGCCCATGTTCTGGTTGGAGCCGTTCGCGTAGGCGTAGCCGCCACTCTGGTGGGCGCGGCCCGCGGCGACCTGGTTGTAGTTGTTCGCGGTGAAGCACTGGGGCTGAAAGCCGGTGGTGGTCGCCGTCACGGCCGCGCCGGCGGCGCCGGCCTTGCCCGATGAGTCGACGGCGGCGACGGTGTAGCTGTATCCGGTGCCGGAGGCCAGTCCGGTGTCCGTGTACGAAGGGGAGGTCGTCGAGCCCGTCTTCGTACCGCCGCGGTAGATGTTGTACGAAGCGGCGCCGCTGACGGCGTTCCAGGAAAGTGAGGCGCTGGTGTCCGTGGTGCCGGTCACCGTCAGCCCGGTGGGCGCGGGCAGGGCACCGGTGCCGCCGCCGGAGGTGCCGTCCAGGCCCCAGAACTTCGCCGTGTAGTAGCTGGAGCAGATGTAGTTGAGGTAGTACGTGCCGGTCGTGCCGCACTGGTCGGTCCCGGAGCCGGGGTTCACGGCGAGGCCATGTGCCATGCCGGAGACGGTGAAGGTCTCGACGGCAGGATCGCCGTCGGCATCGTTGTAGACGTCCTGGGTGGTGCCGCCGGTGAGCGTGGTGGTCGATGACGGGGCCTGGCTGATGCCCCGGACGTTCGTCCACTGGTCGCGGGACTCGGTGGCGTTGGCGGGGTTGACGGTCGAGTCGCCGGAACCCTGCCAGACGGCCACCCGCGGCCAGGGTCCGCTCCAGCCGCCCGATGCGCTGCGGACCAGGTCGCCCCACTGCTGCGGGGTCTTGCTGACCGGGTTGTACTCGCAGGTGAGGCCGCTGCTGAGATCGGTGGCGCAGCCCGCCGGGATGCCGGAGTCGATGGAGCCGCCCGCGAAGACATCGGGGTAGTCGGCGAGCATCACGGAGGTCATGGCGCCGCCGGCGGACAGCCCCGTCACGTACACGCGGCTGGGGTCGCTGCCGTACCGCGTCTTGGCGTAGTCGACCATCTGCTTGATGGACAGGGCTTCGCCCTGGCCCCGGGTGTAGTCCCCGGACTGGTACCAGTTGAAGCACGAGTTGGCGTTGTTGGCGCTGGAGGTCTGCGGGAAGACCAGCGCGAAGCCGTACAGGTCGGCGTACTTGGGCCAGCCGGAGTGGCTGTAGTAGTCGCTCGCGCTCTGGGTGCAGCCGTGCAGGGCCACGACCACCGGGGCGCCGGAGGGCAGGTTGTCGGGGACGTACGTGTACATCGACAGGCTGCCGGGGTTGGAGCCGAAGCCGGTCACCTGGGTGAGCGAGGCAGCCGACGCGCTCTGCGGCACGGTGAACAGGGCGAGCAGCAGGGCCAGTAGCGCGGCCCAGCAGGTTCTACGGGTGTGGTCACGAACCGACATGCAGTCCTCCCGTGGTGAGGGGGGGGTGAGTGGGCGAACCGCCGCGCCGGTGTCCCTCCGGAGCGGGCGGTCCGCCGCACCGTAGAACCGCGGCGGGCGCCCGACAGCGGAAGCGGACCACACTTCTCGATCAACTCGGATGTCGGCAGACTCCACTGCGTATGGCGTCGACGTCAGTGCAGTGCACAGGAGTTGACCAGGTCTCCCGAGGTGGGTCTGGGCACGGTGCCGCTCGCCGGCGGCGCGACCCGGTACTCGACCCAGCTGGTCAGAGCGTGGAAGGCCGAGCGATAGCAGGGCAGGATCGGCCGGAGCCGGTCCGGATAGGTGTCGTACAGGCCGTCCACGTGGGTGCCGCCCGCGATCGTGTAGTAGCGGTGCAAACGGCCGCGGCGGCTGTCGGAGACCATGCGCGCGTACGCGTCCGAGTCGGTGGCGATCGGCAGCAGTGCGTCGAGCGAGCCGTGCAGTGTGATCACGGGTTTGCCGATCCTGCCGGTGAGCGAGATCCGCTCGACCGCCCGGTGCACGGAGCTCGGCCGCGTCGCATAGTCGTACGAAGCATCCGACGCGCAGGGCGCGAGAATCTCCTCAAGCGCCGAACCGGCGGACTCACCCGGACACTCGGGGTCGTAGGAGGGGTCGACCTCGGCGCGGTACACCTTCTGCGTCAGGCCCCAGTAGGCAGCCTCGTGGTACGGCCACAGGAACTCGGTGCCGGGAGCGAATCCGGCGGCGAGCATGTCGTCGTGGGTGGCCCGGCCCGCCTGGTACGCGACCGCGGTCGGGAGATAGGTGAACAGGTTCGGCCCGTCCTCGGTCCACAGCGCGCCCTCCCAGTCCACTCCGCCGTCGTACAGCTCGGGGTGGTTCTCGAGCTGCCAGCGGGTCAGGTAGCCGCCGTTGGAGATGCCGGTCATGTAGGTGTGGCGTGGGGCGTGCCCGTACGCCTGCCGGACGACGGTCTTCGTGGCGAGGGTCAGCTCGGTGGTGCGCCGGTTCCATTCGGCGATCGCGTCGCCGGGCCGCTTGCCGTCGGTGTAGAAGTCGGGGCCGCTGTTGCCCTTGTCGATGGAGGCGAAGGCGTAGCCCTGGGCGATGACCCAGTCGGAGATCAGGGGGTCCAGCGAGTACTGCTTGCGCGTCCCGGGCGCGCCGGTCACCACGAGGCCGCCGTTCCAGCGCTCGGGCAGCCGGATGACGAACTGGGAGTCGTGGTTCCAGCCGTGGGTCTTGTTGAGGTGCGAGGAGTCGGGGAAGTAGCCGTCGATCTGGATGCCGGGGACGCCGGTGGGGTTCTTGGTCCCCTTGGCGGTGAGTGAGGCCCAGTCCGCGGAGTCGGTGTAGGCGGTACCGGCGGTCGCGGCCGTCGTCATGTCGGGCAGACAGGCCGTGGTCCGGAACGCCGCGCCGGGTACGGTGATCCGGCTCTGGCCGGCGCAGCGGGGTGCCGAACGAGCCGTGGCGCTCGCCGACACTCCCGCCGTCGACAGGAGTACGGCGGACAACAAGGTGACCGTGCGTCTCAGATGCATGGTTCGCCCTCCGGGCGGTGAAGGTGAGAGGGAGCGGTGAATCAGGAGTCGAAGCGGGCACGCAACGCCTTCTTGTCGAACTTGCCGACCCCGGTGCGCGGGATGGCCTCCACGACCTCGATACGGTCCGGGAGCTGCCAACGCGCGAAGCCTCCGGCCTCGAGGTGCGCCCGTACGCGTTCGAGGGTCACGGTGGAGCCCGGGCGTGGGGCGACGCAGATCAGCGGACGCTCCTGCCACTTGTCGTCGGGCACGGCGATGACCGCGGCCTCGGCGACCTCCGGCAGCGCCATGACGGCCGACTCCATGTCCACCGAGGAGATCCATTCGCCGCCGGACTTGATGAGATCTTTCGCACGGTCGGCGATGACGACATAGCCGTCCGGGGAGCCGATGGCGATGTCCCCGGTACGGAACCAGCCGTCCTCCGTGAACTGGGCGGCGCCCTCACCGCCGAGGTAGGAATCGGCGATCCATGGCCCGCGTACGAGCAGATCGCCCATCGACGTTCCGTCCCACGCAAGGGAATTGCCCGCCTCATCGCGAATGTCCATCTGTACCCCGGGCAGCGGAAGACCGGCCCGGGTGCGCACCGCGTCGGTGATCCGGTCCTCTTCCCAGTCGCGCATCCGCTCCTTCGGCCACGCCACACTGGCCAGCGGCGAGGTCTCGGTCATGCCCCACACCTGCACCAGAGGGATGCCGAAGTCGCGCCGGTAGCGTTCGATCAGGGCGCGCGGCGGACGGGCGCCGCCGCACAGCAGATGCCGTAGCGACGGCAAACCGCCGCGGGCGGTGATCTCGTCGGCGACCGCCATCCAGATGGTGGGCACGCCCGCGGCGACCGTGACCCGCTCGGCGGCCATCAGCTCGACCAGGGTCACGGGATCCAGCGAGCCACTGAGGAACACCTGCTTGGCGCCGTACGGAGTGGCGGTGTAGGGGACGCCCCAGGCGTTGGCGTGGAACATGGGCACGACCGGCAGTACGCAGTCACCGGGGCCGATGGCCATGGCGGACTGCGAGGACGCGGCGATGGCGTGCAGCACGGTCGAACGGTGTGTGTAGAGCACGCCCTTGGGGCGGCCGGTCGTGCCGGAGGTGTAACACAGACCGAGCGGCGACCGCTCGTCGATGTCGCGGGGGGCGTACGCATCCGGCAGGCCGGCGATCAGCTGTTCGTACGCCACCACCCCCGGCAGCGTGGTGTCGGGCACCTCGTCGCCGAGCACGATGACATGCCGCACGCCGGCGAGGCCGCCCCGCGCGTGCACCTTCTCCAGAAGTGGCAGCAGATCGGGATCGGCCAGGATGGCGCGGTCGTCCGCGTGGCCGATGATGTACGCCAGGTCCTCGGGGGAGAGCCGCAGGTTCAGGGTGTGCAGGACGCGCCCGGTGCAGGGCACGGCCCAGTAGGCCTCCAGGTGGCGGTATCCGTTCCAGGCGAGGGTGGCCACCCGGTCGTCCGGCGCCAGGCCGAGGGCGTCCAGGGCGTGCATCAACTGCTGGGCACGGCGGGCGAATGCGGCGTACGTGTAACGGTGCACACGGCCGTCGGGAAGTCGCGTGACCACCTCGGTGTCGGGAAAGTAGCGCGGGGCGTGTCCGAACAGCAGCCACGTGTTGAGCGGGGTCTCCATCATCGCCATGGCGCACATCGTCACCGCGGTGCGGGACCCGGGCGACGGAGGAAGACTCCAGAACGTCCTCCACCTCGGTGGAGCAAGTACCCACACCGGCGACGGGTGGAGCGGCGCGGGGAGGGAGAAGACCCACACCCGTGCGGGGGCGTCTTGTGGAGATTCTCTCCGTAGCCGCTGCTCATGGCCGAACTTAACGTCTGCCCCACATCGGCAACCGCCGCTGCATCCCCTGCGCATCCGAGGCGTCATGACACAACCGCGCGCCATCCTGGTCACGCAAGGCCTGTCCAAGGAGTTCCAGGGATTCCGCGCCGTCGGCGCGGTGGACCTGAGGGTCACCGAGGGCACGGTCCACGCGCTCGTAGGCCCCAACGGGGCAGGAAAGACAACGCTGTTCAACCTGCTGACCGGATTTCTCAGGCCGTCCAGCGGGCGTATCACCTTCGCCGGACACGACATCACCGGACAGCCGCCGGAGCGCATCGCCGGCCTCGGCGTCGCCCGCTCCTTCCAGGTCACCAGCCTCTTTCCGCAGATGACAGCCCGGGAGCACGTCGAGCTCGCCCTCCAGTCGGGCACCGGTCTCGGCCGCAGGTTCTGGCGCACGGACAAACTGATGCGCCGCTTCTCCGGCCGGGCCCTCGAACTCCTCGGCGACGTCGGACTCGAGCATCTCGCCGACCGGCCCGCCGGAAACCTTCCGTACGGGCAGAAGCGCGCGCTGGAACTGGCCCTCGCCCTCGCCCTGGACCCGGCGTTGCTGCTGCTCGACGAGCCGACAGCCGGCATGGGTCTGGAGGACGTCGACCGCACCGTGGCGCTCATCGACAGGATCCGCGAGGGACGCACCGTGGTGATGGTCGAGCACAACATGAGCGTCGTCGGCTCGCTCGCCGACACCGTCACGGTCCTGCAGCGCGGCGAAGTGCTCGTGGAGGGCCCCTACGACCGGGTCAGGACCGATCCACGGGTCGTCGAGGCGTACCTGGGGGCCGACGTTGCTTGAGATCAAGGGCGTCAGCGCCCGGTACGGCGAGGCCACGGCCCTGGACGAGGTGTCCCTGCGGGTCGGCGAGGGCGAGGTCGTCACCCTCGTCGGCCGCAACGGCGCGGGAAAGTCCACCCTGCTGCGCTGCGCCATGGGGCTGCACCGTGAGATGACCGGCCGGGTCGCGCTGGCGGGCAAGGACATCACCGCGGCACCGCCGCATCGCAGGGCCCGGCTCGGTCTCGGGTACGTTCCCGACGACCGCGGCATCTACGCGGGCCTGTCCGTCGAGGAGAACCTGACCCTGCCGCCGGCCTCGCCGGGCTCCGCGTGGCCGCTGCCCCGCATCTACGACGCCTTCCCGGTGCTCGCCGCGCGCCGCCGCTTCCCCGGCGGCAAGCTCTCCGGCGGTGAACAGCAGATGCTCGCCCTCGCCCGGGTCCTGCGCGCCGGCGCGCGCGTGCTGCTGTGCGACGAGCCGACCGAGGGCCTTGCCCCGGTCATCGTGCAGCAGATCGGCGAGATTCTGCGCGGGGCCAAGGAGCACGGAGTGTCGGTGCTGCTGGTGGAGCAGAATCTGCGCTTCGCCGCGACCATCGCCGACCGCCACTACCTCCTCGCGCAGGGCCGAATCGTGGAGGCGCTCGACAACGCCGACGTACGGCAGCGCGAGGGCGAACTCCTCGCCTATCTCGGACTGTGACATCCCGTCACCTCCGCTCATTCGGGACGTACGCATCAGGAGGAAGCAATGAAGCACAGGCTGTCGACGGTCGTGGCCACGGCCGCGGTGGGGGCACTGCTCGCGGGCTGCGGGGGCGGCGGACCGAGCTCGGGCGGCGGGAAGGTCAGCGACGACAAGATCGTGCTCGGTGTGCTCACCGACCTGTCCGGCGTCTACGCGGACATCGCGGGACCGAACTCGGTGCAGGCCGTGCAGATGGCCGTCGACGACTTCAAGAAGAAGTACGGCGACAAGGCGATCACCCGGAACATCGAGGTCATCAAGGCCGACCACCAGAACAAGCCGGAGATCGCCAACACCCAGGCTCGGGAGATGTACGACCGCAAGAAGGCCGACGCGCTCTTCGACGTGCCGACCTCGTCGGCGGCCCTCGCGGTGCAGACCGTCGCCGGCCAGGCCAAGAAGCTGTACTTCAACACCGGCGCCGCCACCACGGAACTCGCGGGCAAGACCTGCAACCCGTACACCTATGAATGGGCCTACGACACCTACATGCTGGCGCACGGCACCGGCGCCGCGGTCACCCGAGCGGGAGGCAAGAACTGGTACACGATCTACCCGGACTACGCCTTCGGGCAGGACATGCAGAAGAAGTTCGAGACGGCCGTCGAGGGCGCGGGCGGCAAGGTCGTCGCCAAGGACCCCACGCCGTTCCCCAGCGACAACTACTCCACCTTCCTGCTCAAGGCACCGGGCCTGAAGCCGAAGCCGCAGGTGCTCGGGGCCCTGCAGGCGGGGGGTGACCTGGCCAACGTCGTCAAGCAGTACCAGCAGTTCAAACTGAAGGACAAGGGCATCGAGCTGGCCATCGGCCTGCTCTTCGACACCGATATCAAGGCCATCGGCGCGGACAGGCTTGCCGGAACAATGTTCACCACGGCCTGGTTCTGGAACGTCGACGCCAAGGCCCAGGCCTGGGCCGACCGGTTCAAGGAGCGCACAGGACAGCGGCCCACCTTCGACCAGGCGGCCGACTACTCGGCGGCGACGCACTATCTGGAGGCCGCGCAGAAGGCGGGCAGCGACAAGGCGGCCGACGTCTCGAAGGAGCTGGACGGCACCAAGTTCAGCGACTTCTTCGCCCACAACGCCACCATTCGCGCCGAGGACCACCGGGTCGTCCACGACGCGTACCTGGCCAAGGTCAAGGACCCGGCCAAGGCGAGCGAGGCCGGTGACTACACCGAGCTGGTCAAGACCATCCCCGCCGCCGAGGCATTCGACCGGCCTTCGCCCGACTGCCATCTCAGCTGACCACCGGGGTCCGGCGGCCCGCACGACGGGCAGGCCGCCGGCCGACGACGGGACCCACTCATGACCTCGTTTCTCCAACAGGCCTTCAACGGGCTGGTCAGCGGCAGCTTCTACGCCTTGCTCGCCCTCGGCCTCGCCGTCATCTTCGGCATGCTGCGCGTGGTGAACTTCGCCCACGGCGCGCTCTACATGCTCGGCGCGTTCGGCGCGGTCGCCCTCGGCGACAGCGCGGGGCTCGGCTTCTGGTGGGCCCTGCTGCTCGTGCCTCTCGCACTCGCCGTCGCCGGCACCCTCCTCGAACGGTTGCTGATCCGCCGCCTGACGGCCCTCGACCCGCTCTACAACTTCCTGCTCACCTTCGGCATCGCGCTGGTCTGCCAGGACCTGCTGCGCATGAAGTACGGCGCGCAGTCCCAGCCCTACGAGCGTGGTCCCTTCCCCGGCTCCATGGATCTGGGCCTGTTCGACTTCCCGCGCTACCAGGTGTTCGTACTCGTCGTCTCGGTCGCCGTCTGCCTGGCCGTGTGGCTGCTGCTCACCCGCACCCGGATCGGGACCATCGTGCGCGCGGCCACCGAACGCCCGGAACTCACCAGGGCGTTCGGCATCGACACGGGACGCTGGGTCACGCCGGTCTTCGGCTTCGGCGTGGGGCTCGCGGCCCTGGCCGGCGTGCTCGCCGCACCCATGCGGGCGGTCAACTCCGGTATGGGCAGCGACCTGATCATCACGGTGTTCGCGGTCGTCGTCATCGGCGGCCTCGGCTCCGTCTTCGGCTCCGTGCTCGCCGGGTTCACCATCGGCATGATCCAGGCCCTCGGCAACCTCTACGTCCCCGTCCTGTCCCAGACCTCGGTCTACCTGCTGATGGCCGTCGTGCTGCTGGTCCGGCCCGCCGGACTGTTCGGCAAGGAGGAACACGCATGATCCTCGGCCTCCTCGAGAAGCTGCACGGCCGCCCCGCCCGGATCCGGTGGGGCCTGCTCACCGCCGGGCTGCTCGTGGCCTTCGGCCTGCCCTGGGGCCTGTATCCGCCGGTTGCCACGGACATCCTCTGCTGGGGCCTGTTCGCCGTCGCCTTCGATCTGCTGCTCGGTCACGCCGGGCTGCTGTCCTTCGGACACGCGGCGTTCTGGGGCAGCTCGGCGTACGTCACCGGGCTGATCGCCATCCACAGCGGACTGCCGTTCTACGTCGCCGTGCTGGGCGGGGCGGCGGCCGCCGCGCTGCTCGCCCTGCCCATCGGGTTCTTCGCGGTCCGGCGCAGCGGCATCTACTTCGCCATGGTCACCCTGGCCTTCGCGCAGATGGTGTACTTCATCGCCAACCAGTGGGGCGATGTCACGGGCGGCGAGAACGGTCTGCAGGGAATTCCCCGCGACCTGCCGGGCGTCGACCTGTCGGACTCGTTCGTCTTCTACTACGCGGCCCTGCCGGTGGTGCTGCTCGGCCTCGCCGCGGCCTGGCGGATCGTGCACTCCCCGTTCGGCCGGGTGATCGCCGCCGTGCGCGACAACTCCGCCCGTGCCCGTGCCCTGGGCTATGCCGCCGACCGTTACAAGCTCGTCGTCTTCACCGTGTCCGCGTTCCTGTCCGGCCTCGCGGGCGGACTGTACGCGGTCAACCACGGTTTCGCCTCTCTGCAGGAGGTGTACTGGACGACGTCGGGCAAGGTCGTCGTCATGACGGTCCTCGGCGGCATCGGCACCCTGTGGGGCAGCCTGCTGGGTGCCGGCGCCATCGTCCGCCTGGAGGACTGGCTGTCCACGTCCGGTTTCGAGGAGACCGGCCTGGTCACCGGCGGCGTCTTCATCGTCGTCGTCCTGCTCTTCCGCCGAGGAGTGTGGGGCACACTCACGCACACGCTGCGCTCCCGTACGCAGTCCTCGGCCCCCGACCCGGAACCACACCTGGAGCACGACCACGACGACTCGTCGCAACCGGTCTCGTCGTAGATCTGTGCAGACGGAGCCGGGGCGGTGAACATCGCAGGCGGGAACGCGTACCGGAACACTCAGGAGGCATCCGTGGACTCGACGACCACACACAGTCGGGCCGATGTGGAGCCTGCGGCGCGGCTGCTGCGCCTGCTGCGCGAAGACGCCGCGCAGAGTGAGTACGACGCCCTCCTCGACCGATGCCCTTCCGAGGACCGGCCCCGGCTCGCCCTGCTCGTCGACGACGCCCTGCAGGTACGGGCGCGCCTGGAGGAGCGTCGCCGTCGGGAGGCCGAGCTCGCCGCGCTCTACGAGACAGCGGGGGACCTGTCCTCACTGCGTGATCTGGAGGCCGTGCTCCAGGCCATCGTCCGCCGGGCTCGCAGCCTGCTCGGCACCGACGTGGCCTACCTGATGCTCAACGACGCCCAACGCGGCGACACCTATATGCGGGTGACCGACGGGATACGCACCGACGCGTTCAAGCAGGCACGGCTGGCCATGGGCGCGGGCCTCGGCGGTCTTGTGGCCAAGACGGCGGTTCCGTACAACACCTCCGACTACTTCGCCGACCTGCGCTTCGAGCACTGCATCGACGACGTCGTGGGCGGCGAGGGGCTGATCTCCATCGAGGGAGTGCCTCTCAAACTCGGCGAGAACGTCATTGGCGTCCTGTTCGCAGCCAACCGCCGGGTCCGCCCCTTCTCCGAGCACGAAGTGGCCCTGCTCGTCTCGCTCGCCAACCACGCCGCCATCGCCATCGAGAACGCGACCCTCTTCCAGGACGTACGCAGAGCAGTCGACGAACTCACCGAAGCCAACGGCGTCATCCGCGCCCACAGCGAATCCATCGAACGCGCCGCCGCCCTGCACGAGCGCCTCACCACCATCGTTCTCGACGGCGGCGGCATGGCCGACGTTGCGCAGACCCTCGCCGAAGTCCTCGGCGGGAGCATCCTCGTCCTGGACCCCCGCGGCCGCACCATGGCCGCCGCCGGTGACGACCCTCTCGTCGAACAGGCCCGCACCGAAGGAGCGCTCCCGGATCCGTGCCCTGCCGCCCATGCGGTCCGTGACGCCCGGGTGCTGAGCACGGACGCCCGCCGCACCCGCCGTATCCCGGCCGGCGCCGACGGATCCGCCGCCTGCGCCACTCCCATCGTGGCCGGCAGCGAACTCCTGGGCGTACTGCTGCTCGTCCGCGACCACCTGGACGCCTCAGGAGTACGTTCCCTCGAGCGTGCCGCGCTCGTCACCGCGCTGATGCTGCTCAGCGAACGCACCGTCGCCGAGGCCGAGCACCGGCTGCGCGGCGAGATCCTCGAGGACCTGCTCGGCTCCCCGCACCGGGATCCGGAGGGCCTGCGGCGCCGGGCCACCCTGGTGGGCCTCGATCTCCACCGCCCGCACACGGTGTTCGCCGCCCGCTGCCGTGACAGCGCCCATCGGCGACGCATCGCCGATGCCGCGGCTTCGTACGCCGCCCATGCCCGGGGTCTCGCGGGCGAATACCGGGGCGACACCGTCGTCCTCCTGCCGCAGGATCCGGACCCGGACGAGGCGGCCCGCACCCTGGCCGACCACTTGTCGCGGGTCGTGGACAACCTGGTCACCGTCGGCGCCGCGACGGCCGCGCCCGGCATCGACGCCATCGTCGAGGCACACCACGACGCGGTCCGCTGCCTGGACGTCCTGCTCGCGCTCGACCGCGACGGAGAAGGGGCGTCCCCCGGCGAACTGGGCGTCTACGGGCTGCTGTTCCATCAGGCGGGCCGCGAGGAGCTGCACCGCTTCGTGCGCCGCACCATCGGCCCCGTCCTCGACTACGACACCCAGCGCGGTGGCGAGCTCATCCGCACCCTGCTCGCCTTCTTCGCCTGCGACACCGGCCTGGGCCGCACCGCCGCCGAGCTCTACATCCACGTCAACACGCTCTACCAGCGCATCGACCGCATCACCTCGCTCCTCGGCCCGCAGTGGCGCCACGGGGACCAGGTGCTGCAGGTGCATCTCGCCCTCAAGGTCCACCTGGTCCTGTCCGCCGCGTGATCACCGGCCGACGCGCAGGCCGTCGAGCACATGGCGGACATGCGCGTCTCGTCCGGGCTCTTTCTTCGTGGACCGCCTTGGGCGACCTTGATGTCTGCCTCGCCCAGCAGCGCCGGTGTCGCGGGCCGGTGCCGTGTGCCGTGCAGGCGGATCGGGGGAAGCCCGGACAGCTGCGCACGCTGTGCTGCTTCCGTGCTTCGTCGTACCGCCGACAGGCGATCTCGACGATCCGCGCGGAGAGGCGGAACCACGAGCCGGACAGGCTCACCTCCGGCCAGGGCGGCGCGCACATCTCGCCACGCCCTACGGCGCCCTGACACGCTACGCGGTCACCGGGCCGCCCCCGCCCGCGAGGAGGTCGAGGCCCAGCGGGGTGCAGGAGTGCCGGACGGCCTTGCCGCTGCGCTCCGTGGTGATCAGTCGAGCGGCGCGGAGGGCCTTGGCGTGTTCGGACGCCGAGGACTTGGCGATGGACAGTTCCGTCGCGAGGTCCGTCGTGGTGCGCTGCCGGGTGAGCAGTGTGAGGGCGGCGGCGCGGGTGGAGCCCAGAAGGGCGGCGAGGGGGGCAGTGCCGACCGGTTCGTCCAGCAGCGGGAGCGGGCTCACCGCCGGGTAGACCAGGATGGCGGCCGCCTCGGGACGTACGGCGAGCATGGGCCAGCGGCTCCACACCATCGACGGCAACAGGACCAGGCCTCGCCCGTCGAGGGCGAACTCTGCCTCCTCGGGCCAGTTGAACTCCAGCGTCGTACCCCGCCACCGTGCTCCCGGGACCAGTCCGGCCAGGGTGGTGCGGATGCCCTGGTCGGCCAGGAGCCGGGTGCGCCAGGCGCGTTCGGCGTCGAAAGCGGACTGGACGCCGCTCCAGGACGACGCCAACAGGCTGTCGTACGCGGTACACAAAGCCTCGGTGAGGACCCGCCAGGCATCCCGGTCCTGGCCCGCCAGGCCATGGACCCACCCGGTCACCGGGTGGCGGTACGCCGCGCGCACCCGGACCAGCTCCGACCGGACGAAACCGGCCGGTGCGGACAACACCTGGTCGAGCCCGTCGTCCAGTCCCCGGCTGAGCGGATCCAGGAACAGGGGCCCGCGCCCCGAGGGCGGCACCAGCTCCAACAGCGGCCGGGCACCGCGCGGAAAGGTGCGCCGGAGCGCCTGCTGCCATCTTCCGAAGACCGGGGGCAGGTCGCTCCGCTGCAGCGCGGCCAGCGCCAGCCCTAGTTCCATCAGCGGCGCCGGCTCGCGGGCGAACGTCACCCGCAGGAGGTCCTCGGTCGTGAACCGCACACGTAACATCTCGCCGCCCCCTCAGCCCCTGCTCCCCCGGTTCCGTGTTCGCGAGGGCCACGGTTCGGTCAGGACCGAAACCATCGCGGGCCCGGGGGATCGCCCCGATTGTTGGCGGTGTGACCGGTGACGCGTAAGGAGCGAACCGGACAAGCCACAGGAAAGGTAAGGCCCGTGACGCACGCAACCACCCGAACCCGCCTCCGCCGCACCGCCCTCTTGGCAGGCGCCTTCATCGCCCTTGCCACCGCCACCAGCACCGCCCAGGCCGCCGTCTCCGCCACCGCCGCCCGACCCGCCTCCGGCCCCCGCATCGCGGCTGCGCCGTCCGACTGTCCGAAGTACTACTTCTGCGGCTACAAGTACGCGAACTACAACACGCTGGCGTTCAAGTTCAAGGACTGCTACCTGCAGGAAATCCCGGACGGCCTGAACAGTGGCGGCTCCTGGTACAACAACCAGTCCAACGGCACCAAGGCGAAGATGTACGACAAGAACAAGCACCTCATCTACACCACCCCCGGCGCGCCCTACGGCGACCCCAACGGCGACTGGGCCCCTGTCTGGTACGTCGACGCCTGCTGATCGGCCGGCGACCATGAAGGGCGGCCCTGCCGTGGCCGCCCTTCATGGTCGCCAGGCGTCCTTGAACTCCTGGCGCCGGCGGCCCAGCCCGTCGATCTCCAGCTCGACCGTGACCACCTGACGCGCCAGGCCGCCCTGGGCAGGCGGGTCGAGACCAGTTGTACGACGCTTTGCCGGCCGGGAAACTCAACGACGACAGGCGCGCTGGAGGCGTGGTGTCTCCATGGACCCGCCCGCTGAAGTGCCCGGTGAAGGTGACCCGTCTGCGACGGTTCGGCTGCCCGAAGAGCGGCTCACCCAGGCTCATCAAGAAACGATGCCGCCTGCGCGTTCGTGGTTCGCCCGTAGCGAGGTTGCGGCCCCCGGAGCTGTTCCAGGGGCCGCGGTTGTGCGTTTCGCGCGCTTTGCGCTCGTCCGGGGTGATCGCCAGGGAACGGTGGTTCCTTGGCGAAGTCAGTTCGAACGAGGAGCGGCTCCAGCTGGCCCGCGCGCGAGGGCCGGGCCGGGGGGGGCCGGGTCAGGGCTGGACGGGCTTTCCGCGGCCCCAGGCCCAGGCGAGGCGGTCGGCGCCGGACTGGTTGGTGGTGGCGAGCCACGGGCGGGCGGGGTCGCCGGTCAGGGTCTGCAGGGAGTACGTGTCGTCGGTGCGCAGGCCGGGCCAGTAGACGGAGCCCATCTTGAGCTCGCGGAAGGTGTCGGTGACGGCCTGGACGTAGTTGACGTAGTTGTTGGAGGCGTCCGGCTTGTTGTAGTCGAGGCCGGTGGTCATCGGGGCACCGAACTCGTCGGCGACGGTACGGCCCGCGCAGTCACCGATGCGCTCCTTGAGGTCGGACACCCACTGGTCGTACGTGGCGTAGTCCTTCCAGAAGCCGTAGTGGTGCAGGGAGAGGTAGGTGCCCTTCAGTCGCGGGTCGGCGCAGACGGAGGTGACGTGGTCGTTGTAGCCGGCGCCGCTGACGAACACCCGGTCGCGCGGGACGGAGGGGTAGGTGGCCAGCCACTTCGCGGCGATGTCGGCCCACTCGGTGTCGGTGTAGCCGTGGGGCTCGTTCATCGGCTCGAAGTAGACCTGCTTGTCGTTCCTGTAGGTCTTGACCACCGTGTTCCACATGGGCCAGAAGGTGGCGGGGTCGTCGATGAAACCGTCCTTGCGGGCGCCCGTGCCCTCCCAGTAGGAGACGATGACCTTGAAACCCTTGTCCGACGCGGCGTCGATGACCCCGCGGTAGGACTTCCAGTACGAGCCGTTGACCGTGTACGGGTTGATGGGCAGCCGGACGGTGTTGGCGCCGAGGTTCGCGCGGAACGCCGAGATGATCCGGCTCGCCTTGGCGTAGGTCCGGGCGTAGCCGTCGGAGGTCGACAGGCCGGACAGTACGACCGGGTCGTCGGCGAAGTTGTCACGCGGGTCGGCCCAGTTCACGCCCTTGAACTGGGTCGTGTCCTTGCTCGGCGCGGCGTGGGCGGGGCCGCCGGCGACGGCCGTGCCGCTGGTCGCGGCGACGGCGGTGCCGCTGGTGCCGGCGATCAGGAGCGCCACGAAGGCGGCGCGCAGACGGGGCGTGAGGCGGGTTCTGGCGGGGGTAGTGCGCATCGACTTGCCCTTTCAGGTGACTGCGGCTCAGCGCCCGGCGGAGCCTGCGCGGGGCTGGGCGGCCGTCGGAGGGTTCGCCGGGCCGGACGGGACGCGGGGTGCGTCGGCTCGCCGTCATGGGCCCGGTGACGACCGGTGCTGTATCGGTGGTGCGGTGGTGTTTCACCGGTGGTGCTTGACCGGTGGTGCTTCACCGGTGTGGGGGGAATGGGGTGGGGGCGTGCGGGGCGGTCCTGTCGCCCGCGCGGGTGGGCCTCGGCCTACTCAAGGCAGGTGCGAGGCCTGGTTCTTGTGCCGTCTCGACCTCGACGGCCTCCAGGCGCCGTGAACCCTCGCCCGTGGCGTTGAGCCCATCCGTCCGCTCCTCCCTGATCCACCGACCGGAACGCTGTGTTTACGTAAACATCGGCCGGCACGGCGAGGCCTGAACTCATGGCCGGAGCTGGGTCGGTGGTGATGTTTACGTAAACATGGCGGCGCCGGAATCGTGGCACCCGGGACAGTGATCGTCAAGGTTTCCCGCACGTAACGTCGTTGGGCTCCTGCGGTGGATTCCCGGCACCGGGGTGAGAGGGGTGAGAGGTGGTGACGTGACGGAACTGGACGTCAGTCCTGGTCGTCGGGTGTGTGGAGGTGGGCGAGGACCTTCTCCAGGGGGAGGTCGAAGCGGTCCTTGTCGGCGGTCCAGTGGCGCAGAACCGTGGCGCCGGCCTCGGCCAGGTCGGGCGGGAGGCCGGTGGAGCGGAGGGTGGCGGCGATCTCCTCCATCTCGGGGGCCCAACGCCAGGCGCGGGCCGCGACGCTGGGCAGGTAGTCCACCTCGGCGAGAATCCCGGAGGTGATCGACTCGGCCTCCAGGGTCAGTTCGGCATCCACGCCGTGACGCGTGGCGAGGGCGTGCGAGACGGCGGCCAGGACGCGGGCGGACTTCTGGAAGGAGGCGAAGGCCATTTTCAGTGCCGACGCGGCACCGACCCCGGCGTCGAGCGGTCGGGCGAGTACGGCGGTGCCCTCGAACACCGCGGCCACCCGGCCGACAGCCTCCTGGTCGCCGCTCAGGTAGAGCCGCGGGGCGCTGTCCGGTCCGGGGGGAGCGCCGATGATCGAGCCGTCGACCATGACGACGCCGCGTTCGCGGCAGGCTGCGTCGATACGGAGGGCCCGATCGGGGCTGATGGCGTTCGCCTCCACGTAGACACCGGTGAAGGCGTGCTCGAGGACCTCGCGCGCGACGTCCTCCGCCGCGTGCGGTGGACAGATCGACAGGACCAGGTCGCTGACGGCCAAGGCGGACCCGAGTGACTCGGCCGCCTCCAGGCCGGCCTTCCGGGCCCGCTCGACGCTGGCGGAACCACGGCCGGTGGGGACGTGGAGCACCCGGGTCCCGGCCAGGTGTGCCTGGGCGCCGACCTCCGCGCCCATGGCGCCGGGGTGCAGGAGTGTCACGGTCGTCATGAACGGTCCTCGTGGAGTCGGGGGAGATGGACGACGGGAGAGAGCTCTACGTTACGAGGAAGATCCACCGGCGCGGGCTGTCGCGACCCGACCCCGCTCCGTGACCCCCGCTCCCTCCTGACCCGTCATTCAGCTGGTGGCGCGCCACATGTCGACGCACGTAACCCTCCCGTGGCCCAAGCATCATTCACACGTTCCCTTTTGGGGGGCCGGTGTTCGCTGTGATTTATCTGTGGGACGTTTACGCTTTACCGTCCTTTGGGCGTTGGATCCCCACTGCGCAGCCGGTCGTCATCAGGGTGTGCGCACCTTCTGTCCCCCCGCGTACGCAGCACTTCTCCTATACCTGCGAGGGTCAAAGAGCCATGCGAGCGTTACTCACCACCAAGACCGCCAGGCGCGCCCTGCGTCCGATCGCCGACCTCATCGATCAGCGCATCGAACGCCAGATCCGCCGCGCCATCGGGGACGGATCCGGAGGCGGACTCCAGCGCGAGCTGGCGACACTGCGCAATCGTCAGCGTCCCCTCGAACTGCTGATCGACGGGACGGGGCGCGGCGTATCGCGCATGCCGGCCCAGATCCATCTCGATCGCGCCATCGAGGAGTTGGCGCAGGTGAGCGGAGACAAGGGCGGGGCGGAGCGGAACATCTCCCAGGCGTTCCGGCTGCTCATCGCTCTGGAGGCGCTCGGGGTCGGCCGGATCGCCGGCGGCACCATGAACATCTGCGGCAAGCTCTCCGCCGTCCCGCTGCTCGACCCGCCGAACGACGAGATCCTCGAGATCGGCACCCTGTACGGGATGTTCGGCGCGGCCCTGATCCGGATGATGGAGCGCGCGGGACGCGACCCGCGTCTGACGATCGTCGACCCGCTCGCGGGCCTCCAGTTGCAGCCCGGCACCACCGAGGGGGCCGACCCGACGGGCACTCCCGTGCGTGGCGCCGCGGTGCGCGCCAATCTGGCGCTGGTCGGCGCGGCCGGTGCAGCGGCCCGTGTCCAGCAGGGCTTCTCCGAGGACCCCGAGGTGCGCGCCCTGGTCTCCGACCGTTCCTACGGGGTGATCATCGTCGACGGTGACCACTCCGCCTCCGGTGTCGCCGCGGACCTGGAGTGGGCCGAGCAGATCGTCGCGCCCGGCGGGATCGTCGTACTCGACGACTTCGGGCACCCCAAGTGGCCGGGTATCAAGGAGGCCTTCGACAAGCACATGGCGACCGACACCCGACTGACGTTCCTCGGGCAGGTGGCGAACTCGGGGTATCTGCGCGCGAGTGCGTAGAGAGGCGTTGCAGGGGGTCTGCCCATCGGCCCCGACTCGTGATAGAAGCGGCGGAAGGGGATTGTCGGATACTGAGAATGAGGTTCTGGCATGAAGGCTGTCGTGGTCGGGGCGTCGAGTGGACTGGGCCGGTGCATCGGGGTCGACCTGGGGCGCCGCGGCGACCGGGTCGCCCTGCTGGCACGCCGGCGCGACCGGCTGGTCGACGCGGCGAAGGAGGCGGGCCCGGACGCGCTCGCCGTCGCCTGTGACGTGACCGACGAGTCGTCCTGCCGGGCGGCGGTCGAGGAGGCCGCCGCCGGGCTGGGCGGCATCGACGCCCTCGTCTACGCCACCGGCATCGGCCCCCTCGCCCCGGTCGAGAATCTCGACGCCGACGCCTGGCGCCGCGCCATGGACACCAATGTGATCGGCGCGGCGCTGGTCACGAGCGCCGCGCTCCCACATCTGACGAAGTCGGGCGGGGTCGCCGCCTACCTGTCCTCCATCGGCGGCTCGCTCACGCCGTCCTGGCCGGGGTTCGCGGCCTACCACGTGAGCAAGGCGGCCCTGGAGAAGCTCGTCGAGGCCTTCCGCGTCGAGCACCCGAGCGTGGGCTTCACCCGGTTCGTGGTCGGGGACTGCGCGGGCGGGGAAGGGGACTCCAGGACCGGGTTCAACGACGGCTGGGACCGGGAGTACGCGGCCCAGGTCTACCCGGTCTGGCGGCAGCGCGGCTATCTGACGGGTTCCCTGCTCGACGTGGAGGAGTTCCTCCGTGTCCTGGACGTCGTACTGCGCTGCGGCGGCACCATCCCGGAGGTGACCGTGACGCCGCGCCCGCCGGTCCGGGCGGCCCAGGCCTGATCCAGAAGACAGGCCCTAACGGCCCAGCGCCGCACCCCCGTTGATGTGCAGCAACTGCCCCGTCAGGTACGCCGCCTCCGGTGACGCCACGTACCGGACGGCGGCGGCGATCTCGGAGGGGTGACCCGGCTTGCCGGTCAGGGTCTGGCCGACCCGGGAGGCGATGAACTCCGGTGTCGCGCGGGCGCCGAAGAACTCCGTGTCGCCGACGAAACCGGGGGCGACCGCGTTCACGGTGATGCCCTCGGGGCCGACGCGCTGCGCGAGGGCGTAGGTGTACGTGTTGACCCAGGCCTTGGAGCCGCCGTACGAGCCGGGCCCGCGCAGTGAGGCGATGGAGGAGAGCTGCACGATACGGCCGCCGGGGCGGCGCATGTGGGGGAGCAGGGCCTCGGTGAGCAGGACCGCGGTCAGCACATTGGCGTCGAAGTTGTCGCGGTAGCTGTCCGCGATGGAGGCGAGCGTGCCGTCGGGTTCACGGGCCACGTTGCCGCCCGCGTTGGCCACCAGCACGTCCACCGGGGTCTCGTCCGCCGTGATGAAATCCCTTGCCCGACCCACCTGTTCGGGGTCGGCGAGGTCCGCCGCGCACCAACTCGCCGTCGACTCGCCGTACTGGCCGTTCAAGGTGTCGGCCGCCTTGCGCAACACGTCCTCGCGGCGGCCGAGGAGCACCACCCGGTCCCCGTCCGCGGCGAACGCCTCCGCCGTCGCCAGGCCGATCCCGGTACCGCCGCCGGACACCACCACACGTCGCTGAGCCATGGCCATCCCGTCCTCGGATGTGAATATCGGTCATGTGGGCGTACGAACTGCGACGCTACGGAGACCCTGAGGGGACGTCAAGTGAGTTGCGGACGCGGCTCACAGGGGCGACTGCCAGGTGACCGTCGTACCCGCGCCGCCCTCCGCGCCGCCGCCCTCCGCATGGCCGTTCCCCGCGCCGCCGTCGTCGAAGACCGTCAGGCGGACCCCGGGGCGTCCGTCGGGGAGGGGCGCCGTCACGTCGACCGCGATCTCGACGCGGGAGACACCGGCGCGGCGGGAGGCGGCGGCCAGGGCGCGGCGCAGTGCGGTGAGCAGCCGGCCGGCGACGGGCTCCGCGAGACGGTTCTCCACCGCGCCGGTGAACCGGGTGGACGGCTGGAAACCCAGCACCGCGCCCGCGCCCGCCGCCTCGCGCAGAACCTTGCCGCGGAAGGTGGTGGGGGCGTCGGCCGGCGGCTGCTGGAGCGCGAAGATCGCCGTGCGGACCTCCTGGACGGTGGACTGGAGTTCGTCGACGGCACGGCCGAGCGTCGCGTGCACATCCTTGTCCGTATCGCCCGTTCCGGCGCTCCTGCGCTGTGTGGACTCCAGCATCATGCCGGTCGCGAACAGCCGTTGGACGACGAGGTCGTGCAGGTCGCGGGCGATCCGGTCGCGGTCCTCGTAGACCGCGAGCCGCTCCCTGCTGTGCTGGGCCTCGGCGTGGACCAGCGCCAGCGCGGCCTGTGAGGCGAACTGGGTGGCGAGCAGCCGCTCCACCGCGGTGTACGGACGGCCGCCGCGCCGGCGGGGGAGGGCGAGCGTGCCGAGGAGACGCCCGCCCGCCTGGAGCGGCAGCATCATGTTCGGCCCGAACCGGTGCCGTACGTGCGTGGTCATCCGGGGGTCGGTCGCCGAGTCGTCGATGAACACCGGTTCACCGCCGAGGAGTTGATCGAGGACGGGGCTGCCCGGCTCGATCACGACGCCGACGATGTCACCGGGGTCGTCGAGCGTGGAGGCGGTCACGATCTCCATGCCGCCGCCCTCGGTGGGCTGCAGGATGACACCGGCCGAGGCCTCGGCCAGGCGCCGGGCCCGTTCGGCGACCGTCATCAGCGCGTCGGCGGCGCTCTCGCCGCTGAGCAGCGCGGTGGTGACGGCCGCCGCGCCCTCGATCCAGCGCTCGCGCTGCCGCGCCGTCTCGTACAGCCGGGCGTTGCCGATCGCGATGCCGGCCTGGGTCGCCAGGACCCGTACGAGTTGCTCGTCCTCGTCCGTGAACGGGCCGTCGCGCTTCCCGGCGAGGCGCAGGTCGCCGAAGACCTCGTCGTCGACGTGGATCGGCACGACCAGTTCCGGCGGCTTCGGCGACTCCGTCGATTCCGGTGGCTTCGACGGCTCGGGCGGCTCGGGCGGCTCGGGCGGCTCCGGCGGTTCGGGCCGTTCGGGCCGTTCCGCCGTACGGATCCCCGTGAGCCCGTCCCGTCCCGGATCGGTCATGTCCAGCGCCGCGTACCGGGCCTCCGTGAGCTCGGCGGCGGCGTCCACGATGTGCTGGAGCGTGGCCCGCAGTTCGAGGTCGGTGCCGACGCTGAGGACGGCTTCCAGGAGCGACGGCAGGCGGGGGACCGGATCGTGCATACCGGGGCCTTGTTCCGGGGCCCGGCCGTCAGAGCGCCAGCGGGTCCAGCATCAGCGGCGCGATCTTGCCCTCCAGCATGTAGCCCAGGCCCTGCACCGCGCACACGTCGGGACGTTCGGCGATGTGCACCGGCATGCCCGTCGCCTGCCGAAGCATCTGGTCGAGGCCCGGCAGCAGCGCGCTGCCGCCGACCATCATGATGCCGCGGTCGGCGAGGTCGGCCACCAGGTCGGGCGGGCAGGCCCGCAGCACCTTCCCGATCCCGTCCAGTACGGCGGTCAGCGGGGTCTGGATGGCGTCGCGTACGGCGGCGGTGTCGACCTGTACGGACCGGGCGAGGCCGGTCGCCACGTCCCGCCCGTGGATCTCCGTGGACGCCGGGCCGTGCGAGGTGAGCCCGTTGCCGGAGAGGGCGAGCTGCAGGGGCCGTACCGACTGCGAAGGAAGCATCAGCTCGTGCTGGTGGCGCAGGTGCTGCACGATCGCGCGGTCGACGGCCTCGCCGCCCACCGGAATGCGCTCCGCGGTCACGATGGACCCCAGGCACAGCACGGCGACCTGGGTGGCGGCCGCCCCGCACACCATGATCATGGTGGCTTCCGGCTGTTCGACGGGCAGCCCGCACCCGACGGCGGCGGCGATCAGCGTGTCGACCAGTTCGACCCGCCGCGCCCCCAGCCCGACCAGCGTCTCGATCGCGGCGCGCTGTGCCAGAGGGTCCGCGTCGTGCGGGGTGCAGGCCGCGGCGCGCAGCCGGGGCTTGCGGCGCAGGGCGCGGCGGACCTTGTCGCCGAGCAGCTGGCGCAGCATGCGCTGGGCCATCTCGATGTCGACGACCGTGCCGCCGGACACCGGCCGCATGACCCGGATGTAGTCGGGGGTACGGCCCGTCATCTTCTCCGCGAACTCGCCGACCGCGATCAGCGCGCCGTTCCTGGTGTTGATCGCGGCGACACTAGGCTGATCGACGACCAGCCCCGCGCCCTTCACGTACACCCGGGTCCGGGCCGCGCCCAGGTCGACGGCGAAGTGACAGCGGCGCAACCGCTCGAGACTGGCGGTCATGGCAGGTCCTCCCGAGAGCAGACCGTGGGGGCTCCGCCGGGTGGCGGTCCTTCCTCGCATCGTGGACGGGCGCCGGACCAGGCGCCTTCTGTGGGGGGCCGGGCGGGGTGCCGCTGGATGGGTGGTCCTGTCCGGATGCTGGTTGGGCCGTCTTGTCCGGATGAGTGATCCCGGTGCCCTGGCGGAAACCCGCCAGGGCAGTTTCTCGCCAGGTTCCGTCAACTCCCGCGCACCACCGGCCCCCCGAAACTCTTCGCAGCACCGGAGCCACCACGTGCCGACGAGGAGAGGTCATCCATGACCAGAGGACCAGTCAGACGGGGGGCGGCTCTGCTGTCCGCCGGGCTCGTGCTCGCCGTACTGCCCACGGGGCCGGCGGGCGCGGCCGAGGCAGCCGCCCCGGCCCCGACGCGAACCGCCTCCGCCACCCACACCGTCACTCTCGTCACCGGCGACAAGGTGACCGTCACCGACCTCGGCGCCGGCAAGAAGACGGTCACGGTCGAGCGGCCCCGGGGGGCCACGGGGGCGGTCCGCACCCAGGTGACGAACGGCGCCGTGACCGTCGTACCGGACGAGGCACTGCCCTATCTGCGGGCGGGCACCCTCGACCGGCGGCTGTTCGACGTGAGCGAGCTGATACGTCAGGGGCTCACCGACCGGAAGACGGCCGAGCTGCCGCTGATCGTGACGTACGGGAAGGGAGCGCGCGCGGCCACCCTGCGCGGGGCCGAGCAGAAGCGCGCGCTGCCCAGCATCCGGGGCGCCGCCGTCGCCGCCGACAAGGGGCGCACCTTCTGGCAGTCCCTCACCCGGCAGGGCGGTACGGTCGACAAGGTCTGGCTCGACGGGCGCGTGCGCGCCGACCTGGCCGAGAGCAACGCCCAGATCGGGACGCCGCAGGCCTGGGAGGCCGGCCTCACCGGGAAGGGTGTCACGGTCGCGGTGCTCGACACGGGGGTGGACGCCGACCATCCCGACCTGGCCGGACGGGTCTCCGTCAGCAAGAGCTTCATCGACGGGCAGGAGGTCGCCGACCGCAACGGGCACGGTACGCACACGACGTCCACGGTCGGCGGCAGCGGTGCCGCCTCCGACGGCAAGGAGCGGGGTGTCGCGCCCGACGCGACGCTCGCCGTCGGCAAGGTACTCAGCGACGAGGGCTCGGGCAGCGACTCGGAGATCATCGCGGGCATGGAGTGGGCCGCGCGGGACGTGCACGCCAAGGTGATCTCCATGAGCCTCGGCTCGACCGAGGCGAGCGACGGTACGGATCCCATGGCGCAGGCGGTGAACACGCTGTCCAAGGAGACCGGCGCCCTCTTCGTCGTCGCCGCGGGCAACACCGGCGCCCCCTCCTCCATCGGCTCGCCCGGCGCCGCCGACGCCGCGCTGACCGTCGGCGCGGTGGACTCCGCCGACCAGGCCGCCTACTTCACCAGCGCAGGACCGCGCTACGGCGACAACGCCCTCAAGCCCGACCTGTCCGCACCCGGCGTCGACATCCTGGCGGCCCGCTCCCAGCTCGTCGCCGGCAGCGGCTACTACACCTCCATGAGCGGTACGTCGATGGCGACGCCGCATGTCGCCGGCGTGGCCGCCCTGCTCGCCGAGAAGCACCCCGACTGGACCGGTGCCCAGCTCAAGGACGCCCTGATGTCGACGTCGAAGCAACTCGGCGTGTCCGCCTATGTGCTGGGCTCGGGCCGGGTGAGCGTGCCGGACGCGATCGACGCGAAGGTCACCGCCACCGGAAGCGCCGATCTCGGCTTCTACGGCTGGCCGTACGAGGCGAACCAGCCCGTCACGAAGACCGTGACCTACACCAACTCCTCGGACTCCTCCATGGAGTTGAGCCTCGCCGTGCGGGGCGCCGCCGACGGAGTGGCCACCCTCGCGGACTCCACGCTCACCGTGCCCGCGCACGGCAGCGCGTCGACGACCGTGACGGGCGACGGCTCGAAGGCGCCCGTGGGCGACACCTCCGGGCAGATCGTCGCGTCCGTCGGCGGCACGCCCGTCGCGCACACCGTGTTCGGGCTGGTGAAGGAGGAGGAGCGGTACACGCTCACCGTCCACGTCAAGGACCGCGCGGGCGAGCCGACCGCCGCCTACCTCGCGGTGCAGCAACTCGCGGCCGGCGTGGACCCGTTCCCGGCCTCGGTCGACGACTCCGGCACCCTGAAACTCCGGCTCAGGCCGGGGACGTACAGCCTCACCTCCTTCCTCGACGTGCACGGCAGTCACGGCGCCGACTCGCTCGGGCTCGGCTTCCTCGCAGCGCCCGAGATCACCCTCGACCGGGACCGCGAGGTCACCCTCGACGGACGGCAGCTCCGGGAGATCCGGGCCGAGGTGAAGCGGCGGACCGAGACCCGGCAGCTGCTCATGGAGTACGACCGGAACGCGGGCGGCTCCGACCAGTTCGGCGCCGTCCAGGTGCCCGTGAAGTACGACAGCGTCTTCGCCGCGCCGACCGCGAAGGTCACCCAGGGCACCTTCGAGTACCGGACCGTGTGGCGGCTGGGGAAGCCGTCGCTGGAGGTGAAGGGCGTCGGCGAGGCCGTCGCCCAGCCGGGCGGGACCTTGATCGAGGGCCGGAGCAAGCTGCCGCTGGTGGACGTCGGGACCGGACCGTTCACCGGGGTGAGCGGCAAGGCCGTGCTCGCGACACTCGCCGACGGTGTCGAGCCCGCCGCCGTCGCCCAGGCGGCCCAGGACGCGGGCGCCAAGGCGCTGTTCGTCACCGACGGCGCGGCCGGGCGGCTCAACGCCTGGTTCGGCACGGACGACGGCGCGGACCGGTCGCTGCAGATCGCCACGGTGAACGCGGCGGACGCGGCACGGCTGCGGGCCGCTGGGCAGGTCGACATGACCGGGACGCGCAACACGCCGTACGTCTACGACCTCTCGGAAGGGCACGAGGGGGCCATTCCGCGCGGCGACCTGACGTACGAACCGGGCGCGCGTGAACTCGCCGTGCTGGGCACCAGGTTCCACGCGGTCAAGCCCGTCTCCGGTAGCGAGTTCCGCTACTCGGTCACCGACGCCTTCCCCATCGGGATCGGCTTCCAGGAGCGGATCGACTACCCCGCCGAGCGGACCGACTACGTCTCCACGGGCACCGGACAGACGTGGATGGAGTCCGTGAACCTCGGGGCGGGCGCGCTGGAGGAGCGCAGTGGGCTCGTCCACTACCGCGGGGGCTCGCACGCGACGCTGAACTGGTTCAAGCCGGTCTGGCACGCGTGGCTCGGCACCGGGCTCGGCTGGGGACAGCAGCGCGCGGGCAACCAGATCCAGTTCAACACGCCCGGCTGGGGCGACTCCGGGCCCGACCACACGGGCTTCGGCGACGTGTGGAGCGACGACACCGGGATGACCCAGTTCACGTCCGTGTACCAGGACGGCACCCTGGTCGACCGGCGCAAGAGCTCCGGCGCGTACGTGTGGGACGCGCCCGCCGACGAACACACCTACAAGGTCATCACGGACACCACCCTCGACCCCGACCGCTGGACGCTGTCCACCCAGGGGCACTCCGAGTGGACCCTCCGCTCGGCGGCCACGCCCGCGGACCGCTGGACGTTCCTGCCGCTCATCAACCTCGGCTACGACATCGACACCGACCTCGCGGGCGCGGTGCGCGGCGGCGGCCGGGTGCCGGTGGGGATCCACGCCGAGTACGTGAAGGGCGCGCCCGGCACCGGAACCATCGGGGGCGGGAAGCTGGAGGTGTCCTACGACGACGGGAAGTCGTGGCAGGCGGTCCCGCTGTCGGGCGGTGGCGGCGCGGCGTCCTGGAAGGGGACGTTGAGCGTGCCGCGCGGCGCGGAGTTCATCTCCCTGCGGGCCTCCGCACGGGACGACCGGGGCGGCTCGGTGAGCCAGGAGGTCATCCGGGCGGTGGGGGTGCGGTAGCCCGCCCCGTTCCCTCTGGCGGAGGTGCGGTGGCCCGTCCCCGTCCCCTCTGAACGGGCGGCGCCGGTTCCCCTTGGGAGGGGGGAGCCGGCGCCGCCGCAGCGGCACTGCCCGGGTGGCACGCTCAGCGCCCCGCGTGCTCCACGATGCCCCGGATCACACCCAGCTCCACCAAGTCCTGCGGCCGGATGCGGAGTTGGTCCGCCGTGTCGTGCACCTCGCTCGCCGGGCGCTTGAGGATCGCGGCCGCGAGCTCCGGCGCGATGACGGAGAAGTAACTGTCCGGCGTGGCCCAGGTGTTGCCGGGCGCGGCCAGCGCGAGCGCGCCGCCCGAGCCGCCCTCGCCGATCACCAGGGTGGTGACGGGCGTACGGGCGGTGGCCACCGCGGCGAACAGGTCCGCGATCGCCGAGCCCGCGCCCTGCCGCTCGGCCTGCGCGTCGTTGGCGGCGCCCGGGGTGTCCACCAGCGTCAGTACGGGGAAGCCGAGCCGGCCGGCGAGCCGGATCAGCCGCGCGGCGGTGCGGTATCCGGCGGGGCGGGTCGCGGTCCCGCACTGGGCGGCGTACGCCACGGTCCGCCCCGCGGGTCCGGAACCGAACCCGCACAGCATGCCGTCGTCACTGCCGCCGCAACGGTCGCCGCTGATCGCGGCGCGGCGAGAGAAGTAGGCGTCCAGGTAGGCGGCGGCCCGGGGGCGCTCGGGTGAGCGGGCGTGCCGGACGGCATCCCAGCCGGTGGCGGGGAGGCCGGGGGCGCCGAGGGCGGCCGGGGGAGGGACGGGCTCGACCTCGCCTCCGGACTCTTGCTCGGTCTCGGCCTCGCCTCTGGACTCGGTCTCGGCCTCGCCTCTGGACTTGGGCTCGGACCCGGATTCAGCCTCGCCCTCGGCTTCGGCTTCGGCCGCGGGAGCGGTCAGCAGGGCCAGCCACAGCGCCAGTGTCTCCCGCAGGTCCTCCTCCCGTACGACGGCGTCCACCGCGCCCGCCGTCACCTGGGCCTCGGCCGTGTACGCCGTCGGGTCCGCGTCGGGCGGGCGGACCCGGGAGCCGGCGAAGCCGACCTGGGCGCCGGGCAGCGCCAGGGTCACGTCGGCGCCCGCACCCAGCGTCGCCCAGCCGCCGCCCGTCGTCGGATCCCGCAGCACGGCGATCTGCGGCAGCCCCGCCTCCCGGGCGAGCGCCGACTGCCGTGCCACACGCTGGAGTTGGGTGAGCGCGAGCATGCCCTCCTGCATCCGGCTGCCGCCGGTCGCGACGAGTGAGACGACGGGCAGGCGGTGCGCACGCGCGTGGGTGTAGGCCGCTTCGACGCGGTCGCCGGTGCGTTCGCCGAGCGAGCCGCCGAGGTAGCCGAACTCGAAGGCGATCAGTACGGCGCGGGTGCCACCGATGACCGCGGTGCCGCAGACGACGGACTCGTCCTCGCCGGTACGGGTGACGGCGCGGCGGCGCGAGTCGTCGTACCCCTGCCAGGACAAGGGACCGTCCGGCTTGAACACCCGCATGGGTACGGGCAGTTCACGAAAGTCATCGCCGGCCAGGGCGATGGCCTCGCGGGCGGAGAAGCGCTCAGTCATGCTCAGGGGCCTTTGCGACGGCGTCGGGGAGGGCTCGCTTGAGAATCTTGCCCATGTCGTTGCGCGGGAGCGACGTGAGGAAGCGCACGGTCCGCGGGCGTTTGTGCGGGGCGAGGCGGCGGGCCACGTGGTCGGCCAACTCCTCGGCGGCGGGCGGGTCCTCGGTGTCGGCGGGGACGATCCAGGCCACGATCCGCTCGCCCAGGTCCTCGTCGGGCTCACCGGTGACGGCGGCCTCGCGCACCGACGGATGCTCGAGCAGCGCGTTCTCGATCTCCCCGGCGCCGATCTTGTAGCCGCCGCTCTTGATCAGGTCGGTGGCCTTGCGGCCGACGATGCGTACCGAGCCGTCGGGGTCGACGACCGCCATGTCGCCGGTGCGGAACCAGCCGTCCTCGGTGAACGCGGCGGCGGTCGCGTCGGGCCGGTTCAGGTACTCGGTGAAGAGGTTCGGCCCCCGGACCTGGATCTCGCCGACGGTCTCGCCGTCGGGCGTACCGGTGGGAGTGCCGTCGGCGTCGTACGAGGCGATCGTCGTCCCGTCCTCCTCGACGAGCCGTACGTCGACGCCGGGCAGCGGCACTCCGACGGTGCCGGGCCGGGGTTCCCCGTCCACCCGCACGCTGGTGTTCATGAGGGTCTCTGTCATGCCGTACCGCTCGACGACCCGGCGTCCGGTCGCGGCCGTGATCCGCTCGTGGTCGTGCACCGGCAGCGCGGCGGAACCGGACACGAGCAGCCGCGCCCCGCCGAGCGCCTTGGCCAGTTCGGTGTCCTCGACCAGCGCCTCGGCGAGCCGGTGGTACATCGTCGGCACCCCGAACAGCATCGTCGCGCCCGCGCCCAGCTCGCGCGCCACGCCCTGTGCGCTGAACCTGCCCAGATGCCGCACCGCCGCGCCGCGCCGCAGCGGGCCGAGGATGCCCAGGATCAGCCCGTGCACATGGAAGAGCGGCAGCCCGTGCACGAGCACGTCGTCGCCGGTCCACTGCCAGGCGTCGGCCAGCGCGTCCAGGGTCGAGGCGATGGCGCGCCGCGGGATGACGGCACCCTTGGGCGGACCGGTGGTGCCGGAGGTGTAGACGATGAGGGCGGGGGCGGCGGGGTCGTCCGGTTCGACGTCGGGGCGTGCGGGGGTGCCGGGGCTTGGGCGGGTGTCCTGACCGGCGACTCCCACCCGGACGTCGACGCGCTCCAAGTCGCTTACGGGTGAGGGAAGTTCGACGCCCGGCTCGACCAGTACCAGCGACGGCGCGCTGTCGCCCAGAATGTGCCCCAGTTCGCCCTCCCCCGACTTGGGGTTGAGCGGCACGGCGGGCACCCCGGCGAGCAGCGCGGCGACGACCCCGACGGCGGTCTCCAGGGACGGCGTCGCCCACACGGCGACCCTCTCCCGGCCGTCGAGCCGCGCGGCCAGCTCACCCGCCGAGGCGGCGAGCTCCGCGTACGTCAGTGACCGGTCGCCGAAACGCAGGGCGGGCCGCCGTGCGGTCGAACCGCTGACCAGGGCGGGAAAGAGGGAGGACACGCGGGGTACTCCTTGCCGTAGGGACCTGCTGGCGGACGTGCTGCCGATGACAGTCACCACCGTTCCTACACCAGCGCGAGGGAAACCCGCCGCCGCGCTCACTCCGATGACGAGCTCGGCCCCGTCGGGGCGAGCCGTCGCCGCGTGCCCACCAGCGTGGCGAGGTCCTCGGCGAGGCGGAGTTCGACCGTGTGCAGGGCGACATGCTTCAGCCAGTGCAGCCGGGCCCGGTCGGGGGCACCTTTGTGCAGGGGCGGCCATCCGGTGGCCGGGGTGAAGTCGTCGACCACCACGGTGCCGCCCGGAGTCAGGAGCCGGGCGGGGTCGGCCGGGTCGTCGTCGGGCGTCTTGCCGGTGCCGCCGCCGTCCAGGACCAGCAGGTCGTACGGGCCGTGCTCCTCGATCCGCCGCCAGTCGCCGTGGATCACCTCGACCTCGGGCCGGTCGGCGAAGACCTCGGCCGCGACCCGGGCCCGCTCGGCGTCGCGCTCCACGCTGAACAGCCGTACGCCCTCCCGTGCCCCGGACGCCAGCCATGAGAGCCCCACCCCGCACCCCGTACCCGTCTCACCGATCCGCGCCCGCGCACCGCCCGCCAACGCGTGCAGCAGACGGCCCTGCTCCGGACGGCACGCGTGCGCGAATCCGTGACGACGCGCGGCAACGAGGGCCCGCCGGACGAGCGGGGGGAGGGTGGTGGGGTCCGTGGCGGCGTGGGCGTCCGTTCCTGAGATCGACATGGAGGAGATCGTGCCCGGTCTTGGGGCCCCGGATGGTGGGGAGAAGGTCACATTGCGACGCTTCGGTAGTGGGTGGTCAACCGTCGCTCCTCGTCCAGGACGTGGAACGCGAGCGCGGGCGGCAGGTCCAGGTGGACGTGGTCGTGCGGGTGGGCGCGGTGTTCCCACGGGAGGCGGCTGGTGGAGACGACGCCGGGGGCGACCAGGAGCGGACGGCCGGCGAAGGTGGTGGCCGCCGGGGTGTGGGCGTGGCCGGTCAGGAAGGCGGTGAGGTGGGGGTGGCGGGCGGCCAGTTCGGCGAGGCGGTGCTCGTCGAAGAGACGGATGCCGTCCACGTACGGCATGTTGAGCGTGGCCGGGGGGTGGTGGAAGGCGACCAGGACCGGAGCCGTGGTGTCCGTCAGTACGTCGTCCAGCCAGGCCAGGGTCTCGTCGTCCAGATGACCGTGGTCCTTGCCCGGCACCGAGGAGTCGCACAGCGCGAGCACGAGACCGGGCGCGTGGTGGACCTGGTTGACGGGGCCCGGCGCGGACGGCAGCCCGAGGAGGTGCGTTCGGAACGCGGCGCGTTCGTCATGGTTGCCCGGGCAGACCAGGACCGGATGCCGGGAGGCGAGGAGCCGGCCGACCTGCTCGTACTCGGAGGGCAGCCCGTGGTCGGCGATGTCCCCCGTGACGAGAACGGCGTCCAGGTCGTAGGGCAGGTCTTCCAGATACGTCATGACGGCACGGGCCCGCTCGACGCTGCGCTGCCCGCTGTCGATGTGGAGGTCGCTGACGTGCGCGATCACGATCAAGATGAGGTCCTTTCGGGGGGTCGTGTTTCCGGTCCGGGACCGACCCTAGAAACCCTCCGGACCAGAATTAAGATCCAGTCCCATGCCCGAAAACTGGACCAGTTGGCGGCTGGACGGACACGTCGACCTGCATCTCGACCTCGGTGCGGAGGGCGGTCGCCGCAGCCGCCTCGAAGCCGCGCTGCGCGAGGCGATCCGATCCGGCCGGCTGACCGCCAGGACCCCGTTGCCGTCGACGCGGGGCCTCGCGCGGGAGCTGGGCCTCTCGCGCGGCACCGTGACCGCCGCCTACGACCAACTCGCGGAGCAGGGGTATGTGGCCACCAGGCCGGGAGCGGCCACGAGGGTCGCGGACGTACCGCCCGACCTGCCGGCACAGACACCACCTGTCGCCACCTGTACCCGTACCCCTTCCCCGGCACACGACCTGCGCCCTGGCCGCCCCGACCTCGGCGCGTTCCCGACCCGGGTCTGGCTCGCCGCGACGCGCCGCGTCCTCGACCGGGCCCGCCCCGAGGCGTTCGGCCCCGGCGACCCCCAGGGCCGTATCGAACTGCGCACCGCACTCGCCGACTACCTGGGCCGCACCCGCGGCGTGCTCACCACCCCGGACCGCATTGTGATCACCTCCGGCTACTACCAGGCAGTGCGGCTCCTCTGCCGGGTCCTGTCGGCACAGGGCCGAGCCGTCGCCGCCGTGGAGGACCCCGGCCACGACTTCTACCGCGAGACCGTCCGCCGCTCGGGCCTCGCCCCCTACCCGCTGCCGGTCGACGCGCACGGCGCGGATGTCGCCGCCCTGGCCGCGCCCACCCACACGGTCTTCCTCACCCCCTCGCACCACTACCCGACCGGCGTGCCCCTGCACCCCGGCCGCCGCCAGGCCGTCTCCGCCTGGGCGCGCGCGACCGGCGGACTGATCGTCGAGGACGACTACGACGGCGAGTTCCGCTACGACCGCCACCCGGTGAGCGCGCTCCAGAGCCTGGCCCCCGACCACGTCGTGTACTGCGGTACGACGTCTAAGACGCTCGGCCCCGCCCTCCGCCTCGCCTGGTCGGTCCTGCCGCCGGACCTCGTGGCGCCGTTCGTCCGGGCCAAGGAGGAGGCCGACCAGTACTCCGAGACACTGGGTCAGCTGGTCCTGGCGGACGTGATCGCCACGCACGCGTACGACCGCCACATCCGCGCCGCCCGTCTTCGCTACCGCCGACGCCGCGAACTCCTGATCGACAGGATCTCCGCCTTCCTCGGCCTCACCGTCCACGGCGTCCCCGCCGGCCTGCACACCCTGGTCACCCTGCCACCCGACGGCCCCACCGAGGCCGCCCTGCTGGCCACCTGCTCCACCCGCGGCCTGGCCCTGCGCGGTCTCACGGAACTCCACCACACCCCCACCGCCGACCGTCCGGGCGGCCTTCTGATCGGGTTCGCCGCCCCGCCGGAACGCGGATACCCGGCGGCGCTCGACGCGCTGTGCGGTGTCCTGGCGGAATCGTTCACCGGCCCGGGTACTACGGGCCAGGGGGTGCCGCGACTTTGAAGACGGCCCGAACGGTTTTGCCCAAGCTGTGGTCGATGACGCCGAACTCGTCGGCCAACTCCCGGACCAGCTAGAGCCCTCGGCCGCCGCACCCTTCCACGTCAGGCTCGCGGACTTCGGGATCACCGTCTCCGCTGTCCAGTACCTCGACCTTGAGCAGGTTGGAGTCCAGGGAGAGACGGAGTAAGTACTGCCTGCCGGGCGGCACTCCGTGGAGCACCGCGTTGGTGGCGAGTTCCGAGACACACAGCCTTAGGTCGTCATGGCGGTCGGTGATTCCCCATTCCGTGAGCGTGGCGAGGGCGAACTCGCGTGCCGCGCGGACAGAGGCGCGTGCGCGCGGGAACCGTCGGTGCCGTAGCAGGGACACGGTGAACCACCACCTTGATCCTGAGCTGTACGATCCTGAGAAACGTACCGCTATTCACGAAAAGCAGCAAGGTTGGTACTTGGGGGACTCGCGCCACCAACTCGCTTACTGTGTAAAGCGGCAAGGTTGGGCGGGCGCACGGACACGAGGAAGGGGACGCCATGAGTCCCGGCGAGTGGACCAGTACCTCGGTGCCGTATCTGACCCCGCGTGAGCACGGGCAGTCGGACGCCTGGAGCGCGGAGCTCGAAGCGCGGGGGCAGCGGGGCAGCCAGCGAGTCGTGCACGCGGGCGAGGTGTCAGCGCCTCCCGGGATCGCGGAGCTGCTCGGGCTGCCCGAGGCGGAGCCGGTCGTCGTACGCCGACGCGTCATCTACCTCGCCGACGAGCCGAGCGAGTTGACGGACACGTACTACCCCCTCGACATCGCTCGAGGCACCCGGCTCGAATCTACGGCCAAGATCCGTGGAGGGGCGGTCACGCTGCTCGCCGAGCTCGGGCATACGGGAGCTCGGGTGCGGGAGGACGTCGTGGCCCGTATGCCGACCGCGGACGAGCGGGGAGTGCTGCGGACCGCGGACGGCGAACCCGTCCTGCAGCTGACCCGGGTCACCCTGGATCGGAACGACCGCCCGATCCAGGTCGACCGCATGGTCATGCCCGCGCACCGCCAGCAACTCCGCTATGAGATCAGGATCGGTGACCGTGCCCAGATCTGAGGAGGACGACTTCGACCGCCGCTCTCTCCACGAGCGGATCGCGGCCGATCTGCGCGACGACATCATGAGCGGAGATCTGTCACCTGGGGCCAATCTGCCGTCCACCGTTCAGCTCAAGGCCCGCTTCGACGCGTCGAACGCCACTGTCCAGAAGGCGCTGCAACTCCTCAAAGACGAAAGGCTGGTCGTCGGGCGGGCAGGCGCCGCCGTCACCGTACGAGAGCATCGGCAGCGGACGGTCCGGCCCGCCGCGTACATGGCTCCCGCCGAGCCGGGTGAGCCCTACCGGTGGGTCACGGAGTCCTCCAAGGGCGGGGCTGGGGCGCGCAGCGAACTGCTCGAGGTGGCGGAGGTCGTGCCTCCAGCGGATGTGGCGGAGGCCCTGTGGCTGGCGCCGGGCGGCACCGCCCTGCTTCGGGGGCAACTTCTGCTGATCGACGACGAACCGGTCGAACTGGTCAAGTCTTACTACCCGTTGGACATCGCCCAGGACACCGCGATCGCCACGCGTCGCCGAATCAAGGGCGGGACGCCGGCGCTCCTCGCGGACCTCGGGCACCCGCCGCGGCTCACCGTGGACAAGGTGTCCGCCCGTGTGCCCACCCAGGAGCAGTACCGGGCACTGCAACTCCCAAGCGATCTACCGGTGCTGCGCACACTGCGCGTGGTCTACAGCGATGGCGAAAGGCCCATCGAAGCGTCGGTCCTGGTCAAGGCGGGGCACTTGTACGAGCTGCGATACGAGTTCACCGCCGACTGAGGTGCACTCCGGACGCGAGACCGCGTCCGCCGGACGAGACCGGGTGCGCGCATCCACTCTGGGACTGCTGGTCCTTCCGGTACGAGACGATGCTCGACACGGGTGTCACTCCGCGCCTGGGACTGGCCGAGGCCGTCGACGGGCTGAAGGCCGCAGGCACGGCCAGGGTCTACCTGGCGGTCATCGCCGGCTCGCAGCGGCGGTTCACCGTCCTCCTCGCGGAGCGTGGCGGGATCACGGTGGCCTGGGCGCGGCTCGGTGCTACTCCGGACGGGCCGGTGGAGAATGTGCGGATCTCGGCCCTCACCGGGATGTCAGCCCCGCCGGAAGGTGATTCCAGGGAATCATGACTGCAGGACAGGTCAAGGGAGTTGGGTCGCATCACGCCCCGTTGATCCCTAGTGTGGTGGGCATGGCGGGGGAGGAGTACACGGGGGTTCCTCGGGTGTCCGGGGACGTGCCCGACGTCGTGGTGGTGGACGGGCGGGCGCAGGCGTACAGCGGAAACGTGCACGAGGAGTTGAAGGTCGTCCTCGTGAGCGGGTCCGGGTTCAGCGTGCGTCGGCGCGGGACGACCTTCCGGGCCGTTCCTGGGCAGTTGGTCGCGCTGCACCCGGACGACGCGCACTCCGGGGCGCCGGACGATCCCGGCTCGGCGCGCTGGCTCATCATGTGTGTGTCGACCTCCCTGATCGCCGAGGTCACGCCACCGGAGGCCGTGCGGTTCGGGGATCCGGTGATCCAGGACAGCACACTGGCCCGCCGATTCCGCGCCGTGCACCGGGCCTTGTACGTGCCCTCGGAACCCGCGGGGTCGTCGGAGTCCGCCGGGTCCGCGCTGCGGCGGGAGACCGGGGTGCTGGACCTCGTCTCCCTGCTGGCGCGGCACTCGTACGAGGAGGAGCGCGGGCGGGTCACGGCGGGGCGCGTGCCCGGGATCGTACGCGAGTATCTGCGCGAGAACCTGGCCCGCAATGTGACGCTGGACGAGCTGAGCGTGGTGGCGGGGCTCAGCAAGTACCGGCTCGTGCGCGCGTGTACGGCGTGGTTCGGGCTCGCGCCGCACAAGCTGCATCTGCGGCTCCGGCTGGACCGGGCCAGGGAGTTGCTGCGGCGGGGTACGGGGATCGCCGAGGTGGCGTACGCGACGGGGTTCCACGACCAGTCGCATCTGACCCGGGTGTTCGCCCGGACGTACGGGGCGACCCCCGCCGTGTACCAGTCGACGTACAGGGGCACGGCATGGACGGGTTGGGCTCCGGGCTGACCCGCTGACCTCCAGGGGCAAGAACGTGCAATACGGCGGGCAGTCGTCGGGGCTAATTTCCTCTGCGTCGACAGCGGTCGCGGTAGCGATGTCGGCAAGGTACGTCAACTCAGTTCACACGTAAGGGGAAGCGCGATGACGACGGTCGAGAAGATCGAGTTCAGCAGTGACGGATACCGGCTCGTCGGGAACCTCCATCTGCCCGAGCCCGGCACCGAGCAGCGTGGCGCGGTGGTGCTGACCGGGCCGTTCTCCGGGGTGAAGGAACAGGTCACCGGCTACTACGCCGAGCGGTTCGCGGCCCGCGGGTACGTGGCCCTCGCCTTCGACCACCGCAACTGGGGCGACAGTGAAGGACAGCCGCGCCAGCACGAGGACGCCACCGCGAAGGTGTCCGACCTGCGAGCCGCGATCGGCTTCCTCGCCGCCCGGCCGGAGGTCGACCCCGAGAGGATCGCGCTCGCCGGGGTGTGCCTCGGCGGGATCTACGCGACCCAGCTCGCCGCGTTCGACCCCCGGGTCAAGGCCGTGGCTCTGATCGCGGCCGCCTACAACAACCCCGAGCTGATCCGCGACCGGTTCGGCACCGAGAACTTCGCCGCTCTGACCGCCGAGTTCGCGCGGATCGCACAGCGGCAGTCCGACACCGGCGAGGTCGAGTACTGGCCCGCCGTCAACCCCGAGGGCATGCCCGCGGGAAACCCCGGCCCCGAGCCGTACGCGTACTACGGCACCGAGCGCGGGGCCACCCCCGGATGGGAGAACCGCTGCACCGCGCTCTCCGTGCTCCAGGAACTGACGCTGGACGTCGACGCCTTCCTGCCGCTCGTCACCGCCCCGCTGCTGATCGTGCACGGCAGCGGCGACCAGGCCATCCCGGTGGCCGACGCGGAAGCCGCCTTCGCGGCGGCCCCCGAGCCCAAGGAACTCCTCCTGCTCGACACCAGCGACCACATCGGGCTGTACGACGACGACACCTACGTCCTGCCTGCCATCGACCGGGCCGTGTCCTTCTTCGACCGCTCCCTCGACCGCTCCCTGGACCCGGTCTTCGCCCCGGCCTTCGACGCCTCTCCCCACAGGAGCGATCGTTCTTGAACTGGGAACGATCGTTCGGAAAGCATGGCGCGGGCCCCGTCGGGGACCGTAGTCTCGGCCCACAGGGTGAGAATTTGACGGGTCAACTTCCGGGAGTGCATGGGTGAGTGCGTCGCCGGCTCCTCTTCGCGAGACACTCGCGCGTCTCGACGCGCACCTCGCCGAGAAGGGCCTCGATCGCGGGGAGGTCCTCGACGTAGGGGAGTTGTCGAGAAGAACGGCCCTGGCCGAGGGGGAGGTCCGGGCGCTCCTCGACGGGTCGGGGGCCCTCGACGACAAGGTCGACGACCGCATCCGCGGACGCGTCCGCGCGCTGTACGAGGCGTATCTCGACGAGAGCGGGAAGCGGCCCGCCGATGTGTGCCGGGACGTCGCCGGGCGGCTCGGGATCAGTGACAAGTGGGCCCGCAGTCTGCTCAACGGCGACAAGATGCCGAACGTGCCCGACCTCACCCGGCTCGCGGAGTTCTTCCGCATCGAGGAGGGCACGAAGTTCTTCACCGATCCGGCCCCCGTCGTCCTGAACGGCGCACTGCAGCGCGTCGTCGGTGAGCTGGACGGCGGAGCCGAGGACGGACCGCTGCTCAGGTTCACGCTCAAGCACGGAGTCGTCACGCTCGCCCTGCGGGGCCGACGGCTGACACCCCGCAAGCAGGAGGCGCTCACGCTCATGCTCGAGGGTCTGCTGAGCAGCGAGAGCGAGGAGGCGGAACGGTGAAGCCCTTCCTCAAGATGCGGCCGGTCCGTCGCGCGTGGAAGCGCGCCACCGTTCTCCTCTCCCGCCGGGCCGACTCCGAGATGCGTGGCCTCGCCGTCGAGCTCACCCGCGCGCTGAAGAGACGACTCGACGCGCCCGTGGACGTACGGGAGTTGGCCGAGGCCCTCTGCCAGGAGATGAGCCGGCGCCGCGACGGCCGCCCCATCCAGCTCCGCTTCGAGCGCTTCCCGGACGAGATCGAAGTCACCGGGCTGTGGATGGAGTTCCACGACTTCGACCTCGTCATCGTCGAGGAACGCGCCGAGACCGTGCAGCAACTCGTCATACTCGGCCACGAGTTGTGGCACATGATGGCGGGGCACTCCCACTCCCCCCACCACTACGCCGGTGCGGCCGCCGCCAGCGCGCTGTCCGACGACCCCGGCTGGCAGGAGATCGCGCTCACCGTCGCCGCCCGCAACGGCTCGCACGAGGCCGACGAGGCCGAGGCGGAGGACTTCGGCCTGCACCTCGCCAGTGCCTTCCGCTCCTGGGTGACCGGCCCGCGTACGAAGGGCCCCGTCGACCCGGTCGGACAGGCCATCCAGGCCTCCCTCGGCTACCGCGGACCCGAGGACTGACCGGCGATGAATCCTTCCCGCTTCTTCGCCGGGCTCTACATCTCCTTCTGGATCCCGACGGCGGTCCTCACCGCCGCGCTGGCGATCAAACTGCCCAGCATCGTCAAGCTGTGGAAGGACCCGCTGCTGCGTGCCGTCGGCGGCCTGCTCGTGCTCGCCTGCGGCGTCTTCGTCTTCGCGGCACCGGCGACCATCACCTGGACCAACCGCGTCACCGGCGTACCGAACATCGCGGCCCCCCTGGTCTACAGCCTCATCACCGCGTTCTGCGGCGCCTGCCTGCTCCTGATCACCGCATGGCGCAACGGCATCTCCGACCGCTCCGGCGTCACCCGCCGCGCCACCCGCTGGGTGGTCACCGTCTACGCGAGCGTGATCGTCGCACTGTGGGTGCTGTTCGCGCTCGCCGACGTCCCCGTCGAGCGGATACGGGACCTCGACACGTACTACGCCAACACCCCCTTCATGCGCGAAGAGATCGTGCTCTACCTGCTCGCGCACACCGTGGCCGCCCTGATCACGTCCAAGCTGATCTGGAACTGGATCCGCGCCGGCGGACTCGACGTCTGGCTGCGCGGCGGTCTGAAGTTCCTCGGCGTCGGCTATGTGATGAACCTGCTCTACGACGGTTCCAAGTTCTGCGCCGTCGTCGCCCGCTGGACCGGACACGACCTCGACTGGCTGAGCACCGGGCTCGCCCCGCCGGTCGCCTGCCTCTCCGCCATCCTCATCGCGGTCGGCTTCATCCTTCCGCACACCGGCCAGTATCTGCATCGCCGCGTTCGCACCCGGCTCGGCCACTGGCACCTGCGCCCCCTGTACCGCCTGATGGGGACCGTCACCGGCGGCGGACGCGTCCCCTTCAGACTCCGTGCCACCCCCGAACTGCGCCTGACACGCCGCGAGACGTTCATCCGGGACGCGCTGCTGCACCTGTCCCGCTTCATCGACGAGGACCTCCGGCGGAAGGCGTACGACGCCGCCCTCGGCCTCGGCTTCGGGGCCGGCCGGGCGGGGGCCCTCGCCCACGCCGTGACCATCCAGGACGCCATCGAGACCAGGAAGCGCACCCGCCAGGACGACACCGCCGTGCCCCTCAACACCCCGGACACGGAGAACCTGCTGGCGGAGATCGACGCAGTGTCCCGGGCCCTGCGCCACCCCGCCGACATCAGGGCGGTACGCGAGGCCGCGGCCACCTCGGGGGAGAGCGTGCCGGGCCCCACCCTGAGTCAGCCGAGCCGTTGACCCCTGTCGGCCTCCGCCACCTCCACCACCTCCGCCACCACACAGCTCACGTTGTCGGGCCCGCCGCCGTCGATCGCGGCTTCGACGAGGGACCGTACCGCCGCGTCGGGAGCCGGGGCCGAGCCCAATAGCCGCCGGAGCTCCTCGTCCGCCACGACGGTGGAGAGCCCGTCCGAGCAGAGCAGGTAGCGATCCCCGGGCAGGGCGTCGCACAACCGCAGATCGGGTACGACGGAGTCGGCGCCGCCGGTGAGTGCCTTCAGGAGCAGGGCACGTTGGGGATGGACGACGGCCTCCTCCGGCGTGAGCCGGCCCTCGTCGATCATCGACTGGACCATGGTGTGGTCGTGCGTGATCCGGAACAGCTCGCCGTCGCGCAGCAGATAGGCGCGGGAGTCGCCGATGTGGACCAGCCCGAGCTGGGATCCGGTCCACACCATGGCGGTGAGGGTGGTGCCGTCGTCCTTGCCCGGTGCGGCGTCCCGGACGGCCCGGGCGGCCTCCTGCACCGCGTCCTCCAGCAGGTTGAGGACGCTCCCGCCCGGAAGGGGTTCGCCGTCCAGGGACTTCAGGGCCTCCACGGCCGCCGTACTGGCGGGCGCGCCGCCCGTGCCGAAGCCGTCGGCCACGGCGAGGACGCGGGCGCCCGCGTGGGCCGTGTCCTGATTGGCCGGTCGGACCAGACCGGAGTCGGAGAGTGCGGAGTAGCGGAGTTCGAGCATGGTGGTGTCCTTCCTCGACGTGTACGAGAGGTGATCCACGAGAAACGCCACGAGCTCCCGCCGACCGACGGTCTCGGCCTCGACGTCGGTCGAGTGCGCCTGCAGCTCCCGCCTGGCCGGATCCGGGGACGGGGCCGTGCGCCTTCGCGAGCGCCCCGGTCGTCGGCCTCTGCGCGCCCGAGATCAATCGCAAGCTGGGGTTGGTTCGCCCCCGCCGCCCCTACCCTTCCCGTCCCTGGGGGCTTCGCCCCCAGACCCCCGCTCGCCCGAAGGGCTCGTCCTCAAACGCCGGACGGGCTGGGTTGCTCCGCCGTCGACCCCGTGGCTTCACCGAAGGTGAAGGTCAAATGGGTTGCCGGAGTTCCCTCCCCGGTTGTTAGCCTCCCCGGGGATCAGCTGTTACCAGGATGGAGTCCGTCGTGGCCCGCACCGCCGCCGCCCGCGCACGTATCGCGCTCGCCACCTACCGGCCCGAGGAGGGCGCGGAGAGTCTGGACCGGGATCTGCCGGTGCTGAGGGCGGCGCTGGAGGGCGCCGGGGCGGAGGCCGTCGTCGGGTACTGGGACGATCCGGACGTCGACTGGGCGGCCTTCGACCTCGTGGTGATCCGGTCCACCTGGGACTACAGCTGGCGGGTGGCGGAGTTCGTGGCGTGGGCCGAGCGGTGCGGGAAGCTGACGCGGCTCGCGAACCCGGCGGCGGTGGTGCGGTGGAACACCGACAAGCGGTACATCGGCGATCTCGCGGAGGCGGGGGTGCCCACCGTGCCGACCCGGTACCTCCCGCCGGGTGCGCCCGCGGAGTTCCCCGACGACCGCGAGTACGTCGTGAAGCCCACCTCCGGCGCGGGTGCGCGGCTCGCCGCCCGGTACCGGCCCGAGGAGCGGGAGACGGCCCTGCGACAGCTGGAGCGGATGCACGACCGGGGGCTGACCGCCATGGTCCAGCCGTATCTGACCAGCATCGACACGGCCGGTGAACGCGCCCTCCAGTTCTACGGCGGCCGCTTCCTGCACGCCAGCCGCAAGGGCGCCGTCCTCGAACCCGGCACGGCCTACGACGCGGACAAGGTCGCGCACCCCCGCCTGGAGCCCTGGCAGCCGACCCCGGCCGAACTCGCCGTCGCTGAGCGCGCGTTGACGGCCGTGCCGCGGAGGACGGACGGTTCGGAGCTGCTCTACGCCCGTGTCGACCTCGTCGACGGCGACGACGGGAACCCGTGTGTCATGGAGCTGGAGCTCGTCGAGCCGAACCTGTTTCTGTGGCTGCACCCGGAGTCGGTGCCCGTGGTCGCGGAGGCCGTCGTCAAGGCCGCTCTCCGCTGACGGCGACGCGCTGCAGCAACCCCCACGTGAACTCCGCCGCGCACTCCCGCGGCACTCCGGACGCGTCCGGGGCCGTGAACGCCAGGCCCCAGCGGGTCGGGGCCGTGCCCTCCAGGGGGCGGGCGGGGGCGAAGGCGCGGCCGACCTCGTCGACCGTGCAGGACCAGGGGCGGAGGTCGTCCAGGCTGCGGGGTTCGGGACCTGTGTGCCCCGGGGCGCGGACCAGCCACTCGTTCCAGGCGACGCCGTTCGGGGCGACGAGGACCTCGAAGCGGAGGTCGGGCCAGAGGGGGACGGGCCAGAGCAGGGCCTCGCAGGACAGGTCGCCGATCTGTCGAGGGGTGACGGACTCGGGGGCGCCGAGGATCGAGCGGTAGCGGGAGGTCGCCGCCCGCGAGCGCGGGGCGTGCAGCATCGCCTGCCAGCGGCGGTTCGCCTCGCGCATGTCGGCGATGGAGACGCCCAGCTCGTGGCGGGCGTCCTCGACGAGGTCGGGGTTGTGGTCGGCCATGCGGCGCAGCAGGACCAGTTGGAAGTCGAGCGGGGTGAAGGGGCTAGCGGGTCGCTTGGCGGGCATGGGGTCCATGGTCGCGCATCGGGAGGGAGCCCGGTCGGCGGCCGTCCGGGAGGAACAGGACCGAGTTGACGTAACGGGGGCCGCGCGGGGGCAGGACGCGGCGCAGCAGGCCCTGGGCGGCCACGTGGGAGGTGCGTGCCTGGTGGGCCTCCAGGGGGAAGGACGCCAGGGGCAGCCAGGTGGTCGCGGGCAGGACCCAGCCCGTGTAGCCGCGCTCGGTGAGGTGGTCGACCACCGGGGCGATCGGCTGGATTCGGGACTCCAGTTCGATGAAGAGGGCCGGGCGGTCGCGGGTCAGGAGGGCCTTCGCGCCGCGCAGGACCGCGAGTTCGTTGCCGTCCACGTCGATCTTGACGAAGTCGACGTCGTGGAGGCCCAGGCTGTCGAGGGTCACGCACGGGACCTCGACCGCGTGGGCGTGGATGTCCCGGCGGATCAACGACGACACGCCCCGGTCGCCCGCGTCGTCCGGCGGGAACCAGAGCCGCGCGGTGCCCGGACGGTCGGAGGCGGCGGCGCGGATCACGCGGACGTTGGAGGGGGCGGTGGCGGAGAGGAGTCCGGCCAGGTGGGGGACCGGTTCGACGGTCACCACGCGCTGGGCCAGGCCTGAAAGGCGGTGGGTCCAGGGGCCGTACCAGCCGCCCACGTCCACCGCCGTGCCGCAGCCCGGCGGGCAGAGGTCCGCGAGGCGGCCCAGTTCGGGTTCGAAGCGCGGGTAGACCAGCCGGGCGCTCGCCGCGACGAGGCGGGTGGGGAGGTGGGGAGCGAGCCGGGCGGCCCAGGTCCTCGTCGTCCTCATTGTCCTCGTCGTCCTCGTCACGGGACCATCCGCTTGAGGAGTTCCTCGTGCTCGTCGTCCGTGACCTGCTCGCCGGAGGACGGCAGCAGCTGCGGGATGCCGTCGACGATCGGGTAGCGGCGGCGCAGGCGCGGGTTGTACAGCGCCTCCCCGGCGCTCGGCTCCGCCCCGGAGTCCGGCGCCGCCTCGTCGCTCAGGGCCTCGTCCGAGGTGAGCAGGTGCAGTGGGCCCTTGTCCAGCGGGCAGGCCAGGATCTTCAACAGCGGGTCGTCGGGGTTCATGGTGGCGTCAGCTCCTTGGCCACGATGGGGGGTTGGGGTGCCGCGTCGTGCTTGGGCATGACCAGCAGCACGGACACCGCGAGGGCGGTGCCCGCCAGGCGCAGCGTCAGCCGCACCGGGTCGTGCGGCAGCGCCTCGCCGAACGCGAGCGTGCCGAGCACCGCCGTGAACAGGCTGGTCACCGTCGTACAGACCGGCACGATCAGCGAGGCCCGACAGCGCTGCAGCGCCGCCTGGGACATGACCAGGCCGAACGCGCCGGTGAAGAGCAGGAGATAGGGGTACGGGGAGCGGAGCACGTCGACCACCGCCCCCGCCAGGTCACTCGTCGTCAGATAGCTCGACACGCCCTTGATGGCCAGCGAGCTCACCCCGTACAGCAGGCCCACCGCCACGCCGTACTCGACGCCCGTCGTCGGCATCCGGTGCCGGTGCCGCGCACGGCGCTCGGCGGCCCCGTACAGCCACAGGCCCGCCGCCAGCGAGGGCAGACAGACGGTCAGGATCAGCGGCGCGGGGGCACTGCGGCTGACCCGGTCCGAGCCCTCGCGCAGGGAGAGGACCACCATCAGCAGGGCCAGCAGGATCGCGCCGAGCGCGTACCGCTCGCGGCCCGACGTCTCCTCGCCGAGCAGCCGGGCGGAGAGCAGCACCAGCAGCACGAGCCCGGAGACGAAGATGCCCTGGGCGGCGGCGATCGGCAGGGTGCGGTAGACGGCGAGCTGGGCGCCGAAACCGGAGGCCAGCGCCAGTGAACCGCCGATCCACAGCGGGCTGCCGAGCACCAGCCGCAGCAGCCGGGCGGGGCGGCGGATGTCGACCTCGGGCAGTGCGGCGAGCGCGCGCTTCTCCAGGACGAATCCGGTGCTGTACAGGACGTTCGCCAGCAGGGCCGCGGCCACTCCCCACCACATGGGCTACGTCCTTCGGGCGTGCAGGAGCAGGATGGAGGAGAGGGCGGGCGCCGCGCAGGCCAGTCGGTCCAGGGGGCGCAGCGGACGCGGTACGCCGTGGAAGGGCGCCCCGCTCAGCCGTACGACCTCGAAGCCCGCCGCGGTCACGAACTCCCGCAGCGCGCGGGCCGTGTAGAGCCGCAGATGGCCCACGACCTCCCGCCCCGGGCGGCCGTGGATCGCACGCAGGCTCACCTCCGAGAAGACGGGCTGGACACCGGCGAGCAGCAGGGCGCGGTTGTACCAGGCGGCGAGGTTCGGGGTGGAGAGCATCAGGTGGCCGCCGGGGCGCAGGACCCTGCGGATCTCGTCCAGGGCACCGTCCGGGTCCACGAGGTGCTCGATCACCTCGCTGAACAGGACGGCGTCGGCCGAGGCGTCGGCGAACGGCAGCCCGCCGTCGGTGAGTTCGCCGCGGATCGCGTACGGCAGCCGGGCGTGGGCGCGTCTGAGGGCGTCCTGCGACCAGTCGACGCCGACGAGACGGTGTCCGGCGAGCAGGGGTGCGGCGGTCGCGGCGGCGGTGCCGTCGCCGCAGCCGATGTCCAGCACGGTCCGCGCGCCGGCTGTGGCGGGGCCGAGCGCGGCGGCGAGTATCCGGGCCTGGCGGAGGCTGCGGGGGGTGCCGGAGGCGACGGGGACGCTCGGATCCTCGTAGAAGTCGCGAAGTCCCCGGCGAGCGGGGGCCGTTGCCGAGACAGCGGAAGGGGTGGGGGTAGGGGTCGAGGTCGTGGGCGTCATCGGCTGCCGTCCTCCTCCGTCGCGTGCAGATAGTGCTCGAAGAGGTCGCGGAGGTGGGCGCCGTCGCCGTGGCTGAGCAGGGTGCGCGACCAGCGCAGGGCGACGTGCAGACGGCCCGCGGTGGACGCCGTGGTGACGGTCAGGCCGCGGGGCGTCCGGGCGGGCGCCGAGAACCACACCGCGTGCGCGCGGCCCGCCTCCGCGCCGAAGTCCAGCGCGTACGGGATGCGGCCGATGTTGCTCAGCAGTGTGGTCGACGTCCAGGGCCCGGCCGCGCGGCGCAGGCCCCGGGTGAGGGCGGCGCGCCAGGCGACCGGGACCACGGGGGCGGTCAGGAGGGCGGCGCCGTGGCCGAGTTGGGGCCGGGGCAGCGACTTGAGCGCGCGGGTGCGTTCCGCCGTACGGCGCAACAGCTCGCCCATCCGCCCGGCGTCCAACTCCTCTACCGTGAAGGGGACTTCGACGAGTCGTGTCCCGTTGCCGATGGGCATGTCCGTGCCGCGGGGGCGGTCGTCGACCGGCATCGTGATGCGCAGGGGGCGCGGGCGGGCGCCGTGTTCCCTGTTCCAGTGCGTGATCATCAGGGCGGTGGCCGCCATGAGTTGGTCGTTCACGGTGTACGGGGAGCCCTTGGGGCGGTGCGGGACGCCGAGTTCGGTGACGAGGAGGCCGTTTCCGGGCGAGGGCTCCGGGGTGCCGCGGGCCACGCGGGCGGGCGGGGTCCAGGTGGACGGGGTGTCGACCTGGACGGCCTTCGCCTCGGCCTCGGGCGGTCGTACGGGGGGTGCGGTCGGGGAGTTGTCCTTGCCTCCGTACAGCTCCGCGGCGGTGGCGAGGACGCGGAGGCAGGCGGGGCCGTCGAGGGCGGTGTGGTTGACGGTGAGGAAGAGGACGGTGCCCTTGGGGCGGGGGCCGGTACGGGTACGTGGCGCGGTGTGGGTACGTGGCGCGGCGCTTCGGCGCGGCGCCGTGCCCACCGCGTCCGTCGCCTCGCTGCCGACCGGCGGGCCCGCGCCGTCGACCACCTCCAGGCGGATGGGCGGCGAGGCGGTCAGCGGCGGGGCGGTCAGCAGGGCGCGGGTCCGTGCGTGCTGGAGGGCGCCTGGGCCCGGTGGCGGGAAGGAGACGACCTCCACGTCCGGATCGGGGGTGAGTTCCCACTCGTAGCGGCGGCGGTACCAGGGGCCCGCGGCCTCGCGCATCAGGATGCGGGGGTGACGGCGCAGGGCCTCGGTGAACGCCGTGGTGAGGCGGGCGGGGTCCAGTCGGCCGGGGAGGTGGACCTCGATGTGGACGGTCTCGGGTTCCTCCTCCTGGAGACAGTGCCGGGAGACCTCGTCCACGACGGGGAACGGCACGCGGGCGGGGGGCCGGGACGGTCCGTCGGTACCGTCCCGTGCCGGGTGCTCCAGCGCGGTCATCGGGGTTCGCCCCTTCCCGTGTCGTCGTCCGCCGGGTTCCCCGCCTTGCGGAAGGCGATCCGTGCGGTGGGCGGATCGGCCTCGCCCGCGCCTGCCTCGCCCGCACCCGTGTCACCCGCACCCGTGTCACCCGCGCCCGCCTCGCGCGGGGCGGAACCCGGGCCGCGTGCGGAGATGGTCGGGCTGGAGGCACGGTCGGGCCCGGGGGCCGGGGCGGGGGACTCGGCTCCGGTCGGCTCGGACGGCCCGGGTTCGCCGCCCGGTGCCTCCCCGACCGATCTGGCCCCCGTACCCGGTGCGGCCCCGGGGCCGCCGTTCTTGCCGCGGCGGCGTCGGGGGAGTGGTGCCGTCGGGGCCTGGGAGTCCGGGACCGGGACCGGGCCGGACGCCCGGGGTGCCGGCCGGGTCCCGGGCTCCTGGACGCTCACCAGGCCCGCGAACAACCCGATCAACGCCAGCAACTGCGCCGCGGGCCCGAACGCGCCCTCGCTCGCGCCCGGTGGCGACCCGGCGCCCGTGGCGGCGGCGATCCCCGCCCCGGTGAGCGCGAGGAACGCGATCGGTACGAGGAGCGCGTGCCGTTTCCGGGCGAGCAGCGCCAGCGCGGGGACCAGCAGCGCGAACGGTCCCGCGATGACCACGCCCACCAGGGTGAGCGCCACCGTGCCGAGCCAGAGCCCGGCGTCCGGCGCTATCGGCTGCGGCTCGTCGGGGTTGGCCTCGCGACGACGCCACAGCACGAGCCCCGCGAGAGCCGCCACGCCGACCCCGCCGCCGATCAGCCCGGCCTCGTACGTCGTCGAGGGCTCGTACGACAACTTGACCGTGCCGCCCGCGCCGGCCGGGATCCGCCAGCCCTGCTGCCAGCCGTCGAGCCGTACGGGCGTCAGTTTCTTGCCGCCCAGCGTGGCCTGCCAGCCGTCGTTGTAGTTCTCGTACGTCGTGAGGTACGAGGCGGCGCCGGAGCCGACCTTCACCTCGCGGCGGTCGCCCAGCCAGTCCACGATGCGCAGGGAGCGCCCGGCACCGGCGACGGCCTCGACGGTCCCGCGGGTGAGGGTGACGTCCGTGACCGCGAGGGGCCCGGCGTCGCCCGCCTCGACCCGGTGCGAGCCGGATCCGAGGTCCAACGCGGTGTTCGAGGAGCCCTCTTGGCACAACGTCAGCTGGACCGGCCGCCGTTCGGTGAGATCCCCCACCGTGCCCTTCGCGCTCGTCGCGTACAGCTTCCCGTCGACCGCGAGCGTCGGTCCTTTCCCGCAGGGCAGCGAGAACTCCTGTGTCTCCACGGGCTGCGTGGTGCGGTACTCGGCGAGGGCCGGGAGGTACACCTCCGTCAGCCCGACCGGCAGTTGCAGGTCGGCGCCCGCGACGGGGTTGTGGAGCGTCAGGGGCGCGGTCTCGGTGACGGTGATGTCGAGGTGGTTCGTGGTGATCGGGTCGAAGCGGGCCCAGCCGTTCTCGTCGACGTCGGCCACCGTGTCCCCGTCCGGGGAGCGGATCTCGATCTTCGTCGGACGGGTGGAGAGGCCTCCGGCCGCGGCCAGGACCATGGACGAGACGGGCTTCTTGTCGGGCCAGCTCAGATGGATCGTCGGCCTGTCCCCGGCGATCCAGGCCGTGGTCAGGTTGCCGTCCGTGAGATTGCGCGCGTCGAGGCCGGGGCCGAGGTCCGTCGTGGAGTCGGCCGTCGCGACGATGCGGTTCGGCTGTTGGGGCGAGACGTCGTACAGCAGCTTGTCGAGTGCGTCGCCGGTGATCGCGACGGCGCTCGCCCGCACCTCGTACGATCCCGCCGTCGAGGTGGAGAAGGTGCGGTGCAGGCCCGCCTCCGTGCCCGTGGGGGTGAGGCCGGTGGGGTCGGTGGTGCGGTGCAGGGAGACGATCTCGGCGGCGGCGTCCGAGCCGGCGGCGTCGGTCGGCAGCTTCAGCAGGCGGGTGACCTGGACGTCCGGGAGGGCGATCTCGGAGAAGCCCGCGCCGGTCAGGCCGGCGCGCTGCGCGGTGGAGCCGACGATCGTCAGCTTCACCCAACTCGTCGATCCGGCGGGCGCCTTGACGGACTGGGTCATGCCGTTGGGTTCGAGATAGCTGGTGGCGGAGCCCTTCTCTGTCTCCACCCGGACCCGGGTCGCCGCGGACCGCATGCCGTCCTGCGGCAGCGGGGTGACCTTGAAGGACTTCGGCATGTCCAGGGACCCCTCGAAGCGGATCCGCAGCCACTGTCCGTTCGCGGAACCGGACGCGCCCTCCGCCCACGCGGTGTCGGGGTTCCCGTCGAAGGCGTTCACGGGGTCGTACTGGGGAAGGTAGAACAGCCAGTTGCCGGTGGAGGAGGCGGTCACCGAGCGGGCGCCGCGCAGCTCGGCCACCGTCTGGTGCTGGATGCCCTTGGTCGGCAGGATCTGGTGCGGTTTCTTGCCGGCGTCCTGGGCGCTGTCGCTGTCGTTGCGCTGGTCGGGCGTGTACGTGTACGAGGTGTTGGAGTTGACCAGGCCGAAGCGGGTGTCGGCGCGCCGTAGCCCGTCGCCGACCACCTGGACCGCGGCGGTGCCGAGGCCGGGATGGTTGTCGCCGGTCAGGACGGCGGGGCGGCCGCGCATCGAGGGGTCGGCGGCCAGCGGCAGCAGCGCCTCGGGGCCGCCGGAGACGACGGCGGTGTCCGCGATGGCGCTCAGCCCGGCCTGCCCGGGGCGCGGTGCGCCGTTGCTCGCCGGTTCGTAGATCTCGACGGCGCGCTCGCGCGGGTAGAGGCCCTCGACCTGGAGCGGGGCGTGGTGGGCGATCCGGCCGCCGGTCACGACCGGTCCGAAGCCGGTGACCCGCTCGTAGCCCGACTGTTCCAGGGTCCGCTTCACGGTCTGGGTCGGGACGTATCCGACCTGGTCCGGGTCGAGGTCGTTGCGGACGACGACGTAGTAGAGCCCGGCGCGGCTCAGGTAGTCCCCGAGGCCGGGGACGTCACTGCCGGTCATGAGCGCCTGCTCGACGGCGTCCATGGCGCGCCGGTTGCCGGGGGTGCCGAAGGGGACGTAGTCCCGCTCGGCCCAGCGGGAGTCGGCGAGCACGTCGAGGGGCTCGTCGATGGGGGAGCCCCAGGTGTAGAGGCCGTGCGCGGTGGCGGGGACGACGAGGGCACGGGAGTCGGGGGAGTACTTCTTCAGCCAGTCGGCGGTGGACTGCCAGTACTTGGGGAGCTGCTGGAAGGAACCCGGGTTGAGGATCGACCCGTTGAGGTACGGCCAGGCGAGGCCGGGCAGGATCAGCAGGGCCGCGACGAGGGGTGCGTAGCGGCGGCCGCGTACGGGACGGGCTCCGCGTGGCTCGGCGGCGACCCCGACGAGATGCGCGAGGCCGAACACCAGCGCCAGGGCGAGGCCCGTCTGGAACTTGTAGATGTTGCGGAAGGGGACCAGCCAGCCGTTCAGCCAGTCCTGGACGACGCCGTGGAAGGGCGCGCCGAACGCACCGCCGTACCCCGCGAGGGTGAGGAGCGCGACCGACAGCACGGTCAGGACCAGCCAGCGGCGCTCGGGCATGTCACGCCGGGCGAGCCCGGCGAGACCCAGCCCCGCCGCGAGCGCCGAGCAGACGATCACGATCACCGAGGCGGCGACGGTCCAGCCGGCCGGCAGCCACGCCTCGCCGAAGTGGAGGTACGCGACCCAGTTCCCGGCGCCGCGCAGGGACTCCGTGGCCGACATGGTGGCGGTCGTGGTCCCCGAGGTCTCCACGTACGGGAGGAAGTTCTCGCCGTAGATGCCGAGCATCAGCAGCGGGATCACCCACCAGGCCGTCGCCAGGATCACGCCCGGTAGCCACCAGGTGATCAGTCTGCGCTGTCGGGGTCCACGTGGACGGGACAGCAGATACAGCCCGACGGGGAGCAGCGAGGCGAGGGTCGCCGCCGCGTTCACACCGCCCATGAAGGGGACGACGAGCGCCGAGCGGAGGGCGGCGACGCGGGCGCTGTAGCGCTCGTCGGTGAGGGGGAGCAGGACCCAGGGGAGGAGGGCGCCGGGGAGCGCGGCGGCGGAGGTCGAGCCGACGACGATCGTGAAGACCGGCCAGAGCGCGTACGCGACGGCGGCGAGTAGCCGGGAGGAACCGTTCCCGATCCGCAGTCGTTCGGCCAGCCGCAGGGCGCCCCAGAAGGCGACGGACACGACGATCGACAGCCACAGCCGTTCCGCCAGCCACACCGGGAGGTGGATCAGCTTGCACAGGCCGTAGAACGGCAGCATCGGCCAGACGTAACCCACGTACTGGTCCTGGATGCCGCCGAAGCCGCCCCGGTCGTGCCACAACTGGCCCAGGTCGGACAGGAACTGCCATGGGTCGAGCGCGACGCCGAGCTTGGTGTCGAACGTCATGCGTCCGGGGTGCACGGCCAGGAACAGCACGAACACCACGGCCCAGAACCCCAGCAGCCAGCGCCTGGACCGTGGCCCGTGCGGGGGGCCGGACGTGGTCGAGACGGGGCGGACGGCCGCCGGGGGAGGAGCCTGGACCGTGGTCGTCATGGTGGACACCGCCGGAGGATGAGGAGGAGGTTCCAGGTGGCGAACTCCCGCAGCCCCGGCGCCCTGGTGACGGCGGAGGCGAGGATGGGCCAGTAGCGGGAGCGCGCCGAGACGACCGTGACGTCGTCGCGGGCGCGCACCTGCCGCAGGGTGGGGCCGATGTGCACGGCGAACAGGTTCTCGCCGAGGGTGTGCTTGGCGGGCTTTCCGGTACGGCGGTGGTAGCGGGCCCGCGCCCGCTCCGCGCCGAGGTAGTGCCAGGGCGCCCACTCGTGACCGCCCCAGGGGGAGAGCCAGTTGGTGAACGAGACGTAGATCAGCCCGTCGGGCCGGGTGACGCGGACCAGTTCGCTCAGGAACGTCTGCGGATCGGCCACGTGCTCGAGGACGTTGGAGGAGAAGGTGACGTCGGCGACCCCGTCCGCGAGCGGCAGCAGATACCCGTCCGCGACGACCGCCGAGCCGTCGGGCTTCGCCCCCAACTCCCTTACGTCCGGCTCGAAGAGATACGCCTGTGCCCCGCGCCGCCGGAACTCCGCGGTGAAGTACCCGCCGCCGCCCCCGACGTCCACGACGGTGCGTCCCTCGACGCCGCCGTACGCCTCGACCTGGTCGGCGGCGTCACGGGCCAGCAACGAGTAGCAGCCCTCGGGGTCGTCCTGCTCCCGCATGAAGGCCCGAAACAGTGCGAACGAACGCCGGAAGGAGGGGTCCTTCCAGACGGGCGCGCCTCCGGCGGGGGTGGGGAGCGAGGGGGCGGGGCTGTGCGGGGCGGCCGGGTCGCCAAGGGCACGGGAGCGGTCCGGGGCCGGGGCGGTGCCCCCGGCGGGCCGCACCGCCCCGTCGGCCGTGGCCCTTCCGCCGACGGGTGGGCCCTTCACGGCACTGGGCGTGCTCGCGGCGTCGGTGTCGGGCGTGTCCGGGGGGCGGCCGGTGGCGGGGGCTCGGCGGGGTATTTCGGGGTCGCCGTCCATGGGCGTCACCTCCGCCAGGAGGTGGCCGCCTCCGTGGCCACCGCCCTGAACTGGCGCACCGTGTTGTTCCAGCGGTACTGGGCCGCGCGGTCGCGGGCGGACTTGCCCATGAGGGTGCGGCGGTGGGTGGACAGGGCGAGGGTGCACCAGGCCGCCGCGAAGGAGGACTCACCGCGCGCCAGCACACCCGTCTCGCCGTCGACCACGGAGTCGCGCAGACCGGGCACGTCGAAGGCGATCGCGGGGGTCTCGCGCGCCGCCGCCTCCGTGACCACCAGGCCCCAGCCCTCCACGGCGGAGGGATGCAGCAGCAGCCACGCGGCGCACAGCAGCCGGTGCTTCTCGGCCTCCGAGACACGCCCGGCGAACTCCACGCCGGGGCCTGCCAGTTGGTGGAGCCTCTCCCGCTCGGGACCGTCGCCGACGATCACCAGCCGGCCGCCGGTGACCGGACGGACCCGTTCCCACAGCCGCAGCAGCAGATCGATCCGCTTGTACTCGACCAGCCGTCCCATCGCCACGAACAGCGGCTCCGGCGAGCGCTCGGCGCGTGGGCCCGGCTCCTCGACCCCGTTGTGCACGACCCGGATGCGCTCCCGCTGCACCCCGATCGCGCGCAGCGCGTGGGCCGTCGACGGCGAGACGGCGACCAGCAGATTGCCGCGCTGTGCGCCCGCCAGTGCCCAGTGTTCGAGTCTTCGGCCGATCCGGGCGGCGGGCGCCAGCGGACCGCCGAACCGCATCCGCCACAGGTCCGTGTGGACGTGGTTGACCAGGCACAGGGTGGGGCCGTGGTGCCAGAGCGGCGCCAGGTAGGGCATGCCGTTGCAGACCTCGACCAGCAGGTCGCAGCCGCCGACCTGACGGTGGAAGGCGGAGCGGGCGCGCAGGAAGTGGCCCAGGTCGCCGCCCGCCGAGACGACCCGGTAGTCGTGGTAGGCGGCGGGCCCGCCGCACACCAGGGTGACCTGGTGGCCGAGCGAGGTCAGTCCCTCGGCGAGCCGGTCGACGAGGATCTCGGATCCGCCCGCGGACCGGTTTCCCAGGTCCCGGTGGGCGAGGAAGACGATGCGGCGCGGCGGTGGGGGAAGCGCCGGGAGGGACTGCGCGTCGCGCGGGACCGCGGCGCGCAGCGGGGAGGGCACGTGCTGGGGCATGGGTGCTCCAACTCGTCTCAGGGTGCGGAACTCAGCGTGGGGGGTAGGGCGTAGGGCGGGTCGGTCTCTTCGAGGGTGAATCCGCCGATCTGTGGGGGATGCGGGTTCCGGCTGTCACGGGAGTGTGGGCGGGCTGTGCTCGGGTGGGGGTGGATAGTTTTCGCCCGGCGCTGGGAAGCTGCTACTCACCGAGGTGACAAATTCCGGGCTTTGTGGAGCTGACAGGCCATCACATCGTGAGTGGTGAAGGGGAGTTAACGGGCGAACCGGGACCCCGTCGCCCTCGTACCACCAAAGCGCCCCCCACAGCGGCGAGGACGAACCCGAGCACACCGGCACCTATCGGCAACGTCTGCCCCAGCAGGCGCAGTTGACCGCTCTCCTTCTTCGCCTGCTTCACCTGGTCCTTCTGGGTGGCGGTGGTGAAGGCCAGCTTGTCGGCGTCCAGGAGCAGCGTCGAGTCGTACGTGGAACCCGGGGCGCGCAGCGTCCTGCGCGGACCGACCTGGGCGTAGAGCACCCGGCCGGTGCGCTGGTCGACGACCAGTTCGATGCCGTGGTTGGAGTACCACTCCTCGGCCAGCACCTGGGGGCGGCCGGGCTGGTCGACGATGCTGCCGGGCACCAGCCGGGTGCCGATCTTCGTCGGGGGGACCGTGCCGGTGAAGCGGTAACCCGTGTAGCCCTGGATCTTCTTGGTGCCCCGGTAGGCCAGCGTGATGGGTGCGCCGAGGGAGTTGTCCCACCAGCGGTACGCGTGTTTCTGCACGTCGAAGGGGAACTTGAGGTAGGCGTCGCCCTCGAAGCGCGGGTTCTCCTGGCAGCAGTGCACCGGCTGGTTGGTCTTCCGGTCGGTGACCCAGCGGTTCGGGAAGAACTCCAGCGCGTCGTACGGGTCGGCCGCGGGCAGCGACTTGTCCGTGTCGACCGTCGTCGTCACGTCCCAGACGGCGCGCCCGCTGTGCTCACTGTCGGCGACATCGCCTCTGACCTGCTGGGTGATGGTGATCCGCTTGTCGAACAGGGTCTGGATCTGCGCGGTGTCGAAATAGGCGCCCGTGCCGGTGTAGACGGCGGTCGTGTCGATGTCGACGGGGTTCACGGCGGCCCGCGGTTCCACGTACCACGCGAGCATCGGGGCCAGTACGAGCAGAAACGTGCCGAGGCCGAGCAGGACCAGTGCGAAGGGTGAGGGTTTCCGGCGCATCCGGGCACTCCAGGGGCGTGAGGAGGCTCGACACACGGGTCACCACTGCTGATCACGGCCGGTCACGGGTGATGCGGGTGATACGGGTGGAACACGGTGATACGGGTGCGTCGACACCAGGAGGGAAAGTGCACGTGCGGTATGGGCCGGGAACCGTACGGGCACCCTTGACGGAGTGTCAATGCATTGTCGAGACTGAGGACTTGCCGGACGGGACCGGCGAAACGGGCTGCGCGGATCACGGGAACGGGTGGGGACGACCTCCGACAGAGAGGCTCACCCTGCGATGTCCAGACTGTTGGCCGCCGTACTCACCGTCGCTGCCGCCGCCGCGCTCGCCGTGGGTGCCGCACTCGGCATCGTCGCGCTGCTCGACGCGACCCCCGATCAGCCGAACACCCCCCTGATCACGTACGAACATGCCGACCAGGAGCACTGACCGTGCCGCGGGGCGCGCCGGAGGCGGACCGGAAGGCGCAGGCCGGCCACGGGACCGTCGCCACACGCTCGGCCTGGCATGACGTCCCCCGTGCCCAGGTGCGGCAGTTCGCGGCGATCGCCCTCGCCGAGGCGCCGGATCTCGCCGAGGAGATCCTCCGGGAGATCCGCCACGAGTACCCGAACCTGCCCCTCGTCCTCGACGACTCCGGCGAGCCGATGGCCCTCGTCGGCATCCGCCGGGCCATCGAGGTCTTCGTGCAGCACCTGGAGACGGCGGAGGGCAGACCCCGCGTCCACCCCGAGGTGTTCCAGGAGTTCGGCCGCGGCGAGGGACTGCACGGCCGCAGCCTCGACTCACTGCAGGCGATCTACCGGCTGGGCGTCCGCCTCGCCTGGCGCCGGTTCGCGGAGATCGGGCAGCGGGTCGAGATCCCGCCACCGGCGATGTACGAGCTCGTCGACGCGGGATACGAGTACCTGGACGGTCTGGTGGACCAGTCCGTACGGGGTTACGCCGAGGCCGCGGCCCGGCAGGCGGGGGAGCGCCTCCGCCTCCAGCGGCGTCTGATGGAGCTGCTGCTCGCCGAGCACCACCATCGGGGCGACCCCGCCGAGGCCCTCGTCGAGCGGGCCGCGCGGATCGGCTGGCCACTGCCGGACAAGGTCGCCGTCGGGGTGCTGCTGCGGCCGGCGCGGGAGGCCGTGGCGCCCGCCGTCGGGCAGGGGGTGCTGCTCGACATGGAGTACGAGCAGCCGCGGATGGTGGTGCCCGAGCCGGATGCCGCCGGGCGGCCGGAGCTGCTGCACCGGGCGCTGGCCGGGTGGTCCGGGGCGATCGGGCCGCCGGTGCCGCTGGCCGACGCGGCGAAGTCGCTGCGCTGGGCCGATGCGGCGGTACGGCTGATGGAGCGGCGGCTGCTGCCCGCCGGGGAGGTGCTGCACTGCACCGAGCACACCGAGGCCCTGGTGCTCCTCCAGCCCGAGGAACTGATCGACGACCTCGCCCTGCGCTGCCTGGCGCCGCTCGCGCACTGCGGGCCGACGCACGGGCGGCGTCTCGCGGAGACGTTGCTGGCATGGCTGGAGACGCGCGGAGGCGCGCCGGAGGTGGCCGCGCGGCTTGGTGTCCACCCCCAGACCGTCCGCTACCGCCTCCGCCAGATCAGAGAGCTGTGGGGTGACGAGATCGACGATCCGGACCGTCGGTTCGAGCTGGAGCTGGTACTCCGCGCGCAGCGTCTCCGCGGCGAGCTGGGTGATCCCCACCCCCGCCGCTGACCTCCCGCCGCGCGCGGCCGGCTCTGCCTGTGCGTCAGTGCACTGTCACCCCCTGCACCTCACCGTTACCCACCCATTGCCCGTGCAAGAGCACTATGAGTAGCCTGTGTTCGTCATGCCGATCGGCTGTTGAAATTTCGAACATAGGGAGGGGGCCGGTTGTGGGACGCCTCGTACCTGCCGTGACCCGAGCTCTCGACATACTCGAGCTCTTCCTCGACGGGGACGGGACGCTCTCCGCCCCCGACATCGTGCGCAAGCTCCAGCTTCCCCGGACGACGGTGCACGAGCTGGTCACCACGCTCGCCGCCCGCTCGTACATCGTGCAGGTTCCCGGCCAGCCGGGACGCTACCGCCTCGGGGTGCGCCCGTACCAGCTCGGGAGCCGGTACGCCGAGCAGCTGGACCTCGCCGCCGAGGGCCAGCAGGTCGCCCGGTCCGTCGCCGAGACCTGCGACGAGACCGTCCACGTGGCGATCCTGGAGGGCACGGACGTCATCTACATCGCGAAGGTCGACTCCACGCACGCCGTGCGCATGGTGTCCGCGGCGGGCCGGCGCCTGCCCGCCCACTGCACCTCCGTCGGCAAGATGCTGCTCGCCTCGCTCCCCGACGTCGAGCTGACCTCCCGTATCCCGGACAACGCGGACCTGGTCGCGATGACGCCGAACAGCATCACCGAGCCGGGCGCCCTGCGCGAGGCCCTCGCCGAGATCCGCCGCCGCGGCGTCGCCGTGGAGAGCCGCGAGTCGAACCCGGACGTCAGCTGCGTCGCCGCCCCGGTGCGCGACCGCACGGGCCAGGTCGTCGCCGCGCTCTCCATCTCCGTACCGATGATCCGCTGGAGCGACGAGCGCCGCGTGGAGCTGGAGCAGCTCGCCGCGAAGGGCGCCGTCGAGCTGTCCGAGCGGCTCGGCCACCGGAGCGTGGTGGGATGACCGGGGCGAGCGGGACGGCCGGGACGACCGGCACCACGGGCAGCACGGCCTTCGACGTCGCGATCCGCGCCGAGGCGGCCCTCGGTGAGGGCCCGACCTGGGATCCGGACGCGCAGCGGCTCATCTGGGTGGACATCCTCGGTTCCCGGGTCCATACGTACGACCCCGTCTCCGGGCGCCGCACGGTCATGGTCACCGAGCAGCACGTGGGCGCCGCCAAGCCCCGCGCGGGCGGCGGCCTGGTCGTCAATCTCCGGGACGGCGTGGCGACGTACGGCGGCGCCGAGGGCTTCCGGTGGCTGCACCGCGACCCCGTTCCCGGCCGCCGCGCGAACGACGCCGCGGTCGCCTCGGACGGCTCGCTGCTCTTCGGCACCATGCGCTACGACGAGGCCCCGGGCGGTGGCACCCTGTCCCGGATCACCGCCGACGGCACGGTCACCCCGCTCCTCGACGACGTCGCCGTCAGCAACGGAACGGGCTGGAGCCCGGACGGCCGGCTGATGTACTACGTCGACTCCCCGACCCGCCGCGTCGACGTCTTCGACGTGGGTGACGGCCGACTGCCTCTCAACCGGCGTCCGTTGGCCGTGATCGAAGAAGGCGCGGGCTGGCCCGACGGGCTCACCGTCGACGCCGAGGGCTGTGTGTGGGTGGCCCTCTGGGACGGTGGAGCGGTCCGCCGCTACACACCCGACGGCGAGCTCGACCGGGTCGTGGAACTTCCCGTTCCGCGCCCCACCGCCTGCGCCTTCGGCGGCGCGGACCTGACCGACCTGTACATCACCACGGCGCGTACGGGCCTGGAGGCGCCGCATCCGCTCTCCGGCTCGGTGCTCGTCGTCCCCGGCGCGGGGAAGGGCCTGCCGCAGCCGCCGTTCGCCGGCTGACGGCCCCCTTCAGGATCAAACCCGGGTCCCCCTCGTAGGTCCCCGTCCGGTCGTCGACCACCGGACGGGGACCTTCGATTTTTGTGCAAACCATTGACGAGAAAGCGCTTCCTATCTACGGTCCCGTTCGAAGTTACGAGCGATCACCGAAATTTCGAACAGTGAATCTCGAACAGCGAATCTCGAACAGTGAGGGCAGGGCATGGGACGACCTGACCTGAACGACGGGTATCCGAACCGTGGAAACCTGAACCGCAGGAACGTTTTGGCCGCGCTGGGCGGCCTGACCGTCGCCGGCAGTCTCGGCTTCGCCGCGCTCGGCACCGGCGCGGACGCGCTCGCCTCCAGCGCGCGCACCCGGGTCCGTTACTGGAACCTCTTCCAGGGCGGCGACGGCACCAACCAGGTCGCGATGGTGGACGCCTTCCGCAAGGAACATCCGGACATCGCGGTCAAGGACTCCACCCTGACCTGGGGCGGCCCCTACTACACCAAGCTCGCCATGGCCGCGGCCGGCAACCGCGCACCGGACCTCGCCGTCATGCACCAGGGCCGCGTCCCCGGGTTCGCGCCCGGCCGCCTCCTGGACCCCTGGGACCTCGGCCTTCTGGCCAAGTACGGCGTGCGGGAGGCCGACTTCAACCCCGTGCTGTGGAAGCGCGGCATCGTCGGCGGCAAGCTCTACGCCCTGCCCCTCGACATCCACGTCCAGCTCTGCTTCTACCGCAAGGACGTCTGCAAGAAGGCCGGGCTGCTCGACGCCGACGGCCGGCTGCCGGCCGCGGGCTCCCCCGACGAGTGGTTCGGCATCCTCAAGGCGGCCAAGAAGCAGCTGAAGAACGGGCAGCAGACCCTCGGCCTGCACGCCAACGACCAGAACTTCGCCTGGTGGTTCTTCGTCGCCTTCTACCAGCAGCTCGGCGGCGGCTACTTCAACGACGACCAGACCGACGTCACCTTCGACACCGACAAGGCCACCGAGGTCCTGGAGTTCTTCCGCAAGCACGTGACCGACGGCTACGTCACCGTCGGCGAGGCCGACGGCGAGGCCTTCCTCGCCGGGTCACCGTTCACCTGGGAGGGCAACTGGTCGGTGCCGTACTTCAACGGCGAGAAGCTCGACTTCGGCGCCCAGCCGCTGCCCCCGGTGTTCGGGAGACCGGCCACCCACGCCGAGTCGCACTCCTTCATCCTGCCCCACCAGTCCGGCCGCGGCGGCGCCGCCGACGAGGGCGCCTACCAGCTCGCCGCCTACATGGTCACCCACGCCACCACCTGGGCCATCGGCGGCCATGTCCCCGCCTATCTGCCCACCTTCGAGGACCCCGCCTACCTCAAGCTCAGCCCGCAGAGCGAGTACTCCAGGCCCGCCATGGAGCACCCGGCCACCGAACCGCACATCTGGTTCGCCGGCTCCACCGGCGTCCTCGCGCAGCGCGTCGGCCCGGTCGTCGCCTCCTCCAACCTCGGCTCCGCGAAGCCGGCCGCGGCGGCCCGCCGTATGAAGTCCGTCCTGGAGCAACTGCTCGCCATGAAGAACCCCATGGACGGCAGGACGGCCGCCCAGGAGCTGAAGGGAGCAGGCGCATGAGCAGCGCCACGAGCACGGTCGCCGCCACCACCCTGCGCCCCCGCGCGACCACCGCAGCCGACTCCGCCCGCGTGCGCTGGGGCCGTCGCTTCCAGCACGGCGGCTGGTTCGTCGCCCCGTTCTTCGTCCTGTACGGGCTCTTCGTGCTGCTGCCGGTCGTCCGCGGCCTCTACCTCAGTTTCACCGACGCCAACATCTCCGGCGACCACACCAATTTCGTCGGCCTCGACAACTACCGCGAGGCCCTCAAGGACGACCTGGTGTGGAACTCGCTGTGGCACAGCGTCCAGTTCACCCTGTACGTCGTCCCGTGCATCGTCGTCGTGGCCCTGCTGATGGCGCTGATCGCCCACCACACCGTGCACTTCAAGTGGCTGTGGCGGCTGTGCTTCTTCGCGCCGTTCCTGCTGCCCTCGGCCGTCATCGGCAACCTGTGGTGGTGGCTGTTCCAGCCCACCAACGGCATGGTCAACCACGTCCTCGGCCTCACCACCCCCTGGCTCACCCAGAAGTCCACGGCCCTGCTCGCCGTCGTCGTCGCGACCCTGTGGTGGACGGTCGGATTCTCCTTCCTGCTCTTCCTCGCCGCCCTCCAGAACATCCCCCAACACCTCTACGAGGCGGCGGAGTTGGACGGCGCGAACGCCTTCCAACGCATGCTCCACATCACCGTGCCCAACCTGCGCAACATCACCGGCCTCGTCATCGCGCTGCAGATCCTGGCCTCGCTCCAGGTCTTCGACCAGGCAGTGGTCATGTACCAGTTCGGCCCGGGGCCGGAGGAATCGACCCGCACCTTCGTCCAGTACACCCTCGAACAGGGCTTCACCAGCTACCGCGTGGGCTACGCCTCCGCGATCTCCTTCGTCCTGTTCCTCATCATCGCGGCCGTCGCTCTCGGGCGGATGTGGCTGCTCCGCAGCCGAGAGGAGGGCATCTCCCGATGACCACGCCGTCTCCCACCCTCCGCAAACCCCGCAGTACCTGGACGCCCGCGCAGATCGCCCTGACGGTCGTCGCCCTCGCCCTGTCCGTGATCTGGATGGCGCCGCTGGCGTGGGCCCTGTCCACGTCCCTCAAGACCCCGGCCGAATCGGTGGCCTCGCCGCACTGGATCCCCAAGGACTTCACCCTCGACTCCTGGCGGAAGGTCTTCGAGGCCGGCAACATCCCCAACTGGTTCGTCAACTCGCTGGTCGTGTCGGTCTGCGTCACCTTCATCGTGCTGCTGGTCGCCTCCCTCGCCGGATACGGCTTCGCCCGCACCGAGTTCCGCGGCAAGTCCGTCCTGATGGCCGTGACGATGGCGGGCCTGATGTTCTCCCCGGCGATCCTCGGCGTCCCGCTCTTCACCACCGTGCAGTCGCTCGGCATGGTCGACACCTACTGGGGCATGATCCTGCCGCAGTGCGCCCCCGCCGCGATGGTCTACATCCTCTACAAGTTCTTCCAGTCGCTGCCCCGCGAACTGGAGGAAGCCGCGTTCATCGACGGCGCGGGCCGCTGGCGGATCTTCTTCACCCTCGTCCTGCCGCTCTCGAAGCCCTCGCTGTCGGCCGTCGGGATCTTCACCTTCATCGCCTCGTGGAACAACTTCCTGTGGCCCTACATGGTGACCAACAACCCCGACCTGATGACCATGCCGAACGGCATCGCCACCGTGCAGAACGCCTTCGGCATCGTCTGGCCGCAGCTCATGGCGGGCGGCCTGATCGCGGGACTCCCGCTGATCGTCGTGTTCGTCTTCTTCCAGAGCCAGATCGTGCGGGGTGTGGCCCACACGGGTCTGGCCGGTCAGTAACAGGCATGACAGGCACAACAGCCATGAGGAGAGTGTGAGTTGAAGCGCTTCAGACTCGCCGCACTGCTCGCCGCGGCCACCATCGCCCTGCTCCCGCCCACCGCGTCGGCCGACGTCACCTACCCGGACCCCCTCCCGCTCACCGGCCAGCAGATCATCCACGACCCCACGGTCACCCACCTCAGGAACGGCCGCTACGTCGCCTACTCCACCGGCGGCGTCATCGGCGCCCGCCTCTCCACCGACCTCCACCACTGGGACGACGCGGGCAACGCCTTCATCACGCCTCCGGCCTGGTGGTACGACTACAACTCCACCGCCGACCCCTGGGCCCCCGACCTCTCCTACCGAGACGGCCGCTACTGGCTCTACTACGCGGTCTCCTCCTGGGGCACCAACCACTCGGCGATCGGCGTGGCCACGTCGAAGACGGGCATGCCCGGCACCTGGACCGACCAGGGTCCGGCCTTCACCTCCCGGACCACCGACGCCTGGAACGCCATCGACCCAGCGGTGATCCGGGCCGACGGCAAGCTGTGGATGGCGTTCGGCTCGTACTGGACGGGCATCCGCATGGTCGAACTGGACCCGAGCACCGGCAAGGCGCTGCCCGAAGCCACGGTCCACCACCTGGCCACCCGCCCGGACGCCCCGTACGCGGTAGAGGGCCCGTACATCGTCAAACACGGCCGCTACTACTACCTCTTCGCCTCCTACGACGCCTGCTGCGCGGGCGTGAACTCCACCTACAAGATCCGGGTGGGCAGATCGACGACGGTGACCGGCCCCTACGCGGACAGCACGGGCAAGCCGCTGCTGGAGGGCGGCGGCGACCTGTTCCTGGCCGGACACGGCAGGTACATCGGCACCGGTGGTGAGTCGGTCTTCCACGACCGAGGCCAGGACTGGCTTGCGTACCACTACTACGACGCCGATGACTCGGGCACGCCCAAGCTGGGGCTGAACAGGCTGAACTGGAAAGAGAACGGCTGGCCAGTCGCCGGTTAGGGGCGCGGGGAACTGCGCGACCAGCCCAGAACAACCCGCACTCGCCCGCAAAACACAAGCCACCCCCCACCAATGGCGCACTCGAAAGGAAAACATGCGTACCGCCCGCTTCGCCCTAGACCCCGCCTTCACCATCGGCGAGGTCAACCCCCGCCTCTTCGGCTCCTTCGTCGAACACCTCGGCCGCTGCGTCTACACCGGCATCTACGAACCCGACCACCCCTCCGCCGACGCCGAAGGCCTCCGCACCGACGTACTGGAACTGGTCCGCGAACTGGGCGTCACCACCATCCGCTACCCCGGCGGCAACTTCGTCTCCGCCTACAACTGGGAGGACGGCGTGGGCCCCGCGGAGGAACGGCCCCGCCGCCTCGACCTCGCCTGGCGCTCCACCGAGACCAACCGCTTCGGCCTGTCCGAGTACATCGCCTTCCTGAGGAAGATCGGCCCCCAGGCCGAGCCGATGATGGCGATCAACCTCGGCACGCGCGGGGTCGCCGAGGCCCTGGAGCTCCAGGAGTACGCCAACCACCCCGGCGGGACGGCCCGTTCGGACCTGCGGGTGGCGCACGGCGACAAGGAGCCGTTCGGCATCGGCCTGTGGTGTCTGGGCAACGAGATGGACGGGCCCTGGCAGACCGGCCACAAGACGGCGGAGGAGTACGGCCGTCTCGCCGCCGAGACCGCCCGCGCGATGCGCCAGATCGAGCCGGACCTCGAACTCGTCGCGTGCGGATCGTCGGGGCAGAACATGGAGACGTTCGCCGCGTGGGAGGCGACCGTGCTGGCGGAGACGTACGGCCTCGTCGACTACATCTCCCTGCACGCCTACTACGAGGAGACCGACGGCGACCGCGACTCCTTCCTCGCCTCCGCCGTCGACACCGAGTCCTTCATCGAGAACGTGGTGGCGACCTGCGACCACGTGGGCGCCCGGCTGAAGTCCAAGAAGAAGATCAACCTCTCCTTCGACGAGTGGAACGTCTGGTACCAGAGCCGGCCGAACCCGCATCCGGTCGAGGACTGGCAGGAGGCCCCACGCATCCTGGAGGACGTCTACAGCGTCACGGACGCGGTCGTCTTCGGCTCCCTGCTGATCGCGCTGCTGCGGCACGCGGACCGGGTGACCGTCGCCTGTCTCGCCCAGCTCGTCAACGTCATCGCGCCGATCATGACGGAGCCGGGCGGCGCGGCCTGGCGGCAGACGACGTTCTTCCCGTTCGCGCAGGCGGCGAAGTACGGGCGCGGGGAGGTCCTCGACGTCCGCGCGGTGTCGCCGACGTACGAGACGAAGAAGTACGGGGAGGTCGACCTGCTGCACGCCACCGCCGTGCGCGCCGAGGACGGCTCGGTCACCGTCTTCGCGGTCAACCGCAGCCAGACCGAGCCGCTGCCGCTCGAAGTCGCCCTGAACCGGCTGGGGTTGACGACGGTCGTCGAGCACAGCGCGATCGCCGACGCGGACCCCGACGCCCGCAACACCCTTCAGGACCAGGAACGGGTCACCCCGCACCCCGTCGAGGGCACCACCCTCCAGGACGACGGCACCCTGACCGCCGTCCTGGAGCCGCTGTCCTGGAACGTGATCCGGCTCGGCTAACGGGCGGGCGCGCGGCCGGGGGAGTCCACCGGTGTCACCGGTACCCCTCCGGCCGCGCTGCCCATCAGCGTCAGCTTCACCTCGCCGGGACCGGCCGGGGTGGTGCCGTCGGACAGTACGGCGAGGGCCAGGGTGTTGGCGCCCCGGGTGCGCAGGACGCCGTTGGGCAGGACGAAGGTGTGCTGGGGGCCGACGTCGTTGATGTACTGCCCCATGTTCCAGCCGTTCAGGAAGATCTGGACGCGGTAGGCGCGGGCCGGGTCGTCGGTGAGGGTGAGCCCGATCGAGGCGTCCACGCCCGGGTCGATGGCGAGCCGGAACCCGGTGCGGTACCAGGCGACTCCCTGTCCACGCGCCGCCCGCGGGAAGTCCACGACCTTCCAGCCGCTGTCGGCGAACTCCGGCAGATGCCAGCCCTGCCGCTCCCCGTACAGCCCGCCGTGGTTGAGCGGTCCCCGTACCGGGTCGGGTGCCGCCTCGCCCTGGATCCGCCAGGTGACGGCCGGGCTCGCCCCCGCGAACGTCACCGCCGTGAGGCCCCGTGCGGCCTTGTGCGTGTCCTTCGCCGCGCCGTCCATGTCGTGCTGCATCCGGCGTACGAGGACGGAGAGGACGTGCGGTCCACTCGTGTACCGCACGGGGAAGGTGGCCGTGGCGGACCACGTTCCCTTCCGCACCGTCGACTTGTCCGGCACCGGCATCCGGTGCGTGCCGAGCGGTTTCCCGTCCAGCCACGCCATCAGCAGCCCCTGTGTGCCCGTGACGTACGAGAGGGACACCGACTCGGCGGCGCGCACGGCCCCCGCGGCCCCCGCTTCCTCGAAGCGCCCCCGGTACCAGACGTCTCCGTAGTGGAAGCCGTAGTCGTCGGCGAAGAGGACGGGCTGCCCGGCCGGTACGGGTGTGGTGCTGTACGAGGAGGTCCTGCCGGCGATCTTCCAGGCGGAGTCGTCGAACTCGGCGTCCGACTCGGGGTTCTCGGCGTGGAAGCGCCAGTTGCCCAGCGCGGGCAGGTGGACGGCCGTGACCCCCGGCAGCCGCTGCTCGGCCCGCAGACTCCCGGAGGTGGTCGCCCAGGCCTTCAACGTGCCCTGGTTCCACACCACTTCACTCATCCCGCGCGGCCCCCACACCTCCAGGTCGGCCGCCTCGACGGTGTCCCCGGTGAGATGGACGGTCGTGTCGCGCAGGGCGGCGGTGCGCAGGAGCGCCGGGCCGTACGCGAGCACGGGCCCCGACGGGGTGTCGTGGCGCCACAGTCGTACGGACGTCTCGTCGTCGGCGAGCAGCAGGAGGAAGGGGGCGTCCGTGCCGCCGCCCTCCACCAACACCCGGGTCAGACCGCCGAGTTCGGCGTCGACGCGCAGCGCGCCGGACGTGTACACGTGGTCGGCCTTCCCCTCCAGCACGGTGACCGCGGGCTCGCTCGCGCACTCGACGGCCGTCCGCGTCGCCTCCCCCTTGCGCCCCGTGAACACGGCGATGTCCTGCCGTCCGGCGGTGAGCCACAGCATCGGCTGGGCGCTGGAGTACCTCAACGTCCGCCGCCCGAGCGGGAGACCGGTGGCGAGCAGCCGGGCGTCGAGGCCGGGGACCGGCACCTGTAGCGGAACGTTCACTCCGGCGAGGGGGACGGCGGCGAGGACGTCGTCGGCCCGGTCGTTGCGCAGGATGTGGAAGTGCGCCTCGGTGTCCGGGTTGACCAGGTGGTACGCCGTGATCCCGGCGTCCGCCCCCGACCCGCCGTCTTTTGCGCCGACCTGGATGTCGGCCGCCCGGTCCAGCTTGGCGAGGTCGGGCACGGAGTGCAGGAGCTGCCCGAGCTGGTGCATGGGGACCAGCTTGGGGGTGGGTCTGCGGGCCTCGTCGAGGGCGGCGCCGTAGTCGTACGAGGTGTAGACGACGGGCGCCGGCAGCCAGCCCCAGGAGGTCCCCCCGAACGTCATGTAGACGTTGTGGACCTTGATGCCGTTGGCGAGGTTGGTGAGGTAGAAACGCCGCTCGTACGCCGCGTCACGCGTCCGCGCCGACTCCGCGTAGCCCTTCCCGTCGAACTCCACCCCGCCCCACGGGTCGAACCAGCCGCCCCCGAACTCGGCCAGCAGCCCCGGGGTCTCGGGACTCGCCGTCGAGCCGCCCTTCGTACCGCCGATGCCGTAGTAGCCCCAGTCGGGCGGCGGCGCGAGGGGTGAGGGGTAGCCGTCGAAGCCGTACAGATAGCGGCCGCTCTCGCCGCCCGTGTCGAACGTTCCCGGCGCCCAGTACCCGTTGCGCCCCTTGTCGTTGTGGAAGAGCGGCACGTCGATGCCGTCGGCGCGGACCTTGGCGTAGAGGTGGGCCATGTAGTCGAGCCCGCGGGGGCTGGTGACGTGGTTCGCGTACTCGTTCTCCAGCTGGTAGAGGACGATCGTGCCGCCGCCGTGGGTGTAGAGGTGCCGGACCGCGATCCGGTTCACGGCGGTCAGCCACTCGTCGACGTACGACAGATAGGTCGGGTCGGAGGTGCGGGCGGTGCCCCGGGTGGCGGTCAGCCAGCCGGGGAAGCCGCCCGCGTCGACCTCGGCGTTGATGTACGGGCCGGGCCGCAGGATCACGTACAGGCCGGTCTCGGCGGCCGTGCGCAGGAACAGGTCGAGGTCGCGGACGCCGGTGAAGTCGTACTGTCCGGGCGCGGGGGAGTGGTAGTTCCAGGAGACGTAGACGCTGATGGTGTTGTAGCCGTGGGCGCGCAGCTTCTCCAGGACGTCCCGCCAGAGGGAGGGGCTCGGCAGCCGGAAGGGGTGGACCTCGCCGGACCACAGGACGACGCGCCTGCCGTCGACCAGCATCGAGTACTTGTCGAAGCCCACGGTGTGGCGGGTGCCGTCGGCGCCGGGCGGCTGCGGTGCCGGGCCGGTGGGGGCGGTCGCGCGGGCGAAGGCGCCGTCGCTCCCGCTGAGTGTGAGGCCGAGCGCGGTGGTGCCGGCGAGTGCGCTGAAGGTACGTCTGCTCAACACCATGCGGGGCCTTTCGAGGACAGCGATGGGGGTCCCCCTGTTCGAGCGAAGCCGAGAACTTGGGGAGGGTGCGGCCATTGTCCACAGCGGTGCGTCTCCTCCTGGCCGTATGAGGGGCTCGGCGCGGGCGGATTACGCGGTACGGCCGGTACGGGCGGTACGGGGGCCGCGTCGGCGGAGATCGCGTTCCTCATCCCGCCCTCAGGCTCTCCTCAGTTTCGACGCCTACCGTCACCTCCCGTCATGGCCACCGAACCGGTGGGAAAGCAGGGACGACGGAACGGACCCCATGCGCACGCTGATACTGCTCGCCCTCGCGGGCCTGGGCGCCCAGCTGGTCGACGGCAGCCTGGGCATGGCCTACGGCGTCACCTCGACCACGCTGCTGCTCGCCATGGGCACCAACCCGGCCGCCGCGTCGGCCACGGTCCACCTCTCCGAGATCGGCACCACGCTGATGTCCGGCGCCTCCCACTGGCGCTTCGGGAACGTGGACTGGAAGGTGGTCGCGAAGATCGGCGTGCCGGGCGCGGTCGGGTCCTTCCTCGGCGCGACGGCCTTGTCGAACCTCTCGACGGAGGTCGCGGAGCCGGTCATGTCCCTGATCCTGCTCGCCCTCGGCCTGTATGTGATGTCCCGCTTCACCTTCCGCGGCATGCCCAAGGGCCAACTGGGCAAGCCCCTGCGCAAGCGGTTCCTGGCCCCGCTGGGCCTGGTCGCCGGGTTCCTCGACGCGACCGGCGGGGGCGGCTGGGGCCCGGTCGGCACACCCGCTCTGCTGGCCAGCGGCCGGATGGAGCCGCGCAAGGTGATCGGCTCCATCGACACGAGCGAGTTCCTGGTGGCGATCGCCGCCAGTCTCGGCTTCCTCTTCTCCCTGGGCTCCCAGGGGCTGAACTGGACCTGGGTCCTCGCCTTCCTCCTCGGCGGCCTGGTCGCCGCGCCCGTCGCCGCCTGGCTGGTCCGCCTGGTCCCGCCGCGCGTGCTGGGCTCCGCGGTCGGCGGCGTCATCATCGTCACCAACGTCCGTACGCTCCTGAAGAGCGACTGGGTCGACGCGTCGGGGACCGTCGGCGCCCTCGTCTACGCCCTCCTGTACGCGCTGTGGGCCGGGGCCCTGACGTACTCGATCCGCGCGTACCGGAGGGAGAGGACGGAGGAGGCCGTGGCGGAGGACCGGCAGCCGGTGGCGGTCTGAGGAACAGGCGGGGCGGGTGGGTCAGGAGGGCTTGGCCGCCGAGAGGGCGGTGACCGTCACCTTGTCGTCGCACTCGGCGATGACACCGTCCGTCAGCGCGATCTGGTGCGCCCCGGCACCCGGGACACCCACCACCAGGGTCGGGTAGCTCGCGGGCGTGGCTCCGGACTTGCAGTAGCCGTCGGCCTCACCCTGGACCTGCACGAAGGTCAGCTTCGTCCACGCCTTCCCGCCCGCCGCGACCTTCACCGTGGACGCGCCCCCGGTCGTGGTCACCTTGAGCGGACGGTTCTTCTCGGGGGAACCGTTGCCCGCCCCCGCCACGGTCGGATACCCCTGGACGGTGCACGCCTTGCCGGACACGTTGGTGAACTCGACGATCGCCGCGCCGGTCCCGGTGCCGTCCGGCCGCACCGCGGCCTGGTACATGGACGCCTTGAGATCCGACAGACCGCAGGCCTTCGCACCGGTGGACGGCGTCGCGGTGTGCGTCGGGGAGCCGGACGTGGCGGATGCGGCGGGGGTGGAGGGTGTGGAGGGGGAAGCGGAGCTGGAGGTGGAGGTGGACGCCGCCGGCTTGACCGGAGCGCCCGACGGCGAAGAGCCGGCCCCCGCCGGACTCCCGCCCGGCTGACACGCTGTCATGAGCAGGGTGGCCGCCGACGCGGTCACCATGGCCGTCGCGACTCTGCGGATACCGATGCCGTACATGAAGTCCCCCGAAGTGGTTCAGGCGCCGGTCTCTCACCGACACTCGTCGCTTCAGAGCGCGTCATCGGCTTCCGGGGTTCACCTGCCGGGCTGTCTGTGACATGACGGTGACACAGCAGGCCGCACTGTGCATTTCGGGACAGCTCGATCGCCGACGGCCCGCACGTTCGATCAATCGAGCGGCGGTCGGGGAGCCGCCCACAGGAGGTCGCGGGTCAGTTCGAGCACGCTCGGTGTGCCGGTCAGGCTCATCGCCTCGACGAGTTCGTCGGTGAGGTCGTCGATCAGGCGGGTCACACCGGCGGCGCCGCGGACGGTCAGCGCCCACAGGACGGGCCGGCCGATGAACACGGCACGGGCACCGAGGGCGAGGGCGGCGAGGATGTGGGTGCCGCGGCGCAGCCCGCCGTCGGCGTAGACCTCGGCACCGGTGCCCGCCACCGCGTCGACGACCTCCGGCAGGGCCCAGGCGGTGGGCACCAGCCCGTCCAGTTGCCGTCCGCCGTGGTTCGAGACGATGAGGCCGGACGCCCCCGCGGCCACCAGTTCCCGGGCGTCGTCGCCGCGCAGCACGCCCTTGACGACGATGGGGAGGCCGCGGGCCCGTTCACGTAGCCAGCCGATGACGTCGAGGGTCAGATCGGGTGCGCGCTCGGCCGCCTCGGGGGAGGGAATCCCGGTGACGTTGCCGTACAGGTCCTCCGGTCCGATGAAGTCGTCGACCTGTGTGCCACGTTTGCCCCGCGACCCATTGACCGGCGGCGTGTCGGCGGTCAGTACGACCGCCCGCGCCCCGGCGGCGAGGGCCCGCTCCAGCGTCTCGATGGTCAGTACGGGGTCCCGGGCCACGTACACCTGCACCCACCACGGCGCCCCGCTCGGCACCAGGTCCGCGAACGGCACCGCGGTGTTCGAGGTCACCGCCAGCAGTGATCCCGCCGCCGCGACGCCCCGCGCGGTGGCGGCCTCCCCGTCCGGGTGGGCCTTGCGCTGCAGGGTGCTGGGCGCGACGAGTACGGGGGTACGAACGGGCGTGCCGAGTACGGTCGTAGAGGCGTCGCACGTCGAGACGTCCCGCAACAGCCGTGCCCGGAAACGGAACTGGTCCCAGGCCGAGGTCGCCTCCGCGACGCTCATGCCGCGACCGGCGCCGCGCCGGAAGTACGCGTAGACGTCCTCCGGCAGCACCTCGGCGGCCCGCTCCTGAAGACCGTCCATCCAGCGACCGATGTCTGTCACCTGACATCCCTTCGTCGTACGGTACGACGAAGCAAGGGTGCCCCAGGCACCCGCCTCGGCGGTCTAATTCGCTCGACACCGAGGGGCGGGACGGTGATGCTGCACCCCTATGACGCGAACCGATACGCCCACCGCCTGGGACGAACGCACCCAGCTGACCACCTTCCTCGACTACGCCCGTGCCACCGCCCGCGCCAAGTGCGAGGGGGTCTCGCCGGAGGGGGCGCGGCAGGCCCCGCTCCCCGGATCCCCGCTGATGACGCTGTGCGGGCTGATCAGCCACCTGCGCTGGGTCGAGCACTACTGGTTCCATGTGATGTTCCTCGGTGAGGAGGACGACGGGCCGATCGCGGCCGCGACGGAGGAGGATCCCGATCCGGAGATGCGGATCGCCGTCGACGTGCCGTTGCCCCGACTCCTCGACGAGTACGAGGAGCAGAGCGCCCGGTACCGTCTTCTGGTCGCCGAGCACGACCTGGACACCAGGGCCAAGCGTCCGTTCCGCGACGGCCGGTACATGGACCTCCGCTGGATCGTGCTCCATCTGATCGAGGAGACCGCTCGGCACAACGGCCACCTGGACATCGTCCGGGAACTGGTCGACGGCGAGAAGGGAGCCTGAAGCCATGGGCGAGTCGGCGGGGCTGAACCCGACCATCCGCACCCTCACCTTCGACTGCACCGGTGATCCGTACGATCTCGGCCTGTTCTGGAGCGAGTTGCTCGGCCGCCCGCTGGACGAGGACGACAAGCCGGGCGACCCGGAGGCGGTGTTGCGCGACCCGTCCGGCGGCCCGATGCTGCTTTTCGTGCGCGTCCCCGAGGGCAAGTCGGCCAAGAACCGCATCCACTTCGACCTTCAGCCGCAGGGCCGCACCCGCGCCCAGGAGGTCGCCCGCGCCCTCTCCCTCGGCGCCCGCCAGATCGCCGACCACACCCGCCCGGACGGCGGGGGCTGGGTCACCCTCGCCGACCCCGAGGGCAACGAATTCTGCGTGGAGCGCGGGAAGTTGGGCTGAGCGCGCGATAGTGCTACGCGCCCGTCACCCCGTTCAACGGCACCCGCCGCGCCTCCACCGCCCGCCGCGCGATGCGCCACCCCCCGTCATGCCGCACCACGACGTCCTCGTACGACACCGATCCGCACCGGCCGTCCGCCATCACCCCCAGTCCTTTGGACCGCACCCGCGCGCGGCCGTCTCCGAGGTCGTCGGTGATGACGACGTTGGTGACGTGATGGGCGACGGCGTTCCCGGCGCCGAGGGCGAGTGCCGCGTCCCGGATCGCCTCGATCCCGACCAACTCGCCCTGTCCGAAGGCGGACACGTCGTAGACGACGTCCTCGGTGAACAGTTCCGTCAGTTCGTCGAGGCGTCCGTCGTCGAAGAGATGGCCGTGCAGGGAGACCAACTCGGCGATGGCCAGGCGGTCTTCGGTGGCGAGTGTCATGGCGGGGCCTTCCATGTGCGTACGGTCGCGTGCGGCATTGGGATGTGACGGGCGTCACACTCCCGGGTTCGAACTTTCGCGCTTGCCGTGCATCCAGTCGGTGTCGGGTCACCGGGTGGCTTCGGAACAGCACATCTCCGCAGCCGTCCATTCCATTTCACCGAGGAACTTTCATGGGTTATCTGCGCGGATTCATCCCCTGGATCGTCGCCGGCGTCGTCTCGTCCTTCGACTGGCGCTGGGGCGCGATCGCGGGCCTTGTGTCGGGGCTGCTGCTCCTGCTGCAGGACCGCTTTCGCGGGGTCGGCCTCGACGCGCTGATCCTGGAGATCAGCACCGTCGCCTACTTCGTCGTGGTCGGCGCCGTGGCCGTCGCCGACCCGGGCTCGGCGCTGGCGGACCACACGGACGTCGTCTCGTTCGGCTGGCTGGCCGCCACCGCCTGGGGGACCCTGGCGATCCGGCGCCCCTTCACGCTGGGCATCGCCAAGCGCCAGACACCCCCCGAGTACTGGGACATGCCGGAGTTCGTCCGGGTCAACAACCACATCACCAGTGCCTGGGGCGCCGGCTTCACCTTCATCGGCATCAGCCTGGCCGTCTGCGGCGCGGTGGACGCCCCGGCCTGGGTGGGCATCGCCGCCCATGTCGCCGGTCTCGTCGGCCCCGCCGTCTTCACGAAGGTCTATCCCGCCCGGGCCCAGGCGCGCCTGCTGGCCGCGCAGGCGCCGGTCACGGCCGTACCCCGATAGACCGTCCCCTCCGTACGAGCGCGGACTTCACCGTCGACCTGGCCGCGACGCCCGCCAACACGCACGTGATCCGGCACGCCGACACCGTGCTGGCCCTGTGCGAGGTCGGTCTTCCCTACTGGGTCACCCCCGAGCTGGAGACCGTGGGACCGTACGACTTCGGCGGGCGGCTGACCACCGCGATGACGGCCCATCCCAAGGAGGACCCGGTCACGGGTGAACTGCACCTGTTCGGGGCCGGGTTCGCCCCGCCGTACCTCACCTATCACCGGGTCACCGCGGACGGACTGCTGCTCGACAGCCGGCCGGTCGAGGTGCCGGGCCCGACGATGATGCACGACTTCGCCATCACCGAGCACCACATCGTGTGGATGGACCTGCCGGTCGTCTTCGACCCCGCCCTGGCTGGCTCCGGCGGCGGCAATGCTCGTCCTCGACGCCGCGGAGATGACCGTCCAGGCAGTGGTGGAACTGCCCCACCCCGTCCCGGCGGGATTCCACGGAAGCTGGCTGCCGGAGCCCGTCCGGCGGTCCTGAACGGCTAGGGCTCCAACGACCCCAAGTGCCAGGTCTATCCTGCGCGCATCGCCATCGCGACGGAGGCGTTCGGACATGATGCCCCTCACCTCACCCACGGACGAGGAACTCACCCGCCGGGCGCAAGCCGGCGAGACCGGAGCCCTCGGGCTGCTGCTGGCTCGCCACCAGGCGCCGATGCGCGCGGTGGCGATGAGCCTGCTCGGCTACGGCCCCGACGCGGAGGACGTGGTGCAGGACGCCGCACTGACCGCGCTGCGCCGCATCGGGGACGTACGGGATCCCGCGGCCGTGGGAGCCTGGCTGCGGGCGGTCGTGCGCAACGCCGCCCGCATGCGGCTGCGTGTCACCCGCGAGACGCCAGGACTGGACGGCCTCGACCACCTGCCCCCGTGTGATCACGAGCCGTCGCACCCGGAGCGGGTCGTCGAGCAGCACGCGATGCGGGACTGGATCTGGGACGCGGTGGAGGAACTGCCCGAGCAGCTGCGGCTGGTGCTGATGCTGCGGCACTTCAGCGGCATCACCTCGTACCAGGAGATCGCCGCCGCCTGTGAGATACCGGTCGGCACCGTGCGCAGCCGACTCAACCAGGCCAGGGCGAAGCTGGCCCAGGTGCTGTTGTCGACCGCCGCACAGGCGCACGACGACGCTTCCGCTCTCACCGAGGAGAGCAGGCAGGAGGCCCTGGAAACCCTGCACGGTGCCGCGCGTGGCAATCTGCCCCGGGAGATAGCCGAGCTGTGGCCGGCCGAGACCGAACTGGTCGGTGCGCTCAGCCGAACAGGAGAACGCACCCACCCCTTCCCGGCCATGCGGCAGAACCGGGAATCCGGGGTGCGCCAGCACCTGCGCCATGTGGTGGCCGGCCGGGACATCACCATCTGGGAGATGGACGTCATCAACCCCGTCGGCGCCGTCAGCCCCTGCCCGCCGACCCTCGCCTGGCTCATGTTCCGGCGGGACAGAAGAGTTCAACGACTACGGGTGGTCTTCCCCGAACCTCCGCGGTGAGCGTTGTTCCGGCGGGGACGGCCGGTGACGATCAAGGTCTTGGCTGCTTGGGCCGCCTCAGGGTCTGGCAGGCGTGCCGAGGTCCGTGGTGGGGCGAGATCTGGCCGACGAGTTCCCGGAAGCAGATCAGGGCGGTGATGGGTGGGATTCCGACGACGACCATCGCCAGCAGGGAGCGCGGGGACTGGCCGACGCAGAGGGCGACCGCCGTGGCGGAGGCGATCAGCATCACGGACCAGGACCGTCTGGCGCTCCGGTGCTGAACGGATGCCCGAAGAATGGACAGACCCGCCACGAGCCACGGTCCGTACACCATCAGCGGCCACCATCGCGCCAACTTTGCCGAAACGACCAGTAGTGAAATGCCACGCAGTTGGTTGTATGAATAAGAGACGGACCATCCCAGCATCATCACTGCGGATACAATGATCATTACGACCAGGAAAACAACCGTGATGATCCTGTGTTTAGCGGCAATGGCGTGAAATCCCGCCCGGGGCCTGCGCCGGTTGACCGGGCGGCGCGGCAGGGCGTGGCTGTGCGGCGGGGCCGGAGCGGCGGGCGTCACGCTCGACGTCGTGTACAGCATCTGCGCCAGCTCTTCGTCCGGATCCCACGCGTCCGGCTCGATCGCGGGCTCGGGGACGCGCCAGAAGTGTTGCGTCCCGAGCGGATCGGCGCCGGTGAACGGGGGGTTCAGTGGATCGTAGGCGGTGGCTCGCGGATCGAGCTGAATGTCGCGGAGGGTGGGATCGTCCTGAGTCCAGTCCATCTGTCTGCGGCTCCTTTGCGCCCTGGCTCAGCGGGATCCATCTGCGGTGTGTCCGTCCCACGTGGCCCGCAGGTATTCGCTTTCCATGCGGGTCATGGCCTTGAGGAACTCCTCGAGCAGGTCCGCGCAGTGCTCCAGGCGTGCCCTCCCGTCGGCGGTATCGAGCCAGTCGTTTGCGTGCATATCTTTTGTCGTCACGGCTGAATAACGAGCACCATAGGGCGTAAGGCATTCGGTCATTCAGGGGAATGTACGTCCATAGATCCACAGATCAATTGAGATGATCGTGGTGTTATCGAGGCGAGGGCCCCGCCGGCTTCCGGCGGGGCCCGTTGTGAGGATCGGGGCGGACGTCAGCTCGTTTCGACGCCGACCGTCAGCGTGCCCGTGTAGCCCGACGCGGCCGTGCTGCCCAGGGCCGTCAGGGTGAGGAGGCCGGACGCGGCGCCTCCGTCGTCGTAGATCGAGTCCTGGGCGAGGGTGGTGCGGGTGACCGTGTTCGTGGAGTACGGGGAGATCCTGGCCACCGCCGTGGTGATCGTTTCGTCGAAGAAGAGCTGGCCGGTGTGGAGTTCCCGGCCGCCGGTGAAGCTGCCGTCCGAGGTGAGCGTGACTCCCGTGTGCACCTTGAGGTGGATGTGGATGCAGCGGCCCCGGTACCAGCCGGGGTAGATCGTGGTGAGGTTGGCGACGCCGCCGGTGTTGGTGAGGACGCCGCCGCGCAGGAACGAACCGTCGTCCGGTTCGCTGTGGCCGTTGTTGCCGACGAAGCCGGAGTACTCGCCCAGCGCGTCGCAGTGCCAGATCTCCACGAGGGCGCCGGAGAGCGGGGCGCAGGTGTCGTCGTCGACGACGGTGAGCGCGAGCTTGAGCGGGACGCCCGGCTTGCTCTCGGTGATGTCGGCGCGGACCAGGGCACCGTCCAGGTAGTAGGGGCCTTCGGTCATCTCCTTGGTGAGGGTGCAGACGGCCGCCGCGGCGACGGGGGCCGATTCCACCGTCTTGGCCGTGTCGGTTGTGGGGGCTTCCGGTGCGGCGGCGCCCACGGCCAGGGTGGCGGCCGTGGCGCCGGTGGCGATCAGCACCGTACGGCGCCCGATCGGGTGGGCTGCTCCTGAAGTGTCTGTCATGAACACGGCAGATTAGGAACGGATGCTGTTGGTCAGCTGTCAGTACGGCAAAGTGATGAGCCGTCAAGTTCGTTGTAAGACACGTGAACCGGGTCTGGGTCGGGTTGGCTCAGACGGTCGCTTCGAGGGTCACGTCGATGTTCCCCCGGGTGGCGTTGGAGTAGGGGCAGACCTGGTGCGTGGTCTGCACGAGCTGGTCGGCGGTCGCCTGCTCCACGCCGGGCAGGTGGACCGACAGCTTCACGGCCAGGGTGAAGCCCCCGTCCTCCTTGCTGAGCAGGCTCACGGTCGACGTGACGGTGGAACCGGGCACCTTCACATCCTGCTGGGCCGCGATCAGCCGCAGTCCGTTGTGGAAGCAGGCCGCGTAGCCCGCGGCGAAGAGCTGCTCGGGGTTGGTCCTGTCGCCGCCGGGGCCGCCCATCTCCTTCGGTACGGCGAGGACCTCGTCGAGGACTCCGTCGAGGCTACGGACCTCCCCGTTGCGGCCGTCGCCGGTCGAGAGGGCCTCGGTGGTGTAGAGCGTGGTGGTGGGCATGGTGTCTCCTTCTGGTTGGACTTGGGCAGGTTTGAGTAGGCGTGCGTGGGCATGCCGAAGAGAGGGGTGAGGGTCACCCCGGCTACTGGACGGAAACGGAATCCGTGTCGACGGCGGTCCGCGTGCGCGGGGCGGTGACCTGGGCGAGCAGCGTCAGCGCGGCCTGCGAGGAGGAACCCGCCGCCGCGGTGACCGCGACGATGCGCTGCCCGGGCTCGTTCGGGACCGGCATCGCCTGCTGGGCGACGTCCATCGGGCCGACCAGCGGATGCCGCATCCGGTGCGTCGCGATGTCCCACGCACGAACGCGGTGTTCGGACCACAAAGACGTGAACTCGGGGCTCTTCATCGTCAGTTGACCGATCAGCTCGGCCAGCTCCGGATCGTCGGGGTGTTCGCCGACCGCGAGCCGCAGCTTGCCCACCGCGTCCCGGGCCTTGCGCTGCCAGTCCTCGTACAGATCACGCGTGTGCGGATCCAGGAAGACCAGCCGTGCGGTGTTGGGGCGCCGGGCCGGCTGCTCGGGACTGTCCGGATCGAGATGCCCGGCGAACAGCGCGTGCCCGGTGCGGTTCCATGCCAGGACGTCGCTCCGGCGGCCGAGCACGATCACCGGGGTGTCCCCGAAGGCGGCGATCAGCTGCCTCGTCGCCTCGGAGACGCGCTCGGGTGCGGCGCGGCGCGGCCGACTCCTGCCGCTCTTGCGCACCACCCCGGCGAGGTCGTGCAGGTGGCGGTGTTCGGTCTCGTCCAGGCGGAGCGCCCGGGCGATCGCGTCCAGTACCTCCACGGAGGCGTTGAGGGACAGTCCCTGCTCCAGCCGCGTGTAGTAGGACTGGCTGACCCCCGCCAGCTGGGCCAGCTCGTCGCGCCGCAGTCCGGGCACGCGTCGGCGCTCCCCGAACGTCGAGAGCCCGACGTCGGCGGGCCGCAGCTGCGCGCGACGCGTACGGAGGAATCGACCGAGCTGGTCCTTGCCGTTCATGGACTTGAGTATGGGCGGGTCCGACGTGGGTAGCCTGGCCCTCCCAGTGACACGTTGTGACTCCGTCGGTTCAGCGGTGGGTGGTCGAGGCGTAGTTGAGGAAGTCGGCCCAGGTGGTGGGGGAGAGGGTGAGGTGGGGGCCGTCCGTGTTCTTGGAGTCGCGGACGTGGATGGTGGAGGGGCAGGTGGCGACCTCCACGCAATCTCCGTCGCCACCGCTGCTGTAGCTCGACTTGACCCACGTCAGTTCGCTGGTGCTCATAACGCTCCTCGCATCCGCTGCAACAGGCTCACGGAGTCCGGGATGGTGAGAGCCTGTGAACGCATCCTGGCATAGCGCCGTTGGAGGACGCTGATCTCCTTCGGATCGGGGATGAGTAAGCCGCCTCGCTGGCCCTCGCAGTAGGCGAACCAGGTGTTGTCCGGCGTCTCCAGCAACTGCATGGGGCCATCCAGTCCCGCGTGCGTCTCCTGTACCTGCGGCATGACCTGGATCTCGACGTTGCGCAGCTCGGCGATCTCCAAGAGGTGATCGATGAGTTCCCGCGTGACTTCCATCCCACCCGTGCTCCGCAGGATCAGCCCCTCCTCCAGGATGAAGCTGAACGCCGTGTTCGGCCGCTCCCGCAGCAGTCGTTGCCGCTCGCCTCGCGCCACCCACTGCGCCTCGACTTGCTCGTCGTCCATTGGAGGCAGCTGGTTCCTGAACAACGTCCGCGCATACGCCTCCGTCTGCAACAGACCCGGAATCAACCGGCACTCATAGGTATAGAGAGTGATCGCGGTCGTCTCCAACCGCGCCCACTGCCGAAACCACGCCGCCAACCCCGGCTGCCTCGCCAGATGCCCCGCCGCCTTCCGTAACGCCCCGGTGTTGCCCAACACCTCCTCCGCCCGCTCGACGAACGTCGGATCCGGCATCCTTCGCCCCAGCTCCACCGACGCCACCGTGTGTTTGGAGAACCGCACCCGTTCCCCGAACTCCTCCCGGCTCAGCCCCGCATGCTCCCGCAGGGCCTGTACGACCGCCCCGAACGTCCGCAGACTGTCCGACGACTCGGGCTCTCCACCCGTCCCCACCGCACCATCGACCACCATGGGTCACCTCCCACACCCCATGGTCACGCCCAGTGACCGGTACTGTCCAGTCCGTCACCGCGTACGCTCCCGCAGCGTACGCGGCGCCGACCTGGTGAAGCGTGTGCGATCACCGCCAGATTGGGCCCATGACCGCACCACCCACCCCCCAACACCCGGTTACCGTACGTGTGTTCACGCAGCGGCTCAGCGCCACCCCGCGCGGCGCCCGCCTCGCACGTCACCTCGCCCTGCACCAGCTGCACGCCTGGGGCATCCCGCACGGCACGGACGCCTCCGACACCGTCGCCGTGATCGTCGCCGAGCTGGCCGCCAACGCGGTCACGCACGGGCGCGTACCCGGCCGGGACTTCGAGCTGCGGCTGTCGCTCGTCACGGGCAGCGTCCGCGTCGAGGTCACCGACACGCGCAGTGGGCCGCGTCCGCCGGGACCCGGTGACGTACCGGCCGCCCGTCCCTTCGACGAAGGCGGTCGGGGCCTCGTACTCGTCGAGGCACTCGCCGACCGGTGGGAGGTGCTGGACCGGGAGCCGCCCGGCAAGACCGTCCGCGCCGAGGTCGACCTGCCGGGGTGGCTGTCCCTGGTCAGGAGGTCGAGCGTGTCGCCTTCCCGATCGACGACAGCACCGCCTCCGGATCCCCGCCCGGAGCCACCGACCTGCCGATCTGTGCCCTGATCGAGGCCACCACCTGGGACCAGTTGGTCTCGGAGAGGGGGTAGAGCTCCATGTTGTCCAGGGCGTCCAGGCCGTTCCAGAGCTTGCTGTACTGCTTGTCCTCGCGCATGGCGGCGCTCGCCGCGGTGGTGACGGGCAGGAGCTGGTACTCGGCGGCCTGCTGGGTGACGTACTTGTCGCCGTAGAGGAAGTCGAGGAACTCGCCCGTCTGCTCGCGGTGGCCGGCCGAGCGGAAGGCGATCGTCCAGTCGGCCGTGCCCATGGTCGGCACGGCCCGGCCGGTACGGCTCGGGAGCGCGACGGTGCCGTAGGGGACGCTCAGGGTCGAGTCCTCGATCTGGCGCATCAGCGAGAGTGGGGCGTTGACCATGCCCGCCTTGCCGTCCATGAAGGCCTGGAGGGCGGCGCCGCGGTTGAGCTTGCCGGGGAGGGTCGGGCCCGTGAGACCTTCGGCGACGAGGGAGGAGCGCAGCCACTCCAGCGTGGAGACGTTCTCCTTGGAGGTGAGGGCGTAGCTGCCGCTGTTGTCGGTGTAGCCGCCGCCCCCGGCCAGCAGCCAGGTCAGGGTCTCCGCCTCCGCCTCCTCCGGGCCGAGGGGCAGCGCGATCGGGTACGTCACGCCCATGGCCTTCAACACGCGGGCGTCGACGAGGAGTTGCTGCCAGGTGGTGGGGGGCTTCAGGCCCGCCCGGGAGAAGAGGTCCTTGTTGTAGTACAGAAGGCGGGTGCTCGCCGTGAACGGCAGGCCGTACTGGACGCGACGCACCTGCCCGGCCTCCGCGAGGCTCGGTACGAAGCTGCCCTGGGCGGAGATCGACAGCAGCTCGTCCGCGCGGTAGAGCATGCCCTTGGCCGCGTACTCGGCGTAGCTGTCGGTCTGCACGACGTCCGGCGCCCTGCCCTGCTTGACGAGTGCGGCGACCTTCGCGTCGACCTCGTCGGCCGGGTAGACCTTCGTCTCCACCCGGATGTCGGGATGGGCGGCCTGGAAGGCGAGACCGACGCGGTCCCAGAAGCCGACGGAGTTCTTGTGGACGCTGTCGCCGTAGTTCGTGGCGACGACGGTGAGGGTCGTGGTCTTCGCCCCCGACCCGGAGTCCGTGCCGCAGCCGCTCACGCCCACCGTGAGGCCCAGCGCGGCCGTCATCGTCATCATGATCCGGGCTCTGCGACGCACGGCTCCCACCCCTCCTGGACGAAGAGCGTTGATCGTAGGCCGGGAGGGGCGCTGGCCACAGGGCCGCCGCCGTTGCGTTTTGGTTCCGGTGGTGTGACGGGACAGGTGATCTCATGGGCGCCGTCAACGACTCACAAGGAGATCGACCGTTGGTTGCCAGCAATCTTGTTCTCATCTCCAACGCCGGTGACGTGGGCCGCAGGGTCCTCGACCAGCTGCGCGCGCGGGACGTGCCCGCGCGGGTGATGGTCCGCCGCGACGACGATCGCGCTGCCGAGTTGCGTGTGCTCGGCGCGGAGGTCGTCATCGGAGACCTGACCCGGCCCGAGACCGTCGCCGCCGCGCTGGAGGGTGTCGGGCGGATGTACTTCGCGATGCCCGTGTCGCCGGACCAACTCCTCGCGGCGACCGTGGTGGCCAGCGTGGCGCGCGAGCACGGGGAGCTGGACGGCCTGGTCGACATGTCCCAGATGACGGTGTCGCAGATGACCGCCACCAGCACCGGGGAGTCGGACCAGCAACGGCTGCACTGGCTGTCTGAGCAGGTGTTCGACTGGTCGGGCCTGCCGGTGGTGCACGTCCGGCCGACGGCGTTCCTGGACAATCCGCTGTTCACCACACTGGCGGCGCGATCGATCCGGGACAACGGCACGCTCGCGCTGCCGTTCGGCACCGGACGCACCTCGCCGATCGCCGTGGACGACGTCGCCCGCGTCGTCGCCACCGTGCTCAGCGACCCGGCCCCGCACATCGGCCACGTCTACGAGCTGACCGGGCCACGCACGGTCGACATGACCGAGATGGCCGAGGAGTTCTCACGGGCGCTTGGGCGTCCGGTGACCTATGTCGACGTGCCGCTGGACCGGTGGCGGAGCGAGGTGCTCGCCAAGGCGGGCCTGCCGCCGCACACCGAACAGCACATCGCCACCATGGCCCGACTGCACCGGGAAAACCGCTACGACCGCGCATCCGACGACGTCGAACGCGTCACGGGCGTGCCTGCCCAGACGATCGAGGCGTTCGTGGCCGCGCGCAGGCGCTTCTACCTGGGCTGATTCCCGCGCACGCCACGTCTCCGCCGTGATCGGCCGGGCAGGTCCTAGCCGACCTGGTTGTACATCGCGCCCGCCGCCGGCCAGCCCGTGGGCTGGGGCGCGGGCGTGGGTTCCGGCTCGGTGCGGCCCCGTACCTGGGCGGCGGTCAGGCCCCGGTTGCGCAGGCCCGGCATGCCGGTCTGGCCCAGCCCGGCGGCCGGGGCGGGGGCCATGGCGGGCATCGCCGGTGCCTGCTGCGGCGGCTGCATCGACCGTGCCTGCGCCTGGGCCGCCGGTGACGGGGCCTGGGCGACGCCGGGGATCGGCGCCTGCTGTCGTTGTGCCTGAGCCTGTGCGGTCTGGGCCATCTGCGCCATCTGAGCGACCGCGGACATCGGCGGCGCCTGCGGCATCATCTGGGCGGCCGGTTGCATCTGAGGGGCGGGCTGCATCTGGGCCACCCCGGGCATCTGCGCGACGTTGGGCATCTGGGCGACCGCGGGCATGGGCTGCTGCTGCGGCGGGGCAGGTGCGGGCATGCGTGCCGCGGGCTGCTGCTGCGGCGGCATCATCGCGGCGGCCGGAGCCGGGGCGGGGACCAGGCCCGGCATCCCGGTGGGGGCCTGCGCCGGGGCCGGGCCCGGCCAGGTCTGGGCGGGCGGCAGGCTCGGCATCGCGGCGGCCTGCGCGGCCAGCGGCATGCCGACCCCGTTCGTCTCGCTGATCAGACGGTCCACCGCCGCCGTACCCGAGCTGTAGCTGGTCCCTGTGCCCAGCTCGGGTACGGCGGCTCCCCTCCTGGACCCGTAGAGCACCTGTTCCATGCCGGACACCAGGCGACGCACGTCCGTCTCGGGGCGCACTACGAGTCTCAGGAAGCGACTGGACGAGCCGATCTTGTTGCCGCACTCACGGACCAGGATCCGGTGCTCGCTCAGCAGTCGGTCGCGCACGACGGTGCCCTCGGCGCCCACGGGAAGCCGTACGAAGAGGAAGTTGCCCTGCGAGGGGTAGACCGTCAGACCGGGGAGCGCCGAGAGCTGGCGGGCCATGTCGAGGCGGTCGCGGCGCACCAGGTGCAGGCTCTCCATGTACTCGGCGCCGTGCTCCTTGAGCATGAACACCACGGTCTCCGCGAAGGAGTTGAGGTTCCACTTCGGCAGCATGGAGCGGATCTTGCCCGCGAGCGCGGGGTTGGCCACGAGGTAGCCGAAGCGGATGCCGTGCAGGCCGAAGTTCTTGCCGAGGCTGCGCAGGACGATGACGTTGGGCCGCAGGACGGCCTCTTCCACGACGCTCGGGTCGTTCTCGGCGTCGGCGAATTCCAGGAACGACTCGTCGATGACGATCAGGTCCAGGTCCTGGAGCTGGTCCATGAAGTTGACGACCGCACGGCGGCTGAGGAAGCCGCCGTCGGGGTTGTTCGGGTTGCAGATGACGGCGACACGGGTGCCGCGGGCGCGGATGAACTCGATGTACTGGGCCGGATCCAGAGCGAAGCCGTTGGACTCCATGAGCGGGAACATGTCGACCCGCTTGCCGGTCTCCATGGGCTGGTCGGTCCAGCGGCCGAAGGTGGGGACGGGGATGGCGAGGGACTCGCGCACGAGCAGGTGGTCGATCCAGGTGATCAGTTCCGTGGAACCGTTGCCCATCGCGACGCAGCTCGGCGGGAGTTGGAGCAGCGCGCACAGCTCGGCCGTGATCGTGTCGGCGCTGCTCGGGTAGTACGTGATGATCTCGCGCAACCGCCCGGCCAGTTCGTCGAACATGCCGGGGGTGGGGAAGTACGGGTTGCACGGGATGCAGAAGTCGATCGGGCCGACTCCATCGCTCTCGCGGGCCAGCGCAGCCATCGAGGGGCTGTGCGCCGCAGTACCGCGGAACAGCGAGGCGACGTTGTCGGCCATGGAACCTCCGGTCTCTGGGTGGCCCGTGCGGGGGAGCACGGGCCGCCCTTTCATACGGAGGCGGAGGGGGCGCCGTTCAACTCGTGGGGATCGAGTAAGGGTTGACTTTTCCAGGCAACCGAAAGGGCCCCGGTGGCGTCACCCACCGGGGCCCCGATGTCACACGGACGTCAGGCGGACGTCAGGCGCACGTCACGCGCTGAACGAGTGGACCGTCGTCGTGCGGTACGTCTGCCCAGGTCGCAGCACCGTCGAGGGGAACGACGGGTGGTTTGGCGAGTCCGGGAAGTGCTGGGTCTCCAGGCACATGCCGTCGCCCTGCCGGTAGGTGTGACCGGAGGGGCCGACCAGGGTGCCGTCCAGGAAGTTGCCCGAGTAGAACTGCACGCCCGGCTGGTCCGTCGCGATCTTCAGGGTGCGGCCGGACTTCGGGTCGCGCAGGGTCGCGATGTGCTCGGGCCTGGCGGTGACGCCCTTGTCGAGGACCCAGTTGTGGTCGAAGCCCTTGGCGGTGACCAGCTGCGGGTGACCGACGCGGATGTCCCGGCCGATCGGCTTGGCCTTGCGGAAGTCGAAGGGGGTGCCCGCGACCTTGGCCAGCTCACCGGTGGGGATCAGCCCCGAGTCGGTGGGCGTGAAGCGGCCCGCGGCCAGGTGCAGCTCGTGGTCGTAGATGCCGCCGCTGCCCTCACCGGCGAGGTTGTAGTACGTGTGGTTGGTGAGGTTGACGACCGTGGCCTTGTCGGTGGTGGCCCGGTAGTCGATGCGCCAGTCGCCGTGCCTGGTGAGGGTGTACGTCACCTTCACCTTCAGCGTGCCCGGGTAGCCCATCTCGCCGTCGACGCTGGTGTAGTGGAGGTGCAGGCCGACGTCGGAGCCCGAGGTGAAGCCCTCGATGTCCCACACCTTGGTGTTGAAACCCTTGGCGCCGCCGTGCAGGCTGTTCACGCCGTCGTTGACGGAGAGCTGGTAGGCCTTGCCATCCAGGGTGAACTGTCCCTTGGCGATGCGGTTGCCGTAGCGGCCGATCGTCGCCCCGAAGAACGTCGTCCCTGCGACGTACGAGGCGAGGTTGTCGTAGCCGAGGGAGACGTTGGCGTAGCGGCCGTGCCGGTCGGGGATCTCCAGGGACTGGACGATGCCGCCGTAGGAGATGACCTTCAGGCGCGTGCCGCCGTTCTCCAGCGACCAGCGGTAGACCTTGGTGCCGTCGGCGAGCTTGCCGAAGAGCTCCTTCACCGGCTTCCTGCCTCCTGTGCTGGCGTGGGCGGTGCCGACCGTGCCGGCGGCGAGTCCCGCGGCCGCGGCCGCGGCGATGACCGTACGTCTGCTCGTTTCCATTGCGGCTCCTGGTAAATGGGGGAATCGCTTCCCCGGCCTGTGCGGTGCGTAGTTGTGCGGTATCTTTCTGTTGTTCCTTCGGGGACAGGTTCGGGCTGGACCGCAGCCTTCGGGCTGGAAGCCCGCCGCCTTCGGGCTGGTGGGCGGAGTCACGTGCGGCTCCTGCAGTGAAGGAAGCCGAGTCCTGCAAGGACATTGGGCCCCGCCTGTCGGCGGGGCCCCTGTCGTTTACGAACCGACCTTGCGCTTGTTCCACACGTCGAAGCCGACCGCGGCCAGCAGTACCAGTCCCTTGATGACCTGCTGCCAGTCGGAGCCGATGCCGACGAGGTTCATACCGTTGTTCAGCACGCCCAGGACGAGACCACCGATGATCGCGCCGAGGACCGTGCCCACGCCGCCGCTCATCGACGCGCCGCCGATGAACGAGGCCGCGATCGCCTCCAGTTCGAAGTTCAGACCGGCCTTGGGCGAGGCCGCGTTGAAGCGGGCGGCGAAGACCAGACCCGCCAGGGCCGCGAGCATGCCCATGTTCAGGAAGACCAGGAAGGTGACCTTCTTGTCCTTCACACCCGACAGCTTGGCCGCCGGGAGGTTGCCGCCGATCGCGTAGATGTGCCGGCCGATGACCGCGTTGCGCATCAGGTAGCCGAAGCCGGCGACCAGGACGCCGAGGATCAGCAGGACCACCGGGGCGCCCTTGTAGCTGGCGAGCAGCATGGTGACGGTGGCGACGGCGGCGATCAGCGCGACGAGCTTGAGGAGGAAGAGGTTCCGCGGCAGGATGTCGAGCGAGAACTCCTGCTGACGCTTGCGGTCGCGGACCTCCTTGACCACCACGAACGCGATCAGCCCGATGCCCAGGAGCAGGGTCAGGTTGTGGTAGTTCGTGTGGGGGCCGACCTCGGGCAGGAAGCTGTTGGCGACCTTCTGCAGACCCTCGGGGAACGGGCCGATCGTCTGGCCCTTGAGGAAGATCTCGGTGAGACCGCGGAAGGTCAGCATGCCCGCCAGGGTCACGATGAACGACGGTATGCCGAGATACGCGATGAGGAACCCTTGCGCGGCGCCCGCGGCGGCGCCCATGGCCAGACACAGCACCAGGGCGATGGGCCAGGAGATGTCGTGGTTGACCATCAGCACGGCTCCCACCGCGCCCACGAACGCCGTCAACGAGCCGACCGACAGGTCGATGTGGCCCGCGATGATGACGAGCATCATGCCGATCGCGAGGATCAGGATGTAGCTGTTCTGCAGCACCAGGTTGGAGACGTTGCGCGGCAGCAGCAGGTCGCCGTTGGTCCACACGGCGAACAGCACCACGATCAGGCCGAGGGCGAACAGCATGCCGTACTGCCGCATGTTGCGGCGCATGCCGTCCATCATCAGCTGAAGCAGGCTCTCGCCCGTGGCCGAGCCGCTCTTGCCGGGCGGCGCCGGGGCCGGCGTCTTGGCGGTCACATCCGTGCTCATCGGGTTACCTCTTTGTCCTTCGTCATCTGGCGCATCAGCGTTTCCTGCGAGGCCTCCGCCCGCGAGAACTCACCCGTCAGCCGTCCTGCGGCCATCGTGTAGATGCGGTCGCACATTCCGAGCAGCTCCGGGAGCTCGGAGGAGATGAAGACGACCGCCTTGCCCTCGGCCGCCAGCTTGTCGATGACCGTGTAGATCTCGAACTTGGCGCCCACGTCGATCCCGCGGGTCGGCTCGTCGAGGATCAGCACCTCGGGGCCCGCGAAGATCCACTTGCTGAGGACGACCTTCTGCTGGTTGCCGCCCGACAGCTTGCCCACCGGCTCGAAGACGGTCGGCGCCTTGATGTTCATGGACTTGCGGTAGCCCTCGGAGACCTGCCGCTCCTCGTGCTCGTCGACGATCCCGCGCTTCGACACCTTGCCCAGGGCACTGAGCGTGATGTTGCGGTTGATGGTGTCGATGAGGTTGAGGCCGTAGTGCTTGCGGTCCTCGGTGACGTACGCGATGCCGTGTCCGACCGCTTCGGAGACCGTCTTGGTACGGATCTCCTTGCCGTCCCGGAGTACCGTGCCGCCCGCGTACCGGCCGTAGGTGCGTCCGAAGACGTTCATCGCCAGTTCGGTGCGTCCGGCGCCCATGAGCCCCGCGATGCCGACGATCTCGCCGCGCCGCACGGAGATCGACACGTCGTCGACCACCTTGCGCTGCTGGTCGATCGGGTGGAACACGGTCCAGTCGCGGATCTCCAGGGCGGGCGCGGCGCCCTCCTCCGGGTGGTGCGGCGTCCGCTCCGGGAAGCGGTGTTCGAGGTCGCGGCCCACCATGCCGCTGATGATCCGGTCCTCGGTGGTCTCCGGGGCCTTCACGTCGAGGGTCTCGATGGTCCGCCCGTCGCGCAGGATGGTCACCGAGTCCGCGACCCGCTCGATCTCGTTCAGCTTGTGGGAAATGATGATCGAGGTGATGCCCTGGTTCTTCAACTCCAGGATGAGATCCAGGAGTTTGCCGCTGTCCTCGTCGTTCAGGGCGGCCGTCGGCTCATCCAGGATGAGCAGCTTCACCTGCTTCGACAGCGCCTTCGCGATCTCCACGAGCTGCTGCTTGCCCACGCCGATGTCGGCGACGCGGGTCTGCGGGTTCTCGTCGAGCCCGACCCGCCGCAGCAGCTCGGAGGCGTGCCGCAGCGTCTCGGTCCAGCTGATGAGCCCGCGGGTGGCGTGCTCGTTGCCGAGGAAGATGTTCTCCGCGATGGAGAGGTAGGGCACCAGGGCCAGCTCCTGGTGGATGATCACGATGCCGCGGTGCTCACTGGCCCTGATGTCCTTGAACGAGCAGACCTCCCCCTCGAAGAGGATGTCCCCCTCATAACTCCCGTGCGGGTGAACGCCGGAGAGGACCTTCATCAAGGTCGACTTGCCGGCGCCGTTCTCCCCGCAGATGGCATGGACCTCGCCCTGCTGGACGGTCAGAGTGACGTCCGACAGCGCCTTGACGCCGGGAAAGGTCTTGACGATCGAGCGCATTTCCAGGACGGGTCCCGCCATGGTCGTGCCTTCCAATCACTAGGGGGTGGCGGTTACTTGAGGTCGCTGTCCTTGTAGTAGCCGGTGCCGACCAGTTCCTTCTCGTAGTTGGTCTTGTCGACGCTGACCGGCTGGAGCAGGTAGGCGGGGACGACCTTGGTGCCGTTGTCGTAGGTCTTGGTGTCGTTCAGCTCGGGCTTCTTGCCCTTGAGGGCGGCATCGACCATGCCCGAGGCCACCGTCGCCAGCTTGCGGGTGTCCTTGTAGACGGTCTGCGTCTGCTCGCCCGCGATGATCGACTTCACCGAGGCCAGCTCGGCGTCCTGGCCGGTGACGACCGGCAGCGGCTTGCTCTTGGAGCCGTAGTCGTCCGACTTCAGCGAGGAGAGGATGCCGATGGAGATGCCGTCGTAGGGCGAGAGCACCGCGTCGACCCGGGCGCTCTTGTACGACGAGGTCAGGATGTCGTCCATGCGCTTCTGGGCGGTGCCGCCGTCCCAGCGCAGGGTGGTGACCTGGTTCAGCGCGGTCTGGCCGGACTTGACGACGAGCTGCTTCTTGTCGATGTACGGCTGCAGGACCTTCATCGCGCCGCCGAAGAAGTACTTCGTGTTGTTGTCGTCGTTCGAGCCGGCGAAGAGCTCGATGTTGAACGGGCCCTTCTTGGAGCCGTCCGCGAGACCGAGCTTCTGCAGGATGTAGTTGCCCTGGAGCTCGCCGACCTTCGAGTTGTCGAAGGACGCGTAGTAGTCGACGTTCTTGGTGCCGAGGATCAGTCGGTCGTAGGAGATCACCGGGATCTTGGCGTCGGCGGCCTGCTGGAGCACGTTGTTCATCGACTTGTTGTCGATGGCCGCGATGATCAGGGCCTTCACGCCCTGCGTGATCATGTTCTCGATCTGCGAGACCTGGGTGTCGGGGTCGTCCTCGCCGAAGGCCAGCTTGGTCTTGTAGCCCTTCGACTCGAGGTCCTTGACCACGTTGTTTCCGTCGCCGATCCAGCGCTCGGAGGACTTGGTCGGCATCGAGATGCCGATCGTGGCGCCCTTGGTGCTCCCCGAGGAGTCCTTGCTGCCGCCGTCGCTGTTCTGGCCACAGGCGGTCAGGGTGAGGGCGAGGGAGGCCGCGCCGGCGATGGCGGTGAGAGCGGCTCTGCGGTTGCGCATGATCATCATCCTTGATGTCTTGGACCGGCTCGGTCTCGCGTTACGGGGATGCTCCGAGAGCGTTGCGAGGGAAGACCGAGTAGAGGTGTGTGGGATTGTGCGCGGCTGTGTCGTCTTGTGTGAAGGGGGTTTGTGCGAACGTTATGAGGTGGTGTTGAAGCGCGTGAGAGTTCCGGGCAGCCGGGATCCGAGCGGCGCCATGTCGCCGTCCGCTCCGTGCCGCGCGAGCAGGTCCAGGGCGAGTCGGCCGCGACGCACCCGTTCCTTGGCGGTGTTCAGGGTCAGGTCTCTCAAGTGGTGCCCGTACGGGTAGATTCCGGGTGCTTTGGACAGGCCGAACTTGAGGTACAGCGGTGCGCCGCGCCGGATCAGCTCGGCGACCTCGTACATCCGTACATAGCCGCCGAGGTCGTCGGGAGCCTCGATGTACATGTCCATCGGAGCGGCCGAAACTCGCCGTATCTCGGTGAGATGATCGAGCGTCAGATCGCTCGGCACGTTGATGGAGTCCGCGCCGAGGTTCTCGTACACCGCGTACGAGGCCGGGTTGACCGGACCCACGAGTGCCGAGAGCTTGAGGGTGGTGTCGGCCGGGATGATCCCCGCCGTGCGCGCCCGGTGCAGGGTCCACAAGACGCCCTCGTCGGCGACGAGGAGGCACTTGACGCCCAACTCCGTTGCGCGGAGGGCGTCTTCGACACAGCCGGCCACGGCGTCGTGGCCACGGGCCCGCAGGCCGCCGCCGCGCGAGTCCGAGCGCACCGAACCGCCGATGTCCCAGGTGCCGCGTGGCCCGGTGAACAGACAGAGCTCGATGTCGCGTTCACCGGTGGCCTCGACCATCTCGGTGATCTCGGCGTCGGTCAGCATCCAGACACCGCTGCCCTGGCTGATCCGGTGGATCGGTACGTCGAGCCGCGAGGACTCCTTGAGGACCACGGCCAGGGCCTCGGGCCCCTCCACGGAGGGAACCTCGGTGCGCCAGCGGCCGCCCCCCGGGAAGGTGTGCGGCGAGGCGTCGGCGGGGGAGAGAGCGGGCGCGCCCAGGCCGAGCGCGGCGAGCGCCTGCTCACCGGGTCGACGGGCTGCCGTAGGGGCGGCGTCGGTCACTGGCTGTCCTTCGTGTTCGAGGGTGGCGCGTACAGATGTGGTGCGGGTGCAGATGTGGTGCGCGTGCAGAGGGGTGGTGCGTGTAAGGGCGCATGGTGCGCGCACCGATAGGTTCGATATTTCGAACGAGGTTCGCGGCCTTGGGTGTGCGGGGCCTGGGTGGTACGCCGGTACGGAGCCGTCAGGTAACTCCGTACCGGCGTACGGCTCGGGGGACTACGGCTTCAGCAGGACCTTTCCGACCTTGGGATCGCCGGACCCCACCAACTCGATGGCCTGCGGGAACTCGGCGAGCGGCAACTCGTGCGTGACCAGCGGCAACGGGCTGAGCAGCCCGGCCCCGAAGACCCGCACGGTGTGCGCCCACGCCGCCGGCGGCGCACCGAACACGGTGTGCACCTCCAGCTGCCGTACGACGAGATCGGTGGGGTCGAGCCCCTCGGCGCCCGGCGCCGGGATCCCCGTGAGGACCAGGCGTCCGCCGCGCCTCAGCAGGGAGGCGGCGGTGCGCGCGGCGGACGCGGACCCGGCGGTCTCGATGACGACGTCGAAGTCGTCGGGGAGTTCCTGGTCCCTCGTACGGAAGTCGGTGGCGCCGAAGTCCCTGGACAGTGCCGCCCGGTCCGGCCGGGTCCCGACCACGAGCAGCTCCGCCGGAGAGTTCGCCTTCAGGAACTGGATCGCGAACATCCCGAGCGTGCCGGTCCCGACCACCGCGACCCGCTCACCGGGCAGGGCGTTCGCCTTCAGCGCGGCGGCCGCGATGCAGGCGGCGGGCTCCAGGAGGGCCGCCGCCGTCAGGTCGGCGTCGTCCGGCAGCACGTGCAGCAGCCGCGCCGGGAGGGTCAGTGTGGTCGCCATCGCGCCCGGCTGGGTGAACCCGGTCTCCTCGTACCCCGCCGTGCACAACGTTGTCTCGCCCGCGTGGCAGCGGTCGCAGACCTGGCAGTTGCGGAAGCCCTCGCCGACGACCTTGCGTCCGACGATCGACTCCGGGACCCCGGCCCCGACCGCCTCGACGGTCCCCGACCACTCGTGGCCGGGCGTGAGCGGATAGCGGACGTACCCGTCGGGACGGTTGCCCTGATAGACCTCGCGGTCGCTGCCGCAAATCCCCACGGCGTGCACCCGCACCAGGGCCTCACCGGCGCCCGGCCGCACCGGCTCGTGCTCGATCAGCCGGTGCTCGCCCGGCGCCTCGATGACGACCGCGGTGCTCACTGCGACCCCTTGGGCTTGCGCTGCTCCCAGCCGTCGGCCCACAGGTCGAAACGGGCCTGCTGCTGCGGGAACTCGGCCGCCGCGTCGACGTCCAGCTCGACGCCGAGACCGGGCTCGTGGGACAGCTCGAAATAGCCGTCGACGACCTGCGGGGCGCCCTTCACGACCTTCTTGATCTCCGCGTCCGCGAAGTCGTTGAAGTGTTCGAGGATCTTGAAGTTGGGGGAGGTGAAGCCGACCTGGAGGGAGGCGGCGGTGAGGACGGGGCCACCGACGTTGTGGGGCGCGACGAGGACGTAGTGCGCCTCGGCGGTGGCGGCCAGCTTCCGCGTCTCCCAGATGCCGCCGATGTGACCGACGTCGGGCTGGATGATGTCCACGGCCTGGCTCTCGAAGAGCTCGCGGAACTCGATGCGGTCGTGGATGCGCTCACCGGTCGCGACCGGGATGTCCACCTTGGCGGCGACCTTCTCCAGGGCCTTCAGGTTCTCCGGCGGGACCGGCTCCTCCAGCCACGCGGGCTTGAAGGGCGCGAGCTCGCGGGCGAGCCGGACGGCGGTGGAAGGGGAGAACCGGCCGTGCATCTCCAGCATCAATTCGGCCTCGGGGCCGATCGCGTCGCGCACGGCCTCGATCAGCGAGACGGAGTAGAGCGTCGCCTCGTGGTCGAGCTCGAAGTGCCCGGTCCCGAAGGGGTCGATCTTCAGTGCCTTGTACCCGCGCGCCACGACCTCCTGGGCGGCCTTGTGATAGGCCTCCGGAGTTCGCTCGGTCGTGTACCACCCATTGGCGTAGGCCTTGACCCTGTCGGTGACCTTGCCGCCGAGCAGCTGCCACACGGGGACGCCGAGCGCCTTGCCCTTGATGTCCCAGCAGGCCATCTCGATGACCGCGATGCCGGACATCACGATCTCGCCGGCGCGCCCGTAGTCGCCGTACTTCATCCGTCGGACGAGGTCCTCGACAGCGAACGGGTCGGAGCCGAGAATGTGATTGGCCTCCGCCTCCCGCAGATAGCCGATCAGTGCGTCGGTGTGGCCCAGCATGCGGGTCTCGCCGACTCCGGTCAGGCCCTCGTCGGTGTGCACCTGGACGTAGGTCAGGTTGCGCCAGGGCGTCCCGACCACGTGTGTGCTGATTCCCGTGATGCGCACGGCAGTTGCCCCCTGTGCTCTTGCGGCTCTGTTCGAAATTTCGTCACACGTTCGAAATGCTGGCGTGACAGTAAGGACGTGGCCCCTGGAGTGTCAATGGGTCGAACGGAACGGTCGGCGACGGATTTTGCCGGTATGCCTCGGCTCGTCGCGCGCGCGATGCTGTGAACGGCGAGCGCGGCGCGCCGGAACAGGCAGTTCCCTACATAACTTTCACAGCTGTGACTATGCACGTTACCTGTGAGGAACTTAGTCTTCCGGCGTCATGGACTACTGCGACCCGTGCCGACGGCACCTCAACGGCGCCCTTGCCTGCCCGGGGTGCGGCACCTCAGCCGAACAGCTCCGCACGCATGCGGACCAGACCGACATGCGTGCCGGAACGGGCGCGGGGGCGGTCGATGCTGGTGTCGACTCGTTGTACGAGGGCGACAACGACGACGATGAAGATCCCGACGACGAGGACGAGGGCGAGGACGGCGAGGAGGAGCGGTCCGGACGGGCCGCTGCCCGGCGGCGGAACCGTGGGCGCGGGCGAGGCCGGGGCCGGGACTCGGAGGGGCCCGGCGGTGCGAGCCGGCGGGACCGGAAGGCCGCGGCGCATCGTCGTCGGCGGCGTCGGGTGCTGCTCATCGCCGCGGGGTTCGTGCTGGCGGCGGGTGGGCTGAGCCTCGCCGAGCTCGGCATAGACGGGCCTGGGTTGCTGCCGAAGCCGGCCGCGGCCGAGGGTGAGTCGGCGGACGGGTCGGCGACCTCGGACGCGGGGACGGCGCGGCCGACGGGGGGTTCGTCCGGGGTTACGTCGGCCGCGACGGCCTCTCCGGACGCGTCGGCGTCTCCCTCCGCTTCCGAGTCCGCCAAGGGTGACAAGTCCAAGGACGACAAGAAGAAGGACACGCAGGAGCAGTCGGCGACGGCGGGTACCGGTGTGGTGCCGTCCGCGACGTCCGGCCCCGTGTCCTCCACTCCGCCGAAGTCGTCCCCCAGGCCGACGGCCGCGCCGACCTCGGCCGCGCCGTCGCCATCGCCTTCACCTTCACAGTGCAACCGTTTCCTGTGGTGGTGCACGTAGGGGGTTCCGTGGGTTTGTCGGCTGCGGGTGCGTGAGGGTTGCTCGCGCAGTTCCCCGCGCCCCTGAAAACTCGGGGCGAAGCCCCGTCTTGGGGGCGCGGGGAACTGCGCGGCCGGCCCCCACCGGCCCGCAGCCGAAAACTACGGCGTGAGCATTCTCTGCAGGAGGTCCCGGAGGGACAGGCGCTCCTCGGCGGAGAGGCCCGCCAGGGGCTCGCGGGCGAAGTTGAGGGCGTCGCGGAGGGAGCGCGCGACACGCCGACCCTCCTCCGTCGCCGCGGCCAGCTTCACGCGGCGGTCGGACGGGTCGGGACGCCGCTCGACCAGGCCCCGCGCCTCCAGCCGGTCCACGATCCCGGTCACGTTCGACGGCTCGCACTTCAGCTTCTGGGCGAGTCGCCGCATCGGCAGCGGCTCCAGGGACAGCAGGCTCAGAAGTCGCGCCTGCGCCCCGGTCAGCGCGTGCTCGGCGGCAGCGTCCTCGTACTCCTCGTGATAGCGGGCCACGACCGTGCCGATGAGGTCCACGACCTCGAGGGTCAGCGGGTCGATACGGGTTGTTCTTTGCGTGGCCATGGTCTCCAGACTACTCCGTTACTTGACATCATGAAATATTGAGGAGCATGGTTGTTTCAGGTACTGAAGTATTAGAGCCGTAGTCGCACGTACCCGTGCATGCACGTAGGAAAGGCACCCCCTCATGACCGAGACCCAGCTCCCCGCCGTCAACCGCGAATGGCACCTGGTCAGCCGCCCGGTCGGCTGGCCGAAGCCCGAGGACTTCGCCCTGGTCGAGGCCGAGGTCCCGCAGCCGGGGGAGGGCCAGGTCCTCGTACGGAACGCGTACGTGTCCGTCGACCCGTACATGCGCGGCCGCATGAGCGCCGCCAAGTCCTATGTCGCCCCCTTCGAGCTGGGCAAGGTCATGCAGGGCGGCGCGGTCGGTGAGGTCATCGCCTCCAACGCCGAGGGCGTCGAGGTCGGCGACCACGTCCTGCACTTCTTCGGCTGGCGCGAATTCGCCGTCGTGGACGCCAAGCAGGCCGTCAAGGTGGACCCGCAGGCCGCGCCGCTGTCGACGTACCTCGGCGCCCTCGGCATGACCGGTCTGACCGCCTACGCGGGCCTCCTGCGCACCGCCTCCTTCAAGGAGGGCGACTCCGTCTTCGTCTCCGGCGCCGCCGGCGCGGTCGGCAGCCAGGTCGGGCAGATCGCCAAGCTCAAGGGCGCCTCGCGCGTCATCGGCTCCGCCGGCTCCGACGAGAAGGTCAAGCTGCTCGTCGAGGAGTACGGCTTCGACGCCGCCTTCAACTACAAGAACGGCCCGGTCAGCGAGCAGCTGCGCGCCGCCGCCCCCGACGGCGTCGACGTCTACTTCGACAACGTGGGCGGCGACCACCTGGAGGCGGCCATCGGCTCCCTCAACCGGGACGGCCGCATCGCCGTCTGCGGCATGATCTCCGTCTACAACAGCACCGAGCCCGTCCCTGGCCCGAAGAACCTCGCCCGCCTCATCCAGACCCGCGGCCGCATCGAGGGCTTCCTGGTCGGCGACCACTACGACCTGCAGGCGCAGTTCGTGCAGGAGGTCGGCGCCTGGGTCCGCTCCGGCGAGCTCAAGTACAGCGAGACGGTCGTCGAGGGCATCGAGAACAACCTGGAGGCGTTCTTCGGCGTCCTGCGCGGCGACAACGTCGGCAAGATGATCGTCAAGCTCTGACCCTCCGGTTCTCCGGTTCTCCGGTCCTCCGGCTCTCCGGAGAGGCTGTCGCTGGACTTTCGGCATACGGTAACTTCTTTCCGAAACTGTCGCGATCGTGGGCGCGAGTCGCGGCGGACCAAGGAGGAACGCACCGTATGTCCATCCAGCAGACCGATGTCCTCTACACCGCCGTCGCCACCGCCGAGAACGGTCGCGACGGCCGGGTCGCCACCGACGACGGCAGGCTCGACGTCGTCGTGAACCCGCCCAAGGAGATGGGTGGAAGCGGCGCCGGGACCAACCCGGAGCAGCTCTTCGCCGCCGGGTACAGCGCCTGCTTCCAGGGCGCCCTCGGCGTCGTCGCCCGCCAGGAGAACGCCGACGTCTCCGGCTCGACCGTCACCGCGAAGGTCGGTATCGGCAAGAACGAGGACGGGTTCGGCATCATCGTGGAGATCTCCGCGACGATCCCGAACGTCGACGGGGCCACCGCACGGGACCTTCTCGAAAAGGCCCACCAGGTCTGCCCCTACTCGAAGGCGACCCGCGGCAACATCACCGTGACGCTCGTCTGACGGCGCTCGTTGTACACGGCGGAGGCCGCGCCCTAGGACGTGGGGTGCGGCCTCCGCCCTGTCGTGAAAGACGGACGGCACTGTCCTACGAGACGGTCAGCAGCGCCCTTCCCACCTGCGGGAACTCTCCCTTCGGATGATCACGGAAGAGCGGCTCCGTACCGAAGAGCACGGCATGCGGACCGCTGACGACAGCGGCCTGGCCGCCGGCGGCCGTAGGCCCTCCCGTCCCGTCGGCCAGCGGGCGCCAGTGCCCGGAGACGAGCGGATCGCCCGGCGCGTACGCCTGCTCGACACGCACCCCGGGGCCGAGATCGGTGAACCAGACGGGCGCGTAGACGAAGCCGTGGTCGGGCGCGTTCGCGGTGAGGGGTCCGCCCGAATTCACCACCCGCACCACACCGTTGGCGTCACCGTTGCCCTCCACCGGCCGCACCGCCAGCAGCCCGGCCGCCGAGTTGAGCGCGGCTCCGACGGCTCCGCGGCCGACGAGACCGTGGGTGTGGAGGAAGGCGTCCAGCGCCGCCTGCGCGCCCGCGTTCAAATGGGCGTGGTCGAGCCCCGACGACACGAACAGCACGTCCACCGCGGACCAGTCGAAGCCCGCGTTCAGGACGGCCGTCGACACCGGCACCACGTCGAAGTTCATCTCCCGCAGCGCGAAGAGCTCACCCGGCGTGACGGCCGCGGCGACGCGGACGCGGTGCAGGGGTGTTCCCGGGCTGCCTTCGGTCGTCCTGGTCTGTCCGGTCGCGTCGAACGCCACGTCGTACGTACGGGCGAGAGCGGCGGCCCGCGCCCGCGCCGACCCCGGCACGACGACACTGCCGTCCGCGAGCGGCCGTACCGAAACCCCCTGCTCGAGAAGGGAGTTGAGGGCGGCGATCTCCTGCGGGGTGTCGAGACGCAGACGCAGATCGCCGCGCGGGGCGACGTACCCGACCCGCGCGGCGGCTTCGACCCGGCGGGCGGCCACGGCCGACAGCCCCCCGCTCCGTACGGGCACGACCGTCGCACCCCACAACCGCCCCAGACTCCAGCCCGAGATGTCGTACATCACCGACACCTTGTCACTGATGTCCCGCCCGTCGGCCAGCATCACATTGGCCAGACCGCGTTTGGGCTGGTGCAGGTCGACGACGTACGAGCCCTTCGCGTACGACCGTCCGGCCAGCCGGAAGTCGCGGGTCGTGCGGGTGACGCGGACGTCGTTGGCGAGGAGATGGTCGACGAGGCGGGCGGCGGCCGTCGCCGAACGCTGGGCGCCGCCCGCCGGGATCACGTAGGCACGCGGGAAGTCGGTCGTGTACACGTCCTCGGGACCGATGCCCGGCACCCCCGGCACCGTTTCCGCCGAGACCGGCACCTGGGCCGCGCCCGTCGCGCCGCGCCGGAAGACCTCGATCTGGTCGGCGATGATCGAGGCGCGGTGGGTCCGGGCGTAGGCGAGGGTCGCGCGCATGGCCGCGCCGGCCACGTCCACGTTGATGGCGGACCTGCGCCGGAGTTCGGCCACGGGCAGGGTGTCGTACTCCGAGTTGTTCACCGCCAGCGGGATCTCCACGGTGTGCGCGGCGACCGCGCCGTGGAACGCCTGGTACTGGGGCGTGAAGATCGGCGGCCAGTCGTCCCAGCCCTCCTGCTGGTCGCGGAAGGGGATCTGGACGGGCTCGACCCCGTCCTTCGCGGGGGTGTGGCCGAGGCCGTTGACGGCGGCCTCCATGCCGAGGGCGTTGGCGTAGGTGTTCTTGAGGAAGAGGTCGTACTCGTAGTTCTCGCCGTGCGGCGGGGTCGTCGGCTCGATGAGGGTGCCGTTGACGTACCCGTGCAGGTCGAGCATCACGGCCGGCTGCTTGTCGATGGCGATCTGGCGGATCGCGCGCGCCTCGGGCTGCGAGGCGGTGATGAAGTCCCGGTTCAGATCGAAGCCGTTGGCGTTGGCGCGGGTGCCCGCGATCCGGCCGTCCGGGTTCGCCGTGATGTTGAAGTAGAGACGGCTGTGGGCGAGGAGGTCGGTCGTCTGCGCGTCCTTCGCGCGCGCGAGCCGCTCGACGAGCTCGAGGGCGGCGTCGGTGCCCTCCCACTCGTTGCCGTGGATGTTGTTGTCGAAGAAGACCGGCGTCTTGTACGACGCCTTGACGGCGGGGTCCTTCGCCGCCGCCTGCGGCGCGTTCTCGATCAGCTCGCGCATCCGCTCCTGGTCGAGGGACTCGCGGGCGGACTCCGGGGCGGTGACGGTGACCAGATAGAGCCGGTGACCGCCGGCCGAGCGGCCCGCGACCTCCACGCTGACACGGTCGCCGAGCCGTTGGAGGGCGTTCAGCTTCGGGGCGATGGCGTGGTACGGGGTGAGGCCCAGCTTGATGGACTTGTCCGCCGGGTTCTCCGGGTCGGGGGAGAGGACCTGCTCACGCGGATAGCCACGGCGGGGGGCGGCGAGGCCGGAGTCGGACAGGTCGGTGACGGGGCTGGTGAGGGCATTGCGGGCGGCGTTCGCCGGGGTCCTGGCGGCACCCGTGGGCTGGTCCGTCCCTTCACGGCCCGCCCCTTCACGGACAGGGGGTTCGCGGTCCGCGGTGGCGCTGTGCGGGGCGAGGAGAAGCGATCCGGTCGCGGCGGTGAGGACAGTGGCGATCAGGACGGGTCTCGGTAGGCGCACGCGTCGTACCTCCGGTGGGGGGCCTGAGATCGGTACGGGTGGGTGGGGCACGGGTCGGTGGGGCACGGTTCGGTAGGGCGTACAGGTCGGTAGGGCGAGGTGTACCTGTTCGACTCTTCCTCAACAAGAGGGCCTGGGGGCCTCGGTGGCCCCCCTGCACGCCATGGATGCCACGGATGGTGCATCGCCGACGGGCTGAAGGGGGCATGCTGAGGCCATAAGACGCCGTAGGGGGCCAGCGGACGGGTCCATGTGGCGAGGTGCCGTGCGTGGCGAGGAGGGCTCATGTCCCCGATTCCGTCGCTCCCCAGCATCCCCAGCAGGGATGACGTGCTGCGTATGGCGCGCAGCACGACCGACATCACCGGCCAACTCCTCGACACGGCCGGGAACATCACCAGAATCGCCCTCAACACCTTCGACCCCCGGGACGGGTCGGGGGCGGAGGCGCTGCGTGTGCTCCGGGAGACGACGGCGGGGCTGGCCGAGGCGAGTGCGTCTCCGCAGGCGCAGGAGGCGTTCTACCGGATCGTGGACACGCTGACGCGGCTCGGGACGACCGGGGCGCCGCTCGCGGTGCATCCCGTGAGCGGGCCTGCGCAGGCGTTGCTGGCCGCGCTGGGGGACAGTCTGCTGCCGATCCTCGACGCGGTGGAGCCCGCGGTGCAGGAGGCGGCGGACGCGTTGGGGGACTTGCTGGAGGCGGGGTCGCCGTTGCTGCCCGCGGTGGCCGGGGTGGCGGCGGGGGCGTTGCTCGCTTTGACGCCGGTGATACGGGCGGCGGCGGATGTGTTGCGCGACTCGTCGCCCGAACTCCGGCGTATCGCTGACGCGTTGACTTCGGCGCTGGCTCCGTTGCTGCCGCTTCAGCTGGCGCTGGCCGAGCGGGCGGCCGCGGCGGGGGTGGGGGTGGTGCGGGCCGCGCTGCCGCCGCTCGCCGACCTCACGGAGGCGGCGGCGGCCACGACGAACGCAGTCCGGCCGGTGCTGATCGCCGGCGAGGAGTTCCTTGTCTCCGGCCTCGAACACCTACAGCCCCTGCTCCTGGCGTCGGCGTCGCGGACGGGGCGGGTGGCTCGGGCGGTGGCGGTACGGGTCTCCGCGGCGGTGTCGCCTACGGCGGAACGGGGGCTTGTGGTGGCGGTGACGCCGACCTAGCCGAGTCTCCGCCTCCCGCCTCCCGCCTCCGGCCACGGACCGGTGAGGGCGGGGGCTGCGCCCCCGCATCCCCCGCCCGCCCGAATTCGTTCGACTGCGGACCGGTGGGGGCTGGTCGCGCAGTTCCCCGCGCCCCTAAAGGCCTCGGGGCGTCCGGGGTTCGAGGCCAACGCCGAAGACGGCACCGCACCCACCCCGTCCCGCACCATTCAGCCCGTCCGGCGTTTGAGGGCGGGGTCGGAGGCCGAGCCTCGGCCACGCCACGTCCATCCCACCCACCCCGGCCCGTATCACTCAGCCCGTCCGGCGTTTGAGGACGAGGCCGTTCAGGCCGATGGGGGTCCGGGGCGCAGCCCCGGTGGGGTGCAGGGGCGGAGCCCCGCGGGGGTGCAGGGGCGGAGCCCCCTGGCGGGGTTGAAGGGGCGGAGCCCCTGGGGATGGGGCGGGTAGGGGCGGCGGGGGCAAGGGGAAAGGGGCGAGCCCCGGTAAAGTTCGGGCCATGCGTGATCTCGGGGCGGGGTTCGGTTATCTCATACAGGGCCAGCGATGGGCCGCACGGCACGGGAAGCAGTACGGGTTCGGACTGCTGCCGGGCCTGATCACCCTCGTGCTGTACGCGGCAGCGCTCGTCACCCTCGCCCTGTACGGCGAGGACTTCGTCACCTGGTCCACCCCCTTCGCCGACGACTGGTCCAGCCCCTGGCTGGGCCTCTTCCGCGGCTTCCTCACCGCCGTACTCTTCGCCCTCGCCCTCCTCCTCGCCGTCCTCACCTTCACCGCCGTCACCCTCCTCATCGGCCAGCCCTTCTACGAGTCCCTCTCGGAGAAGGTCGACAGGGACGTCTCCCCGGACGGCACGGCCCCGGAGTCCGGCCTCCCGCTCTGGCGCGAGCTGTGGATCTCCGCGCGAGACAGCCTCCGCATCCTCGTGCGGGCCGTCGTCTGGGGCGTCCTCCTCTTCGCCCTCGGCTTCCTCCCGTTCATCGGCCAGACCGTCGTCCCCGTGATCGGCTTCTTCGTCACCGGCTTCTTCCTCACGGAGGAACTGACCGCGGTAGCCCTCCAGCGCCGGGGTGTCGACCTCCGCGACCGCCTCACCCTGCTCCGCTCCCGCAAGACGCTGGTCTGGGGCTTCGGCACCCCGCTGGGCCTCGCCTTCCTGGTCCCGTTCGTCGCCGTCTTCCTGATGCCGGGCGCGGTCGCGGGCGCCACACTGATGGCCCGCGACCTGCTGGACGAGGAAACGGACGAGCCGGACGACGACCACGGCGACCACGGCGGTCACGACAACCACGACGACCACGGACAACGCGCCGCCGCGTGACCGAGACCCTCGCCGTGGCCGTCGTCACGGTCCTCGCCGCTATCGCCCCGTCCCGCTGACGGCCACCGTCACGATCGCCCGCACCTGGGCGATGATGTCCAGCCGGTTCTGAACGAACTCGGGGTCCGTGACCGTCCCCGTCGCCGGGTCAGTGTTGCCGGTGCCGAACTGCAGTACGGGTGTGTGGACATGCCCGCCGGGCAGGCTGTCGTGCAGACCGAGGCGGTCGCGCAGCAGCGTCGCGCGGTAGGCGATCTCATTGGAGAGGTAGTCCCCGCCGCCCCCGGCACGCGCCGTCGAACCCGGGGTCGGCCCGTCGGGGCGTACGACCGGATCGGTACCGCCCGCCGGGATCTCGGTCACCGAGGTGTGGTCGTACACGGGGAAGCGGCCCGTGGGCGCGGCCACGATCCGCGCGTACGGGAGCGTCGTCGACGTCCATTGCGGCTGCGAGGCCGGGTCGGTGACGGGGACCGTCTCGGTGCGGGAGACGTTCTCGTTGTCCGGGAAGCCGCCCCGCCAGGCCCCGTTGGTCCGCTCCACGTCGAAACGGCCGACGCGGCCCTGGCTCACCGTGGTGAACAGATCCACGCGCGGGAGCTGGCGGCGCAGCGTCCGCTCCACCGTGCCCTGGGCGAAGTCCTGCCAGCGGACCGGGAACACGGCCGTCTCGATGCGCGCCGGGCCATCCGCGGTCCGGATCGTCGTGCCGTCCAGGGCCAGGGCGGTGGCTCCGGACGGGTTGGATATCCGGACGTCCCGGTCCAGCGTGAACGGGTCGAACCCGGTGAGCAGGATCCGCTTCACGCCCTTGGCGTGCGGATAGCGGATGGTGTTCTCGCCGCGCGAGTTCTCCTCCAACTCGTCGAGCAGTTTGGCGCGTTGCGTGTCCGTGAGACCGAACTCCGGCTCCCACTGCCGCACTTCGCGCGTCATCCCCAGCCGCGCCCAGTACAGCGGCCGGTCGTCGTCCCGGCTCAGGTCGCCGCCCGCCGGGCCCCGTCCCTGCGCCCGGTCGACGGCCCGCTGCCACAGCCGCGCCCCCTGCCGTACGACGACACGCTCGGCCTGCCCGAACGAGCCCGCCCGCTCCAGCGCCCGCGCGAACCCGGGGGCCACCGTGTCGAATCCGGAGCGCCGCAGGATCTCCTGGGGAGCGGCCTGGTCGAGGCGCTGCTCCTCGACGGTGGCGGGGGCCGCCGCTGCCGCCGACGCGGTGGGCGCCGCGGCCAGGCCGCCCACCAGGGCCAGTCCGAGTACGCCTGCTCCGAGCCGAACGCGTATGTGAGTCAAGGGAGTTCATGCCTTCCGTCGCCGTGGGGTGCTGCCGGACGGCCGCAGTATCGCGTGACGGAGGGGACGTACGCCATGAGGTGTGGCACCGGCAGCCGAAGAGGCCGGGGTGGCGCGGGCGGCGGGTCGCTCAGGTGGGCAGGTGGGTCGCCGCCTCCCGCAGTGCCCCCAGGAACGCCCGCGCCGCCGGTCCCAGTGACCGGCCCCGCACCGTCGCCGCGTACACCGCCCGCGCCGGCGCCTCCTCGTCGCGCACCGCGAGCAGCGCGATGTCCGGGCGTACGGACTCGGCGGCGAGCGCCGGGACCAGGGTCACCCCGAGCCCGGCGGCGACGTACCCCTGCTTGGCCGTCCACTCGGCCACGACATGCGCGACGCGCGGCCGGAAGCCGTGCCGCAGGGCCGCGTCCAGCAGGGTGCCCTCGGGGCGGGCGGAGCCGGATATCCAGTCGGCGTCGGCGAGTTGGGGGAGGCGGACGGAGGGCTCGGCGGCGAGCGGATGGTCAGCGGGGACGGCGACGTACAGGGACTCGTCGAGGAGGTGGTGCAGGGTGTACGGGTCCAGCGGGGCGCGGCCCGTCGTGGAGACGATCGCCAGGTCGAGGCCGCCCGCGGAGAGCCGCTCCAGGAGCACGGGCGTCAGGCCTTCTTCACGGGTGAGCCGCACCCCCGGATGGCGCACGCGGAACGCGGCGATGGCGCGGGGGACGAGCGCGGCGTCGGCCGTGGCGAACGCGCCGAAGCGCAGCCGGCCGCCCGCGACCCGCCGCAGCGCGGCCAGTTCGCGGTTCGCGTCGTGCAGCCGCTCGACCATCGCCTCGGCGTGCGGCACGAGGACCCGCCCGGCCTCCGTCAGCCGTACGCCCCGGGGCAGCCGGTCGAAGAGCGGGGCTCCGCCGAGCGCCGACTCCAGCGAGGCGATCTGCCGCGACACCGCGGACTGCGTCCAGCCGAGGGTCCGCGCGGCCACCGTGAACGAACCGTGCCGGGCGACCTCCAGGAAGACCCGCAGCCAGGTGCTGGAGAGGTCGGGTACGGCATGCGGGTTGAGCATGAGAGCCATGCTAGACATTCGCTTGTCGCATCACGTGGGCCCGCCTAGCGTCGAAGGCATGGAAAAGATCGCATTCCTCGGGCTCGGGCACATGGGCACCGCGATGGCACGCCGACTTCTCGCCGCGGGATTCCCGATGACCGTCTGGAACCGCACCGCCGAGAAGGCCGAGCCGCTGGTCACCGAGGGCGCCACCCTCGCCGCGTCCCCGGCCGAGGCCGTGAGGGACGCGGACGTGGTGATCACCATGCTCGCCAACCCGGCCGCGCTCGACGCGGTCGCGGACGCCATCGTGCCGGAGCTGCGCCCGGGTACCACCTGGGTGGAGATGTCGACCGTCGGGCCCGACGTGGTCAAGGAACTCGCCGCCCGGCTCGGGGAGGGCGTGACGTTCCTCGACGCGCCCGTGGCGGGCAGCACCGACAAGGCGGCCGCCGGGCAGCTCGGCATCCTCGCGGGCGGCGACGCGTCGGGCGTCGAGCAGGTGCTCGCCCACCTCGGCACCGTCACCCGCACCGGCCCGCTGGGCTCCGGCGCCGCGCTCAAGCTCATCGTCAACACGGCCCTGCTCGGCGGGGTCGCCCTCGTCGCCGAGACCATGGCCCTCGCGGACCGGCTCGGCATCGACGAGAACGTGGCGCGCACCGCGCTCGCGGGCGGCCCGCTCGGCGGCGCCGTCGGCCGCGCCTTCGCCGAGAACGTGTACTTCGCCACCGCGCTCGCCGCCAAGGACGTCGCCCTCGCCACGAAGGTCGCCGAACTCCCCGTGCTCGAAGCGGTGTCGGAGCGCTACAAGAGCGCCGCCGCCGATCCCGTCGTCGCCGGCGCGGACATCGCGAAGGCCGTCGAACACATCCGCCGCTCCGCCTGAGAGGGCCTCCCATGCAGATCACGCTCGACAACCCGCCCTCGGCGCCGGGGCCCGCCAACGGCTACTACTCCCAGGTCGCCCGGGTCGAACTGCCGGGTGCGGGCGCCCTGTTGTACCTCTCCGGACAGGTCGCGGACGGTGCCGACCTCACCGAACAGAGCCGCGGGGTCTTCGAGACCATCGACGCCCTGCTGAGGGCGCACGGGGCGGGCCTGGCGGACATCATCAACATCCGTACGTATCTGACGGACATCACCCAACTCCCCACCTACGGTGCCGTACGCGCCCAGTACCTCACCGGTGCCCCGCCCACCAGCATGACCTTCGAGGTCTCCCGCCTCTTCAAGCCGGAGGCCCTGATCGAGATCGAGGTCGTGGCCGCCGTACCGGCCCCGCGTGACGCACACGGGCCGGAGTGATCCCTTCCGGGTGATACTGCCGCCCATGAAGGCAGCGAACCTGGGCGTCCTCTTCCTCATCGAACTCGGCGCCCTCGCGGCCGTCGGGTACTGGGGCTTCACCCGCGCCGCGGCGACGCCGCTGATCTGGCTCCTCGGCCTGGGCGCCCCGGCCGTACTCGTCACGCTGTGGGCGCTGTTCGGCTCGCAGAAGGCGTCGTACAAGACGCGCGGCGCGGTCCGCGTCGGTTTCGAACTGCTCTGGTTCGGGGCCGGCGTGGCCGCGCTGGCCTTCGCCGGGGCCTACGGGTGGGCGATCGCCTTCGCCGCCGTCTGCGCGGTGAGCAAGACGCTGGCCGTGATCTGGCACCAGTAGCGCGGGCGGTGGCAGGGGCGGTGGTGGTCGGGTTCAGTCCTCGCCGAGCAGCGCGAGGAAGTCCCGGAACGCGCCCGGCATGTCCACCGACTCCGGGTCCAGGAGCCACTGGAACTGGAGGCCGTCCATCACCGCCACCAGCAGCGGAGCGGTGCGCTCCGGCGTGAGCCCGTTCGGCAGCCGCTCCCCGTACTCGGCGCGCAGCACCGCCGCCATGCTCGCGCGCACCCGCGCGTACCGCTCGGTGAAGTACTCGCGCGCCGGGTGCCCCTCGGTGACGCTCTCGCCGAGCAGCGCCGAGAACGTCTGGATGATCCCGGGCCGCATGGCGTTGTACTCGACCAGTGAGGCGAGCAGGTCGACCCGCCACTGGGTGTCGGGCACGGCGTCCCACTGGTCCCGCTCCTTGAGCACCGCGACGAGCAGCGCGTCCTTCGTCGGGAAGTAGTGCAGCAGCCCCTGCTGGGTCAGCCCCACACGTTCCGCGACCGACGCCATGCTCGCGCCCCGGTAGCCGCGCTCGGCGATCACCTCCAGGGCCGCCCGGACGATCTCGGCGCGCCGCTCCTCGCTTCTGGCCCTGGTGCTCATGGCGTCACCGTACGGCATGCGTACCCATGGAATGTAACGAAGAAATAACGAAACCTACTGCTCTACAGGTATCGGATGCAGGATGGACGCGCAGAGCGGATTCAAGGGCTCACGGATTCCCGGGCTCACGGATTCGCGGATTCACGGACTCAATGAGGAGGCACCGCGATGGCGGGAACGCGCACACCGGCCGACGAGGCCCGCGAGGCGGTCGTCGAGGCGGCCCTCGGCAAGCTGGACCTGGACGCGAAGACGAGGCTGCTCGCCGGGCAGGACATGTGGTCGCTGCCCGCGCTGCCCGAGATCGGCCTCAAGTCCCTCGTCATGTCCGACGGCCCGATCGGCGTACGCGGTGTCCACTGGACCGCCGACGACCCGTCGATCGCGCTCCCCTCGCCGACCGCGCTCGCCGCCACCTGGGACCCGGCCCTCGCCCGCCGGGCGGGCACCCTGCTCGCCCAGGAGGCCCGCCGCAAGCAGGTCCACGTCCTCCTCGCGCCCACCGTCAACCTGCACCGCTCCCCGCTCGGCGGCCGCCACTTCGAGGCGTACAGCGAGGACCCGTACCTGACCGGAGAGATCGGCTCCGGCTATGTCCAGGGCGTCCAGTCGGGCGGCGTCGGCACCACCGTCAAGCACTTCGTCGCCAACGATGCCGAGACCGACCGCTTCACGGTGAACAACCTGCTCTCCGAACGCGCCCTGCGCGAGCTGTACCTGGCCCCCTTCGAGGCCATCGTCGCCCATGCCCACCCCTGGGGCATCATGACCGCCTACAACACGGTCAACGGCACCACGATGACCGAGCACCACCACCTCGTGAACGAGATCCTGCGCGGCGAGTGGGGCTTCGACGGCTTCAACGTCTCCGACTGGACCGCCGCCCGCGCCACGGTCGGCGCCATCGAGGGCGGTCTCGACGTCGCCATGCCCGGCCCCCGGACCGTGTACGGGGAGGCGCTCGCCGCCGCCGTCCGCGCGGGCGAGGTCGAGGAGGCCAAGGTCGACGAGGCCGTCCGCAACGTCCTGCGGCTCGCCGCCCGCGTCGGCATCCTGGAGGGCGCCGAGCCGGTCGTCACCGAGCTGCCCGCCACCGTGGACGGCGAGGCCCTGGCCCGTGAGATCGCCCGCCGCTCCTTCGTCCTCGTGCGCAACCAAGGGGCTCTTCCGCTCGGGGGAGGGCACGGGGAAGGGCACGGGCAAGGGCGAGGCGAAGGGCACAAGGTCGCCCTGATCGGCGCCGCCGCCCGCGACGCCCGTGTCCTCGGCGGCGGCTCCGCCACCGTCTTCCCCTCCCGGGTCGTCCCGCCCCTCGACGGCCTCACCGCCGCCCTCCCCGAGGGCAGCCTCACGTACGCCGTCGGCGCCGACCCGAACGAGGAACTCGCCGTCGCCGACCGGGGGTTCACCCTGCGGGCCGTCTGCCGCGACCGGGACGGCGCGGTCATCGGCACCGGCTCGGCCCCCAACGGCCAGATCCAGTGGATGGGTGACGACCTCCCCGAGGGCGTCACCCACGCCACCCTCCACAGCGTCGAACTGACCGGCACCTTCACCCCGCGCGAGAGCGGCACCCACACCCTCGGCATCAAGGGCCTCGGCGCGTTCACGCTCACCGTCGACGGCACGGTCCACTTCGACGACATCCAGCGCAGCACGAAGGACGACCCCTTCGAGGCGTTCTTCGGCGCCCCCGTCGAGCGCGCCCAGGTGGATCTCGTCGCCGGTGAGACCTACGAGGTGGCGCTGCGGCACGTCATCGTCGTCCCCGAGGGCGCGCCGCTGAAGGTGGTCGGCTTCGCGCTCGCCCACCTGGACCCGCGCCGCGACCCCGACGAACTCATCGCCGAGGCCGTCGAAGCCGCCCGCGCCGCCGACACCGCCGTCGTCGTGGTCGCCACCACCGACCGCGTCGAGTCCGAGGGCTTCGACCGTAAGGACCTCCAGCTGCCCGGCCGTCAGGACGAGTTGGTGCACGCCGTCGCCGCCGCCAACCCGAACACCGTCGTGGTCGTCAACGCCGGCTCCCCGGTCGAGCTGCCGTGGCGCGAGGAGGTCGCGGCCGTACTGCTCAGCTGGTTCCCCGGCCAGGAGGGCGGCGCCGCCCTCGCCGACGTCCTCACCGGCGCCCACGAGCCCGGCGGCCGGCTGCCCACCACCTGGGGCTCCCTCACGGCCGCCCCGGTCACCCAGGTGGTCCCGGACGACGGCGAACTCCCGTATACCGAGGGCGTGTTCATCGGCTACCGCGCCTGGGAGAAGGAGGGCAGGACCCCCTCGTACGCCTTCGGACACGGCCTCGGCTACACCGACTGGACGTACGAGTCGATCGAGCTCGGCGGCGACGGCGGTGCCGGTTCCGGTTCCGGTGCCGGTTCGGGTACGACGGTCACGGTCCGCGTCCGCAACTCCGGTACGCGGGCCGGGCGCGAGGTCGTCCAGGTCTATCTGGCGCCCGTCGAGGCCGACGCCGAGCGTCCGGCCCGGTGGCTCGCCGCCTTCGCGGGCGTCGAGGCGGGCCCCGGCGAGAGTGTCGACGTCGTCCTCGTACTCCCGCGCCGGGCCTTCGAGGTCTGGGACGAGAGCACCGGAGCCTGGGTGTTTGTGAAGGGTTCGTACGAGATTGCTGCGGGTCGCTCGATCGTCGACCGTCGGGTCGCGGCGACGATTAACGTCTGACGTGGGACGAGTCCACCCCGAGCAGCCCCGGTCCGGAACCTGACATCCGGATCGGGGCTCGTCGGTTCTCGGCCACCTGAGGCAGACTCGCGGGCCGGAACACGCCGGTTCGGGGGAGAACAACGCATGTACCCAGGTCAGCAGCCAGGCCCGTACCCGCCGCAGGGGCCGTATCAGGGGCAGCAGCCCTATTACCCGCCTCCGCAGCAGGTCCCGTACCCGCCTCAGTACCAGCAGCAGCCCCAGGCCCCCCAACAGCACCTGGGCGAGGGCGAGATGCGGCTGGATCCCCACCTCACCCCCGACCAGCGACAGCTGGTGCTGCGCATCCAGCAGCAGGCGAAGACGTACGCGTACGGCTTCGTCCTCGGCATCCCGCTGACCTTCGGCGGCGCCCACTACGGCATCACGCGGACACCGATCGGCTTCGCGGCCACGGCCGTCGGACTGGTCGCCGTGGCCGTCGGCCTCTTCGCCATGACACGGATGCGGGCCCTCAAGCAGCAGCTGCGCCTGATCACCCCGGACGCCTGGCGCTCCCCGGCCGCGCATCTGCCGGGCGCCCGCAAGGCCGCCACCCTTGCCGCGTACCTCAACGGCGTACTCGTCCTGCTGTCCCTCGGCGCCGCGGGCTATCTGCTCTACAAGGGCGCCGGATGGGGCGCGTACGGCAACTCGTTCGGCTTCGGCGCCCTGGTGCTCGGCGCGTTCATCCCGTTCGGCATGGGCATCGCCGCCGCCACGACCATCCCGCAGCTGCTGCGGGTGATCCCGGCCGGCGCCAAGGTCGGCCGGAGCCTGTACTCGATCATCATGGTGCTGGCCACCACCGTGCTCGTGGAGGGGATCAAGGGCAAGTCCCCGCTCCCCGCGCTGATCGGCGCCGTGGTGGTCGCGGTCTGCCTCGGCGCGATGACCCTGCTGGGCAGGGCCGCCAAGCGGATGCGCGGCGAGAGCGTCTGACGGTCGGTCGTCCGTCGTCGGTCGCCGGTCGTCGGCTACTGGCCGCGGACGCCGAACCCGTACACGGTCTCCGACCGGTACACCCCGCCCGGCCGCAGTTCCGTGCTCGGGAACTCGGGCCGGTTGGGGGAGTCGGGGAAGTGCTGGGTCTCCAGCGCGACGCCGTCCCCGGGGGCGAAGGGGTCGCTCAGATGCTCCGCGGTGTACAGCTGGAGCCCGGGTTCGGTGGTCGCGACCGTCAGTGTCCGCCCGGAGGACGGGTCGTGCAGCTCGGCGACCTCGACCGCGGTCTCCGTGAGCCCCTTGTCGAGGACGAGGTTGTGGTCGTAGCCGGCGCCGACCTTCCGCGCCGTACGGAAGTCGAACCGCGTCCCGTCGACGGCGTCCAGCGCCCCGGTGGGGATCAGATCGGCGTCCACCGGCGTCAGCCGCGAGGCGTCCAGCCGGAGTTCGTGGCCGCCGGCGTTGCCCGTACCGGCCAGGTTCCAGTACGTGTGGTTCGTCAGGTTCACCACGGTCGGCGCGTCCGTGACCGCCTCGTACGCGATCCCCAGCGCGCCCGCCTCGTCCAGCGTGTACGTCGCCGAGACCTCCAGACGGCCCGGGAAGCCCTCCTCGCCGTGCGGGGAGACCCGGGTCAGGCGCAGCCCGTGATCGACCGGCTCCGCGTCCCACACCCGCTTGTCGAAGCCGCGCTCCCCGCCGTGCAGGGAGTTGGGCGGGTTGTTCTGCGCCAGGTGACAGGTGAGGCCGTCGAGGAGGAAGCGGCCCCCGGCGATCCGGTTCGCGTACCGCCCGACCAGCGCCCCGAAGTACGGCCCCGTGTGCGTCAGATAGCCGTCGAGGTCGGAGAACCCCAGCACCACGTCCGCGCGCGCCCCGTCCCGGTCCGGGACCTCGACCGACTGGACGATCCCGCCGTACGTCAGGATCCGCACCCGCACCCCGGCGCGCTCCAGCGTCCAGCGGTGGACCGGGGTGCCGTCGGGAAGAGTGCCGAAGAATTCGCAGTGCATGATCGAAAGCCTAGGCCAAGGATCCCAACGGCAGGTCCTAGCTCACCGGCTTCGTCGCCGTCACCACCCGATAGGCCATCTCCGCGAGCCGCGCCTGCCCGTCCCTGCTCGGGTGGAACCAGTCCCAGTGGCTCAGCTGGTCCGTGCCGAAGCGGTAGTCGAAGACCGCGCCCCCGTCGAAGCGGCAGTGCTGGTCCTTGGCGCACACTTCCTTCAGGACCTGGTTGTACGCCTCCACCCGGTCCTGCACCGTCGTGCGCCGCCGCATCGCCGCCGTGGTCAGGGAGTCCGCGTCGCCCAGCATCGAGGGGCAGATGCCCAGCTTCCAGATCTGCTTGCCCAGCGGGTTGCTCCGCCCCTCGGACCACAGCCGCTTCAGATCCGGCACGCTCGACACGTACACCTGGGTCTTGGGCAGCGCCTTGCGCAGCGTGTCCATGGCGTCCTCGAACTCGGCGCGGAACTCGGCGACGGGGGTCATCGCCGATACCGACGAGCGGCAGGCGTCGTTCGCGCCCGCCATCACGGTCACCAGCTCCGGCTTCTTCGTGACGGCCTGTGCCATCTGGTCGGGGAGATCCACCATCCGGGCCCCGGTCACCGCGTAGTTCCAGCTGCGCTCGGCGGCCCCGGCCTGCCCGAGCAGCCGTACGGCGAGGCTCTTGACCTTCGTGTCGCTGCCGGTCGCCCAGGACACCTCCGGACAGTCGGACAGCACGGTGCACGCGTCGAAGCCGCGGGTGATGGAGTCCCCGACGGCGGCCATCGACGTCGGGCTGCGGTCCCAGGTGGGGGTCGGCTTCGGGAACGCCTTGGCCGTCGTGCCCCGGGGCGCCGGGGAGTTGTCACCGACGGCGTCGCAGCCGGCGACGGCGACGCCCAGGAGAGCCGCCGACGCGATGGCGAGGGCGGCCCGAGAACGGTGACTCCTGTGACGCATCCCCTGGTCCCCTCGTTCGTCAAGCACGATTGCTCAGCACCATTGCTCAGCACCCATGCGACACGGTTGGCCGACACCCCGCAGTACACGACCGGTCGCACCGCGTCCCCTTGGGTGAAACCTCAATGTTTCTGGGCGCTGGGACCGACGGTACGTCACACTCCTTGCGCCGCCGCACGGTAGCCTCGCCACGTGGCCGCCCTGCCACTGCCTTTCCGCTAAGTTACAAGATGTCTCGCTCTGTCCGGAGGCCCCAGTGACGACACGTGGAGTTCTCTACGTGCACTCCGCGCCCCGCGCGCTGTGCCCGCACGTCGAGTGGGCGGTCGCGGGCGTGCTCGGTACCCGCGTCAACCTCGACTGGATCCGGCAGCCCGCCGCGCCGGGCACCTGGAGATCCGAGTTCTCCTGGAAGGGCGAGGTGGGCACCGCCTCCAAGCTGGCCTCCGCGCTGCGCGGCTGGCAGATGCTGCGCTTCGAGGTCACCGCCGAGCCCTGCCCCACGGCCGAGGGCGAGCGCTACAGCTGCACCCCCGAACTGGGCATCTTCCACGCCGTCACCGGAATCCACGGCGACATCCTGATCCCCGAGGACCGCCTGCGCGCCGCCCTCCTGCGCTCCCAGCGCGGCGAGAGCGACCTGGAGTCCGACCTCGCCAAACTCCTGGGCAAGCCCTGGGACGACGAACTGGAACCCTTCCGCTACGCGGGAGAGGGCGCCCCGGTCCGCTGGCTCCATCAGGTGGTCTGACCTGACAAACGGGCGTGAGGGGAAGCTTTTAGGGGCGCGGGGAACTGCGCGCCCAGCCCCCACCGTCCCGCACCCGACGAACAAGCAAATGTGGCCCGGACTCCGACAGGGAGTCCGGGCCACACGCCGGTTCAGTACACCTACGGCCGAATTCAGATCGTACGGAACGCCAGCACCACGTTGTGCCCACCGAACCCGAACGAGTCGTTCAGCGCGGCAATGCGGCCCTCGACAGGCAGCTTGCGAGCCTCCCCGCGCACGATGTCGGCGTTCGCCTCGGCCTCGGGGTCGAGGTTCTCGACGTTGATGGTCGGCGGAGCGATCCGGTTGTACAGCGCCAGCACCGACGCCACCGACTCCACACCCCCCGCGCCACCGAGGAGATGACCGGTCATCGACTTGGTCGCGGAGACCGCCATGTGGTCGGCGTCGTCGCCGAACACCTTGCGCAGCGCCTTCAGTTCCGCCACGTCACCGGCGGGCGTCGAGGTCGCGTGCGCGTTCACGTGCACGATCTCGGCCGGGTCCAGGTCGGTGTTGTCGAGCAGGTTCTGCAGGGCGTGGGAGATGCCACGCCCCTCCGGCTCCGGCTGCACGATGTCGTGGCCGTCGGCGGAGATGCCCTGGCCGACCGCCTCCGCGTACACCCGGGCCCCGCGCTTGGCGGCGTGCTCGGCGGACTCCAGGACGAGGACGCCGGCGCCCTCACCGAGGACGAAGCCGTCACGGGCGACGTCGTAGGGGCGCGAGGCACCCTGCGGGTCGTCGTTGTTCTTGGACATCGCCATCATGTTGCCGAACGCGGCGATGGGCAGCGGGTGGATCGCCGCCTCCGTACCACCGGCGACGACGACGTCGGCGCGCCCGGTGCGGATCATCTCGATGGCGTAGCCGATGGCCTCGGCGCCCGAGGCGCAGGCGGAGACGGGGGTGTGCACGCCGGCGCGGGCGCCGACGAGCAGGCCCACGTTGGCGGACGGGCCGTTCGGCATGAGCATGGGAACGGTGTGCGGGGAGACGCGGCGGACGCCCTTCTCCTTCAGCACGTCGTACTGGTCGAGCAGCGTCGTCACGCCACCGATGCCGGAGGCGATGACGGTGCCGAGCCGGTCCGGGTCGACGGAGGCGTCGTCGCCGGCCTTGTCGGTGAAACCGGCGTCCGCCCAGGCTTCCTTGGCGGCGATCAGGGCGAACTGCGCCGAGCGGTCGAGACGGCGGGCCTGCGGGCGGGGGATGACCTCGCCCGGCTCCACGGCGATCTGCGCCGCGATTCGGACCGCCTGGTCGGCGGCCCAGTCCTGCTCCAGGGCGCGGACACCGGACTTGCCGGCGACGAGGCCCTCCCAGGTAGAGGCTGCGTCGCCACCCAGCGGTGTGGTTGCGCCGATACCGGTGACGACCACGGTGCGATTGGTCGAGCTCACGGGAATTCTTTCTCCAAATACGAGGATTCAGCGGCGCCACCGCCGGGTGGCGGGGCAACGGACTGATCGGTGGACCGGGCCGGGCGAACCGGGCCCGATCGCTGGATCAGGCCTGGTGCTTGAGGATGTAGTCGGTCGCGTCGCCGACGGTCTTGAGGTTCTTGACGTCGTCGTCCGGGATCTTGACGTCGAAGCGCTCTTCGGCGGCGACGACGACCTCGACCATGGACAGCGAGTCGACGTCCAGGTCGTCGGTGAAGGACTTGTCCAGCTGGACGTCCTCGGTGGGGATCCCGGCGATCTCGTTCACGATCTCGGCGAGACCTTCGACGATCTCTTCCTGAGTGGCGGCCATGTCAGGCGCTCCTTCGGTGTGTATCCAGAGAGGGTTGGCGGTATTCCGTACGGACCGGATGATCCGGCACGGAGTGCCTAGGGGAGAGTAACGACCGTCGCGGCGTACACGAGACCCGCCCCGAAGCCGATGACGAGCGCGGTGTCGCCGCTCTTCGCCTCGCCGGTCGCCAGAAGCCGCTCCATCGCGAGCGGGATCGAGGCGGCCGAGGTGTTGCCGGTGGTGCGTACGTCACGCGCGACCGTGACGTGCTGCGGCAGTTTCAACGTCTTCACCATCGAGTCGATGATCCGCTCGTTGGCCTGGTGGGGAATGAAGACGTCCAGGTCGTCCGCGGTGATTCCGGCCGCGTCCAGCGCCTGCTGGGCGACCTTCGCCATCTCGAACACGGCCCAGCGGAACACCGCCTGGCCCTCCTGCGTGATCGCAGGGAACTTGATCTCGCCCTTGGAGTCGAGCGGAAGCTCCGACACGTCGCCGATGCGGAAACGGTCCCACGGCACGGTCTGCTTGATCGTGCCGGCCTTGTCGCCCTCGCTGCCCCACACGGTCGGGCCGATGTGCGGCTCCTCGGAGGGGCCCACGACGACCGCGCCCGCGCCGTCACCGAACAGGAAGGCCGTCGCACGGTCCTCCAGGTCGGTCAGGTCGGACAGCCGCTCCACGCCGATGACGAGGACGTACTCCGCCGAACCCTCGACGATCATGCCCTTGGCGAGCGTGAGGCCGTAGCCGAAGCCCGCGCAGCCGGCCGAGATGTCGAAGGCGGCGGCCTTCTTCGTGCCGAGCTTGTCGGCGATCTCCGTCGCGACGGCCGGAGTCTGGCTGAAGTGCGAGACGGTCGAGACGACCACGGCGCCGATCTGGTCGGCGTTGATCCCGGCGTCGGCGATGGCCTTGCCGGACGCCTCGATCGACATCGCGGCGACGGTCTCCTCGTCGGAGGCCCAGTGCCGGGTCTCGATGCCGGAGCGCGAGCGGATCCACTCGTCGGAGGAGTCGATCGTCTCGAGGATCACCTCGTTCGGCACGACCCGGACAGGACGGTAGCCGCCCACACCCAGGATCCGCGCGTACGGGGCGCCCTTGCTGGGCCTGATCTTCGACATGCTCTGTCGGCTCCTTTAGGCGGAGGCGTGCTCGGCGATGAGCTCGCGAGCCGCGTCGAGGTCGTCGGGGGTCTTCAGCGCCAGGGTCTTCACACCCGGCAGCGCACGCTTGGCGAGCCCGGTCAGGGTGCCGCCCGGGCAGACCTCGATCAGCGCGGTCGCGCCGAGCTCCTGGAAGGTCTCCATGCATAGGTCCCAGCGGACCGGGTTCGCGACCTGGCCGACCAGTCGCTGCACGACCTCGGCGCCGGTCGTGACGGCCTTGCCGTCCTTGTTCGAGACGTACGCGATCTTCGGGTCCACGGGGCTCAGGGCCTCGGCGGCTCGTGCCAGCGTCTCGACCGCGGGCGCCATGTGGTGCGTGTGGAACGCGCCGGCGACCTTCAGGGCCACCACGCGGCGGACGCCCTCGGGCTTGTCCGCCTCCAGGGCGGCCAGCTGCTCCAGCGTGCCGGCGGCCACGATCTGGCCCCCGCCGTTCACGTTCGCCGGGGTCAGACCGAGCTTCTCCAGGTGCGGGACCGTGGTCTCGGGGTCCCCGCCGAGCAGCGCCGACATACCGGTCTCGGTGATCGCGGCGGCCTCGGCCATCGCCAGACCCCGGGTGCGCACGAGCTTCAGCGCGGCCGTGGCGTCGAGCACGCCCGCGAACGCGGCGGCGGTGATCTCACCGACGCTGTGACCGGCGACGGCACCGGGGCCGAGCTCGGCGACGTCACCGAGTGCGGCGGCGGAGAGGAGACCGGCGGCGACCAGGAGCGGCTGCGCGACAGCCGTGTCCCGGATCTCGTCCGCGTCTGCCTGGGTGCCGTAGCGGGCAAGGTCGAGCCCGATGGCGTCCGACCACGCGGCGAGGCGGTCGGCGGCACCGGGGAGATCGAGCCAAGGGGTCAGGAAGCCAGGCGTCTGAGCGCCCTGGCCGGGAGCGACGAGTACGAGCACTCTCACACTCTCTCTTGTGGACGGCCACGGCCGCCCGTGGGGACAGGGACGAAGAACACGAAGGGGAATTGTAGAGCCCCGACAAAAGCCTAGGCTTGAGGATCCCCATCGGCCAGACGCCCCAGGATCAGCGCGATCCGTAGTGTGAACGCGGATCGTACATCCGAAGGCGACCAACCGGTGACGTCAGTCACACGTCGGAGCCGGTAGCGCACGGTGTTGGGGTGAACGAAGAGCATCCGGGCCGCGCCTTCGAGACTGCTCGCCTGTTCCAGATAGACACTGAGCGTTTCCAGCAGCGCGGAGCCGGCTTCTTCAAGCGGTCTGTAGATCTCCTCCACCAGTTGCTCGCGGGCCGAGGGGTCTCCGGCGATCGCGCGCTCCGGCAGCAGATCGTCCGCCAGAACCGGGCGCGGGGCGTCCTGCCAGGCGAAACACGCCTTCAGTCCGGCGGCGGCGGCCTGCGCGGAGCGGGTCGCGGCGAGCAGATCGGGCACGATCGGCCCCGCGACGACGGGCCCGGCGGCATACGGCCCGATCAACGACTTCGCGACCCCGAGCGGATTGTTGTTACCCCCCGCGATGACCACGAGCCGGTCCCCGAGCACACCGGTGAGCACCTGGAGCTTGGCGTGCCGGGCCGCCCGCCGGATCGCCTCGACCGTCAGCTCGCTGTCACCGTCGGGCGCCGTACCCAGCACCACGCAGACATGTTCGGGCGAGTTCCACCCGAGGGCGGCGGCCCGGCTGACGGCACCCTCGTCGGCTTCGCCGGAGAGCACGGCGTTCACGACGAGCGATTCGAGGCGGGCGTCCCAGGCGCCCCGGGCCTCGGCGGCCTGCGCGTACACCTGGGCGGTGGCGAAGGCGATCTCCCGGGCGTACACGAGCAGCGCCTCGCGCAGTACGGACTCGTCGCCCGGGGCGGCGACCTCGTCGATCGCGCTCTCCATGACCTCGATGGTCGTGCGCACCATCTCCACGGTCTGCCGCAGGGTGATCGCCCTGGTCAGCTCGCGTGGCGCGGTCCCGAACACATCGGTGGAGATGGCCTGCGGGGCGTTCGGGTGCCGGAACCACTCGGTGAAGGCCGCGATACCGGCCTGAGCGACGAGCCCGATCCAGGAACGGTTTTCCGGTGGCATGGCCCGGTACCACGGCAGCGTCTCGTCCATCCGCGCGATGGCCTGGGCGGCGAGACTGCCGGAGGACTTCTCCAGCCGCTTCAGGGTCGCGGAGTGCGCGTGGATGTCGTGCGCTGGGCGCTCGGTGTTGCTGGATTCGGGTTCGGGCACGGGACAAGACTGCCTTATCAGGACGGAGGCGTGCGGCGGCGGGTCGCAAGTAGGCGGGGGGAGGGCCTGGGGCGGGGCTACGGTGTCCGTTGTGACGGACGTACGGCGACGACGGCGGAACGAGCGGATCTGATGGACGTACGGCGCGCGGACGAGCGCTACCACGGAGGTGACCCGGACGCCGGGATCACCTCCTTCCACGCCTTCTCCTTCGGACCGCACTACGACCCCGACAACCTTCGCTTCGGTGCGGTGATCGCCTGCAACGAGGAGTGGCTCGCGCCCGGCGCAGGCTTCGACGAGCACCCGCACAGTCACACCGAGATCGTCACGTGGGTGGTGGAGGGGGAGCTGACCCATCGCGACTCGGCGGGCCACGAGTCGGTGGTCCGCCCCGGAGACGTCCAGCGCCTCAGCTCCGCGGGCGGCGTCCGCCACGTGGAACGCAACGACGGCTCGGTCCCCCTCGCCTTCGTCCAGATGTGGCTGGCCCCGCTGTCACCCGGCGGCGAACCGTCCTACGAAGTCGTCCACGGCATCGCCGACTCCACGCCGTACGCCGTCCCCGAGGCCGGGGCGATGCTTCATGTGCGGAGGCTGGCGGCGGGGGAGCGGACGGCGGTGCCGGACGCCGGGTTCGTGTACGTCCATGTCGTCCGCGGCGAAGTACTCCTGGACGGCGAGGAGTTGGGCCCCGGCGACGCGGCCCGCATCACCGAGGCCAAGGACCTGGAAGCGGTGGCGGGAGCCCCCGCGGAGCTATTGCTGTGGGAGATGACCCCCTCGACCTGAAACTCCGGCCGGCCCGAGGCTTTCAGGGGCGCGGCGAACTGCGCGACCAGCCCCCACCCACCCACAGCCGAAGAACCGGTGGGATCAGGCTCGTAGGGCTGTCAGTACGGCATCCGTGAACGGGGGCCAGGACTCGACCGCCCAGGGGCCGAACGCGCGGTCCGTGAGGGCGACGCACGCCGCGCCCGCCACCGGGTCGATCCACAGGAACGTACCGGACTGCCCGAAGTGACCGAAGGTCCGCGGGGAGGAGGAAACCCCCGTCCAGTGGGGGGACTTGGAGTCGCGGATCTCGAAGCCGAGCCCCCAGTCGTTGGGGTTCTGGTGGCCGTACCCCGGCAGCACCCCCTTCGTACCGGGGTACTGGACGGTCATGGCCTCCAGGACCGTACGCGGATCGAGCAGCCGCGGCGCCTGCACCTCGGCCGCGAAACGCACCAGGTCCGCCACCGTCGACACCCCGTCCCTCGCGGGCGAGCCGTCCAGCGACGTCCTCGTCATCCCCAGCGGCTCCAGCACCGCCTGCCGCAGATACTCCCCGAAGGGGATGTCGGTCGCCTTGGCGACATGGTCCCCGAGCACCTCGAACCCGGCGTTGGAGTACAACCGCCGCTCCCCGGGCGCGGCCGTCACCCGGTGCTCGTCGAACGCGAGCCCGGAGGTGTGCGCGAGGAGATGACGAACCGTCGACCCGGCCGGCCCGGCAGGCTCGTCGAGCTCGATCGCCCCCTCCTCGTACGCGACGAGCGCGGCGTACGCGGCCAGCGGCTTGGTGACCGACGCGAGGGCGAAACTCTGATCGACAAGGCCGTGGGACCCGAGCACCGCCCCGTCCGCGCGGACGACGGCCGCGGCCGCCGTGGGAACGGGCCAGTTCTCGATCGACGCCAGGACGCTCTGCAAAGACATGCCTACGAGCCTAAGCGGCTCACAGCTCCAGCCGCATCGACGGGTCGGCCTTGCGGACGAATCCGAGCGAGGCGTACAGCGGCTCGGCCGCGGCGGACGCGTTGAGGTCGACCTGGAGGACGTTCCGTTCGCGGAACCAGTCGAGGAGCGTCTCCATGCACGCCCGCGCGTACCCCCGCCGCCGTGCGTCCGGATCGGTCGCGACGCTGAAGACGTGCCCGACCGCGCCGTGCGGATTGCCCGCGCGCCCGATCCGGTACTCGATGGTCCCCGCGACGAGCGCCGCGAGAGCGCCGGGCCGGTCGGGGTGGTCCGGGTGGTCCACGACGAAGGCCACGAAGTCCCCGTCGGGGTCGGCGAGCCTGCCGCGTACGGTCGGGAGGGATTGGACGTGCCACTCGGTGGACGAGGGGCCGGCGGAGGCGAAGACCGAGTCGATCATCACCTGGCGCAGTCGCAGTACTTCCTCGGCGTCCTCGGGCACGGCACGGCGTACGAGACTCATGATCCGCACGGTAGTCAGGGTGCCCCGCGCACGTCTCCCTATTTTCGGCGGGCGCCCGTCAGACGTCGCCGGGCGGGTTCTCACCCGAATTTGCTTGCTTCGAGTGCACTCGAAGGTTTTAGCGTGGAGGTCATGACGGTGATGGAGACCACGGCCGAGGCCGCCGAGACCGGCACCAGTACGCGCACCGGGGACTGCGCCGCCCCGCCCCATCGGCACCGGCGCCCGGACGGCCAGGACAACTACACGATCAGCGAGGTCGTCGCCTTCACCGGCCTCACCGCGCACACCTTGCGCTGGTACGAGCGGATCGGGCTGATGCCGCACATCGACCGCTCGCACACCGGCCAGCGCCGCTACAGCAACCGCGACCTGGACTGGCTCGACCTCGTCGGCAAGCTCCGACTGACCGGTATGCCGGTCGCCGACATGGTCCGGTACGCGGAGCTGGTGCGCGAGGGGGACGACACCTACATCGCGCGCTTCGAGCTCCTGGAGGCGACCCGCCGCGACGTCAAGGCGCGGATCGCCGAGCTCCAGGACACCCTGGCGGTTCTCGACCACAAGATCAGTTTCTACGCGGACGCCGGGCGTGCCCTGGCGTCGGAGAGGTCCCGATGACGGACAGCAGGATCGCGAACGTGGAGCTGGGCACCGGCGGCCCCGAGGTCGGCGTACAGGGCCTCGGCTGCATGGGCATGAGCGCCGCGTACGGGCCCACGGACGCCGACGAGGCCCGGGCCACCCTGGAACGGGCGCTGGAACTCGGCGTCACGCTCTTCGACACGGCCGACGTGTACGGCCTGGGGGAGAACGAGAAGTTCATCTCGCCCTTCGTCAAGGCGCACCGCGACGAAGTCGTCCTCGCCACGAAGTTCGGCATCTTCCGTGATCCCGCCGAGCCGACGAAGCGGACCATCCGCAACGGCACGCCGTACATCCGCCAGGCCGTCGAGGGGAGCCTGCGGCGGCTGGACGTCGAGGTCATCGACCTCTACTACATGCACCGCCGTGACGTGAACATCCCCATCGAGGAGACCGTCGCCGCGATGGCCGAGCTGGTGCGCGAGGGCAAGGTCAAGCACCTCGGGCTGAGCGAGGTCACCGGCGGGGAGCTGCGCGCCGCGCACGCCGTGCACCCGATCGCGGCCGTGCAGTCGGAGTGGTCGCTGTTCAGCCGGGACATCGAGGCGGGCGTGGTGCCGGCGGTCCGTGAGCTGGGCGTCGCTCTGGTGCCGTACTCGCCGCTCGGGCGCGGATTCCTCACCGGTTCGTTCGTCCACGCCGAGGATCTGACCTCGGACGACTTCCGCCGTACGATGCCGCGTTTCACCGGCGACAACGCGGCCGCCAACGCCGCGCTGCTGGAGCCGGTGCGTGCGGTCGCCGAGGCGCACGGGGCGTCGCCGGGGCAGATCGCGCTGGCCTGGGTGCAGCAGCAGGCGTCGTTGCTCGGGTTGCCGGTGGTGCCGATTCCGGGCACGCAGAGGCGTAGCCGGGTCGAGGAGAACACCGCGGCCACGCGGATCGTCCTGACGGAGGACGAGTTGGCGGTGCTGGAGCCGATCGCCTCGAAGGTGGCCGGGGAGCGGTACGCGGACATGTCGTTCTCGTCGGCGGGGCGGGAGTAGAGCTCTGCGGGGCGGGAGCAGAGCCGCGCCCGCAGACGACATCAGAGCTCGGCCAGCAGTTCCGCCTTCTTCGTCGTGAACTCCTCGTCCGTGACCAGGCCCGCCTGGTGGAGTTCGCCGAGGTGGCGGATGCGGTCGGCGATGTCGGCCGGGTCGCGGCGGGGAGCCGCGGTCACCGGGGTGGGACTCGAGGCTCGTACGGCCGCGAGGACCGAGGCGGCGAACGGGAGGGACTCGTGGACGGGGCCGTAACCGAGACCGAAGACGACCGCCGCCGGGTCCTGGTCCGCCTGGGCGGGCTGTGCGGTGGCGGGCTCGCGCCGCAGGAGCCGCAGATGGCCCTCGAAGGCCTCGGGGGAGCGCCACTCGACCCCGCTGAGGCCGGTGACGGGGAAGCTCTGGTCGCCGGCCTTCCACTTGGCGGAGGACGCGCCCGTCCAGAACCAGCGGAAGGACACCGCCTTGCCGTCGAAGGAGGCCTTCCCGTCGTACGCCTTGAAGTGGAGCGGCGCCTCGGGCGGCGCGACGAGGTAGCGCTCGGGCGGTTCGGCGTCCTCGGTGAGCGCGGCGCGCAGTTCGTCCGCGTAGTACTCGGCGAGGGTCTCCCGGTCGGCCGGCATCACCAGCCGATAGGGGTCGCCCCCTTCCTTCAGCTGTCCCGCGGCGGCCTCCATCAGCGGATCCGCGCCCGCTCGCGGCACGGCGTGCAGGACGACCGTTCCGCGCTTGCCCGGCGTCAGTGTGACCCCCGCTATCGCCTCCAGGGGGATACGCCGTTCGCCGAGCGCCTGGAACAGCTTCGGCGTACGGATCCCCCGTTCGAAGCGGATGAGCACGGAGTCGGACTCGAACTCCCAGGCGGCATGAAATCCGGCCAGTACGTCACCCATGCGGGCCATCGTAAGCGGCTCGCACGTCTGCGTCGCCTCCCTGGGCGAACCGCAGTTCTTCGTCCTCTACGCGCGTCCCGCCGCCGGGGCGTCGGACAAACCTTGTCGGCACGCGTCATCCTCGTGTGCGCACTGCACCGCCTGGTACGCGCCAATGCCGATCTCGGCGAAGTTGCGCAGGCTCTCGGTGCCCGGCTCGAAATAGCCTCCGTGGCCGTTCGCGCCCCGCGCGGACAGCACCCGGGCCCCGAACGCCTTCGACACCGGGTCGGCGCCGTGTCCGAGCCCGCCGAATTCGAGGTAGGGCACGTCCTGGATCCAGTCGCCGGAGTCCCGCATCGCCCAGACCCGGGCGGTGGTGTGCAGCGAGGACGCCTTCTGGGCCCGCATGCCGGGGCTGCCGGCGACCGCTATGTCGGAGACCCGGGAGGGCATGGTGCGGGCGGCGAGGCCGCACAGCACGGAGCCGTAGCTGTGGCAGTAGAGCGCGACGGGCGCACGGCCGGGCAGGGCGCGCAGCAGCGCGTTCAACCGGATCGCGCCCTCCTCGGCGCGGCTGCCGGTGGCGGCGTCCATGCCGAGTCCGCTGGGCGTGGTGTAGTCGGCCCAGGCGATCACGGCCGTACGGGCCTGGGGGGCGGCGGCGTGCTCGGCCCCGTACAGGGCCTGTGCCATGCCGACCGGCGCCGAGTACTTCTTGTTGGTGCGCTGGAACGTGAGCAGATCGGTGTCGACGCCCGGCACCACGATGGAGATCCGCTCGGCCCGGTCGAGGCTTCCGAAGACCTCGGCGACCCGGCCCGAACCCATGGGGTCGAAGGCGAGGAAGTCGCGCCCCTTCTGCAGCATCGCCTCGTAGCGGTGCATACGGCGCCCGGCCTGCTGCTGTCCCAGGGCCGAGAGCCGGTTGTCGTGCATGCGCTTCTTCTCGACCTTGCGCTGCTGGTCGATGGCGACGCGGTTGGCCTCGTAGCGCAGGGTCACGGGCGCGCCGTTCATGTTGCCGACCGCGAGCGGATAGCGGTGGGCGAGACGGGTGCGCTCGTGGACGTCGAGGGACGCGAAGAAGCGGGCGAGGCGGCTCGGCGTGGTGTCCGGGTCAGGCAGTCGCTGTCCGGCGACGCTGCCGTGCTCCCACGCGGAGCGGGACGCCTGGAGAGGGGTTGCCCCTCGATGGCCCTGGAGTGCGGTCCAGCCACTGGTGGCCAGCATCACGAACACCACGGCCAGCGCGAGCAGTGCGCGCCAGACGTTCAGTTGGGGGGATGAGTCGAAGGAAGTCACTGAGAAGACACCCTAGGAGAAGGTTGGCGCCTCCCGTTAAACGAGTGACTGGTATCACGTTTCTCGCAGGGTAATTGGGGCAAACCGGGTTCAGTTTCAGATAAATAGTGACGCTGTGTGCGCGGAGTTGATCGTTCCGTGCGTCGCTCCAGGCGTCATTCCGCACGCCGTTGCGTGCGTCACTCCACACGTCATTCCGTGCGCCATTTCTCCGCCAACGCGGGCCCCACCTGGTCGAGGTAAGCGGTGGTCAACTCGCGGATCGCCGGGATGCTGTGGTCGGCCCCCTCGCTCCACAGGCGGCCCGTGATCCGCATCACTCCGCCGAACACGGCCACCGCGACGCGCGGTCTCGGGTCCGCGTCCACGTCGAGTCCCTCGCGCTCGGCGATGACCCGCGCGATCTCCTCCTCCAGTTCCGCCGAGCGGCGCAGATAGGCGGCGAGGAGGGCGGGTGTCGACTCGATCAACTGGTAGGCGCGCATGTGCAGTTCGAGCGGCACGACGGACTCGATCGACTCGCCGATGGTGTCCCAGCCCTCCAGGACGGCGCGGCGCAGCGCCTCCAACGGGGCTTCCTGGGGCGGGCGTTCGCGTACGGCGTCGAGGAAGCGCGCCTCCGCGACCCCCTGGGTGAACAGGGCGACCTCCTCCTTGCCCGCGAAGTACCGGAAGAAGGTGCGCTGCGAGACGTCGACGGCCTCGGCGATCTCGTCGACGGTCGTCCACTCGTAACCCTGGGTGGTGAACAGTTCGAGGGCGGCCCGCAGCAGCGCCTCCCGGGTGCGCTGCTTCTTGCGCTCGCGCAGGCTCGCCGGGGGCGACGTCTGGGCGGCTGTCGTCTCCATGAGGTCCTCTTCTGTTCTTTCAGCCCAGCTCAGCGTACTGGTGGGTGACGTGACAGTTACCGACTTGTGAATTGGTTTGTCAACTGTCAGTGGCTGTCACTAGCCTCGAAGGTATGACTAGTCAGACCACCATCGACACGACGGGTTCGGGGGACAAGGCTCCGGTCACTCCGTCGGACAAGGCGCCGTCCGACGGACTGCGCGGCCATCCGTGGTTCACCCTGTTCACCGTTGCCGTCGGCGTCATGATGGTCGCCCTGGACGGCACCATCGTGGCCATCGCCAACCCGGCCATCCAGAAGGACCTGGACGCGAGCTTCGCCGACGTCCAGTGGATCACCAACGGCTACTTCCTCGCGCTCGCGGTCACCCTGATCACCGCGGGCAAGCTCGGTGACCGCTTCGGCCACCGCCAGACCTTCCTCATAGGCGTGGTCGGTTTCGCCGCGGCCTCCGGCGCGATCGGCTTCTCCAGCAGCATCGCCCTGGTCGTCACCTTCCGCGTCTTCCAGGGCCTGTTCGGCGCGCTGCTGATGCCGGCCGCGCTCGGCCTGCTGCGGGCCACCTTCCCGGCCGAGAAGCTGAACATGGCGATCGGCATCTGGGGCATGGTCATCGGCGCCTCCACCGCGGGCGGTCCGATCCTCGGCGGTCTGCTGGTCCAGCACGTCAGCTGGCAGTCGGTGTTCTTCATCAACGTGCCGGTGGGCATCATCGCGCTGGTCCTCGGCCTGATGATCCTCCTCGACCACCGCGCCGAGAACGCCCCCCGCTCCTTCGACGTCCTGGGCATCGCGCTGCTCTCCGGCGCCATGTTCTGCCTGGTCTGGGCGCTCATCAAGGCCCCGACCTGGGGCTGGGGCGACGGCCTGACCTGGACGTTCCTGGCTGCCTCGGTGCTCGGCTTCGTGCTCTTCGCCCTGTGGGAGAAGCGGGTCGAGGAGCCGCTGATCCCGCTGGGGCTGTTCCGCTCCGTGCCGCTGTCGGCCGGTGTGGTCCTCATGGTGCTGATGGCCATCGCCTTCCTGGGCGGCCTCTTCTTCGTCACGTTCTACTTGCAGAACGTGCACGGCATGAGCCCGGTCGACGCCGGTCTGCACCTTCTCCCGCTCACCGGAATGATGATCGTGGGCTCACCGCTGGCCGGCGCCCTGATCACCAAGACGGGCCCGCGCATCCCGCTGGCGGGCGGCATGGCCCTCACCGCGATCTCCATGTACGGCATGTCCACGCTGGACACGGGCACCAGCGGCGCCGTCATGTCGCTCTGGTTCGCCGGTCTCGGTCTCGGCCTCGCGCCGGTCATGGTCGGCGCCACCGAGGTCATCGTGGGCAACGCGCCGATGGAGCTCTCCGGTGTGGCCGGCGGCCTCCAGCAGGCCGCGATGCAGATCGGCGGCAGCCTCGGTACGGCCGTGCTGGGCGCCGTGATGGCCTCCAAGGTCGACGGCGACCTCGCGGGCAACTGGGCCGACGCCAAGCTGCCGCCGCTCACCCCGGCCCAGCTCGACCAGGCCTCCGAAGCCGTCCAGGTCGGCGCCGCGCCGGTCGCCCCGGGCACCTCGGCCGCACTCGTCGAGAAGATCACGACCGTCGCCCACGACACGTTCATCTCCGGCATGAGCCTGGCCTGCCTGGTCGCCGCCGGGGTCGCCGTCGTGGCGGTCTTCGTCGCGCTTCTCACCAAGCGGGGCGACAACGCCGAGGCGGCGGGGGCGGGCGCGGGCCATATCTGAGTCTGCGCGTCTGACCAGCCCTGTTTTGCGCAGGTTTCACCTATCCGGGTGACACCGCTGAAGATCCCTCCCACCCGGCAGCCGTCGCACCTCACAGTGGGTCAAGTCCTCCGCACGACATGGGAGGACGACCGGAGCTGCGGCGCGCTGCCGGAGGGGGGCAGCGCGCCCGCAGCCCGAAGGGGCGGGTGGGGCGCCCCGCCAGGGCGCCCCTTCAGGGGCGCGGGGAACTGCGCGCCCAGCCCCCACACTCCCGCACCCGAAGAACACCCCCGTTAGCGCGAACGCTCCTCCGCACCCCCTGGCACCGGGTGCCGAACCCCACCAGCCAGCGCAGCCACCTCCGCCCGGAGCGCCCGCACCTCCTCCGTGAGCGACTCGATCGCCGCCGTCTGCCGCCGCTCCTCCACGTCGTCCTTCTCGAACCGCGAGATGAACCACGCGGCGATGTTCGCGGTCACGACACCGAGCAGCGCGATCCCGGAGAGCATCAGCCCGACCGCGATCATCCGCCCGAGACCGGTGGTCGGCGCGTGATCCCCGTACCCCACCGTCGTCATCGTGGTGAACGACCACCACACGGCGTCACCCAGCGTCTTGATGTTCCCGTTCGGCGACTCCCGCTCCACCGACAGCACCGCGAGCGAGCCGAACATCAGCAGTCCGACGACCGCGCCCCCGACGTAGGTCGTCAGCCGGATCTGCTGATCCATCCGGGCCCGCCGCCCGACCAGCGTGAGCGTCGCGACGAGCCGCAGCAGTCGCAGCGGCTGGAGGATCGGCAGGATCACCGCGCACAGGTCCATCCAGTGCGTACGGACGAAGTCCTTGCGGTCCCGGACGAGTATGAGGCGCACCAGATAGTCGGCGGCGAACGCGCCCCAGACCGTCCACTCCACGGCCGTGCACGCGCCGGTCAGGCCACGGCTCGCGTCGCTGTCCACGATCGGCACGGCGTAGGCGACGGCGAAGGCCACCGCGAGTCCCAGCAGGGGCCGCTGCGTGCGCTGCTCCCAACGGACCTGCACCGATTGCTCGTTCATGTCCGCATCGTAGGTGCACACAGCACACGCAAGGGGCGCGGAAATCTGGGTGTCCCAGCTCCCCGCGCCCCTAGGGCCACCGGCGCTCGCGCCGAGCGCCTACGCGTCGCCGCCCGCGGCTCCCGGGTCGGCCGATGACACGTCGAGCAGCTGATAGCGGTCGATCGCCTGCTTCAGCACGGACCGGTCGACCTTGCCCTCACGGGCCAGTTCGGTCAGCACCGCGACCACGATCGACTGCGCGTCGATGTGGAAGAAGCGCCGGGCCGCGCCGCGCGTGTCCGCGAAGCCGAAGCCGTCCGCGCCCAGCGACTGGTACGTGCCCGGCACCCACCGCGAGATCTGGTCCGGAACCGATCGCATCCAGTCGGAGACCGCCACGAACGGACCCTCGGCGCCGCTCAGTTTCTGCGTCACGTACGGGACGCGCTGCTCCTCCTCGGGGTGCAGCAGATTGTGCCGCTCCACGTCGACGGCCTCGCGCCGCAGCTCGTTCCAGGAGGTCGCCGACCAGACGTCGGCGCGCACGTTCCACTCCTCGGCGAGGATCCGCTGCGCCTCGACCGCCCACGGCACGGCGACGCCGGACGCCAGGATCTGCGCCGGGACGGAACCCGAAGTTCCTTCCGCGTAGCGGTGGATGCCCTTGAGGATGCCGTCCACGTCGACGTCCGCGGGCTCGGCCGGGTGCTGGATCGGCTCGTTGTAGACGGTGAGGTAGTAGAAGACGTCCTCGCCGTGGGGGTGTTCGTCGGACGAGCCGTACATCCGGCGCAGACCGTCCTTGACGATGTGCGCGATCTCGAACCCGAACGCCGGGTCGTACGCGACACAGCCCGGGTTGGTCGAGGCGAGCAGCTGCGAGTGGCCGTCCGCGTGCTGAAGGCCCTCACCGGTCAGAGTCGTACGCCCGGCGGTCGCACCGAGGACGAAACCGCGCGCCAACTGGTCGGCCATCTGCCAGAACTGGTCACCGGTGCGCTGGAAACCGAACATCGAGTAGAAGACGTAGACCGGGATCAGCGGCTCGCCGTGCGTGGCGTACGCCGAACCCGCGGCGATCAGCGAGGCCGTGCAGCCCGCCTCGGAGATGCCGTCGTGCAGCATCTGACCGGTCGGCGACTCCTTGTAGGCCAGGAGCAGATCCCGGTCCACGGACTCGTACTGCTGACCGAGCGGGTTGTAGATCTTCGCGCTCGGGAAGAACGAGTCCATGCCGAACGTGCGGTACTCGTCGGGCGCGATCAGCACGAACCGCTTGCCGATCTCCTTGTCCCGCATGAGGTCCTTCAGCAGTCGTACGAACGCCATGGTCGTGGCGATCGACTGCTGACCGGAGCCCTTCTTCACACCCGCGTACGCCTTGTCGTCCGGCAGGGCCAGCGGCTGCGACCGTACGACGCGCGTGGGGACGTATCCGCCGAGTCCCTTGCGGCGGTCGTGCATGTACTGGATCTCTTCCGAGTTCCGGCCCGGGTGGTAGTACGGCGGCGCGCCGGACTCCAGCTCCTTGTCGGAGATCGGCAGGTGCAGACGGTCCCGGAAGCCCTTGAGGTCGGCGACCGTCAGCTTCTTCATCTGGTGCGTGGCGTTGCGGCCCTCGAAGTTCGGGCCGAGCGTCCAGCCCTTGACCGTCTGCGCCAGGATCACCGTCGGCTGGCCCGCGTGCGCCTTGGCCGCCGAGAACGCCGCGAAGATCTTCTTGTGGTCGTGACCGCCGCGCCCCAGGTGCAGGATCTGGTCGTCGGTCATGTTCTCGACCATCGCCCGCAGCCGGTGGTCGTCACCGAAGAAGTGCCGGCGGATGTAGTCGCCCGTCTCGGTGGCGTACGTCTGGAACTGGCCGTCCGGGGTGGTGTTCAGCTTGTTGACCAGCACGCCGTCGCGGTCCTGCGCGAGCAGCGGGTCCCAGGTGCGGTCCCAGACCAGCTTGATGACGTTCCAGCCGGCGCCCCGGAACTGGGACTCCAGCTCCTGGATGATCTTTCCGTTGCCGCGTACCGGGCCGTCGAGGCGCTGGAGGTTGCAGTTGACGACGAAGGTCAGGTTGTCCAGGCCCTCTCGAGCGGCGATGGACAGCTGTCCGAGCGATTCCGGCTCGTCCATCTCGCCGTCCCCGAGGAACGCCCAGACGTGTGACTTAGAGGTGTCCGCGATGCCGCGCGCCTCCATGTAGCGGTTCATCCGCGCCTGGAAGATCGCGCCGAGCGGACCGAGGCCCATGGAGACGGTCGGGAACTCCCAGAATCCCGGCATCAGGCGGGGGTGCGGGTACGAGGACAGACCGTACGGAGCCTTCGACTTCTCCTGCCGGAACGCGTCGAGCTGCTGCTCGGAGAGCCGGTCGAGGAGGAAGGCGCGGGCGTAGATACCGGGGGAGGCGTGCCCCTGGAAGAAGATCTGGTCGCCGCCGTCGCCCTCGTCCTTGCCACGGAAGAAGTGGTTGAAGCCGACGTCGTAGAGCGAGGCGGAGGAGGCGAAGGTGGCGATGTGACCGCCGACGCCGATGCCGGGACGCTGGGCGCGCGAGACCATCACGGCGGCGTTCCAACGGGTGGCGTTGAGGATCTTGCGCTCGATCTCCTCGTTGCCGGGGAAGAAGGGCTCGTCCTTGGTGGCGATCGTGTTGACGTAGTCCGTGCTGCGCATCTCGGGCACGGCCACGCGCTTCTCGCGGGCCCTTTCGATCAGCCGCAGCATCAGATAGCGGGCGCGCTCACGGCCGCGCTCGTCGACGGCGGCGTCGAGGGAGTCGAGCCACTCCTGGGTCTCTTCGGGGTCGAAGTCCGGGACCTGACTGGGAAGGCCGCCAATGATGATCGGATTGCGATCGGATCCGGAAACCACGCTGTTCCTTCACTGTCAGAGGGGCGTGTGAGGGCTGCCCGAGGGGTTGTCTGGGAGGCTGTCTGAGGCGGTTTTTCGGTCTGTCTGCACCGTTCCCCATCGTGTACCTCGGGAACGGAATCGTCATCTCTACCGAGAGGTAACCAACACATTCCTGCAGTTCGTTGGGACGTGCCCGACCAAAACGCAACGATACGCTCACTCCGTGACGCGTTCCGCAAAGTCGTTCGGGTCTCGTACGCTCCAAGGGTTCCGAAATTCATAAATGGGGCAGAAGGGTGTGGTGTGCGTCACTTGTGGCCTTGAATCCACGCCTGGGGTTGCGCCGACACCGCCGGGATCGTCACCGTTTCGGCGGTCTCGACGGCCGGGTACTTGCGCGATCCGCCCCGCCCGTGTGGACTACGGCCAATGCTTCGCGTACGCGCGTGGCTGAGACATCTACCGAAACATGATCAGGAGGCAAGCCGTGAGCGCGACCGCGGACCACGCGGAGGAGCGGACCAACCCGGCCGGCAGGCTGGGGTTCGAGCCCGGACAGGTGGTCCAGGAGATCGGCTTCGACGACGACGTTGACCACGAGCTCCGTGAAGGTATCGAATCGTTGATCGGCCAGGACCTGGTCGATGAGGACTACGACGACGTCGCTGACGTCGTGTTGCTGTGGTTCCGCGACGAGGACGGCGACCTTACGGACGCTCTGGTGGACGCCATCGGTCTCCTTGAGGACGGCGGCATGATCTGGCTGCTGACCCCGAAGACCGGCCGGGACGGCTACGTCGAGCCCAGCGACATCAGTGACGCCGCCCAGACTGCCGGCCTCTCCCAGACGAAGAGCATCTCGGTCGGGAAGGAGTGGTCGGGCACGCGTCTGGCCACGCCCAAGTCGAAGCGCTGAGCTCTCGCTCCGTCTGCCGCACCAAACCACCCAAGAGGCCCCCTTCGGCGTCCCGCCGTCGGGGGCCTCCCCCATGCCCCGGCCGTCCCAGGCGGCCGCCGGGGGCTCCGCGACCGGGCCTGTGGCGGCGCGCGAGCACCACCCACGCCGCACCACCGCACCGCCACACCCCACCCGGGCCCGGACCCCGAGGCGGGCCGGCACCCACCCGGATGGCGGCAGCCCCCCACGAGACGTTGCACCCCGGGCGTGCGCCGCGTCGGGATGGGGGGCGCGTGGGACGCGTGGTCGGGGTGCGGCCGGTGGGGTGGGGGTGCTGCGTAGGGTGGGGTTCACCCGAACAGACCCTTGGAAGGGGAGCGTGTGACTATGGCGATCGAGGTCGGCACCGAGGCACCGGACTTCGAGCTCAAGGACAACCACGGCGCCACCGTGAAGCTGTCCGACTTCCGCGGTGAGAAGAACGTGGTGCTGCTCTTCTACCCGTTCGCCTTCACCGGCGTGTGCACCGGCGAGCTGTGTGCCCTGCGCGACGAACTGCCGAAGTTCGTCAACGACGACGTCCAGCTGCTGGCCGTCTCCAACGACTCCATCCACACCCTGCGCGTCTTCGGCGAGCAGGAGAGCCTGGAGTACCCGCTGCTCTCCGATTTCTGGCCGCACGGCAACACTTCGCGCGCGTACGGCGTCTTCGACGAGGACAAGGGTTGTGCCGTTCGCGGCACCTTCATCATCGACAAGGCGGGCGTCGTCCGCTGGACCGTCGTCAACGGTCTGCCGGACGCGCGTGACCTGAACGAGTACGTGAAGGCGCTCGACACTCTGTGAGCCCGACACCCTGTGATTGTTCGGTCGCAGGGCCTGCAGGGTGCGGGAACCCGTCACTAGGATCGACACGTTGATCCGATACCAACGCACGACGGGGCTCCCCGCCCCTGGACACCATTGGGAGGACTCGTGGGAGTCAGCCTCAGCAAGGGCGGCAACGTATCGCTGACCAAGGAGGCCCCGGGACTGACCGCGGTCATCGTCGGTCTGGGATGGGACGCCCGAACCACCACCGGCGTCGACTTCGACCTCGACGCCAGCGCCATCCTCACGAATGCGGACGGCAAGGTGAGCACCGACCAGAACTTCGTGTTCTTCAACAACCTGAAGAGCCCGGACGGTTCGGTCGAACACACCGGGGACAACATCACCGGTGAGGGCGAGGGCGACGACGAGCAGATCAAGGTCAACCTCGCCGCCGTGCCCGCCGACGTCCAGAAGATCGTGTTCCCGGTCTCCATCTACGACGCCGAGAACCGCCAGCAGTCCTTCGGCCAGGTCCGCAACGCGTTCATCCGCGTGGTGAACCAGGCCGGCGAGGCGGAGATCGCGCGCTACGACCTCTCCGAGGACGCCTCGACGGAGACCGCCATGGTCTTCGGCGAGCTGTACCGCAACGGCCCGGAGTGGAAGTTCCGCGCCATCGGCCAGGGCTACGCCTCGGGCCTGCGCGGCATCGCGCAGGACTTCGGCGTCAACGTCTGACACGACCGTCGGACGGGCCCGCGTCGGACGCGAACGTTTGATCTGAACGCTTGACGCGACCGTCCGACGTGAACGTCTGAGCCGTACGGCCTTCGGCTCCAGGCCCGGCGCCGCACGCTTCATGTGCGGCGCCGGACCCGCTGGACCACCGCGCGCAGGCCGCGCGGAACAACTGAAAGTTTGACCTCGGGGAGGACCAGCATCATGGGCGTCACGCTCGCCAAGGGAGGCAATGTCTCCCTCTCCAAGGCCGCACCCAACCTCACGCACGTGATGATCGGGCTCGGCTGGGACGCGCGCTCCACCACCGGAGCCGATTTCGACCTCGACGCCAGCGCCCTGCTGTGCAATTCCGGCCGGGTGCTCGGCGACGAGTGGTTCATCTTCTACAACCAGCTCAAGAGCCCGGACGGCTCCGTGGAGCACACCGGTGACAACCTCACGGGTGAGGGCGAGGGCGACGACGAGTCGATCCTGATCGACCTCTCCAAGGTGCCGGCCAACGTCGACAAGATCGTGTTCCCGGTCTCCATCCACGACGCCGACAACCGCGGTCAGACCTTCGGCCAGGTCAGCAACGCGTTCATCCGCGTGGTCAACCAAGCCGACGGCCAGGAGCTCGCGCGCTACGACCTCTCCGAGGACGCCTCGACGGAAACAGCGATGATCTTCGGCGAGGTCTACCGCTACAACCAGGAGTGGAAGTTCCGAGCGGTCGGACAGGGGTACGCGTCCGGTCTGCGCGGCATCGCGCTCGACTTCGGAGTCAATGTTTCCTAGGGCCCGCCCGAGTCAGCCGAAGGGGCGGCCCTCTAGACTTCGTGGTCAACAGTAGGTAAAGCCGAGTACGGCGCGGGGGAGACCCGTACATACACGATGATTGGGTAGCCAGTGCTTCTGAAAACCTTCGGCTGGTCGTTTGCGGTCACCGCGCTCGGCTTGGTCGCAGCGGTGATCTACGGGGGGTGGACCGCCTTTGGCATCGTGGCGATCCTGGCCATCCTGGAGATCTCGCTGTCCTTCGACAACGCGGTGGTCAACGCCGGGATCCTGAAGAAGATGAATGCCTTCTGGCAGAAGATCTTCCTCACGGTGGGTGTGCTGATCGCCGTCTTCGGCATGCGACTGGTCTTCCCCGTCGTGATCGTGGCGGTCACGGCCAAGAAGGGCCCGATCGAGGCGGTCAACCTCGCGCTGACCGACAAGGACCAGTACCAGCAGCTGGTCACGGACGCCCACCCGGCGATCGCCGCCTTCGGTGGCATGTTCCTTCTGATGATCTTCCTCGACTTCATCTTCGAGGACCGGGACATCCAGTGGCTGCGCTGGATCGAGCGCCCGCTCGCCAAGCTCGGCAAGGTCGACATGCTGTCGGTCTGCATCGCCCTGGTCGTGCTGCTGGTCTCCTCCATGACCTTCGCGGTCCACGCCCACCAGCACGGCGGCGCGCACATCGACAAGGCGCAGACGGTGCTGATCGCCGGCATCGCGGGCCTGATCACGTACATGGTCGTCGGCGGACTCTCCGGCTACTTCGAGGACAAGCTCGAGGAAGAGGAGGAGCGGGAGCACGAGGAAGAGGAGGAGGCCGCGCGGACCGGCAAGAAGAAGCCGGCCGTCGTCCTCGCAGGTCAGGCCGCGTTCTTCATGTTCCTCTACCTCGAGGTCCTGGACGCGTCCTTCTCCTTCGACGGTGTCATCGGCGCCTTCGCCATCACCAACGACATCGTGCTGATGGCGCTCGGCCTCGGCATCGGCGCCATGTACGTCCGCTCGCTCACGGTCTACCTGGTCCGCCAGGGCACCCTCGACGACTACGTCTACCTGGAGCACGGCGCGCACTACGCCATCGGCGCCCTCGCCGTGATCCTCCTGGTCACCATCCAGTACCAGATCCACGAGGTCATCACCGGTCTCGTCGGTGTCGTCCTGATCGGCTGGTCCTTCTGGTCCTCGGTGCGTCGCAACAGGGCGCTCGCGGCGGCCGAGGGAAAAGCGACGGCCTCGGACGACAAGACTGAGGTCTCGTCCGGGGTGTGAGTCCGGGAGCGTGATTCCGGGAACGCTCTGAGCGGGGCGGCCGTCGAGGACGAGTCCTCGTGGCCGCCCCGTCGCATATCCAGGCAACGTGGGGGCGGGACAAGGCAATGGGCTTCTGGGACGACCTGTGGCGCGGACGCTCGACGGACTTCGACTCCGGCAGTGCCGCCACCAATTCCATAGAACTGACCAAGCGGAACCACACGGTCTCGCTCACCAAACAGGGCGCGGCCACCGGCAACCTGCGCATCAACCTGTCATGGCGCATGCGCACGTCGGACATCGGCGGCGGCCAGCAGCGGGGCAGCCTGCTGCGGCACCCCTTCAAGACCTTCAAGCCGGACGTGGTCCAGGCGCACACCCAGAGCATGGTGAACGTCGACCTCGACCTGGGCGTCATGTACGAGCTCGCGGACGGCTCCAAGGGCGTGGTGCAGCCCCTGGGCAACTTCCTCGGCGACATCAACGACCCGCCGTACGTGAAGCTCAGCGGTGACGACCGGTTCGGTTCCGCGTCCGGCGAGACGGCCTACGTCAACCTCGACCACCGCGACGACATCAAACGGCTCCTGGTCTTCGTGTACATCTACGACCAGACGCCCGCCTTCGACCGTACGCACGCCATCATCACGCTCTACCCGAGCAACGGGCCCCGGATCGAGATCGGCCTCGACGAGCGGCATCCGCAGGCCCGCTCCTGCGCGGTGGTGATGATCGAGAACAACAAGGGCGAGATCACCGTGCGGCGTGAGGTGAAGTTCGTGTACGGGTTCCAGGCGGAGCTGGACCGGTTGTACGGGTGGGGGTTGCAGTGGGGGCGGGGGTACAAGTCCAAGGCCGACCGTTGACGGTTCGCTTTCCTAGCGTCCGACGAACTGTGGCCCCTGTGGCGGCAGCCTGAAGTCCGGGTCGGGGAGGGAGCCGACCGCCTGCGGGAAGCCGTAGGCCGGCTGGACGGCCGGGGCCGTCTGGGGCTGCGGGTAGCCGTAGGCGGGCTGGCTGGTCGGCTGGGGGTAGCCGTACGCGGGCTGGGCGGGGGCCGTCTGCGCGGGCCCCGGATAGCCGTACGCGGGCTGCTGGGGCACCGGGGCGGCCTGCTCGGGCGGGAGTGGCACCGAGGTCTCCGGGGAGGCCGCGGGGTCCGCCCAGGCGGTGGCGTCGGGTACGGGCGCGACGGCCTCGGGCTCGGATTCGTCCACCGTGATCCCGAAGTCGGAGGCGAGCCCCTCCAGGCCGTTCGGATAGCCCTCGCCGAGCGCCCGGAACTTCCAGCCCTGACCGCGCCGGTACAGTTCGCCGCAGATCAGCGCGGTCTCCGTGCCGGTCTCCGGTTTGATGTCGAAGTAGGCCAGCGGCTCACCGTCGGACCCCGTCGTGCCGGTCGTGGCGGACGCGTCGTACAGCAGAATGCGTAGGGCGCGTACCTGGTCGAAGGTGACGCCGTCCGCCGATGCGACCAGCAGAATCTGTCCGACACTGGACTCGACACCCGCCAGATCCGTCTGGATGGTGTCGGTGAGGCCCTCGGCGACGCGTTTCTTGCCAAGTCGCCACACCTTGCCCGAGGGATGGCGTGGCTGGTTGTAGAAGACGAAGTCCTCGTCGGATCGCACACGACCGTCGGGACCGAGGAGCAGCGCCGAGACATCGACATCGGGGACACCCTGCCCGGGCGTCCAGCGCAGCACGGCACGTACCGCTGTGGCGTCCAGCGGGACGTTAGACCCCTTCAGCATCGCGTGCGTCATGCGGTCATCCTGCCCTCTCGGTCCTGGTCACGACAACGCGGGGGTAAGGATTCCCCCTCGGGATGTGCGGGCAACCGACATGGCCGAGTTACCTGAACTTCACGCCTGGTGGGAACGACTGACATGGATTTGTACGTACTATTACCGGCCACATCACGTAGGTCCGCCTAGCCGCAACGGGGGAGTTTCATGCGTCATTTCGGGCATATCGCCCCTGAAGAGCGGCAGCGTCTCTTCTACCGGGAGCCGTGCGTCTTCACCGCCGACTCGCCCGCCCGCGTGCTCGCGGCGGCCCTCGGCGCCACCCTGTACAGCCCCGCGACCAGACCCCACCTCGCCGACGACGTCGTCAAGCAGGCCGGACGCGGCGTGGTCTCCATGGTCCTGTGCCTGGAGGACTCGATCGACGACGCCGAGGTCGTGGGCGCCGAGGAGAACCTGGTCCGCCAGTTCGCCGACCTCGCCGGACGGCCGGAGACCGACGGGCTCCCGCTGCTGTTCGTACGGGTCCGTGAGCCCGGGCAGATCCCGGACCTCGTCCGGCGGCTCGGCGCGTCCGTACGGCTGCTGTCCGGGTTCGTCCTGCCGAAGTTCACCGAGGAGCGGGGCGTCCCGTTCATGGAGGCGCTCGCCGCGGCCGAGTCCGCGAGCGGCCGGCGGCTGTTCGCGATGCCTGTCCTGGAATCGCCCGGGCTGCTGTACCTGGAGAGCCGCCGGGAGACCCTGGAGGGCATCTCCCGGGTCGTCGACAAGTACCGCGACCGCGTCCTCGCGCTGCGCCTGGGCGTCACCGACTTCTGCTCGGCGTACGGGCTGCGCAGGGCGCCCGACATGACCGCCTACGACGTCCAGATCGTCGCCTCCGTGATCGCGGACGTGGTGAACATGCTGGGGCGCTCGGACGGCACCGGGTTCACGGTCACCGGGCCCGTGTGGGAGTACTTCCGGGTCCAGGAGCGCATGTTCAAGCCGCAGCTGCGCCGCAGCCCCTTCCAGGAGGGTGAGGTCGAGGAGCTGCGCCAGGCGCTGATCGAGCACGACCTGGACGGGCTGCTGCGCGAAATAGCCCTAGACCGGGCCAACGGCCTGCTCGGCAAGACCTGCATCCACCCCTCGCACGTCCCGGCGGTGCACGCGCTGTCCGTGGTCAGCCACGAGGAGTACAGCGACGCGCAGGACATCCTCAGGCCCGAGCGGGGCGGCGGGGGCGTGCTGAGGTCGGCGTATACGAACAAAATGAATGAAGTGAAGCCGCACCGCGCCTGGGCCGAGCGCACCCTCCAGCGCGCCGAGGTGTTCGGTGTGGCGAACGAGGACATCGGCTTCGTGGAACTGCTCGCGGCCGCCCTGCCTGCGTGAACCGCGCCGGCCCGACCGACCGACCAACAAGGAATCGATGAAGAACGTGGTGTGGACGGGGACCTGGGTCGCCGAGCGACTGGGTGTCGAACTCGTCGGTGACGAGAAGCTGAGCGACCTGCTGGGGCTCGCGCTGCGGCGCAACCCCCGCCGGGCGCATCTGCTCGTGTCGAACGTGCTCGGCAAGCACGTCCCGCAGTCGCCGTCCGTGGTGTACGGACACGGGTTCGCGCTCGGCCGGCGGGTGCGGGAGCTGCTCGGCGCCGAGGGCGCCCGCGCGGCCGTCGTCCTCGGGTACGCGGAGACGGCCACCGGCCTCGGCCACTGCGTCGCCGACGGCGTGGGCCTCGCGCCCTACCTCCACTCGACCCGCCGCCCCGTCCCCGGCGTCGACACGGCGGGCGGCTTCGAGGAGTCCCACTCCCACGCCACCTCCCACCTCCTGCTGCCGGAGAACCCCGCTCTGCTGGCGGGGGCGGGCCCCCTGGTCCTCGTCGACGACGAGTTCTCCACCGGCAACACGGTCCTCAACACCATCCGCGACCTCCACGCCCGCTATCCGCGCGACCGCTATGTGGTCGTGGCCCTCGTCGACATGCGCTCGGCCGCGGACCTGGGCCGTCTGGCGGAGTTCGCGACGGAGATCGGCGCACGGGTGGACCTGGTCGCCGCGGCGAGGGGCAGCGTGAACCTCCCGGAGGGTGTCCTGGAGAAGGGCCAGGCACTGGTGGCGGAACACGAGACCACCGATGCCACCGAGATCACCAAGACCACCGAGCGCGCCGAGGCCGCCGACAGCCGTCGCGGGTACGCCGGTGCCGCCCGGGTCGAGCTCGGCTGGCCCCGGGGTCTGCCCGACGGGGGGCGGCACGGCTTCACGCCCGGGCAACGAATACGGCTGGACGCGGCGCTGCCCGCGATGGCCGCGCGGATCGCCGTAGCGCTGCCGGAGGGGGCGCGGCGCGTCCTCGTGCTCGGCTTCGAGGAGCTGATGTACGCGCCGCTCAGGCTGGCCAGGGAGCTGGAGCAGGTGGTGTCCGCCGAGGTGCGGTACTCCACGACCACCCGCTCCCCGGTGCTCGCCCTCGACGACCCCGGTTACGCCATACGGACGCGCCTCGTCTTCCCGGCCCACGACGACCCGGACGACGGACCGGGTGAGCGGTACGCCTACAACGTCGCGGGTGCCGGTTTCGACGCGGTCGTGGCCGTGGTCGACTCCGCCGCCGACACACCCGCCCTGCACGCCCCCGACGGCCTGCTGGCCCAGCTCGCGGAGCACACCCCGAGCGTTCTGCTCGCCGTCGTTCCGTCGTACGTCCCCGCACGGCCGTCCACCGAAAGGCCCTCCATGCTCCCCGAGCCCCTCCGCGGCCCCGCCTTCTCCTCGTACGCGCCCGACGAGGTCGGCTGGCTGCTGCAGGACCTCTCGGACGTGACGCTGGAGGCGCCGACCGAGGAGCGCGAGGAGGCGATCCAGAGCGGCGGCGCCCACTACGCGGAGTCGCTGCCGGTCGAGTACCAGCCGAGCCCCCAGTACCAGGAGCTGTTCCAGGCGGCCCTCGGCACCTCGGCCGCCCGGATCGCCCAGGCCGTCGGCGCCGTCACCGAGCTGGTGCTCGCCGAACGCTCTCCGCACCCCGTACTCGTCTCGCTGGCCCGCGCGGGCACCCCCGTCGGCGTCCTGATGCGCCGCTGGGCCCAGCACCGGCACGGCCTCGACCTGCCGCACTACGCCGTCTCCATCGTCCGTGGCCGCGGCATCGACGCCAACGCGCTGCGCTGGCTGGCCGCCCACCACGACCCGGCCGACGTCGTGTTCGTCGACGGCTGGACCGGCAAGGGCGCCATCACCCGCGAACTCACCGAAGCCATCAGGGAGTTCGAGTCCGCCGAGGGCATCACCGGCTTCGACCCGGAGATCGCGGTCCTCGCCGACCCGGGCTCGTGCGTACGGACGTACGGCACCCGCGAGGACTTCCTCATCCCCTCCGCCTGCCTCAACTCGACGGTCTCAGGGCTGATTTCGCGCACGGTCCTGCGCTCGGACCTGGTCGGCGAGTACGACTTCCACGGCGCGAAGTTCTACCGCGAGCTCGCCGGCTCCGACGTCTCCGTCGACTTCCTGGACGCCGTCGCCGCCCACTTCCCCGACGTCGCCGACGAGGCCTGCGCCCAGGCCAAGGAGCTCCTCGCCACCGACCGCACCCCCACCTGGGAGGGCTGGGCGGCCGTCGAGCGGATCAGCGAGGAGTACGAGATCCACGACGTGAACCTCGTCAAGCCGGGCGTCGGCGAGACCACCCGCGTGCTGCTGCGCCGCGTCCCCTGGAAGATCCTGGCGCGCGCCGGAGCAGGCACCGACCTCGACCACGTACGCCTGCTCGCCCAGCAGCGCGGGGTGCCCGTCGAGGAGGTCGACGAACTCCCTTACACCTGCGTGGGGTTGATCCACCCGAAGTACACGCGCGGCGCGACCGGCGCCGACGGCAAGGCGGTGACGGTCTGATGTCCGCGCCCAAGGTGCTCGTCGCCAGCGATCTCGACCGTACGCTGATCTACTCCTCCGCCGCCCTCGCGCTGACCATGCCCGACGCGCGGGCGCCCCGGCTGCTCTGCGTCGAGGTGCACGAGGCCAGGCCGCTGTCGTACATGACCGAGACGGCCGCCGCGCTGCTCACCGAGCTCGGCGACACGGCCCACTTCGTGCCCACCACGACCCGCACCCGCAAGCAGTACCAGCGCATCAACCTGCCGGGGCCCGCCCCCGAGTACGCGATCTGTGCCAACGGCGGGCATCTGCTCGTCGACGGTGTCTCCGACCCCGACTGGCACGCGGCCGTGACCGCGCGGCTCGCCGACGAGTGCGCGCCGCTGGCCGAGGTGCGGGACCACCTCGCGACCACCGCCGATCCGGTCTGGGTCCGCAAGCACCGGGTCGCCGAGGACCTGTTCGCCTATCTGGTGGTGGAGCGCGAGCTGCTGCCCGAGGAGTGGGTGAAGGAGCTCGCCGTCTGGGCGGAGAGCCGCGGCTGGACGGTGTCGCTGCAGGGCCGCAAGATCTACGCCGTGCCGAAGCCGCTCACCAAGAGCGCGGCGGTGCGCGAGGTCGCCCGCCGCACCGGCGCCCTCCTCACGCTCGCCGCCGGTGACTCCCTTCTCGACGCCGACCTGCTGCTCGCCGCCGACCGCGGCTGGCGGCCCGGCCACGGGGAACTGGCCGAGGCCGACTGGACGGCGCCGGCGATCACCGCCCTCCCGGAGCGAGGGGTCGCGGCGGGGGAGCGGATCCTGCGGGAGTTCACGCACGCCTGCCGACCGGGCGCGGTCTGAGGGCGAGCCGGGCGCGGTCTCAGCGGGAGCCGTGCCCGGCCTGTGCGGGGGCCACGTACGGCCTGAGAGCGCGACACGCCCGGGCCGCACGGAGGATTCGGGCGAAGAAAAGCTGAAGACTTCCTGAAAAATCCTGGTCGATCAGCCGCAGCACCCGCCGCCGCAGCACCCGCCTCCGCCCCCTGCGGACGGGCCCGGGGCGGGCGCGGACGCCGACCCGCCGGTGGCGACCGCGACGGTCGACAGGAGTTTCACCGTGTCGTCGTGCCCGGCGGGACAGTCCGCCGGAGCGGCGGATTCCGCCATCGGGCGGCTCAGTTCGAAGGTGTCGCCGCAGGTCCGGCAGCGGTACTCGTAGCGAGGCATACGCACAGGTTAGCGGCCGGGAGCCGACGATCGAAGCCTTCCGCGGCCCGGTCGCGCACCGGGTCGCGCCGTGATCCGGAACCCGGACCTCCTCGATTCCTCCCCGATTCCCGCCCGGTGCCTTCAGAGGGCCGACTTGACCTGCTGAACATTTCTGTCTGGTTCCTGGGCGAGGAGATCGTATTAGTCGCTGATAATTTAAGGGGGCCGCGACGAGCCGCAAGGTCGGGGAGGGGGGCTCGCAGCCGCATGTGCGGCAGCTGCATCTACCCGCGCGCGCAATTCCGAAGTGCGGAGGGAGACGCAGTCGTGACCGAGGCATGGCATCGAACAGATGCCCCGCATCCCCTGGGCCGTCCACGCGCCGGAGCCCGCCGTGGCTAGCGGGGAGGGCGACGACCGCCGGAATCGGCGCGGGCTCGGTCCGCAACGGCCCGCGAGCCGTCGCACGGAAGACCCTGCGAGCCGTCGTGGGGAAGACTCCGCGAGCCGTCGTGCGGAAGACACGGAGAACGAGACTCCCGCCGAGCGAACCACTCAGCTCCGCCTCCCGCCCGGCATCGAGGAGACCACTCAGCTCCGCCTCCCGCCCCGCGCCGAGGAGACCACTCAGCTTCGCCTCCCGCCCGGCGCCGAACGTCCCGCCGAGAAGACCACTCAGCTTCGCGTACCGACTCCTGCCGAGATCGAGGCGCGCTCAGGCGCGGAGGACCCCGCACGACGCGCCGATCGAGGGACGGCTTCCGGCCATCGCGGCACCCGTCGTAAACCGGCCATGCCCTCCGCGCTCGCCGGACGCTGGGCGCGCATCGCCCGCCGTGTGAAACCGGCGTACCCGCGCCCCGGCCGCACCGGCTGGCGACGCTGGATGCCCTCCTGGCGCCAGTGGCTGGGAGCCTGGGGCCTGGCCATCGGGCTGAGCGGAACGTTTCTGGTGATCGCCTACGCCGCGACAGACATACCCCAGAACCTCAACACGTACGCCACCCAGCAGGACAACGTCTACTTCTGGTCCGACGGGACGCCCATGGCCCGTACCGGATGGGTGCGGCGGCAGGCGATGCCGCTGAAGGACATACCCCAGGACGTGCGCTGGGCGGTGCTGGCCGCGGAGAACCAGAGCTTCTACTCCGACCCGGGCATCTCCTTCAAGGGCATCACCCGCGCCCTGGTGCGCACGATCGGCGAGGGCAACACCGAGGGCGGCTCGACGATCACCCAGCAGTACGTCAAGAACGTCTACCTGAACCAGAACCGCTCGGTGAGCCGCAAGTTCACCGAGGCGATGATCTCCCTCAAGCTCGACCAGAAGATGAGCAAGGACAAGATCCTCGAGGGCTACCTCAACACCAGCTGGTTCGGCCGCGGCACGTACGGCATCCAGCGCGCCGCCCAGGCGTACTACGGCAAGGACGTCGGCGAACTCAACGCCAGCGAGGCCGCGATGCTCGCGTCCCTGCTGAAGGGCGCGGGCCTGTACGACCCCACCCTGAGCCAGGCGAACCACAAGCGCGCCGTGGAGCGCTGGTCCTGGATCCTCGACCGCATGGTCAAGATCGGGAAGCTGTCGCCGGCCGAGCGGGCCAAGTACACGAAGTTCCCCGAGCCGACCACGCAGTCCCAGACCTTCGACACCGGCAAGCAGAGCGACTACCTGGTGGAGCTCGCGACCCAGTACGCCAAGAAGGCCGCGCACATCTCGGACCAGCAGTTCGACCTGGGCGGCTACCAGATCTACACGACCTTCGACCGGAAGCGGGAGACGGCGCTCGCCGACGCCGTGGCCAAGGCCCGCAAAAAGGCCCTGAAGGACGACCCCAAGACGGCGAAGACCGCCCACTACGGGGCCTCCTCGGTGGCCGCCGACGGCAAGATCCTCGCCGTCTACGGCGGCCCCGACCACCGTACGCAGGGCTACAACGAGTCCAACGCGACCACCGTCCCGGCCGGTTCGGCGTTCCTGCCGTTCGTCTACGCGGCCGGGCTGGAACACGGCGTCCACAAGACCCGCGACAGTACGGCGACACCGGTCACGCCGGAGACGCTCTACAACGGTGACGACAACATCCCTGTCACCACCCCCGAAGGGCCTTACTGGGACCGCGCCAACAAGAAGGTCGCCGCCCACAACGACGGCAACAAGTCCTGGGGGCAGATCAGCCTGCGCAAGGCGCTGGCCGAGTCCGTGAACGTGCCGTTCATGCAGCTCGGCATGGACACGGGCCTGGACAAGGTGCGGCAGACCGCCGAAGCGGCCGGGCTGCTCTCGTCGACCATGGGTCCCCAGGTGCCCGCGCTGTCCCTGGGCAACTCCACGCCCAGCGCGATCCGGATGGCCAACGCCTACGCCACCTTCGCCGCGGGCGGGTCGCACACCGAGCCGTACTCCGTGCGACGCATCACCCGCAACGGCTCCCAGGTCGCCCTGGACACCCCCCGTCCCAAGCGTGCGGTGAGCCCCGAGGTGGCTCGCGAGGTCACCGAGGGGCTCACGGACGCCTTCGGCACAGCGCACCCCACCGCGGCCCAGAGCGCACCGGACACGGCCGGGAAGGCCGGTACCACGGCGGACGACACCGCCGCCTGGTACGTCGGAACGAACCGTTCCGTGTCGACCGCGATCGTCCTCTACCGCATCGACCTGACCAAGAGCCTCGAACCACTGCCGCTCAAGGGACTCGCCGGCGCGTCCGCCGACGACGTCCCGTACGGCATCTGGGCCGGCGCCATGAGTCCGCTCGGCTGACCGCGACGGCCACGAGGCCGCCCACCCCGACGGCCGAGAGGCCACCGCGCATCCCGATGGCCGAAAGGCCCCCGCCCGCTCCTTCCACCCCCCTCGCAGAATGTGCCCCGTATGAACTCGAAGCACAGCGGTCACCGCCGCCGCGAACCCGCGCCCGCTCCCGGTTCCGCCCGCCAGGGTTTCGTGGCCATGGCGGCCTTCCTCGTCGTGACGTCGACGACCGCCACCTACCTGGCCCTGAACCACTCGGACAACACCACACCGGCCGCCTCGGCCGGCGGTCCCCGCTCCGGGGCCAGCGCCACCAAGACGACCAAAGAACCCCCGTGGGACGGTAAGACGAAGGTGCTCGGGGACGGCTCCACGTCCTACACCGGGCCGCAGAAGGGCCAGTTGAAGCCCGTCCCGCTCAAGCCGGGTGAGAAGCCGCCCCAGTTCGTCGTCTTCTCCTGGGACGGCGCCCTCCAGGGCGACGACAAACTCTTCACGCACTACCAGGAGTTGGCGAAGCAGTACAACGCCCACATGACGTTCTTCCTGACCGGCATCTATCTGCTGCCCAAGGACAAGAAGACGCTCTACAAACCGCCGATGCACGCGCCGGGCGCCGCGGCGATCAGCTACGCCACCGACCAGCACATCCGCGACACGCTGGAGGAACTCGGCAAGGCGTACAAGGAGGGCAACGAGATAGGCACCCACTTCAACGGTCACTTCTGCGAGGACAAGGGCGGCGGGGACTGGAGCGTGGAGGAGTGGGAGAGCGAGATCAACCAGTTCTTCTCGTTCGTCGAGAAGTGGAAGACCAACACCGGCTACACCGACCTGCCGGCCCTGCCGTTCGACCCCACGAAGGAGGTCAACGGCGGGCGCGCGCCCTGCCTGGAGGGTCAGAAGAACCTGCTCAAGGCCATGAAGGCGACCGCCAAGGACTACGACTGGCGCTACGACGCGAGCTCCTCGGGCAACCTCCAGATATGGCCCAACAAGAAGGAGGGCGTCTGGGACTTCCCGCTGCAGCTGCTCCCCTACGAGGGCGGCAAGTTCCAAGGTCTGTCCATGGACTTCAACTTCCTCGCCAACCAGTCCGGCGACTCGACCGAGGGCGACCCGGCCAAGTACCCCGAGTGGGAGCAGGAGACCGTCGCGTCGTACATGGACGGTTTCAACCGCGTGTACTACGGCAGCCGCGCACCGCTGTTCATCGGCAACCACTTCGAGAACTGGAACGGTGGCATCTACATGAAGTCCATCGACCAGGTCGTCAAGAACGTGTGCACGAAGAAGGGCGTTCGCTGTGTGTCCTTCCGTGAACTGGCCGACTGGCTCGACGTGCAGAAGCCCGAGACCCTGGAGCGCCTGCGCAGTCTGGATCCCGCGCAGTCCCCGGACTGGTCGACGGTGGTGAAGTAGCCGTGAACGGCACCCTGACTTTCGGTGCGTCAACTTACCCTTTTCTCAAGGGAGTTGACCTGGGCGTGCATGAAATCCCCCCGGGTTCACCACAGTTGAGGAGGACGTGTAAAGATTCCCTCCCCGGCATCTGATCGGGTGTAAGGAGATCATCAGTGAGATCGAAGATGTTGAGCCGATGCTCGACCCTGACGGCGATCGCCGTCTCCGCAGTCCTGCTGCCCCTTTCCTCCGCCCACGCGGCGACCGCTTCCGGCACCGTGAACCGGGCGACGGCCGACGCGTTCGGCCGGATGGCGGACGCCGTGCTCACCGACCGCACGGCGGCCCTCCTCGACAAGAGTCAGGCGGCACCCCGCACGGCCCTCGCGTCGAAGTCGACGGGAGGCGTCAAGCTGACCGCCGCGCTGACGAAGACGGAGGACACCGCGGTGACCTCCCTGCGCGGCACCCGCTCCCGCCTCGCGGCGCTGGGTGAGGCCTACACCGCCGCCGACACCAAGGTCACCGTCGACAGGACGCGCAGGTGGGGCAAGGTGGCCACCGCCTGGGTCACCGAGACCACCGTCCTCACGTACAAGAAGATCCGCGGCGACGAACCCGACACCACGGGCTTCAACGCGCACCACGTGCTGACCTTCGCCGCCCAGCCGGACGGCACCTGGAAGCTCTCGGGCCTGCGTACGACCGACAAGGGCGCCCGCCAGGTCAACGAACCCGTCACCGCCGCCCCCGCGCGCAGGACCCCGATGGCCGTTGTCGACGCCCCCCCGGCAGCGACCACGTATCCCGCGCCCGCCAACCCCAAGAAGCTCACCGGAGGCGCGTACGACTACGCGGCGATGGCGACCTACGCCGAGAAGTACTGGAAGAACTACAACGCGGCCTACCGGAAGTTCAACGGGGTCGGCGGCGACTGCACCAACTTCGTGAGCCAGAGTCTGCTGGCGGGCGGCTGGCAGCCGATCAGCACCGTGACCCCGGAGGAGTACGACACCTGGTACTACGTCGCCAACGGTCAGTCCGACTCCTGGGCGGGCGTGAACGAGTGGTCCTGGTTCACCCAGACCGCCAAGCGCACCACGCCGCTGGCGAACGTTTACCAGATGGACGTCGGTGACGTCATGCAGATGGACTTCGACAGGGACGGGGCCAAGGACCACACCATGATCACGTCCTACCGCAGCTCCAGCGGCATGCCGTACCTGACGTACCACGACGCCGACACCTACCGCCGGTCGCTGTCGAGCATCATCGCGTCGTACCCGACCTCGGCGTACTACGCGTACCGCACCTGATCACCTGATCACTGAGGTGACCTAGGGGTCCGTGGTCCTGGGCGGCTCGGCGGTCTTGGTCTCCGATGCGTTGGTCTCCGGGGCCTTGGATTCCGCTGTCTTGGTGGTTTCCGATGCCTCGGTGGCTTCCGCTGCCTTGGTCTCCGTGCCGCCCACGGCCTTGGGCGTCGGCGCGGTCCTGTGCGACTGCTGCAGGGCCGTTGCCGAGGCCGACTCCCGCAGCGCCCGGATCCGCTCCGCCCGTTCGGCCTCCTCGGGGTGGCGGGCTTTGTAGTACGGGTTGTCGTGCGGCAGGGCCGAGCCGACCCTCCCGTACATCCCGAAGAACATCAGCAGGACGCCGACCACGAAGCTGAACAGCACGTTCTGGATGTGGAAGGCGAGGAAGTTGTAGCGGCCGTCCAGCAGCGCCAGGTTCAGGAAGCCGTTGAGGATGAACAGGACGCCGAAGACCATGTTGAGCGTCGAGGCGAAGTTCCCGCCGATCACCATGCCCACGAACAGCAACAGCCCCACGCAGATGGACAGCACGCTGAGCGAGCCGTTGGTGTTCAGCCCTATGACCGTGTCCCCGTGGGTGGTGAAGAAGCCGACCTTGTTGGTCAGGCCCAGGATGCCGAAGGCGAGCAGGAAGAGGCCCATCAGGCCCGCGCCGATCCGGTAGAACGTGTTCAGCCGGTGATCGACCGGCAGATGGTCGTCGAAGGCGATGCGTCGTCGGGTTCCGGGACGAACTACGTGCGTGGCCATGTCCGCCTCCCTCTTCCGCTAGCGGAGGCCGTACGTACATCCCAGCATCCGCCCGGAGGCCGGGGACCGCCAACACCGGGGACCGGGATCGCCGGTACTCGGGGACTGGGACCGCCGGTACCGGAGGCAGGGACGACCGGTACCGGAGGCAGGGACGACCGGTACCGGAGGCAGGGACGACCGGTACCGGAGAAGCTCAGACCGGGCCGCCGCGCTCCTCGCGGATCTGGGAGACCACCCGGGCGGCCGTCGCCCGTACCGCCTCCGTCTCGGTCAGGAAGTGCCAGTAGTCGGGGTGGCGCCCCTCCAGCGCGGCGATGGCACGCTCCAGCCGGGCGACGGAGTCGTCGAGCGGGCGGGCGTGCCGCGGATCCGGGGTGTTGCGGCCGGCCATGGCCAGGCGCTGAGCGTCCCGGATGGCGAAGCGGGTGCGGTCGATCTCCTGCTGGGGGTCCTTGGACACGGCGTTCAGCCGTCGCAGCCGGTCGCCGGCCGCCGACACGGCCTCGTCGGTACCGTTCAGCAGCGCGCGCACCGTGGACAGCAGCGAGGTGGCGTCCGGCCAGCGCTGCGCGTCGCGCGCGGCCTGCGCCTCCTTCAGCTTCAGCTCGGCCTGCCGTACGTTCTCGGTGGCCTGCTCCGGTACGTGCTGCAGGTCCTGCCAGCACGCGGCCGAGAACCGGCGCCGCAGCTCGCTCAGTACCGGCTCCACCTGCCCGGCGCGGGTGGTCAGCGCCTGGGCGCGGGTGCGCAGCGACACCAGCCGGTGGTCGATCTCCGCGGCCCGCTCCGGCAGCCGCTCGGCCTCCGCGCGCACCGCTCCGGCCTCCCGGGAGACCCGCTCGGCGCGCTCCAGCGTCTCCGGTACGCCGTGCTGTCCGGCCCCCTGGTTGAGCTTGGTCAGCTCGGGCCCGAGCGCGGCGAGCCGGCCGGCCAGATCATCGGCTCTGAGCCCTGTCTTGCGTACGTCATCAAGGGCGTTCGAGGCGGCGAGCAGGGCCTGACGGGCGCGTTCGACGGCGGGCGCGAGCCGGGCGAGCTGCGTCTCGGCCTTCCCGAGCAGCGGCGCGAGTCCCTGGCCGAACCGGTCCAGGTCCTGTTTGACCCGCCCCAGCTGGTCCTTGGCGGCGGTGAGTTCGGCGCGGGCGCGGGTGGCGACCGACGCCTCCAGCTCGTCCCGGTCGAGGTCGTGGGCGTCGACGGCCTCGATGTACTTTCCACTGGCCTCGTCGATGCGCCGGCCCAGCGCCTCGAAGTCGGAGACGGCGCGGCGGGCCGCGGGGGAGTCGTCGACGGCGATGATGGTCTCGATCGAGATCCGCAGATCACGCTGGGCGGTGTCCAGCTCGTAGAACGCCGCCGCGGCGGCGTCCTTCGCGGCCTGCGCCTCGGCCCGCTGACTCTCGGCGCGCCCGCCGAACCAGCGCCGGGTGCCGCCACCGGCGAAGGCCGCGGGCAGGACGAGGGCGGCGAGGAGCGGGAGGGTGACGAGGGTCAGCACGTCCCGGTGTCGATGGGGCTGACGGCGTACCGACTGCGCGCGTGGCGCAAACGGCGTGTACGGCTCTGAAGGTGTCGCCGTCACATCCCTCTCCCGTGCTGTCATCCGCCTTGCCCGGTTCATTCTCCCACCGGTTAAGGACGAACACACGGGCCGGTTAGTTCGCGGTTCGTACTGTGATGCTTCCGTCGTTCGCGTGGGCGGACACCACGTGCGAACTGGCCGGGTCCCGGGGCACGGACACCCGTACGGACCCGTCCCCGCTCTCGGCCGTCACCCGGTACGTGTCGTGGGGCAGCCCGATGGTGAGCGAACCGTCCTGGCTGCGGGCCTCGACCAGGTCGGGTACGACGCCGAGTTCGAGTTGTACGGACCCGTCCGAGGTCTGGGCGCGCACGTGGCGCGAGTCGATGCCGAGGGCGTGGATCGAGCCGTCGGCGGTACGCAGGTCCAGCGCGCCGGAGGAGTTCGTCACGCGGACACTCCCGTCCGACGTACGGATCCCGAGCGCCTCCTTGAACCCCTCCGCCCGTACGCTCCCGTCCCCGTCCACGACCTTCACCGCGACACCGCGCGGCACGACGATCCGGTGCTTGGCGCTGCAGTCGGCGACCACGCCGGAGCACTTCATCCGCAGCGTCAGCCGGTCGTCCTTCATCGCCCAGGTCACGCGCGGATCCCCACCGACGACGATGTGCCCCTGGAACCACCGGGTGACCTCGACCTTGTCCGCCCCGGCCGACGCGGCGACCACGAGCTCCAGCGCGGAGTCGTCCGAGTCCACGGTGAGCGTACGACCGTGCAGCGCGAACGCCCGATGCTCCGGATGCCTGTCGTCCCCGGCACTCGCCCCGCAGCCTGCGGCGGTCGCGACGAGAGCGCCGACGGCACCGGCGACGGCCGCGGTCCGCGCAGCTGTCCGTGTCCGAGTCCGAGCCATGAAGATCTCCCCCTGGAATGAAACGCCGACGCGCTCCGATGCCCTTCGCGCCTTTCGACCGTACGGTTCCGGGGTCCGCCGGGGGATCCGGGCTGCTCCCGGACCGGAGGTGGGGTTAACCCCCGGATACGGGTTTGCGGGGCATCCCCCCGGGCAATGTAGGCTGTCGACTCGTCCTGGGCGCGTAGCTCAGCGGTAGAGCGCCGCCCTTACAAGGCGGATGTCGGCGGTTCGAAACCGTCCGCGCCCACCAGGCAAAAGACCCCCAGCCGATCATGGCTGGGGGTCTTTGACATCCGGATCTGACATCAGCGCCGGGACTACTCGCGCTGCAGGCGCCTCGTGAGCAGCCGGTCCATGTGGCTGACCGCCTCGCGCTGCGTGTCCTGGACCACGTGGGCGTAGACGTTCATCGTGACGGCGATCTGGCTGTGCCCCAAGATCTCCATGACGACGCGTGGCGCCATGCCAGCCGCGGTGAGCAGGGTCGCGCGGCCATGCCGAGCATCGTGCAGTCGGATCACCCGCAGGTCCGCGTTCTTGGCGACCCGGGTGAAAGAGCGGTAGACGTTGCGCGGCTCGATCGGTCGCCCCGTTCGCGTGGTGAAGACGTGACCACTCTCTTCCCAGCGATCACCCGCACGCTCACGCATCGCGGTTTGCCGCATGCGCTGGTACCTCAGAGGCGCCACGCAGATGGCCGGCAGTGGCAGCACCTGCCTACGACGTCGGCCCTTGGGATCGTCCTCGTATGCCTCCCCTCCGACCCGTTGTCGCTGCTTGCGGATCCTGATCTCGCGCTTGTCGAGGTCGACGTCCTGCCACCGGAGCCCGATGACCTCACCACGACGGAGACCGAGCGCGATGGAGAGCACGAACGCCGGATAGAGCGGATCAGTCCGGGCGGCGGTGAGGAAAGCGAGCGTCTCGTCCAGACTCCAGGGATCGAGGCTGCGGGACTCGACCCGAGGCGCGTCGACGAGGGTGACGACGTTCCTGGCGATCAGCTCCTCGCGGCACGCTGCCGAGAGCGCCGTCCGGCGCGTCCTTTGGTTTTCGTCACACAATTCCAACGGCCGCCGGGGGCACCGCGGTTACGCTCGCGCCGGACTGCTCCGGGCGACAGCGTCCCCGGTCACGGGCGGGTGGTGAACCGGCCGTCGGGCAGTTTGCGCAGCCAGCCGCGATCAACGAGTCTGACCAGTCTCCCGCGCAGCGGTTCCAGCTTGGCCCGCACGCTGACGTCGACTCCCAGCATCTCGCCGACATGCCGGGCCATGACGGGTCCGGCAGTCTGCCGCACAGCGGCGAGGATGCGCTGGTAGTCCGGCGGGAGCATGGTCTCCTCCAGGTCCGGCTCGCGGTGCGGAATCAGCATCACCGACCGTCCACCCACCTGCCCGGGCATCGGCGCGGCTGAGGCGCGCTCGTCGGCGAGTTGTTCGCTCACCTGCTCCAGGACCCGCTCGGCGACGGCAAGTTCGTCCCGCTCGGCCCGCACCTCTGCCAACTGCTTGGCCAGCTGTTCTTCGAGTTCGTCCAGTTCCGCACGCCGCGCGGTGATCCGTTCCAGCAGCTCGGGATCCATGCACTGGGTCGTAGAAGGCCACCCGGCCTCAGCGAGCGGGAACCGCAGAGCTGTCCGCTCCTCCTCGGCGGCCTCCCGCACGTCTTCCACCCGCGCTGGCTGTCGGCGCCCTCGCGTCGTCGTTGATTCACGTGGCGGTGCAGGCCGTCTCCCAGCGCCATCCGGCCGCCGAGAAAGCGACCTGGATTGGCCAGTAGGTTCCGTCGGCCTCGACGTCGGAGCGACGGTGAAGGCGCCCCACACCGGATCGTCCACCCGGCGCCCTTGAAGGGCGAGTGCCGTACGCCGGGCCGCATCCACGCTGGACAACGTCATGCTTCGTGGTCGGGGTCGAGCACCACCATAAACCTGTTGCCTTCCGGATCCGTCATCAGGGCGTGCATACAATCGTGAGGTTCCACGAGAGAGGCACCCTTGGCGATCAGCGTCTGAACCTGTTCGGCGATCGTTCCGACAAGGACGGTGACGACCGGTAGCACAGCCGGAGATTCCGCTTCGCCGACGCTGTACCCACCCCAACCCGGGATGCCGCCCCAGAACCTGATCATTTTCTCTGGGTCTACTGCTTCAAAATGAACGTGCATGCTGCTGTCTCACTTTCATCTGTGCGACCGAAGCCGAAAACGGCCTACCGAAGCAATCCGGCAGGCCGTTACGGGTGAACGGACTTCAGCAGTCGATCACGGTGTTGTGCGTGTCTGCGATTCCGGGTTCGCTGAAGCGTCCGTGGTACTCGACCTGAAGGGTCACCTGAGTGTTGTACGTTTCCTTCTCTCCATCATGCACGCACGTGAGCCCTGGAGTGGTGTAGCGCCCGCTGCACCTCGTCCACCCGCTGTCCTTGTGCTTCACCGCGCGCCAGTACCCGTCGCGCACGTACTCCTGAAGATCGACCTGGACCCGGCACTGGTCGGGTGCCGGAGTTGAGCAACCCGTGTAATGGCCCTGGGCGTACAGCGGGCCGCCATGGGTGACCTGGAACGGTTTCTCACCCTGGAACGTGCACCACACGGGAAAGGCAGCAGTCCTCGCGACGGCCCTTCCCGTGCTGCCGCTCGGAGCTGCCGCAGCCGATGCCGTGGCAGCCGGCACCAGCAGGGCCCCCGCCGCGAGAAGCGGGACGACAAAACGTGCTTTCACTTTTCCCCCTAAGAAAAATCGAACGCGTGTTGCGCCGCCGACCACCCTCATGGGTTCACAGGCGCCACACAAGATCCGTGGCGCGAACTTTCCGCTGTTTGTCCGGTTCTCAGTCGTGGAATTGGCCGTTCCCTCCCGTCCACTGGCAGCGGGCCGGTAGAAACGACGAAGCCCCCGCCGGCCGAGAAGCTGACTGGGGCTGCCTGTGCGGTTTCGTGATCACAGATGCACGTGCGGATCACCTCGTTCAGCTCCTACGCCTGCTCGGGCGTCGACTTATTCGGGCCGTTGGTGAACGCCTCGACCGTCCGCTCCACGGCGTCCGGACGGTTCAGTACTGGGCACTGCCTGCGCCCCCACTCGACCAATGATCAGCGGGGCGAAGCAGACCCCGAATTGGCAACAGCGTCTGAGGAAAGCAGCCGGGGCCCAGTTGCCGCCCGACGATACATGCTCGGCTGCGCGCCTCTGGCGGAGAACGGCGGACCTCGAAGTCAACCGCTGACAGACGATCCACTCCAGAGACTCCCGCCCACGACCAGCGTGAGCATCCTGAGTACCGGTCACACCAGCCCTTTGACCTGCGACTTCAAGTTGGCGGAGGCTCAATGAGTTACACAAGACTGGTGAAGCGCGTGCCGCGGAGCTGCCCGAGCGATGCCGGATGTTGTGGCGCTGGCAGAGATCACAGCGGTGCCGCAGGATGTGGACCGCCCGGCCCTAGGGGGCCTTTTTAGCGAGGAGCTCTTATGGCACGCCACCCACAACCACCAGGTCAGGGTCCGGCTTGACGAGTGGTGGGCAGTCGACGAGTGATCGCTTTTGGGCCGTCCCTGGGCCGTCCAACGCCGCTCAGTGGCGACCGGTGATGACTACTAACGACAGCCGTAGCGAGCGACAGTCGCAGGTCGCACCATTCGATCTGCGACACACTGGTATGGCCATGCCTAAGCCTGGAGAACTGAGCTGACGTGCGCTGATCCCGCGCACCGGGAGCCGCACCAGGCCCCCGGATGCCTGCGGACCATCAGCGCAAGTGAAGAGCACACCGACCCAAGGCCGAGCGCCCACCCAAGTTGCTTCGGGACGAAGAGGTCTATCCGTCTTGCTCGCACGGACGTGCCAAACTTCCGCGCAGGGAGCGAAGCAACCAGTCCACCGGGGGACGACCATGGTGACATCGTTTGCGGGCTTTCTTCTGCCGCTGGTGATTCTGGTCGGGACGCTCTGGCTCGCGTGTGTTGTTGTCGGCCTGCATGGCCTGCTCCTCGGACGGATGCCGGGCCGATGGCTACAGCGCCACGTTCTACAGCCGAGGCTCTGGGGAGCGGGTGCCCTGCTCATTGCATGCGCCGGGTTCGAGCATCCATCGTTGACAGCAGTCGGAGTCGGCCTCGTCGCGCTAGGCCATGCGGTGAAGCCAACTTCGTGATCAGGCTCGTGCCAGATGCGTGCCAGGTTGTACGGGGAACAGCGGGGAACCCATCGACCGTCCAGCAGGCGTCTGCGTCCCTCCGTCGCAGATCAGCCCCGGAGCAAGCCCCAGATGCCCTGAGCTTCCCAAGCTGAGGTCCACAGCGGTCTCTGCTGTGCTCGCGGCCGCCGCAGTGTTGCGCACTCCGGGGTACGTCGTGAGCCGCAGGCCGCTGATCGAGCTACGTGCCGGGCCAGCCAATAGTCACATCGATGGCACGAGCCTCCCAGCCCGGGTTGTCCACCGCCACACGGACGTTCCAGGCTCCCCGGTCCCCCACCAGGCGTACGAAGCGGGTGAGCCCCTCGACGTCGCCGACAGCCAGGCGCCCATCCGGCAGGAGGAGTTGGCCGTCAAACACGGTCGTAAATCTCGGATCGGCCCCCGCGGGATCGTCGGAGTTCCGGAAGACGCGCACTCGGATGAGATCCAGCTGAGGCCGTACGCGGACTGCGACATGGGTGTCACAGCTTGCCGCATCCGCGTCTCCCAGGTCGAGGGAGGTCGGAACCCAGTCAGTCGCGCCCAGGTGGAGCACTGGGTGATTGACATACACCTCAACGCCTGCGATCTGCACCTGTGTTCTCCACTCGCCACGATCGATGGTCGTGCCAAAACCTAGCCAGCCAGGTGGGCCAGAGCCAACGCGGGGCGGGATCGCACCCACTAAGGCTGTCCGCCTGACATCACCGGCTGACATCAACGGCGCCGAACAGTGGCGGACAGGGACGACCACGGTCGGAACGAATGGCAAACCCAGAACCGCGTTCCAGGAGGCTATGGCACAGAGTGATCGAACTCACAAGGCGGATGTCGGCGGTTCGAAACCGTCCGCGCCCACCAGTCCTAGGACACGAGAAAGGCCCAGATCAGCGGGTGGGTACCCGGAGGTCTGGGCCTTGGTCTTTCTCGGCGAGATCGAGCAGCGCTCGACGGGGGCGGCGGGTGTGTGAGGGCGAGGGTGGCGTCATGTGCGTCGGATGACCAGCACGGCCACGTCGTCGAGGTGGTCTACCGCGACCGCGGCGTCGAGGACGCGGTCGGCGGTCTGCTCGGCGTTCAGTCCGTCGTGGAGGGCCGCGCCGGCCAGTGTTCCGGCTCGCTCCAGTCCGGCATCCAACGTGAGGCCCGGTCCTTCGACCACTCCGTCGGTGACCATCACCAGCGCGCTGTCCTCGTCCAGGGTGAAGGTCTCCTCGTCGTACTCGGTGTCGGGCACGACTCCCAGGACCGGGCCGCCCGGCAGCTCGTGGACGCTGTGGCTGCCGTCCTTCCGTGCGCACAGCAACGGCACGTGGCCGGCGCTGGTGCCGATGACCTGTCCGTCGCGTGGGTCGAAACGCAGCATGGTGCAGCTGGCGAATCGTGGGGGAACCATCGTCGTCAGCAGCTCGTTGGTGCGCATCAGCACGGTCCCCGGATCCCGTTCCTGGGCGGCGATCGCGCGCATGGACAAGCGCACCTGTCCCATGAGGGCGGCGGCGTCCACGTCATGCCCTTGAACATCGCCGATCTCCAGGGCGACCGCGCCGTCGGGCATCTCGAAGGCGTCGTACCAGTCTCCGCCGATGTCCAGCCCGTCCCGGCTCGGCCGGTAGCGGGCGGCGACCTCCAGGCCCGCGAGGTGCTCGGGCAGCCTGGGGAGCATGGTCTTCTGCAGCGCCGTGGCCAGCTCGACTCGTGCCTGCTGCAACCTGATGCGCCTCAGTGCCTGGCCTGCCAGGTCGGCCAGAGTACCCATGAGGGTCCGCTCATCCAGGGATGGCTGGTGTCCGCTGCCGTAGGTCACCAGCCATGCCCCGAGCGGTTGATTGCCTGCCTCGCTGAGGGGGGTGATCGAGGTGGCGTAGTCGGAGCCGAGTCGGCCGAGCCGCGGAAATTCGGCCCCGTGTGGCCAGCGGCGGATGTAATCCTCCCGGTCGGGGATGAACTGCGGCTTGCCGGTGCGGATCGACTCGGGCAGGGCGCTCGGATGGTCCAGCGGCAGGCCGTGCAGGACGCCGGCCTCCCACATGGCTATCCCGGCATCGGTGGAGACGCGCAGGCGGCCTTCGTCGACGAGTGCGAGCAGGGCGCCGCTGGCGCCGAAGGTTGCGGCGAGCCGGGTCAGGACGACCTGCTGCAGTTCCTGCTCCGTGGCCGCGGTGATCAAGGCGGAAGAGAAGTCGGCGATGTCCTTGGCGCGCTGTCGCTCGGCAGTCAGTGCGGCCTGCGCCTCCTCCTTGCGCTTCTCCTGCTTGGTGTCGTCTCGGACCAGCCCGAAGATCCGCTCGGGGCCGCCATATCCCAACTGGATCCGACGGGTCTGGGCGGCCAGTTGGTGCCAGCCCTCGTGCTGGGGGAGGTACCGCACCTTCACCCAGGGGGACTCCTGGGTGGAGGCCGAGCGCAGGAGCTGCCGCAAGGCCTCCCGGTCGTCAGGGTGCACCGCCGATACCACTCTGGAAAGCGACGTAGTGGGATCAGGGAAGAGCGCGGCCACGGCGGGTGCGCCACCGAGCCACTCCATCTGGTGGTCATTGGGCGAATACATCCACAGGCCGAGGTGGGCGGCCGTGGTGGCCATCCGGAACGGGATCAACAGACTGGTCAGGTCGTTCCGCGCATCCAGTGCGTGCACCCAGACCAACTGCTCGTCACCGGTGGGATCCTCGACCGGCCGCGCCTCGATCAAGCTGGCAACGGGTGCTCCGTCGCGCGCGGGGAAGTCCAGCACCCGCATCGTGACCGCCTTCGTCTTGGCGGCGTGGGCCACGAGGCTCTCGGCCGACATTCGCTGGCCTGCGGGCCACAGATCACCGAAGTCACGTCCCACGGACTGCTCCGCAGACCTGCCCAGTGCTGCGGCCATCGCGGCGTTGAGGCCGCGGATAGTACCGTCCAGCGTCAGAAGAGCCGCCGGGTCAGCCCCTTGAAGGAGTTCGTCCGAGGTGTCCATCTGCGGCTCCCTGGCCCATTACAGAACAGCCCCTTCATCCATAATCGCGCATTTTGCCGCGCCTTTGGGTTGCACGATGGAGATCTGAGGCCCAGGTCGGCCTGGTGCTCCGCCGCTGGATCAGGACCGCGCCGGACATGCCGTAGCGGGACCCGAGGGCGCCGGAAAATCGGTGGTCGCGCTTGTGGGTGCTGGCCATACTGCGGCCATGGATCCCGTGACTCTGGAGACCGCGCGACTTCTGCTCAGGCCCTTCGACCCCTCCGACGCGGACGCGGTGTACGCGGCCTGTCAGGACGAGGACATCCAGTACTACACGCCGGCGCCGTCACCGTTTCGGCGTGAGGATGCCGAGAAGTACGTCGGGGAGACCGCGCCCCGGGGCTGGGCCGGGGATCGCGACCACATTCTGGGTGCCTTCCGGTCGGACAACGGTGCGCTGGTCGGTTCGTTCTGTCTGACGAGGCTCTCCGAGGGGGTCTACGAACTCGGCTACTGGGCGGCCAAGGAGCAGCGCGGCCGGGGGTACTCCGCGGAAGCGGCCCGGGTCCTGTGCGACTGGGGTTTCGCCGTACTCGGGGCACACCGGATCGAGTGGTGGGCGATGGTCGGGAACGTGCCCTCCCGCGCACTCGCCGAGAAGCTCGGCTTCACCGTCGAGGGAACGCTGCGCCATCGCACCGTGGTCAGGGGTGAACCGCGTGACTGGTGGGTGGGCGGACTTCTGAAGCCCTGATGGCCGAAAGTTCTGGTGGTCGGAGAGCGCTCAGACAGTTGAGAGCTCTGACGGTTGGTTGAGATCTCTGACGGTCGAGAGTTCTGACGGTCGGACGTCCGGCCCCGTCATTCCTCGGCGAAGACCAGGTCCTCGATCGGGTGGGTCATGCGTACCGTCCCGCCGTCGACCTCGACCACGTGGTGCAGGCCGGTGAGGGTCTTGGCGGTGGGGCCCTGGGAGAGGATGCGGAATCGGTCGGCGCCGCCGAAGAGGTAGCTGGGGAAGCAGTCCAGCGAGGAGTCGGGCGCGAAGCGCAGGTGGTCCGCGAGGCGGCGGAAGAGCTTCGGGAGCAGCACCAGGTCGTCCGTGAGGGAGGACAGGCCGGTGATCGCCGCCCCGGTGGTCGTCGTGTCCTTGGCCCATACGCCGAGGCCCGCCGACCTCGCCTGCTGGGACACCGTGGTCAGCTCGGTGCGCAGGTCGGGGAAGAGGTTCGAGTAGAAGGTCGGGAAGACCAGGCCGAGCGTGAGCAGGTGGTGGTTGGCGGTGGTGCGGAGCAGCGGTACGTCCACGGTGATCCAGTCGCCGCTCTTCTTCCCCGCGGGTGGTGCGCCGCGACCGGCCAGCGCGACGCAGCGGCTGTGTACGTCGATCGCGCTCGCCAGGATGAAACCGGGCACGCTCTCCGGGGTGCTGGCGGTGACCTTCTCGCCGACGTGCTGGACGGTGGTGAAACCGAGCCAGCCCAGCAGCTCGTCCCGGGCGGCGTGGGCGAGGTCCAGCGGCTGGTGGACCTCGTGCGGGCCCGTGCCCAGATAGTGGGTCTCCAGCGCGTCGATCGCGTCGAGCCGCAGGTTGGCGCCGCCACGGCTGTTCCGGTGTGTCTTGTCGATCTTGTGCGTGCCGGGGATGTCGTACCAGAAGGCCGCGTCGTGCGGGTCGAAGCGGACGGTGTCGCCGTCCGGTTTCGCGTTCAGGATCCGGTAGTCGCCTTCGATGAGGAGCATGGGCATGAGTACCTCCGCGTCAACGCCGGTGACTCATTGTTGCCGCGCGGAGGCTCCCTCGTACCCGGAGAGGCACGGAATTACGACGTTTGTGGCGGGCCTTCGTGGGCGTGCTTCAGCTTCGTGCGGGCGTCCACCGTGTCCGGTGGGGCGACCTCCGACCAGAAGCGGTGGCAGGTGACGAAGACGGCGAGTTCTCGTTCGCGTTGGCGGAGCTTCTCGACCTCGGCCTGTTCGTCGGGTGTCCAGCCGGGGGAGGCGGGGCGTTCCACCTTGCGCCAGCCCTTGTCGTCGCTGAAGCCGTCCAGGGGTTCCACCGACCAGGGGAGCCTCTTGAGCAGGGCCAGGAGCTCCGCCCGGACCTGGTGCAGCTCCTCCTGGCCTGCCAGGAGGTCACTCGGGAAGTCATAGGTCGCAGCCACGCGGCAATGGTACGCCTGTTCGAATTTGAGGTGCGAGTTCCTTCGGGGACTTCACGCGAACGGGTGGGGCGTCCAGGGCGGACGGCTTCCTGTCGCGGCGGCCCGAACGGTCAGTCGTCGTCGGCGAGTTCGCGGCTGCGCGCGTTGGCTCGGTCCACCTCGGCCATGTGCTCCTCGGCCCAGGCCCTGACCATGGCCAGCGGGCCCTCCAGTGACAGGCCGAGCGGAGTGAGCCGGTAGTACACGCGCGGCGGCACCGACGGTTCCACCCTGCGGTCGACCAGGCCGTCGCGGGTCATGCCCTGGAGAGTGACCGACAGCATCTTCTGTGAGATCCCGGGCATCCTGCGCTGCAGTTCCGCGAAGCGCACCTCCTCCGGGGACGCCTCCGCCAGCACTTTGACGGCCATCGACATCCACTTCGTACCGATCCGGTCGAGCAGGCGACGGGTCGGGCACTGCGGATCGAACAGATCCCCGCGGTTCCCGTCGCGGGGCTGTGGCGGAGAAGGGGTCATGAGGGGGTCACCTGGGGCTCACTACCTGTCGTGGAAGTGCGGTCTTGGCGTCTCCAGGTTAGTTACCTAGTTTTTGGTTGTCACCATTCGTAACCGCCCCCCAGTACCTGGAGGTCTCGTGTCCGTCGCACTCCGGCAGGTCAAAGCCAACGGTGTCGAACTCAACGTGGCCCTGGCCGGCGAGGGCCCGGCCGTTCTGCTGCTCCACGGCTTCCCGCACACCTGGCAGCTGTGGACCCATGTCCTGGACGGGCTCGCCGGGCGGTACCGAGTCATCGCACCGGACCTGCGCGGATGCGGCGCGAGCGCGCGCACGGCGGACGGCTACGACGCCGGTACGCTCGCGGCCGATGCCGAAGCCCTCCTCGACGCCCTCGGAGAGACCTCGGCCGCCGTGGTCGGCATCGACGCGGGCACCCCGCCGGCCTTCCTGCTCGCCATGCGCCGCCCCGACCTCGTCCGGCGACTCGTCGTCATGGAGTCACTGGTGGGCAGGCTGCCGGGCGCCGAGGAGTTCCTCGCCCACGGTGCGCCGTGGTGGTTCGGCTTCCACGCGGAATCCGGCCTCGCGAAACCCGGCCTCGCGGAATCCGTCCTGACCGGGCACGAGGACCGGTACATCGACTGGTTCCTCGACGCGGGCACCCTCGGGCAGGGGGTGGATCCCGCCGTCCGTGACGCCTTCGTCCACGCGTACACCGGGACCGAGGCCCTGCGCTGCGCCTTCTCGTACTACCGGGCCCTGCCCGAAAGTTCCCGGCAGATCCAGGACGCCGTCCGTACGGCCCGGCTGACCGTGCCCACCATGGCCATCGGCGCCCACCCCGTGGGCAGCGCGCTCGAACAACAACTGCGGCCGGTGACCGACCACTTGATCGGCCACGTCATCGAGAACTGCGGGCACATCATCCCGCTGCACCGCCCGGACCGGCTTCTCGGTCTGCTGGAGCCGTTCCTTGCCCCGGCGGGGTCAAGGGGTCAGCTTCAGCATCATGGCCGGCGGCAGTGACGGGTTGGCCGCGGCCGCCTCCGCCACGCGGCCCTCGGCGTCGCTGAGCAGTTCGACGATGACCGGTACGGGCAGGGACGGGTGGGCGGCGGCCACCGGTCGCGCCTGTCGGTCGGTCAGGCAGGCGAGCAGGGCCGGCGCCGTCGCGTTGCGATGGCGGGCCACCTCGCGGAACGCCTTCGGGACCGGTGGGTCGTGTCTCGTCACGTACTCCAGGAGGGACGGCGACGCGTCCGGGTTCGTCGCCACCTTGGCCAGCACCCGGACTCCGTGACGGTCGATCATGTCGCGCAGCCGGGCCTCGGAGAGGCCGGGGTGAGGGGCGATGGACTTGAGCACCTTCGCGTCGGTGTCGGCGGCCAGCGCGTCGCGTGTCCCGGGCGGCAGATCACGTCGTGCGGCCAGGAGCATCCGTACGGCCGGGTCGGGAGACTCGGCCAGGTTCTCGACCTCGGCAGGGGTGGCGGCGGCGATCCGTGGCAGCAGGGTCGCGCCGATCTTGGCGGTGCCCGCCAGGGAGGTGAGCAGATCCAGTGGCACACGGGGATTGTGGGCCAGGCTGCGCCGCACGTCGGGGCTCACGTCGGTGGCCAGCGCGCGCAGGTGGGTGGCGTCGACCGCGGGGTTCTCGGCGAGGTCGCCCCGTATGCCGGGCAGCGGGTCGTCGGCCAGCCGTCCCCATACCTCCGGGGGCAGATCGGGGCGGCCGGCGAGCGACCAGCGCAGCAGCGCCGAGGAATGGCCGGCGAAGCCCGCGGCGGCCCGGGCGGGAGTGGCCGGGTTGCTCAGTGCCTGCCGCCACATGTCGTGCACGGTGGACTCGTGGGAACCGGTGCAGAACGCGCCCGGCGGCAGGTCGTCGGGCGGGTGCGGGTGCGGGTGCAGGTGCGGATGCGGATGCGGGCGAGCGTGAGCGGCCGGAGTCCGCTCCCGGTCGCAGACCAGACAGCGCCGCGCCGGAGGCAGCCCGTCCCCGGTCAGCAGCATCTCCAGTACGGCCGGCGGTGTCGCCTCGTTGGCCGCCACCGCGCGGCGGACCTCCGCATGCGGGTGTCGCGCGAGCCGGGCGGCCATGTCCGGCGTGGTCCACAGCGCGAGCTCGGCCACCACCGCGATCTCTGAGTCGGCGGCGAGCGTGTCCGTCACATCGGGGGGAAGGTCCGGGCAGGCGGCCAGCTTCGCGCGGCGCTCGATGACCGGATCCGTCGCGAAGCGGCGCGCCCACTCCGGGAGGCCGGCCCTCGTGTCGAGCAGGGCGAGCGCGGCCTGCGGCCGGGCCACGGGGTCGATGTCGGCGGACGTCAGCCGTCCCTCGTACGCGAGGTGTACGGCGGTGTCCTCGTCGCGGGCGGCCAGCGCGAGTACCTGGGCGCGGCCGAGGCCCGGGCGGGCGGCGAGTTCCGCGGCGATCTCGTCGTCGGCGACCGTGATCAGCCGGTCGACCAGCTCGGAGGGGAGGGCCGGGTTGGCGGCGAGCCCGCACAGGATGTGGTTCACGGGGGCACATCCTGCCCGGGGCGGGCGGGAAGCGCCCGTGGATTTCTTTCCGGTTCCATTGGCTCCCCGTATCACCAGAAATTGCTCAGCCCAGTAATTTGCTCAGCCCAGACTGTGCAGTTTGAACTGGACAGTCTGAACTGAAGGTCCTAGCGTGGGGGCATGGACGACAGCAGGGATGACACCGAAGGTGTCGACGGCGTCTCCGGGTCCGCCGCCCGTGCCGCGCGGGATCTGCGGGTCGCGTTCAACCGGCTGCGGCGGCGGATTCGGGAAGTCGCCGAGACGGAGGGTGAGGCGCAGGACCTCACGCCCTCCCAGGTGTCCGCGCTCACGCTGGTGAGCAAGAGCGGCGCCGCGACGGCCAGTGGACTTGCGGCCTCCGAGGGGGTGCGCCCGCAGTCGATGGCCGCCACGCTCGCCGCGCTCGACCAGTACGGGCTGATCGAGCGCAACCCCGACCCCGGGGACGGCCGGCGGCAGCTCGTCACGCTCACCGAGGCGGGGCGCGAGCGCATCGAGGGCACCCGGCAGGCTCGTGCGGAGTGGCTGGCCCGGGCCTTCGAGGACCGCTGCACGGAGGCCGAGCGGCAGACCGTCATCGAGGCCATGGCCGTACTGGACCGGCTCACCCGGCCGTGATGCCCAAGATATCCGGGCTTGCTCGCTCCGACCGGGCCTCGCGCCCCCGCCCCGCGGACTCCTTCGACCGGCGGCTGATCGCCCCGATGGTCCTGGGGTCGGTGCTGAACCCCATCAACTCCGCCATGATCGCGGTGGCGTTGGTGCCGATCGGGGCCGCGCTCGGGGCACCGCCCGCGCAGACGGCCTGGCTGGTCACGGGGCTCTACCTGGCCACCGCCGTGGGGCAGCCCGTCATCGGACGGCTCGTGGACACGTACGGACCTCGTCGTCTCTATCTCATCGGGACGGCGCTCGTGGGGATCGCCGGGCTGCTCGGCGCCCTCGCTCCGAGCCTCGGCGCGCTGGTCGCCGCCCGGGTGCTGCTAGGAGTCGGCACCTCCGCCGCCTACCCCGCCTCGATGAGCCTCACCCGCAGTGAGGCCGAGCGCACCGGGCGGGACAGCCCGGCCGGAGTGCTGACCGCGCTCGCCGTCTCCGCCCAGACCGTCTCCGTCGTCGGCCCCACCCTGGGCGGACTGCTGATCGGCGTGGGCGGCTGGCGCACCATCTTCCTCGTCAACGTGCCGCTGTCGGGGGCCTGTCTGGTCCTCGGTGTGCTGCGGCTGCCGAAGAGCCCGGGCGGGCGGCGGGAGAGGCGGAGCGTCGATCCGCTCGGCATGGCGCTGTTCGCCGGCCTGCTCGCCGCCCTCATGTTCTTCCTGATGGAACCGCGGGCCGACCACTGGTGGCTGCTCGTCCTCGCCGTCGGCGCGGCAACGGCCTTCGCCCTGCGGGAGGTTCGCGTCGCGGAGCCGTTCATCGACCTGCGGGTGCTCGGCGGCAACGTCCCCATGCTGGCGACCTTCCTGCGTCAATTCCTCAGCTTCACGACGGCGTACGCGTTCCTGTACGGCTTCACGCAGTGGCTGGAGGAGGGGCGGGACCTGTCCGCCGCCACCGCCGGACTCGTACTGCTGCCCCTGTCGCTCAGCGCGCTGGCCGTCTCCGCCGTCACCGGGCGCCGCGAGGCGATCCGGGGCAAGCTCGTCGTGGGCAGTCTGGTGCAGATCGCCGGCTGTGCCGCGCTGTTGGGCGCGAACTCCGGCAGTGCGATCTGGCTGCTCGGCGCCGTCGGGATCGTCATGGGCATCCCGCAGGGCCTCAACGGCCTCGCCAACCAGAACGCCCTCTACCGGCAGGCCGACCCCGCCCGCATGGGCTCCGCGGCCGGACTCCTGCGCACCTTCATGTACCTCGGCGCGATGGTCGCCTCCGCCGCCGACGCGGCCGTCTTCCCCCATGGCGCCGACACCGGGGGCCTGCACGACCTGGCCCTCTTCATGCTCGCCGGAGCCACGCTGCTCCTGGCGGTGACCCTGCTCGACCGATCCCTGCGCACCCTCGCGCCCTCCACCCCCCGAAAGGCCTGACCATGGCTGTCACCACGCTCGACCCGAAGACCGCGCTCGTCGTGATCGACCTGCAGAACGGCATCGCCGGAAACCCGGGCCTCGCCCCGCACCCGGCCGCCGAGGTCGTGGAGCGGGCGGCCCGGCTCGCGGACGCGTTCCGCGAGCAGAGCCTCCCCGTCGTCCTCGTCCGGGTCACCGCCGCCGCCGACGGCGCGGACGGCGTCCCCGGGCGCATCGACGGCCCCGCCCGCGCCCCCCGTGTCTGGCCGGAGGGCTGGGACGTCCTCGTCGACGAGCTCGCCGGTCACCCGGAGGACATCGTCGTCACCAAGCGGAACTGGGGCGCGTTCTACGGCACCGACCTCGACCTGCAGCTGCGTCGCCGCGGGATCACCCAGATCGTGGTGGTCGGCATCGCCACCAGCATCGGCGTCGAGTCCAGCGCCCGCGCCGCCCACGAGCACGGCTACCACGTCACCCTGGCCACCGACGCGATGTCCGACATCGACGCCGAGACCCACCGCAACAGCGTCGAGCGGATCTTCCCGCGTCTCGGTGAGACGGGCACGACGGACGAGATCCTGGAAGTGCTGGCCAAGAGCCACGCCTGAGCCGCGCGTCGGGTGAACCGTAGTCGGGGTGAACCGTAGTCAGGGTGAGCCGTAGTCGGGCTCAGTGGCGGCGGTTGCCCTCCAGCTCCTCCAGCTCCTCCAACTCCCGCACCAGCCCCCGCGCCACCGGCACGGCCACCCCGTGCCGGTCCGCGGCCCGCAGCAACGCGCCGCCGATCGCGTCCAGTTCCAGCGGACGGCCCGCCTCGGCGTCGCGCTGCATGGAGGACTTGGTGTCCGGCGGGAAGGCGTCGTAGCGGGCGAGGGCCACGGCCGGGTCCGCCGGGGCGCCGCACGCCCGGCTGACGGCGGCCGTCTCCGCCACCAGGGCCGTCAACTCCTCGCGGTGGCTCGTACGGACCTCGCCCAGCGGTACCCCGTAACGGGTCGTCAGGAGCGCGAACGGTGCGAGGAACGACATCTTCGCCCACAGCGTCGCCGCCTCGTCGTCCAGCACGCGGACGGTGGGGCCGGCCGCCGCCAACACCCCGGCGAGCGCGTCCAGTCGGCCGCGCGGCACGCTCTCGCCGGTCAGGTCGATCTCGGCGAAGGGGCTGCCGTGTTCGATGACCCCGGGGGCGGTCCGGGTCGACTCGACGCGGATGACGGCGGGGGCGACACGGGCGGCGCCGTAGCGGGCGCGCAGCGTCGCGGGGTGTTCGACACCGTTCAGGAACGGGACCAGCAGGCCGTCCCCGAGCACGTCCGGCCGTACCCGCTCCAGGGCCGCGTCGAGCGCCGTGTGCTTGACGGTGATCAGGCAGGCGTCGACCGGTTCGCGCAGTTCGGTGTCGGCCTCCACGGCCGCGGTGAAGTCCCCGAACCGGCCGCTGCGGACGCGGATGCCGTCCGTGCGCAGCGCCCGCGCCGTTTCGTCCCCGGCCAGACAGATCACCCGGTGTCCGGCCCGGGCCACCAGCGCCGCCAGCAGTCCGCCGACGCCGCCCGGGCCCAGTACCGCCACGGTCGACCGTTCCTGAGACCGTTCGTCGGCCCGTTCCTTCGACTGGTCCTTCGTCATGGCTGTTCGATCCTCTCGTCGGTCGGCCCCGGAAGGTGGCCGCCTCGACGTAGATCATCCCGCTACGGCAACAGGACCGACGCCCCGGGTTCCCACAGGTGTGCGCGAGACTGGACGCATGTGCCGCAGCATCAAGACACTCCGCCCGCCCGTGCTCCCCGAAGAGGCCACCGAGGAGGAGATCCGGGCCGCCGCCCTCCAGTACGTCCGCAAGGTGTCCGGATTCCGCGCCCCGGCCGCCCACAACCGTGAGGTGTTCGACCGCGCGGTCGAGGCGATCGCCGCCGCCACGGCCGAACTGCTGGACGGCCTGGAGGTACGGGGAGCCGCTCAGCCGCAGCGCGCCGGATAGCGCCTCACGCGCCCGCAGGTCCGCGTATCCGCAGGTCCGCGTATCCGCAGGTCCGCGTGTCCGCGTGTCCGCGTGTCCGCTGGTTCGTGGGTCAGGCGCCGGTGCCCGACTCCTGGGGTTCGGGACGGCGCATCAGGTACGCCGCGCCCGCCCCCGCGCCGAACAGTGCCAGGAACGACACCCCGGTCGCGAACCAGCTCGCGCCCAGCCACTGGCCGCCGAAGTAGCCGAGGGCGACGCTGTAGGCGGCCCAGGCCAGGCCCGCCACGATCGACCACGGCAGGAACTCGCGGACCCGGCGGTGGGCCGCGCCCGCGCCGAGCGAGACGACCGAGCGTCCGGCGGGCGCGAAGCGGGCGAGGACGACCAGTGCGCCCCGGGCGCCGCCGCCGCGCGCGAGGACCGCGCCGAGACGTTCCTGTGCGCTGGACAGCCGGCGCGAGCGGGCTATGGCCCGGTCCAGACGTTCGCCGCCGCGCCAGGCCAGCCGGTAGGCCACCAGGTCGCCGAGGACCGAGGCGGTGGCCGCGGAGAGGGTGAGCGCCATGATGTTGGGCACCGCCTGCCCGACGGCGGCCCCCGCGGAGCCCGCCGCCGCTGCCGTGGCCGCCGTGATGACGAGGACGCCGCTCGGCAGGACCGGCAGGAAGACGTCCAGCAGGACCGAGACGGCCACCGCCGCGTAGATCCATGGGCTGCCCGTCAGCGGCCCCACACTCTCCAACACCGAAACTCCCCTGTACTCCCCCGTTGGCACGACCTCGCCGCTACGTCGCGGGGGAGCGGCAGGCGGCCTGTGACAGCCATACAGCGTACGCGGCGGGTGTGACAGGAGGGTCACTGGGGGTTCATGTGCTCCTCACGGCGGGAGCGAGTAGGGGAGGGGCGAAGTCAGGGCGGGGACGAGTATCGGAGGAGTGGGACAGCGATGGTGGCAGGGATGATCGCCGGCGCCCTGGCGTCGGCCGTACTGACGGTGGGTGGCGGCGCGGGAGCGGACGGCTACTGGATGACGACGGACGCGCGGTTCGCGCCGCCCGGCGCCTTCGTTCCGTCGGCGGCGCTGACGTACGACATGCGGGTCGTTCCGGCGGCCGGCTGGATCGAGGTGAGCCAGCTGATGGACGAGCGAGGCGCCACGACCGTACGGCTGCGGGTGACCGGAGTGAGGGCGGGCCACGCGTTCGGGGCGCGGGTGCACCAGAAGTCCTGCGCCGCCGATCCGGCCGCGGCGGGCGGGGTCTACCAGCACCTCGCGGACCCGGCTCACGCTGATCCGGACAACGAGGTGTGGCTGGACTTCACCGCCGACGAGAACGGGACGGGTGAGGCGAGGAGCCGGCACGACTGGGGCTTCAGGCCGGGCGGGGCCGGTTCGGTCGTGCTCTACGACGGGCCGGGCGCGGGAGGCGCGCGGCTGGCGTGCTTCACCGTCCCGTTCGGATGGGTCGCCGGGACCGCCTGAGCGAGGGCCGTACGGGACGGCCTGAGAGAGCGCGGTACGGGACGGCGCCCACCTCCGGGTGAGGGAGGTGGGCGCCGTCCCGGGTTGCGGCCGGGTGGCGGCCGGGTCAGGCCGCGACGGGCTCCGAGGCACGCTCGTCCGCACGGGACGCGGCCGTGCGCCCGGCGAAGAGACGGTCGAGGCCGAGCGCGCCGGAGCCGGTGAAGACCAGCAGCAGCATGGTCCAGCAGAACAGCACGGAGAGCTCGCCGCCGTTCTGGATCGGCCACAGGGCCATCGACTGGTGCACGTCGAAGTACGCGTACGCCATCGAGCCCGACGCGATGAACGCCGCGCCGCGGGTGCCGAGGCCCAGCAGCACCAGGGCACCGCCGACGAGCTGGATCACGGCCGCGTACCAGCCCGGCCAGGTGCCGGACGGGATGGAGCCGCCGTCGGTGCCGGCCGCGCCGCCGAGGACACCGAAGAGCGAGGCGGCGCCGTGCACGGCGAAGAGCAGGCCTATGACGATGCGGAACAGGCCGATGGCGTACGGCTGAGCGCTGTTGAGGCGGTTGGTCATGTGGGGGACTCCTTCGGTCTGGTCCGGTCCGTGGGGAACCGGATCCTGGGGGCGGAACCGAGTGAGTCACCAACGTTAGGTGAACCTAATCAATGCTTGCAAGTTCAACATTTAGCCATGCTCCGGGTTCCGCTTGAGCTTCCGTTTCCGCTGTCGCCGCACGTAGCGCGGCCCGCGCCACCGTGTCGGCGTCCGAAAGCGTGACCGAATCCACCCCTGGCCGGGCCCCGGCCGCGGTCACCCAGTGCACGCCCTCCGTAGGCACCCCGAAGGCGAACCGCCGTGCGTGCGCACGACCTTGACGGTCAATCAGACGGTAGGGGCGCGGTGTTACGTCCAGCCCTCCGGTTTCGTAACCGTCGCTCGTGTGCGGGCGGCACCCGCCCGTCCTCAGCAGCCGGGTGAGCAGCTCGTCGCCCGTCCGCCTGAGGTCCGGTTCCGGCAGCCGCGCCTCTATCAGCGTCGTCGCGCGCACGGTCGAACCCGGCACGTCGGGGGAGTGCGCGACCCACGCCCCGTCCTCGGCCCGCACCTCCAGCCGGGGGCCCAGGACGTCCAGGACACCCGCCTCGATCAGCGCGGCCATCTCCTCGACGCGGCGGCGGGGCGGCCCGATGGAGAGGAAGGCGTTGAGCGGTGTGTACCAGCGGTCCAGGTGGTCACGCCGCGAGCCGCCCGGCAGGCCCCCGTGGTCCACGATCCGCCGCACCTCGTTGCGCAGGTCGCGCAGTACGTCCAGGGCGGCCTTCAGGGGACCGTCGACGTTCCCGAGCGCGGCCTGCTCGGCGTCCTCGCGCAGATGCGCCAGCAGCCAGGAGCGCCAGGCGCCGGGCGTGGCGAAGTCGCGGCCGGCGTACGGGCGCGAAACGCGGTCCCAGCACCAGCGCTCGCCCTCCAGGACGCCGAACTCGTCCAGGACGCGGGCCTCTTGAGGGCTCCGGTGCGGGGCGGCGAGGAAACGGTCCCTGAACTCCAGCAGCCTCGGACGCTCCCACCGCCCGGCGCACACCCCCTCGTAGTAGACCGTCTCCACCTCCTTCGCGATCAACGGCCATATCTCGCCCAGGAAGTCCGGCGCCTCACCGGAGTCGGCGCGCTTGCGGAAGCCGGCGATGGCCTCGTCGGTGAGGACGAGGGGGAGGTGGCGGCCGTAGGGCCCCTTCGCGTTGTCGCCGCGGGCCTGGTACGGGACACCGCGGCGCGAGCCCGCGTACAGACGGGGCTCGCGGCCGGAGGGGAGGTAGCGCAGGCCCTCGGCGGTGCGGGTGAAACGGCCGCCGCGGCCCGTCGTGAGCAGGGCCATGTGGTCGAAGAAGTTGAGACCGAGGCCGCGCAGCAGGACCGGCTCGCCGGGAGTGGGTACGGCGGCGGAGAGGTCGACGTCCGCCGGGTTGGCGGGCGGGATGTGGCGCAGGCCGTGCCGTTCGGCGTACGCCGTGAGGTCGCGTTGGGCACGGTCCGGGGCCGCCGGCAGATGGCCCTGGGCGAGGACGACCGCGGACAGCTCCGGCAGTGCGCGCCCGTTGTCGAGGGTGAGGGTCTGGCGGCCGTCGGGGTCGTCGTCGAGCCGTACCGCGCGCGCCGGGTGCACCTCGACGCGCACTCCGGGCGGCGCCGCGCGCACCACCTCGGCGAACACCCACTCCAGGTAGCGGCCGTAGTGCGCGCGGGTCGGGTAGTCGTCCGGGCCCAGTTCGCCACCCGCCCAGGTGTGCAGGCTCGGCCCGGGGCGGACCGGGCCCGAGCAGTCCACGCTGTCGTCGGTGAAGAGGGTCACCTGCGAGGCCACGGTGTTCATCAGCAGATGCGGCGACTGCGCCGTGCGCCAGACGCGGCCGGGGCCGGGCGGCGACGGGTCGACCATGTGGACCGTCAGCCGTGCTCCGGGCGGGAGCAGCTCCGGCGCGGAGGCGCACAGGCGTTCAAGGACGCTGGTGCCCCGCGGTCCCGCGCCGACGACGGCGAGGGACACATCGACGGCAGGGGTGGTCCCGGAGGGCGCGGCGCTCACTGCAGACAAAGGTGTGACTCCCGGGCATGGAGGGCGCATGACGGCGAACCGCCTGCTGGGGGCTCCACGGGAAGGCCCCCTGGAAGCGGACGGTCCGCCTCATCATGCCGTCGGCGAGAACCCGAACCGAGCCCCGGGCGGGAGGATCGCCGCCCGCTGTGGGATGCGTCACGGGTACCTCACGCGGCCCTCACGCACCTCTCGCACAGCTATCACGCTTGCTTCACAAGCGTGTTGTGAACGACAGGGGACGGCAGAGGACGACAAGGGGCGGCAGAGGACGACAGCGCATGACCGTGCACGACGGTGCACGACCGTGGACGTTCACGAAGCGATCTCGGACTCCATGACCGTCCGCAGCCGGGCGGCGCCCCCGCCCTTCCCTGCCCGCGCCTGCTCCAGCCGCAGCCGGGCCGAACGTCCGTGCAGGGTCAGGGTCATGAGCTGGTTCCCGAACCAAGGGCCGCCCGTCTTGCGCCAGTCGACGGGCGGCCGGTCGCACTTGCCGTGCCGGGCGAACCGGCGGCCGATCGCCCGGCCGACCGCGCTCCACCCGAAGCGGAAGCCGAGCCGTATGGACAGGGGGATGGAGTTGTGGACGGGGGAGCAGGTCAGCTGGAGGACGCGGGCGTCGGGGGAGCGGGGGGAGGGCGTTCCGGGGGTCGCGGAAGGCCACTGGGGCTCGGCGATGTAGGCGTGGTGGACGTCTCCGGACAGCACGGACACCGTCGCCGGGGCGTCCGGCCCGGAACCGGCCTCGGCGATCAGCTCCGCGAGCGCGGCGAAGGACGCGGGGAAGGCCGCCCAGTGCTCGAGGTCGGCCCGGCGGCGCAGCTTCTCCCCGAACCGGGCCCAGCGCGCGCCCCGTTCACCCCGGCACAGAGCGGCGTCCCATGCCTCGGCCTCGTGCACGAGGTGGGGGAGCAGCCAGGGCAGTGAGGTGCCGATCAGGAGGTGGTCGCAGGAGCCCGGCGCGTCCAGCGCCTGCTCGCGCAGCCACCGCTCCTCGCCCGCGTCCAGCATCGCCCGCTGGTCCTCGGCCAGCACGCGGGCCGCCCGGGTGTCCACCATCAGCAGCCGTACGCGGCCGAAGTCGCGGCGGTAGCTCCAGCGGACGGAGGCCGGGTCGGCGTCGGACTGGGCGGCGAAGGCGCTCAGCACGTCGGTGCCGTCGGGGGTCTCGCGGACGGCGGCGTACAGGGCGTCCTCGGCGAGTTCGCGCGGGGAGAGGTTGCCGAGGTGCTGGTGGACCCAGTACGACATCAGTCCGCTCAGCAGCCGCTCGCGCCACCACGCCGTGGCCCGCATGTCGGCGAGCCAGGAGGCGCTGGTGTTCCAGTCGTCGATGACGTCGTGGTCGTCGAAGATCATGCAGCTCGGCACGGTCGACAGCAGCCAGCGCACTTCCGGGTCGAGCCAGGATTCGTAGTAGAGGCGGGTGTACTCCTCGTAGTCCGCGACCTGGTCGCCCGGGGGGTCCGCGAGGTTGCGGCGGGCGGCGAGCCAGCGCTGGGTGGCCTTCGAGGTCTCGTCGGCGTACACCTGGTCGCCCAACAGGACCAGGACGTCCGGCCGTTCGCTCTCGGGCTCGCCCGCGATACGGGCCGCCAGCGTGTCCAGCGCGTCGGGCCCGACCGGGTCCTTCTCGCCGGCGGGCGGCGCGGCCCAGCGGCAGGAGCCGAAGGTGACACGGACGGCGTCCTCCTCGCCCCGGCTGCGGACGACGGAGGGCGGGAAGGGGGAGCCGGGCAGCGGCCAGACATCGACGCCGTCCAGCAGCACCTCGTAGGTGGTGTCCGTGCCCGGGGTCAGACCGCTCACCGGCACCAACGCGTAGTGGTGACCCGCGACTTGGAAGGTGCGGGCCGAGCCGCGGGCGCCGTCGGCGCAGCGCACCTCGGCGGTGCACGGACGGCTCGCCTCGACCCAGAAGGTCGCGGACGAGCCGTCGACGTACCTCAACAGCGGTCCCAGGCGCAGCTCCGCCAAGGTGATCACCCCTCTCCGTCGCCCCGTACGGTACGGAACGACGGAGATGAGCGGGGAGGTTCCGGGAACTGCGCCGGTTTCCGTGGGGGGAGGGGACCGGTGGGGATCCGTGGGGGGAGAGGTGCGGGGATCGGTGCGGGGATCAGCAGCCGCTGAGGACCGAGCTGAGCTTGCTCTTCTCCGCCGAGTCGACCTTGAGGTTGTAGTAGTACTTCACCTGGACCCAGGCGCGGACGTAGGTGCAGGCGTAGGAGCTGAGCGGGGGCATCCACTCGGCCGGGTCCTGGTCGCTCTTCTGCTGGTTCACGTTGTCCGTGACGGCGATGAGCTGCGGACGGGTCACGTCGTTGGCGAAGGCCTGGCGCTGGGCGGTGGTCCAGGCGCTGGCGCCGGAGTCCCAGGCCTCGGCGAGCGGGACGAGGTGGTCGATGTCGAGGTCGGAGGCGGCGGTCCAGGTGGCGCCGTCGTAGACCGAGTACCAGGTGCCGCTGGTGGCGGTGCAGGCGGAGTTGGTGACGACGTTCGAACCGTCGCGCTTGAGGACGTACTCACGGGTGTTGCAGGTGCCGCTGATGGTGATCCAGGTGGGGAAGAGATCACGGTCGTAGCCGGTGCGGTTCTCCGTCGCCACGGTGAGCGAGGCGAGGTAGGTGCGCGCGGTGGCGGCGCTGACCGGGGTGGGGAGCGCGGCGGAGGCGGCCGGGCCGTTGAAAATCCCGACCATGGCTATCAGGCCGGTGAAGGCTGCGAGTATGCTCAGCCGTCGACGCGCGTAGACCTTTGGCATGCGAACTCCCTTGAGGTGGGGGGACGTTGGGGCGAGCGGGCCCATGCTCGCGGTGGCGCATTTCCGGAAGGTGTGAGACAGGTAAGAAGCTAGTGACGTGGGCATGACATGCCAAGAGGTTCGGGGTAATCGGTTTCTGTGGATCGGGGAAGGCGGGCTCCGAGGGTGCGGCGGTGTGGCCGGTCCGAGGGGCTCGGGACCTTTGGCCCTGTCCGGCTCGTTTCGTCATCCCGTACGATGGGTGGCGCAGAAGGGGAGTAGCTCTTCGCCGGACCGTCGACATACTGCTCAGCTCGTCTGAGCCGGCGCCCGGAGGCAGACCGTCACGGTCGGCCAGCGAGACCTTCGGCAGAGCAGTGCACTGTCCGCGCGTACGTCCTCGTGCGGGCGCCGATGTGTGCTGCCGTGCCGAGGTGTCGCGTAGCAGTCACAGCACTCTCGGTGGGGCAGCCCCGACCGATTGAGGGATTTTGATCAGCATCACCGTGATGGCGCTCGTCTTCGGCGTCGTCTTCCTCGCCGAGCTGCCGGACAAGACCGCGCTCGCCGGGCTCGTCCTCGGCACCCGCTACCGCGCCTCGTACGTCTTCGTGGGCGTCGCCGCCGCCTTCGCCGTGCATGTCGCGCTCGCCGTCGCCGCGGGCAGTGTGCTGACCCTGCTGCCGCAGCAGATCGTGCACGCGATCACGGGTGTGCTGTTCCTCGCCGGTGCCGCCGTGCTGCTCCTGAAGAAGGGCGAGGACGAGGAGGAGATCCGCGATCCCGCGAACCAGAGCTTCTGGAAGGTCTCGGGGGCGGGCTTCATGCTCATCCTGGTCGCCGAGTTCGGTGACCTCACGCAGATCATGACGGCGAACCTCGCGGCCCGGTACGACGACCCGCTCTCGGTCGGTCTCGGTGCGGTGCTCGCGCTCTGGGCGGTGGCCGGACTCGGCATCGTCGGCGGCAAGGCCCTGATGAAGCGGGTTCCGCTGGAGCTCATCACCAAGGTCGCGGCCGTGCTGATGCTGGCGCTGGGGGTCTGGAGTCTGTACGAGGCGGTGGCGGCCTGAGCCACTGGTGCCCCGCTCGTCGGGGTGTTGTCGAGGGGTCCGACGCTCGTCCTGGTCGGAGGTGGTGGCGCCGATCCCTCTCGTTTTGTATCGTAGAGAAACAAAGTGGCTCCCGTCCGCACTCCCTGACCGGCGGGCGGGGCCGCCTTGTCCCCGGGGGACCCGGTGCTGATCCAATGGACGCCCCCGGCCCCTTCCCCCATGCTCTGGAGCCTGCCGATGACGGCCACCACCGTTCTGACCGCCCGCGCCCTCCTGCTCGACATGGACGGCACCCTCGTCAACTCGGACGCCGTGGTCGAGCGCTGCTGGCGCCGTTGGGCCGAGCGGCACGGGCTGGACGGGGACGAGGTCATGAAGGTCGTCCACGGGCGGCAGGGGTACGCGTCGATGGCGGTGCTGCTGCCGAACCGGCCCATGGAGCAGAACTACGCCGACAACGCGCGCATGCTCGCCGAGGAGACCGCGGACATGGACGGGGTCGTCGCGATTCCGGGTGCCGCGGAGTTTCTCGCCTCGCTGGACGGGGTGCCGCATGCCCTTGTCACCTCCGCGGATGTGGGGCTGTCCACGGCGCGGATGGCTGCCGCCGGGCTGGGGTTGCCGGATGTGCGGGTCACCGCGGAGTCCGTCGGTGCGAGCAAGCCTGATCCCGAGGGTTTTCTGAAGGGTGCTGCCGAGTTGGGTGTGGCGCCTGAGGAGTGTGTGGTTTTCGAGGACTCGGGGGCCGGGATTTCTGCGGGGCGGGCTGCCGGGATGCGGGTGGTGGGGGTGGGGCCCCGGGCCGGCTTTCATCGGCCGGATGTCGTCGTGCGTGATCTGACGCAGGTGCGGGTGGAGGTTGTCGGGGGCGGGACGATACGCCTGCACATCGCCTGACACCCGTTTTCCTCGCCCCCGCCGCCCCTACCCGTCCCATCCGCACCTGGGGGCTCCGCCCCCAGACCCCCGGGTGGGTTCGTCGGCTGCGGGCCGGTGGGGGCCGATCGCGCAGTTCCCCGCGCCCCTGGGGGCCGGGGCTGCGCCCCAGGCTCCCCATCGGCCTCAACGGCCTCGTCGATGCGCGGCGGCACTCTCAAAGGGCGCGGGGGATGCGGGGCGAAGCCCCCGCCTCAGGGGCGCGGGGAACTGCGCGAGCAACCCCCGCCGGGCCGCAGCCGAAGAACCCGCCGAACCCCTACGGCGTCCGCGTCTCGCCCTCGAGGCTCGTCCGCGTCGCCGCCCCGTACACCCCGGACTTGTCGCCCGTGATGCCACGGGCCCACTGGTAGCGGCGTACCGCGTCCTCGACCTGACCGGAGTACGTGCCGTCGGCCTTGCCGGTGTAGAGGGACAACTGGCGCAGGCGCAGTTGGAGTTCGGTGACCTCGGGGCCCTGGTCGCCACGGCGCAGGGTCTGGGCGGGCTGATCGCCCGTGGAGCCCTGGCCCGGAGCCAGGGAGGCGGCCGTGGTGGGCGTGGGTGTGGGTGTAGGTGACTGCGAGGGGGTGGGCGGCTGCGATCGCGTCGCCGACGCCGACGCTGATGCCGAGCGTGATGGACTTCCGCTGGGTGATGGGGGTGCCGTGGTCATGGGGGATGCGGCGCTCTCGGGGGCCGACCCCGAGCCCGATCGCGGCGACGGGGACGGCGGCGTCGACGTCGGCGTCGGTGACGGGTCCGGGACGCTGGCCCGTACGTCGTCCGGCAGCGCCCTGTCCCGCGCGGGGGCGTCGTACGAGAACAGCCCGCTCGCGAACCCCGCCGCCGCCACGACCGCCACCGCGGCCCCGGTCACGGCCAGCAGGGCCGTACGCCGTCGGCGCCGGGGAGGTTCCTCCGCGAGGGGGAGTGGGGGTGGGTATGGGGGCTCGTTCCCGGGGTCGACGTGTCGTACGGGGGTGAGGGCCTCCGACGGCACCGTACGCAGGCGCATGGTGGCGGGGGAGGGGGCGGACTCGTTCGCTGTCAGGTCCACGTACGGGCGGATGCGCAGGGGATCGAAGTCCTCCGCCGCTGCCGCCTCCGCGGTGCGCGCGTCGCGCAGGGCGTCGGACGCGCGCCGGGTGCAGGCGCAGGACGGGGTGCCGTCCGGCGTCCGGGGCGCGGCGCACTCGGGGCAGACATGCCCGTTCGGTTCAGTCACGCGTTGGGTCCCTCCCCCTGAGACTCGCCCCCTCGGAACTCCCGAGGTTAGTCACATCCACCACACCTTCTCCCAGGAGCCCCCGGAATCCCGCCTTCCGCACCCGTTACAAGCTTCAACAGGCCATAACCCGCCATACCGACCACCATGGAGGGTGACCGAGACCCCAGGGGCTCATGGGAGGTCCGCATGACGGGCGAGACACCCGGTGATGTGCACGACCCGGACGCACCGCCGCACGACCCCCCGTACGGTGTGAACGAGTCGGCCGTGCGGAGGCGCTCGGCGGCCGCCGTCGACGCCAAGGAGGCGCCGGTGCACGGCAGCGTCGTCGTCTCGATCGGCGCGCTGCTGCTCGGCATGCTGCTGGCCGCCCTCGACCAGACGATCGTGTCGACCGCGCTGCCCACCATCGTCAGCGACCTGGGCGGGCTCGAACATCTGTCGTGGGTGGTCACCGCGTATCTGCTCGCGTCGACCGCGGCCACTCCGCTGTGGGGCAAACTCGGCGATCAGTATGGCCGGAAGAAGCTGTTCCAGGCCGCGATCGTGATCTTCCTCGTCGGGTCCGCATTGTGCGGAATGGCGCAGAACATGGGCGAGTTGATCGGCTTCCGGGCCCTTCAGGGCCTCGGTGGCGGTGGGCTCATCGTGCTGTCCATGGCGATCGTCGGCGACATCGTCTCGCCGCGCGAACGGGGCAAGTACCAGGGGCTGTTCGGGGCCGTCTTCGGTGCGACGAGCGTGCTCGGGCCACTGCTCGGCGGGCTGTTCACCGAGCACCTCAGCTGGCGCTGGGTCTTCTACGTCAACCTGCCGGTCGGCGTGGTCGCGCTCATCGTGATCGCGGCGGTCCTGCACATCCCGAGGAAGTCCGCCCAGCACGTCATCGACTACCTCGGCACGTTCCTCATCGCCGCGGTCGCCACCTGTCTCGTTCTCGTGGCCTCGCTCGGCGGTAGCACCTGGGGGTGGAGCTCGCCGCAGATCATCGGTCTCGCGGTGCTCGGTGTCCTGCTCGCCGTGGCCTTCGTGGCGGTGGAGCAGCGGGCGGCCGAACCCGTCCTGCCCCTGAGGCTCTTCCGCGTCCGCACCTTCTCCCTCTCCGCCGTCATCAGCTTCATCGTTGGTTTCGCGATGTTCGGCGCGATGACCTATCTGCCGACCTTCCTCCAGGTCGTCCGGGGCGTGAGCCCCACCCTGTCCGGCGTGTACATGCTGCCCATGGTGTTCGGGCTGCTGCTGTCCTCGACCGTCTCCGGGCAGATCGTCAGCCGTACCGGACGCTGGAAGGTCTTCCCCATCGCGGGCACCGGTGTCACGGCGATCGGTCTGCTCCTGCTCCACAAGCTCGACGAGCACAGCAGCACCGGCGAGATGAGTGTGTACTTCCTCGTCTTCGGCCTGGGCCTCGGCCTGGTCATGCAGGTCCTGGTCCTGATCGTGCAGAACGCGGTCTCGTACGAGGATCTGGGCGTCGCCACCTCCGGCGCCACCTTCTTCCGCTCCATCGGCGCCTCGTTCGGCGTGGCCATCTTCGGCTCCGTCTTCGCGAGCCGCCTCGGCGACAACCTGGTGGCGGTGCTGAGCGGAAGGCAACTGCCCGTCGGCATCACGCCGAACAGTCTCAAGGCCGACCCGAAGGGCATCGCCGACCTGCCGTCCGCGCTCCGCCAGCCCGTCCTGCACGCGTACGCCTCGTCGATCACCGACGTCTTCCTGTACGCCGCCCCGGTCGCCCTGCTCGGCTTCGTCCTGGCCTGGTTCCTGCGCGAGGACAAGCTGCGGGGTTCGGTCACGGCACCCGACATCACCGAGACGCTCGCCACCAATCCGGTGGAGCGGTCGTCGTACGACGAGGTGTGCCGCGCGCTGTCCGTGCTCGGCACCCGGGAGGGGCAGCGGGAGATCTACGAGAAGATCACCGAGCGGGCCGGGTACGACCTGCTGCCCGCCGCGAGCTGGCTGCTGCTGCGGATCAAGAAGTACGGCTGGGCGGAGCCCGCGCTGCTGGCCGAGCGCAGCACCGTACCGCTGCCCGTCGTACTGGCCGCGGCCCGGCAGCTGGAGGAGCGCCGCCTCGCCGCCCGCGAAGGGCTCGACCTCGTCCTCACGGACGAAGGCCGCGAGGTCGCCGGGAAGCTGGCCAAGGCCCGTGAGGAGTCCTTGGCGGAGCTGCTCGGCGACTGGTGGGGCCCGGACCGCCCGACCGATCTGACCAAGCTGGTCAAGGAGCTGAACGGCGAGCTGTGCGGGTCCGACGCGGAGCGGCCGCACGACGGGACGGTGCCGCGTACGCATCCGCGCGGGACACCGGCGTGAGTCCTCCGTCGGACTTCAGGGCGTCAGCTTCTTCGTGAACCAGTGGTCGGCGTAGGTCTCGTCGTTGTGCGGCTCGGTCTCCTCGTAGCCGTGCCGCGCGTACAGGGCGCGTGCCTCCACCAGGTCGCCCCGGGTGTCGAGGATCAGCCGCTCGGCGCCGAGGCCGCGCGCCGCCTCCTCGGCCGCGTCGAGCAGCAGCGTGGCGCCGCCCCTGCCGCGCACTTCCTCGCGCACGAACACGCGCTTCAGCTCACCCGTCGTGGCGTCGAGCATCCGCACCCCGGCCATGCCGCCGGGGTCGCCGCCGTACCGCGCGACCAGCAGCACCCCGCCGGGTGCCTGGAACTCGGCACCCGGGGTCGCCGCGATCTCCCGCTCCAGTTCCTCGGGGTCGGTCGGGTGCCCCTCGTGCAGCAGGTACCAGCGGTCGCTGACCTCCGTGTAGTACGCGCGCCACAGCGCGGCGGCGACGGACGAGTCGAAGGGCTCGGGGGCGATGGTCCAGGTCATGCCGGTCATTGTCGGGAGGCGCGGCCCCCGGTTCGCAAGCGGATTTCGGCGGGGCGCCGGTGCGGGGTTCGTTTGAGTGCGGGGTTCCGGGCAACCCGGTCCTCGAACCGGCCCGTCGGGTCGAGAACCCCGGAAGGCACCCATGTCCACAGGCCTCATCATCGCTTTGATCGTGATCGTGGCGGTCGCCGTCGTCGCGGCCGCGCTGATCCTTTTGGCCCGCAGGCCGCAGGGCGGGCGCACACTGCGGCGGCGCTTCGGGCCCGAGTACGACCGGGCCGTCGCCCAGCACGACGGCGACGCCAGGGCCGCCGAGCGTGACCTCGCGGAGCGGGTGAAGCGACACGGCTCGCTGCGTGAACGGCCGCTGGAGCCCGCGGCCCGCGACGAGTACGCGGCCCGCTGGGGGGCCGTTCAGGAGCGCTTCGTCGACTCGCCCCAGGAGGCGGTGGCAGAGGCGGACCGGCTGGTCGCCGAGCTGGCCGGCGCACGCGGCTTCCCCGACGGTGAGCGCTACGAGGAGCAGCTCGACGCGCTCTCCGTCCACCACGGACACCATCTGCACGGCTACCGGCGCGTCCACCAGGCCACGTACGCCCCCACCGCGGGCGCCGACGGCAGCACGGAGGAGCTCCGCGCGTCCATGGTGGAGGCCCGCGCCCTCTTCGAGGAGCTGCTGGCCCCGGTTCGCGAGGACGCCCGCCAGGACACCGCCGACACCGCCCCGGCCGCGGCATCCGTCCCGGACGACCGTTCCCGCCGAGCCCACGTTCCGTCGGTACTGACCAGGCGTCATGCGAAGGGGAGTTGAGGAAGTGAAGAAGATGACTTCGGACAACGGCAATGAGAACACTCCGCGTCGTGAGGCGATGACGGGTCGCGGCGACGTCGACCCCCTCGTCCACCGGCACGCCCAGGACGCCCGGAACGCTCCGCTGGCCGCACCCGGCACCCCCGCCGACCCGGCCGTCCGCGACCCTGGCGAGGCCCCCGGCGGTATGGGGTCCCGCGAGACCGCGAACCCGTCCCGTTCGACGGCCGACGGCACGCGGAGCATGCCGTCCGGCGCCCGCGACACCCGCGCCGGACAGGGCGGCGACATGCGGGCCGGGCCGCAGGAAGCCATGCGCGCCGCGCAGCCGGATTCCGCCCGCGCCGGGCAGGGCGGTGACCCCACCCGCGCCGGGCAGCCGGAATCCAGGCGCGCCGAGGAAGCGGAGTTCGCCCGCGGTGGTGCGCGGGGTGAACCCACTCGTGCCGGGCAGCAGGAATCGGCCCGTGCCGGGCAGAGCGGTCCCACCTCCGCGGGGCAGCGCGGTACCGGTCCGCAGGGGGGCGGCGACGGGGCGTTGCTGTCGCACGACGAGTGCGACAAGTACGCGTTGCGGATGCAGCACGCCGTCGGTGGGTTCGTGGACGGCCCGCGGGCGTCCGTCGAGGAGGCGGACCACGTCCTGGAGGAGCTGACCACCGAGTTCACCGACGCCATGAACCGGCGCCGCCGCAACCTGCGGACGACCTGGCAGGCGGCCGGGGAGAGCGACACGGCCGACACCGAGAAGCTGCGGCTCGCCCTGCGCGACTACCGCGAGGTGACCGAGCGACTCCTGCACCTGTAGGAGACCGAGCGCCTCCTGCACCGGTCAGGAGGCCGAACCGACGAGTACCACCGTGAGGCCGCGCCCCGGACCATGTTCCGGGGCGCGGCCTCACCCGTCGACGGGGTCATCCGGCCCGGCGCTCGCGCCACTCCCGGACGATCTCGTCCACGTCGTACGGCTTGAGGCCGAGGGGAGGTCCCGGCGGCGGCTTGAACATGACCTCGCGGATCTTGGCGTTGATGTCCTCGACGATCCGGCGCACGACGCGCTCCGAGGGCGCCACCGAGGCCGCCGCGAGCGCGTCCTCGGCCTCCTTGCGCAGGGCCAGCGTCGGCGGCAGCACGGACAGTCCCTCACGGGCCATCTTCCGCTTGATCCACCACAGTTCGTCGTACGGCGTGTCGGTCACGCCGGGCATGGGCTTGCCCGCACCGGGCAGGTCCGCGAACTCGCCGCGGGCCTCCGCCTCACGGATCTGTCGGTCGACCCAGGTCTCGAAGCTGACCCCGGGTGGCTTCCGTTCGGTCATGCGTCCATTGTGCCGTACGACACACGATCGGACGATCGGGAGATTTATCATGCGGCGGCGGCGCGTCAACCACGCTCGGTACCAGGAGGGTTGAAGCGCCGCGGACCGGATGAACGCTGGAACTCGAAGGAGCGCACGTGCTCGAACTCACCATGGCCTCGGTCACCGGGGCGGACGCTGGTGCGACGGCCGGAATGCTGATGGCCGACGCGCCGAGCGACCCCGGAGCCGTGCTGCGGGTGGGCCGGGACCGGGCCGTGTGCCGGCTCGCGACCCCCGACGACTGGCTGTTCGTCTCCCGGGTCCACCTGGAGTTCCTGTGCGGCCCGGACGGTACCTGGCAGGTCACCTGGCTGCACGGGTCACGCCCGGAGCCCTCCGCCGAGGTACGGCTGACGCTGGCCGGACTGCCGACCCAGGCCGTCCCGTACGGCGGGACGGCGAAGCTCCCCGCGGGCGGGTCGGGGGAGATAGTCATCCTCGACCGCACAGGACCGCACAGCGTGAACGTGGGTTTCTATCACGAGACCTGAGCCCCCCCGAAGCGCGAGCCTGAGCCCCCGGAGTGCACGCCTCCCCCCCCGGAGTGCACGCCTCCCCCCCCGGAGCGCACGCCCGAGCGCCCCGGAGGGGGAAGCGGACGTCAGGCCAGCACGCGCGCCAGCGCGAACCCGTCGTACCCCTTGCTGCCCACCGTCTGGATCGCCGTACCGCTCAACTTCGGGTGGGCGGCGATCAGTTCGAGCGCGGCCCGGGTGCCCCGCACGCTCGGTTCGGCGCTGCCCACCTCGGTGACCCGCCCGCTGCGCACGACGTTGTCGACGACGATCAGGCTGCCGGGGCGGGTGAGCTTGAGGGCCCACTCGACGTAGTGCGGGTTGTTCACCTTGTCGGCGTCGATGAACACGAAGTCGAACGGCTCCGGGTTCTCCTCGGCCAGCTTCGGCAGCGACTCCAGCGCGGGTCCGACCCGCACCTCGGCGATCTTGTCGAGGCCCGCGCGGGCGAGGTTGCGGCGGGCGACCTCGGCGTGCGTGGCGTCGTACTCGAAGGTGATCAGCCGGCCGTCGGCCGGGAGCGCGCGGCCCAGCCAGATGGTGCTGTAGCCGCCGAGGGTGCCGATCTCCAGGATGCGGCGGGCGCCCTGGATCTCGGCGAGCAGCTGGAGCAGCTTGCCCTGGTTCGGCGCGACGGCGATCTGCGGCAGCCCCGCGGCGTCGCTGTCGCGCAGGGCCGCCGTCAGTGTCTCGTCGGCGGGGGCGAGGAGGGTGGCGAAGTAGTCGTCGACTTCGTTCCAGAGCTGCGACTCGCTCATGAACCATGCCTTTCGTATGCCTAGTTAGATGTCCTAACTAGTCCCGCGGCCCAACCTACACGGCGGGCGCGGAGCCCGGCAGCGGGCGACCCGCGGACTCGGTCATGAACCACACCGCCACGCCACCGACGACGGCCGCGGCCATCATGTAGTAGGCGGGCATCATCATGTTCCCGGTCGCCCCGATGAGCGCCGTGGTCACCAGCGGGGTCGTACCGCCGAAGAGCGAGACGGAGACGTTGAAGCCGATGGACAGCGAGCCGTAGCGGACCTTCGTCGGGAAGAGCGCCGGGAGCGCGGCGGGCATCGCGGAGGTGAAGCAGACCAGCAGCAGGCCCAGCGCGCCCATGCCGAGCGCGACCGCGAGCAGACTGCCCTGGCGGATCAGCAGGAGCGCCGGTACGGACAGGGCGAGGAAGCCGACGCAGCCCGCGGCGATCACCGGGCGGCGGCCGATCCGGTCGGTCAGCGCGCCCGCGAAGGGCTGGACGATCATCATCAGCGCCATCACGCCGAGGACGACCAGCAGGCCGTGCGTCTCGTCGTACTTCAGCTCGCTCGTCAGATAGCTCGGCATGTACGACAGCAGCATGTAGTCGGTGACGTTGAAGACCAGCACCAGGCCGACGCAGAGCAGCAGCGCGCGCCACTGGCCCGCGACCATCTCGCGCAGCCGCACCTTGGGGCGGTCCGCCTCCTTCTTCGAGGCCTTCGCCAGTTCCGCCGCGAACGCCGGGGTCTCCTCCAGGCGCATCCGCAGATACAGGCCGATGATCCCCATCGGGCCCGCGATCAGGAACGGCACGCGCCAGCCCCAGGACAGCAGGTCCTCGGTGGACAGGAAGGCGGTCATGAGGGTGACCAGGCCGGCGCCGCCGATGTATCCGGCGAGGGTGCCGAACTCCAGCCAGCTCCCGAAGAAGCCGCGTTTCTTGTCGGGCGCGTACTCGGCGATGAAGGTGGAGGCGCCCGCGTACTCGCCGCCGGTGGAGAAGCCCTGGACGAGCCGGGCCGCGAGCAGCAGCAGGGGAGCGCCGACGCCGATCGTGGCGTACGAGGGGATCAGGCCGATCGCGAAGGTGCCCGCCGCCATCATGATCATGGTGAGGGCGAGGACCTTCTGACGGCCGACGCGGTCGCCGAGCGGGCCGAAGACCATGCCGCCGAGCGGGCGGACGAGGAAGGCCGCGGCGAAGGCACCGAAGGTGGACAGCAGCTGCGCGGTGGGGTTGCCGGAGGGGAAGAAGACCTTGCCCAGCGTCACCGCGATGTAGCTGTAGACACCGAAGTCGAACCACTCCATCGCGTTGCCGAGGGCCGCCGCCTTGACGGCCCGCTTGACCAGGGCCGGATCGGTGACGTAGGCCTCGGGCGGCGCGGGGGTCCGGGGTCGGGGTACGGCGGGGGTGACTGCTGTGGCGGACGGCAAGGGCATGCCCTTCGTAGGGGACGGGGACGTGGCTCACCCGGAAGTGGGCCGAAAAGCGACCATAGGGGCACTCGTCCGCATCACGTGTCGTAGGCAACTCGATGCATAGTGCAAGTAAATGCGCCGTACGCAGGGGTGTCGGCCTGTTCGCGCGCCGCTTTTCCGGGGCCCCTTTGTGAGCTAAGTCGCGAACGAAGGGGGGAACCGGAACCATGCGCGCACTATCGTCATCCGGACAAAAGGCGGGAGGCCGTCAGGTGAAGAGGGGGTTGCCTGCGTCTCTCCATCGGGGCGTGCGAGCCTCATAAGGGTCCGGGCGGAGTCCGGCCGCACGGGACGCACGGGGTGAACGGGACAAACGGGGTGGGAGGGTCGGCGGGGCGTGGCGAACGTTGAGCACGGCGGGACAGCGGGCAATGCCTTCGGGGCGGGGGCGGCGGAATCGGCGAGAGCGAGACTGCGCGCGATCCGGATCGGACTGTGGGTGATCGCCGCGGTCCTCGCGATACGGCAGCTCACCGTCGTGCTGAGCACCCCGAAAGGGGAACGGCTGACGGACCTGGAGACCTGGGTCGGACCCAACGGCGTCCTGCATGTGAAGGGATCGCTGTACGACTCGACGCAGTTCACCGGCACCCCCTTCGGAGGACTCGTCCTCAAACCCCTCACCCGCGCCGCCGAACAGGCGCTCGGCTGGGGCTGGACCTTCGGCAGTCTCTCGCTGGTCGTCGTGCTCGGCCTGGTCGTCGCACGCGCCCTGCCCCAGCCGGTGAGCCGGCGCACCGCCCTGCTCGCCGCGCCCGTCGCGATCAGCCTGCTGATGCTGTCGCTGCCGGTGCGCAACGCCCTCTACCTCGGCCAGACCAGCATCATCCCGGTACTGCTCGTCCTGCTGGGCTGCTTCGCCGTCCGGGGCGAGCGCGCCAGTGGCCTGCTGATCGGCGTCGCCGCCGCCCTGCAGCCCACCATGCTGCTCTTCGCGCCGCTGCTCTGGTTCACCGGGCGCCGCCGCGCCGTCGAGTCCACCGCGATCACCTTCGCCGGCCTCGGCGCGCTCGCCTGGGCCGTGATGCCGCACGACTCCACCACCTACTGGGTGCACCACCTGGCGGGCGTCGGCCTCGGCGGGGACGCCGACGACCTCTCCAACCAGTCGCTGCACGGCGCGCTGTTGCGGCTCGGCCTCAACGGCCCGCTGGAGATCACCCTGTTCCTGCTGCTGGGCGCCGCGGTCGCCGCCCTCGGCCTGCGCCGCGCCATCCGCTACGCACGGGACGGGCAGCTGCTGCTGGCCGTTGCGATCACCGGCTGTGTCGCCGTCGTCGTCTCGCCCACGTCCTGGCAGCACCAGCTGCTGTGGGTGCTGCTCGCGCTGGTCGGCAGGGTCGGCAAGAAGACCTCGGACCGCCCCATGTGGCCCGTCGCCGTCATCCTCGTCATGACGCTGCCCGCGAAGATGATGCTGCCGAACATGGCGGCGCTCTTCCCGCTGCGCGACAACGTGGTGCTGCTCGCCGCGCTCGCCGCCGCCACGATCGTGCCCTTCCTCTCCCGCACCTCGGAGTACTACCGGGCGCCGATCCCCACCGACTACGCCCGGCCCGTCCCCACGCGCTGGAAGCGGGTGCCGCTGCTCCCCTTCCTGGGCCGCGTGTTCACCCGCCCGAACCTGCTGCTCGAACTGCTCCTGATCCGCGTCGGCTACTCCGCCTACCAGCAGGTCAGGCTCGCCGCGACGGGCGGCACCAACGCGGGCGGCCGGACCACCGCCGAACACCACGGCGACCAGATCCTCTCCATCGAGCGGTTCCTGCACATCGACATCGAACACTGGGTCAACCACGCCGTGTTCAAGGTCGAGTGGCTGCGGGACTTCTTCGACTTCTACTACGAGTCGTTCCACTTCGTCGTCCCGCTCACCGTCCTCGCCGTGCTCTACGCCCGCCGCCCCGGCGACTACCGCTGGGCGCGCTCGGCGCTCGGCTTCGCCACCCTCATAGCGCTCCTCGGCTTCTGGCTCTTCCCGCTCGCCCCGCCGCGCCTGATGCCGGGCCTCGGCATGATCGACACCGTGCACGGCGTGCAGGACTTCTCCAAGCCGGACTACGGCACGCTGACCGCGCTGACCAACCAGTACGCGGCGATGCCCTCGCTGCACTTCGGCTGGTCCCTGTGGTGCGGAGTCGTCATCGCGGTCCTGGCGCCCAAGTGGTGGATGAAGGCGCTCGGTCTGCTGCACCCGCTGTTCACGGTCTCCGCGATCGTGGCGACCGGCAACCACTGGGTGTTGGACGCGGTGGGCGGCGCGGCCGTCGTCGGCGCGGGCTTCGGTCTGACCTACCTCCTCCAGGGGCCGCGGCCGAGACCGCTGATGAAGCCCGTGGAGGTCAGCATGAAGGAGCCGGTCCCGGCGACGGGCCGTACCCCGAGCTGATCCGGTACTCACCCGGCTCGGTCACCGTCAGCCGCGTGAACTCGCCGTCCCGTGTCAGGCAGCCGCCCGGCGCGCGCAGCCACGGCGAGTACGCGACCCGCACGGTCACCGGGCCGGGCACCGGCACCCGTACGTCCACCTCGGCGCTCGTCGTGCGCAGCACGGAGCCGGGCGCCGACACCAGCGGCACGGCGTCGCGCACCCGCAGCACCTGCCAGTTGGCGTCGCTCCACACCGGCTCCAGCCACGCGGGCCGGCTCCTCACGAGCCGCGCCTCCGCCTCGGCGAACCCGTCCGGCTTCCCCGCCGGCAGCACGACGTATCCCACCGCCCAGCGGTCCAGCCAGGCCCGATAGGTCGCCTCCGAGAACGTGCCGTCGTAGAAGAGCCGCCCCCGCTCCATGTCCAGCTGACGGTTCCAGCCGCGCGCCAGGTTCACATGCGGGGCGAGCGTGGAGGCCTCGCGGTGGTTGCGGGCCGGGACCACCTCGACACGGCCGCGGCCGGCGCCGAGCCGCTCCAGCGTCCGTACGACGCCGTGTGTGTCGGCGGCCCAGGCGGGCACGGCCGTGGACACCTCCAGGTCGTCCACGGTCTTCTGCCCGACCCAGGCGACGGAGAGCACGAGCGCCACCAGCAGCGCCACGCGCCGCACCACATGCCGCCCCCCGGGCGCGGTGAGCAGCGCCGCGAGGAGCGCGGCGGGCGCGAACAGCTCCGCGAACCGCTCCACGTTCGTCCCCACCGGGGAGGCGATCAGATACGTCAGCACGGTCCCGACCGCGTACACGAGCCCGCACCACCGGGCCACCCGCCAGCCGCGCGGGGCCAGCGTGGCGACGGTCAGCCCCAGCAGCACGGGCGGCCAGATCCGTCCCGAGGGCATCAACTGCTGTCCGGCGAAGGGGAAGAGCAGCGTGGTCGCCCCGACGACGACCACCGGCGGCACCAGCAGCACCCCGGCCCGCACGCGGTCCCGTACGGCGAGATGTCCGGCGCCCACCACCACCAGGAACAGTCCGGCCACCGGGCTCGCCATGGTCGCCAGTGCCGCGTACGCCGCCGCCGGCAGCGTCCGCCGCTCGCCCGTGAGCAGCACACAGGCGGCGAGACCGAGGGCGACGCCCAGCGCGAAGGTGGTGCGCCCCGAGGCGACGTTGCACCACAGCGCGAGCGAGGCCAGCAGCGCGGGGCCCACCGGCCGCCGTATCCCCGTGCGGGCGATCAGCACGGCGGCCAGCCAGGTGGCGGCGAGCCCGGAGACCACCGTCACCGGGCGCACACCCAGCGCGGCCATCAGATACGGCGAGATCAGGCTGTAGTTGGCGGTGTGCATCCCGCCGTACCAGAAGAGGTTGTACGCCGATCCGCCGTGCCGCGCCACGAACTCCGCCCACGCCACCTGGGCCGCGAGATCACCACCGCCGGTCGCGAGGAAGGCCCACCACACCGCGTACAGCGGCAGCACGGGGAGGGTGACGAGGAGGGGGAGACGGTGGCGCAGCCAGAACGCGTGATGCGGGTGTTTTCGGCGTACGGCCGGGTGGTCGGGCCGGAGGGGGGTCAGCTCGGCAGAGACCACGGTGCACCGGTTCCGTTCGAAGCGTCGGTTGTCTTCGGAGGTGGGGGGATGGCTGAGCCACCGGTGAAGACGCGAATCGGAACGGAGACGTTCATCGGAGGATCGGATGATCGGGGGATCGTCTCGGGGGAGGCAGGGGCGGGGCGTAGGGGGGATGCCCCTGCCTCCCGCGGGACGGGCCGACGGACACCGGGAGTCCGTCGGCCCGAGCGTGCGGTGCGGTCAGCCGGCGTCGACCTGGAGTTCCTTGACGCCGTTGATCCAGGCGGAGCGCAGTCGGCGCGGGTCGCCGACCAGGGTGAGGTCCGGCATCGCGTCGGCGATCGCGTTGAAGATGAGGTCGATCTCGAGGACGGCCAGGGACTTGCCGAGGCAGTAGTGGGGGCCTCCGCCGCCGAAGCCGAGGTGGGGGTTGGGGTCGCGGGTGATGTCGAAGGTGTCCGGGTTCTCGAACACCTCGGGGTCGTGGTTGGCGGAGGCGTAGAAGATGCCGACGCGGTCGCCCTTCTTGATCTGTTTGCCGCCGAGTTCGGTGTCCTGGGTGGCGGTGCGCTGGAAGGAGACCACCGGCGTCGCCCACCGCACGATCTCCTCGGCCGTGGTCGCCGGGCGGGTGCTCTTGTACAGCTCCCACTGCTCGGGGTGGGTGAGGAAGGCGTGCATGCCGTGGGTGATGGCGTTACGGGTGGTCTCGTTGCCGGCGACCGACAGCATCAGCACGAAGAAGCCGAACTCGTCGGAACCGAGGTTGCCCTCGTCCTCGGCCGCCACCAGCGTGCTGACGATGTCCTTGGCCGGGCACTGCTTGCGGTCGGCGGCCATGTTCATGGCGTACGAGATCAGCTCGGCCGCCGACTCGGCGCCGACCTCCTCGGTGATGGCGTACTCCGGGTCGTCGTACGCGATCATCTTGTTGGACCACTCGAAGATCTTGATGCGGTCGTCCTGGGGGACGCCGATCAGCTCGGCTATCGCCTGGAGGGGCAGTTCGCAGGCGACCTCGGTGACGAAGTCGAAGGGTCCCGAGTGGGCGCGGGCGCCCTCGACGATCGCGTGGGCGCGGGAGCGGAGCCGTTCCTCCAGCGCCCGGATGGCCCTTGGCGTGAAACCGCGTTGCACGATCTGGCGGACGCGGGTGTGCTCGGGCGGGTCCATGTTGAGCAGGATCAGCCGCTGGGCGTCGATCGCGTCGCGCTGCATGTGCTCGTGGAAGCGGATGATCGCGGTGTTGAGGTAGGAGGAGTAGATCTCCGGGTGCGTGGAGACGTACTTGACGTCCGCGTGTCGGGTCACCGCCCAGTAGCCCTCGTCCTGGAAACCGGCCAGACCGGCGGGCTGGGGAATCCAGCGGACGGGTTCGGCCCGGCGCAGTTCGGCGAACTCCGGCAGGGGCACGCGGTGGTGCAGCAGATCGGGGTCGGTGAAGTCGAACCCGTCGGGCAGCGCGGGACAGGGCATCGGCGACCACCCACCATTCTGACGGTCCATCAGGAATCCGGAATTGCCGTGAAGGTAGTAACGGGTTCTACAAGTCGCAAGGGGTACGGCGCCCCGAATTCCGTGGGGAGTTCGTGCAGATCACGACTTCGGGCGCTGCACGACCCTTGCGGCGCGGGGGCTCCGATCCGCAGACTGCACACAGAACTGGTACGCGTTCTAGTTCTGCGCGGTGGGTGGGCCGGGACGCCCCGCGCTGCGCGGGTCAGCAGGGCCTGGCCGCCGGACAGGCCTGAGGAGAGGACGAGCCCCCATGGCCGCGGAACCCGTGATCGTCGAAGCCGTACGCACCCCCATCGGCAAGCGAGGTGGCGCGCTCGCCAACCTCCACCCCGCCTATCTCCTGGGCGAGACCTACCGTGAACTCCTCGGCCGCACCGGCATCCACGCCGACTGCGTCGAGCAGATCGTCGGCGGCACGGTGACGCACGCCGGCGAGCAGTCCATGAACCCCGCGCGCACGGCCTGGCTCGCCATGGGCCTGCCGTACGAGACGGCGGCGACGACGGTCGACTGCCAGTGCGGCTCCTCGCAGCAGGCCTCGCACATGGTGGCCAACATGGTCGCGGCGGGCGTCATCGACGTCGGGATCTCGTGCGGCGTCGAGGCGATGTCGAGGGTGCCGCTGGGCTCCGGCTCCAAGCACGGCCCCGGGAAGCCGTTCCCGGACGAGTGGAACGTGGACCTGCCCAATCAGTTCGAGGCCGCGGAGCGCATCGCGCGGAATCGTGGCCTGACGCGCGAGAACGTCGACTCGCTCGGGCTCGTCTCCCAGGAGCGTGCCGCGAACGCCTGGGCGGAGGAGCGCTTCAAGCGCGAGACCTTCGCCGTGCAGGTGCCGACCACCGAGGACGAGCAGCGGGCCGGACAGGGCATGTGGCGCCTCGTCGACCGCGACGAGGGACTCCGCGACACGACCATGGAGGCGCTGGCCGGCCTCAAGCCGGTGATGCCCACGGCCGTCCACACGGCGGGCAACTCCTCGCAGATCTCGGACGGTGCGGCGGCGATCCTCTGGGCGTCCAAGCGGATGGCTCGGGCGCTGAAGCTGCGCCCGAGGGCGCGGATCGTGGCCCAGGCGCTGGTGGGTTCGGACCCGCACTTCCATCTGGACGGCCCGATCGACGCGACGCGCGCGGTGCTGGGCAAGGCGGGGATGTCCTTGAAGGACATCGACCTCGTGGAGATCAACGAGGCGTTCGCTTCAGTGGTGTTGAGCTGGGCGCAGGTCTTCGAACAGGACCTGGAGAAGGTCAACGTGAACGGCGGTGCGATCGCGCTCGGGCACCCGGTCGGGGCGACGGGTGCCCGGCTGATCACTACCGCTCTGCACGAACTGGAGCGACGGGACAAGGAGTTCGCGCTGATCACGATGTGCGCGGGCGGTGGACTGGCCACCGGGACGATCATCCAGCGGTTGTAGTCCACGAGACGAAGGTGGCGAAGGTGGCGGGGGCGATCGTGAGGATCGGGCCGGTGGGGTTTTTTGAGTCTCGTACGGCGATGGTGGCGTCCGGGGTGTCGGCGATCTCTAGGCAGTCGCCGCCCTGGTCGCCGCTGTAGCTGGACTTACGCCACCGGGCCCCGGTCGGGATCGAGTTGCTCTCCATAGCGTTCCTCCATCACGTGCCGGATCAGCGCCGCCGAGTCCTTGAGGGAGAGTGCGGCGGCTTGAAGATGATCGTAACGGAGTGAGCAGTCCTGGACGGTGTCCGGGTTGGCGGTCGGTTGCCCGCTTCCGTAGCCCTCGGTGTAGACGATGGCCGGGTCGTTCGTGAAGCGGTAGAGGTTGAATGAGCCTTGAAGTCCTGCGTGTGCACCGGCTGAGTACGGCAACACCTGGATGTTGATCCGGGGGTTGCCCTCGAATGACAACAGGTGGGCCAGTTGCTCCCGCATGGTCTCCGTGCCGCCGATCTCCTGGCGTAGAGCGGCCTCGCTGATGACCGCCCAGAAGACGGGCGGCACCTCCTTCTCGAAGATGCGCTGACGGGCCAGTCGTACTGCGGTTCGGTCGTCGAGGTCACTGTCGTCCAGTGCGCCGAGCACGGCACGTACGTACGCCCCGGTCTGAAGAAGACCATGGACCATGTGGGTCTGGAACGTGCAGATCTCGACCGCCCGCGCCTCCAACTCCGCCACCTGTTGGAACCAGGCCGGAAGTTGACTACGCATCACCAGTCCGACCAGCCGGGACAGTAACCCACCCGTTCCCAGCGCCGCGTCCACCCGCTCGCTGAACTCCGGCGTCGGTAGCTTCCTCGCCGTCTCGATCTGGCCGACCAGTGAGCCGGTGTAGTTGACGATGTCGCCGAGCTGCCGCTGTGTCAGGCCTGCGGACTCACGATGGCGCCGCAACTCGAACCCGTAGTAGTCGAGCGGCGACGCGCCCGGGTCGAGGATGTTGATATGGGTCACGTACGGCCCCTCTCGCGCGCAACTCGGTCCACTCCGGGACCCGTTGTATTCGTTCCGTAGCCGAGCGTAGTCGCGCGAGGTCAGTCTCGTAGCGTGAACGAACACATTCCCCCCACCCTCCTGGGCCCCCGCCCCGCCCAGTACGCGATGCGGATCACCGTCGGCGCACACTCGGCCCGGCACATCCGGCGGATCGTCAGGTCGCTGCTGGAGGAGTGGGACTTGGCGGAGTTGGCCGACTCCGTGGAGCTGGCCGTGACCGAGCTGGTCGCCAACGTCGTACGTCATGTCCCGGACCGGCGCTGCGCGTTGCTGGTGGTGCGGCAGACGGCAGGTGTGAGGGTGGAGGTCGCGGACGGCTCCCCGCAACCACCCCACGTGCCCACCGAGTTGTCGCCGGAGGCGGAGGGCGGTCGCGGGCTCGTGCTGCTCGACGCGGTGGTCGACAAGTGGGGTGTGGGGCCCGGGCCCGGGGGCGGCAAGACGGTCTGGTTCGAGTGCCGACCGACTCGGCCGCCAGGCCAAACCCGTGGGGCTGGGAATCACTCATGGTGATGATGATCGTGCGAGGGAACCCGAACATCCGTTTTTGTCCCCTGATGATGAGCCTCACATCCAAGTCGCACGACCCCGGGGCATATGCCCCGGGGTCTTCGTGCGGCCCGAAGGAAGGGGATCCACCGCAGTGAGCAATGAGAAGGCGGCCCGCGAGCAGCAGTACGTCGGTTCGATCGGGCTGATGGCCCCGCTGGACCAGCCGAAGCCGCCACCGGCCCCGGCGCCGGACGAGACGTGGCACTTCGGACGGCACCTGAACGCGGACGAGGAGGGCGAGGAAGGTTACGTGCCGGTCTACGACGGCACCGCCTGGGTGTACTACGGCAAGGGCCACAGCGGTGTGCAGCGGCCGGTGCTGATGTCCGACGGCTTCAACATGGGGCCCAGCAGTCTGGACGAGCTCTACGACGGCTTCGAGCGGGGCGAGTACCCGTTGATGAGCCAGTTGCGCGAGCGCGGGCGGGACGCGGTCATCTTCGGCTACGGGGAGCGCTCCGCGTCGATCCTCGACAACGCCGGGTACGTGATCGAGGCGATCACGAGGCTGATCGACGAGCGCAAGGGCAAGGAACCGCTGGTGGTCGGCGGGTTCAGCATGGGCGGTCTGGTCACGCGCTATGCCCTGGCGCGGATGGAGACCCAGAAGATGGACCACCAGACCGGGATGTACTTCTCGTACGACAGCCCCCACCGCGGCGCGTGGGTGCCGATCGGTCTGCAGGCGTTCGCGCACTACATCAAGCGCGGCAACCCGGCCAACAGCGCGCTGTCGGACCAGATCAACAGCCCGGCCTCGCGCGAGCTGATGTGGCGGCACATCGAGACGGTGGACGGCACTCCCGGGCAGGACAAGGCCCGCTCCGACTTCCTGGCCGCCCTGGACCGCGTCGGCGGTTGGCCGATGCGACCGCGGAAGATCGGCGTCGCCAACGGCACCGGGAACGGCCAGGGCACGGGGATCCAGCCCGGCGCGCAGGCGTTCCGCACCACCGGGATTCTGTTCCCCGGCACCATCATCTACACCCAGTCCGAGGGTGATGACGCCCTGGTCGCCGAACTGAAGGCGAACTTCGGGAAGGACGAGACGATCACCACCGACGGGTTCCCGGAGATCGACGGCGCTCCCGGCGGCACCCTGGCGACCTTCGCCATCGCCGCCAACACGCTCAACAAGCTGATCCCCGGCAGCGCCGTGGCCCCGGTCCCCGAGATCTGCTTCGTGCCCTCGGTCAGCGCGGTGGCCGTCCGCGACCTGGACACCACCGCCCTGCTGAACACCGACATCGACGCCCTCGACCCCGACGAGAGCGAACTCGACGCGTTCCTGTGCGCCTCCCAGAACGAGGAGCACACCAAGATCACCGAAGAGCTGTGCACCTGGCTCCTCGCCGAAATCGACCAGCGGTAGCCCTGCCGGGATCCGTGACGGTCACGGCCGGTTCCGCGTCACTCGCGTCCGGACGTCGCGATCGCCAGTACCCCCGCCAGCACTGCCGCGAGCAGCAGGGGGATGCCCAGGCCGTGGTTGATGACCAGCCATGCGCCGAGTGTCGCGCCCGCCATCATGGCGATGACGGCCGCCGTGCGGCGGGGGGAGCGGTGGCCCGAGCCGTCGCCGACCGCGGACTCGGAGGCGAGGCCGGTCAGGGTCATCGTCAGGACGGTGGTCGTGAGGTCCGGCACACCGAGTTTGCGGACCGTCGCGTTGCGCAGGCCCATCGCGAAGGCCGTGAGGGTGATCAGGGCGTAGGTGGTCGCGGTGGCGCCCGGCGCGACGAAGGCCACCAGCGCGGACACGCCCACGAACACCGCCTCCGCGACGAGTGTGACCCGCGCCCAGGTCCGGCGTGAGCCGCCGCCGTACCGCCCCGCGATCCGGCCCCCGGCCGCCGCGCCCGCCAGGAAGCAGGCCAGCGAGGTCGAGGTGTGCGGGATCGAGAAGCCGGGGGCGCCGGCCGCGGCGAAGCCGAGTACCACCACGTTGCCGGTCATGTTCGCCGTGAAGACGTGCCCGAGTCCGAGATAGCTCACCGCGTCGATCAGCCCGCTGACCACGGTCAGCGACAGCAGCACCACCACCAGACGCACCCCGCGCGCCTCGGGGTCGTGCGTCTTCTTCGTCTCGGTGCTCATACGGCCTCCGGTCAGCGGGACGGGCCCGGCGCGCCGCGCCCCTGGGGCAGCCGTGCCCGTGGGGTCCTGCGGGCTGCCCCTTGTGTCCTTCCCTGCGCGCGTGTCCCGGAGTCACCATGACCCCTTACACCTTCGGGGGCAACGGAAGCCGGCGCTCAGGCGTACGACGGGAGCCCGGTGGATGAAGAGGTGGGTGGAGGGGCGTATGGACAGGCGGCAGTACGGCGAGGGCGGGCGCTCACGGGCGGGATCACCGGCACGTACCGCGCCCCTGCCACGCCCCGCCTCCCCGGGCCCCCACCAGGCCCGGACCGTCTCGGACGCCACACCCAGGACGCCCGCCGAGATGACGGCGATCCAGCGCACGGCCGGCAACCGGGCGGCGTCCGTGACCGTGCAGAGGGTGGGGGAGTCGAGCACGAGCGCGCCTCCCGCCACCGAGGAGTCCGGCCGGGAGGACCAGGGCGCGGCCGTGATCACGCGGCTGAGCCGGTCGATCGAGGGCCATGTCGTCGTGGCGAAGATGAAGGTGAACCCTCTGGCGCCGGGCACGTGGTGGCCGGAGCACTGGATGCCGGAGGGGCCCGCGCGCCTGAAGCGCACCCTGGAGCGGCGGGTGATCAGCGGCGAGCTGTTCGGCGCCCAGGACCTGGAGGACATCAGGACGCTCTCCCAGGTGAACCCCCAGTGGCTCGCGAAGGTGGGTATCGGCACCTTCAAGGAGTCCGAGGAGTACATCAAGGGCGACCACAAGGACTGGCTGCGGAACCTTCCGGGCAAACGCATCCTCGCCGCGACCCTGGCCTTCCAGCGGAACGCGCCGGGCACGCGCCCGGCGGGCGCGCCCACCCCGATCGCCCCGGACTACACCCTCGGCCGTTTCATGACCACCAAGGCTCCCGGAGTCTCGGACGCGGAGAAGCAGCCCCTGCGGGCCGAGCGGGACGAGCAGATACGGCAGACCGCCGTCGACACCCTGCACCCGGCCGGACTCCCGTCCGAACGCCTCCACCCCGACGCCGACAAGGACGAGACGGTGAAGCACGCGGCGAAGGACGCGAAGGCTCGTGACGTCTTCACCTCCGTCCTGCTCCTGCTCCAGCACGGACTGAAGACCTACGACCCGGGGGCGGGCGTGGCCGCGCATGTCGACTACCGCGAGGGTGACGTCGTGCGGGCGCTCGCCCACGGCGGCCGGGTCAACATCCGCATCCCCGCGCTGCGCGCGGGCGAGTCGCCCCAGTCGTTGACGGACTTCCTGGGCGTCACGGATCGGGGCCGACGCGCGGGGTTCGTCGACAAGCGTGATTTCGCCACGCACCGCACCGCCATCGAGAAGAACAAGGAGGGGGGCGAGCCGGGCAAGTTCCAGGAGAAGGGCGGTATCGGCGCGTCCGTCGCGAACTTTCTGACGCCGTCCGTGCCCCATGTCGGGCCCGAGCGTCCGCAGCTCATGGGCATGGACATCTCCGGCGGCGGGTTCGGCTCGCAGGACTGGAACGGCGACGTGGTCCTGCCGAACGGCTCGTACGGCCACATGCTGCTGATTCTCACTCCGCCCACCGCCGCCAAGGACGGCTCCCTGCTGGTCGGCATCGAGACGATCAAACCCCATGCCGCGAGCCCGGTCGGCTATGTGCACAACGCCCGGTCCACCGAGGCCACGGCCAACCCCGAGTCGGTCCTGCACGGTCACAAGGGGGACAAGGTCGGCACCGGCGGACTGAAGCACAACGAGCGCCTGGTGGAGCTGCGGGAGCTGGGGAAGGCCCAGGGAAGCGGGGACTGGCGCGCGTTCCTGGACCAGATCAAGCGGGAGTGGCTCGACGAGCTGGAGAAGAACAAGGACGACGTCGCCGAGCAGCGGAAGATGTACGAGCGGCTCGTCGGTCGGCGGCAGCACTTCTACGAGCAGACCGACCAGGCTGAGTAGACCGAGCGGGCTGAGTGGACCGACCAGGCCGAGCGGGCCGGTTGGGTCCATGGGGTCGATGGGCATGGCGAAGGCGGCGGCCCCGGGGATCGGGGGGCCGCCGCCTTCGCGTATGCGGGTGCCGTGGGGCGCCGGTGGTTACCGGTGGGCCGCTCAGTACCAGTTGTGGGCCTGCCAGAAGTTCCAGGCGGCGGCCGGGCTGCCGTAGCGGGAGTTCATGTAGTCCAGCCCCCACTTGATCTGGGTGGCCGGGTTCGTCTTCCAGTCGGAACCGGCGGCCGACATCTTCGAGCCGGGCAGGGCCTGGACCAGGCCGTAGGCGCCGGAGGAGGAGTTCGAAGCGCTGGGGTTCCAGCCGCTCTCGTGCTCGACGATCTTGCTGAAGGCACTGAACTGCGCGGCGTCCGGGATCATCTTGTGCGCGATCGCCTGGGCGGAGGAGGCCTGGCCGGTGGCGGCCTGAGCGGGGCTCGCGGCGAGGACCATGCCGGTGGCGGCGGCGGCCACGGCGGCGGTGGTGAGGACCTTCTTCGGGGAAGCGGCGATGTTGCGGATGAAGGAGACGGACACGCGGAGAACCTCTCTTAGGAAACAGGGCGGTCGCGGTGCGCCCTGTTCCACACGACGTGTGGTGGAGGCGTACATCGGCGCCGCGACCCGGGTGGGTTCGTGGCGCCTGGCGACTGCTTCAGAGAAACAGGCTCAGGGGGGTGTCCGCAATGACCCCTTTTACTAGTGGTGGTCGCATCCGGGGGAAACGCCCCTTGTGTGACCTGGGTCTCAAACCCCAGGTCAGAGGGGTTGACGACGCGTGCATGCCACGCCTTTGGGGCTACTAGCCCGCTTCGTATGTGACGTGGGTCCTATGGGCTGCTTCACCCCGCGACTGGCAGAAGGTGTGCGGGCGGCTACGGGGCGCGTCCGAGTGGTGTGACCTGGGTCGCACGTCACCGGGGTTCGAAGGTGACCGGGGTCTCAAAGGCGGCCCGCCGCGTCGCCCGGCGCAGCGCCTTGAGGAGGGTCGCGCCGAGCGCGAGGGTCAGGGCGACGGTGACGACGGCCCGGCCCAGGTCCCAGCCGAGGGAGGTGGCCAGGCAGTAGGCGAGGAAACGGGCCAGGTTGGCGGGCACGTCGGCGTGCGGGTCGAAGGCGACGTTCGAGGCCAGCGCCCCCATGAAGGGCCAGCCGGCCAGGTTCATGACCGTGCCGTACGCGAACGCGGCGCAGAACCCGTACGCCGCGAGCAGGGCGAGTTCCCCGCGCCCGCGCAGCCGGTCGGGGCCCGGCAGCAGCCCGGCGCCCATCGTGAACCAGCCCATCGCGAGCATCTGGAACGGCAGCCACGGACCCACCCCGCCCGTGAGCAGCGCGGAGGAGAACATGGTCACGGACCCGAGCACGAACCCGAACCCCGGTCCGAGCACCCGGCCGCTCAGCACCATCAGGAAGAACATCGGCTCGATCCCGGCCGTCCCGGCGCCGATCGGCCGCAGCGCGGCGCCGGTCGCGGCCAGCACTCCGAGCATGGCCACCGCCTTCGGGCCGAGCCCGGACTCGGAGATCGTCGCCGTGACGACGGCGACGAGCAGCACCAGCAGCCCCGCGAACAGCCAGGGCGCGTCCTGCGCGTGCGCGGCGACCTGCGAGGTGGGATCGGCGAAGAGCGGCCAGCCGAACCCGGCGACCCCGACGGCGCTCACGAGACAGAGGGCGGCGAGGGAGCGGGGGCCGAGGCGGACGGCTTTCGTCCGGAGCGGGCCTTCCACCGGCGTCATGAGAGGGCCTCCCTGACCTGGGTGACCGTGAGCCACGGCTGCGGCGCGAGCACCTTCGTGACCTGCGGGGCGAAGGACGGGGAGGCGACGACCACCTCGGCCGTCGGGCCGTCGGCGACGATCTCGCCGTCCGCGAGGACGACGACACGGTGTGCGAGCTCGGCGGCGAGTTCCACGTCGTGGGTGGCCAGAACGATCGTGTGACCCTCGGCGGCCAGGCCGCGCAGGACCGTGACCAGACGGGCCTTCGCCGCGTAGTCCAGGCCGCGGGTCGGTTCGTCGAGGAGCAGGAGCGGGGGGCGGGCCGTCAGGACGACGGCCAGCGCGAGCGCCAGCCGCTGACCCTCCGACAGGTCACGGGGGTGGGTGCCGTCCCCGATGTCCGGCAGCAGCTCGGACACCAGGGCCCGGCAGGTACCGGGCTCGGCCCCCGCGTCCTCGTCGGCCGCCGCGCACTCGGCGGCGACCGTGTCGGCGTACAGCAGGTCGCGCGGTTCCTGCGGTACGAGACCCACCCGGCGTACGAGGTCCCGTGGTGCCGTCCGGTGCGGGACCGCGCCCCCGACCAGGACCGAACCGGCCGCCGGTGCGACCAGCCCGACCAGCGTGCCGAGCAGGGTGGACTTCCCGGCCCCGTTGCGGCCCATCAGCGCGATGATCTCGCCGGGGGCGGTGGTGAGGTCGACGCGCCGGAGCGCCTCGACGCGGCCGTGGCGGACGGCGAGCGCTTCGATCGAGGCCGGGGCCGTCGCCCGTGGAACCGTCGTCTGTGGGACCGTCGCCCGCGGGGCTGTCGGCTGCGGGGTCCTCGGCTGCGGGGTCCTCGGCTTGGGGACGAGTTCCGTGAGCCGCTCCCGCAGGGACCCCGCCCTGCGCCGTGCGTCGCGCACCGTGAGGGGGAGCGGGGACCAGTCGGCCAGCCGGCCCAGGTCCACCACCGGCGGGTACACCGGAGAGACGGCCATGATCTCGGACGGGGTGCCGAGCGTCGGCGCGGCGCCCGGGGACGGGAACAGGGCGACCTGGTCGGCGTACTGGATGACCCGTTCGAGGCGGTGTTCGGCCATGAGGACGGTCGTGCCGAGGTCGTGGACGAGGCGTTGCAGGACGGCGAGGACCTCCTCGGCGGCGGCCGGGTCCAGGGCCGAGGTGGGCTCGTCGAGGACCAGGACGCGCGGGTGGGGGGTCAGGACCGAGCCGATGGCGACGCGCTGCTGCTGGCCGCCGGAGAGCGTGGCGATCGGGCGGTCGCGGAGGTCCGCCAGGCCCAGCAGGTCCAGCGTCTCCTCGACGCGGCGGCGCATCACGGCCGGCGCGAGGCCCAACGACTCCATGCCGTAGGCGAGTTCGTCCTCGACCGTGTCCGTCACGAAGTGGGACAGCGGGTCCTGGCCCACCGTGCCGACCACGTCCGCGAGCTCGCGCGGCTTGTGGGTGCGGGTGTCCCGTCCGGCGACCGTGACCCGGCCGCGCAGGGTGCCGCCCGTGAAGTGCGGCACGAGACCGGAGACCGCGCCGAGCACGGTCGACTTGCCGACGCCGGAGGGCCCCACGATCAGGACGAGTTCACCCTCCGGGACCTCGAAGTCCACGCCCTGGACAGTGGGTTCGACAGCTCCGTCGTACGTCACGGAGACATCCTCGAAGCGGATCATGAGGGGTCCTTGGGGGTGGAGGGTTCCCGCGAGTGGGGTGTCGGGGCGACGAAGGCGGGGAGCAGGCCGAGCAGGATCGCCGCCGCGGGCCAGAGGGGCAGGGCCGGGGCGGTCAGCGGGAGGACACCGGGGCTCAGGGCCGAGGCGTCGTACGCGGCGGAGACGATCAGTCCGGCGGCGACCGCGACTCCGGAGCCCGCCACCAGCCAGGCCCGTACGCCCCACACGTCCGGGCGGTAGCGCGTGCGGACCGAGCGGCGCCCGCCCAGCCACAGCCCGCCGAGCGCCGCGGCCACTCCGGCGAGCAGCGCGGGCAGGCCGTAGGTGCCGCCCTCGGCGGTCAGCACTCCGTACGTGCCCGCGCAGACGCCGAGCAGACCGCCCAGCGTCAGAACGGTGGTCGTACGGCGGACGGCGGGCGCCACCTCGGCGGTGCGGCCGTAGCCGCGGGCGTCCATCGCCGCCGCGAGGGCGACCGAACGCTCCAACGCGCCCTCCAGGACCGGGAGCCCGACGTGCAGCAGGCCGCGCAGCCCACGGTCGGGGCGGCCCCGCAGACGGCGGGCGGCGCGCAGCCGCCGGCCGTCCGCGATCAGGTTCGGCGCGAACGTGAGGGCGACGACCACCGCGACGCCCGCCTCGTACAGGGCGCCCGGGAGCGACTTCAGCAGCCGTGCCGGGTTCGCGAGGGCGTTCGCCGCGCCGACGCAGATGAGGAGCGTGGCCAGTTTCAGGCCGTCGTACAGCGCGAAGAGCAGGCCCTCGGCGGTGACCCGGCCGCCGACACGGATGCCCTGGGCCCAGTGGGGGAGGGGGAGTTCGGGGAGGGTGACGAGGAGGTGGGTGCCGGGGATGGGGGAGCCGAGGAAGACGGCGAACGCCAGCCGGATGCCGAGGACCGCGATGCCGAGTTTGACGAACGCGGTGTAGGAGCGGGCCCAGGGGGCGTCGGTCCGGCGGGCGGCCACCACGTAACCGGCCACGGCTATGAGGAGGGCGAGCAGGAGGGGGTTGGTGGTGCGGGAGGCGGCGGTTCCCAGGCCCAGGGCCCAGATCCACCAGGCTCCTGGGGGGAGGGCGTTGGAACGGTGTGCCTTCGGTGCGCGTGTCATCGTCGGTCGCCGTACTCAGGGCCGGCGGCGGCGGGTCTGCCAGACTGCCGCCCCGCCGAGGGCGGCGACCGCGACGACTCCCGCGAGCAGGCCGAGCGACGGGCCGTGCCGGGTCGGCTCGGACGTGGACTTGGCTTTGGCGGTGGTGGGGCTCGGGGTGTGCGGGGTCGTGACCTGGTCGCCGCAGCCCGTCCCCGGGTAGCCCGCGATGGCGCACAGGAGGGCGTTGGTGTCGTAGCGGAGAGGCTTGGCGACCGTCGCGAGGGCCTCGGCCGTGGTCGCGTCGGCGGGGACGCGGGCGCAGACCGTCCGCGGTGCGGGCGGCGTCTCACCGCCCGGGGCGTCCGCGGTCGTGCCGGAGTCGATGACGAGGGCCACCCGCTTGTGGCCCGCCTGGGCGGGCGTCTTCGCGCAGATGGACGCGAAGTCGGCGTGGCCGCGCGGCTTGGAGGCGTCCTGCGAGTCCGCGCTCACCGCGAATCGGAAGCCCTGTACATCGCCGTCGGACGGTCGCGCGGTCGACGGGCCCTGCGTCGCGTAATTCCACTTCCCGCCGGTCAGGTCCCAGAACGACCAGTAGCGGTAGCCGACGGCCCGGGCCTGTCCCGCGCCGCCGAGTACGAGCAGGAGCAGGGACAGGACCAGCGCGCACGTCCGACGGCGGCTCACGGCTGCTGCTTCTTGTTGCGGGCGCTGATCAGGAAGCCGATGCCGATACCCCCGACGAGACCGACGCCGATGATCCACCAGACGCTGACGCCGCTGTCGTCCTGCTTCTTCGCGGCTTCCGCGGCGGACGCGGAGGCCGTGGGCTCGGTCGGGAGGGACGCGGGCGCGGGGCCGGTGGCGTCGAGCTGCTTGACGAGGTCCTGGCCGCCGAAGTCGCGCGGGTCGAACGTCGCCGCGTCGGCGGCGAGGACGAGCTGCGCGTACGCGGCGGGTCCGGACTGCTCGGCCCACTGCGCGGAGTGGGTCTCCAGCCAGCGCATCGCGTCGGCCGCCTTGTCGCCGTGTCCGGCGGTCGCGAGCGCGACGACCGCGTCCGCCGTGTTGCCGTAGTCGGGCTGGTTCTTGGCGCCGGGCATCACCGACGTGAGGTGCTGGTCCTTGGCGAGTGCCTTGACGAGGTACGCGGCACCGTTCTGGGCCGCCCGCTCGGCGCTGTCGGCGGTCCCGCAGGAGAGGGGGTCGGCCACGGGCTTCAGGGGCGCACCGGCGAGGCCCTTGCCCAGGGCTCCGACCACGGCCGCCGCCGTCGCGTCCGCGTTGGCCGCGAGCTTGCCCTTCTTGTCCGGCTGGTAGGCGAACGCGCCCCCGTCGGCCCCGCCGCACGGGATCGACAGCTTCACGAGGGCGTCGTACGGCGACTTGCCGTCCTTGGAGACGTCCGCCGGCTTCGTGCCCACCGCCGCCAGCGCCCCGATCACCACGGACGTGGAGTTCGCGTCGCTCGCGCCGCCCGCCGTGTAGCCCCAGCCGCCGTCCTTGTTCTGCACGGACTTCAGCCATGCGACGGCCTTGCCCGTCTCGCCGCCGTGGCCGCCGAGCGCGGCGAGGGCCTGCACGGCCGCCGAGGTGCTGTTGGTGTCGACCATCGTCTTGGCGTCGCACTTCGCCGACGCGTCGGCGCGGTACGCCGCGAACGCCCCGTTCGCGCACTGCTGCCCGGCCAGCCAGTCGACGGCCTTCGCCGCGGGCTTCACACCGACGGTGTGCTGGGCGAGCAGTGCGAGGGACTGCCGCCAGACGCCGTCGTACGTGGGGTCGGAGGTGCCGTAGAGGCCGGAGGGTATCGCCGGGGCGGGCGAAGGCGAGGCGCCCTCGGCCACGGCGGCCGGCGCCAGGGCCGTGCCGATCACTACGGTGGCGGCCAGTACCGCGGCGCTGCGGCGAACAATCATGACTCTCCCTGCGGGAGCCGGGCAGCACCGGGCGCAGGCTTGGCCCCGAGCGGCTCCGGCCCCGTATCCCTCGACGGTGCCGGCCACCGACGGGCTGCCGGTGGCACGAGCCGGTCACGTCCCGGACGAGGCGATCCGGCTCACCACCGTGCGGCTTCGCGCAGGTGGTTCACGGTTGCGGGTCAGCGCCGGAATTGCACCGGCTTCTCCGCGTACGGGTGTGATGACGACCTGCTCACTGTACCGGCCCGTAGGAACCGCCTGAGGAGTGGCTGCGACGGTGGATAGGTTCGGCGGCATGCGGACGGGGAGACTGATCGGTTCGGGGCGTTCGGCGGATGTCTTCGAGGTGGAGGGGGAGCGGGGCTGGGTGGTGCGGCGGGATCGGGACGGGTGGGGGGACGCGGCGGCCGAGGCGGCGGTGATGGAGTACGTGCGGGGGCACGGGTATCCGGTGCCGGCCGTGCGGGCGGCGAGCCGGACCGAGATGGTGATGGAGCGGCTTTCGGGGCCGACCATGCTGGCGGCGTTCGAGGCGGGGGAGATCGGCGCGCGGGAGGGTGGTGGCGTGCTTGCCGGACTGCTGCGCGCGCTGCACGCCGTGCCCGGTCGGGGTTCCGGCGACGCGGGCGTCCGCGTACTGCACCTGGATCTGCACCCGGACAACGTGATGCTCACCCCGGACGGCCCGAAGGTCATCGACTGGTCCAACGCCGAGGACGGGCCGCCCGGCCTGGACTGGGGCATGTCCGCCGTGATCCTCGCGCAGGTCGCCGTCGGTGGTGAGGTCTACGCGGAGTTGGCCCGCGAGACGCTGGTCGCGATGCTCGACGGGAACGCGGACCGGGTGACGCGGCAGGGGCTTGCGGAGGCGCGGGTGCGGCGGGCCGCCAATCCGACCATGAGCGCACATGAGGTCCAACTCCTCGGGGATGCCGAGGAGTTGATCCGGGCGTTGCTTCACTGAGTGGTGTGGCGCCAGATGTCTCGCATCAACGGCATCGGTCACGGCACGGCTGCCGGAATCGTTGCCTCCGTGGGCTGGCACAGGACCAGGGCGAGATCGTCGGCGAGGGCGGTGCCGGTGTGGGCGAGCAGGCGGGCGTGCAGGACTCGCAGGGCGTCGTCGGGGAGCGGCTCGCGCAGGGCGAGCGCCGCCTCGCCGAGGAGGGGGAAGTGGGCGCCCTCCGCGTCACGGGCCTCGGTGAGGCCGTCGGTGTAGAGGAGCAGCCGGTCGCCGGGCTGGAGCCGGACGCGGTACTGGCGCGGATCGGGACCGAGGCCCAACGGCGTGGTGGGGACGAGGGGTTCGAGGAGTTCGATGCGCCGGCCGGAGCGCAGCGGGGGCGGATGGCCGCAGTTGACGAGCCGCACCTCGCCGGGCGCGAACTCGGCGAGCACCGCGGTGACGAAGTCCTCGGGGCCCAGTTCGGGGGTGAGAAGGGCGTCGAGTTCGGCGGTGAGGGTCGTCAGGTCGGGCGAGGTGTAGGCGAGTTCACGGAAGGCCGTGATGGTGTCGGCGGCCAGCCGGAGCCCCTCGACGCCGTGGCCGCGTACGTCGCCGACGAGGACCCGCAGGCCGTACGGCGTCACCGCGACGTCGTACAGGTCGCCGCCGACGGCCGATTCGTGGGAGACGCTGTGGTACCGGGTACAGACCCGGGTGCCGTCGAAGGTACGGGAGATGGGCCGCAGGATCGCCGTCTGGGTGACCCGGGCCACCTCGTGGGCCCGCGCCAGCCGGTCGCGGAGGCGGTCCCGCTGCCGGGCCGCGTACACGGTGAGCGCGCAGCCGACGAGGAGTCCGCCCCAGCGGATGCCGAAGCCGGTGCTCGGCACCGCGTCGTTGCCGACCCCCATGGCCAGGCCCAGGACGGCCGACCAACAGCACACCAGCACGGTGTGCCGGACATCGAGCCGGGCGCAGGCCAGCAGCGGGCCGATGAGCAGCAGGGTGATGAGTGGCGGTACCCGGTCGAAGAGCAGATCCGGGACGGCGATCAGCAGACAGATGACGAGCGGCGCGAGCAGCATCCGGCGTTCCCGCCGCTCCGGCCGATCCCGCTGTTCTTGATGTCCTTGGTCTTCTTGGCGTTCTCGTCGATCTCGCTGCCCCTGCTCCCTCGTGCCCATCACCCGACGATCTCCGAACGAAGACCGCCGCACCCTCACCAACAGGGAGTTGATCGCATCTCGTCGAAAGGTGCCCGGAACTGTCGAGGTGCCGACGCTCTTCTGTCCGAGTTCTCGGACCGTCGCCGGAGCCGGTCATGATCCGTCCAGACTGGTTGCTGTGTCCGACAAAACGACCGAGCCGACGCATCCGACCGGCGGCGGCCCCGGCAATCTGCCGCCCGAGACGCACGGCTTCGTCGGACGGCGGGAGGAACTCCGGTGGCTGGAGACGGAGTTGGACCCCTCGGTGGGCATACACCGGCTCCTGAGCGTCGTCGGCGTCGGCGGAGTCGGCAAGACCCGGCTCGCCCTGCGCGCCCTGGGCCGGGCCCAGGAGGCCTACCCCGACGGCGTCTGGCTGGTGGAACTCTCCCCCCTGCACACCGCGGGCCTGGTCGGCCTCGCCGTCGTGGAGGCGCTGCGGCTCACCGACCAGTCCACCGGCCCCGTCACCGAGGTGGTCGCCGCATGGGCCGACGGCAAACGGCTGTTGCTGGTGCTCGACTCCTGCGAACACGTCCTCGCGGACTGCGCCGCACTCGTCGAGACCCTGCTGCCCGCCCTCCCCGGCCTGCGTGTCCTCGTCACCAGCCGCGAACCGCTCGGACTGCCCGGCGAACTCGTACTGCCCCTGGACCTGCTGCCGGTCGCCGACGACGCGGTCACCCTGTTCGCCGACCGCGCCGCCCTCACCGGGTTCACCCTCGACGACACCAACCGCCCCACCGTGGAGGCCGTCTGCCGCCGCCTCGACGGCATCCCGCTCGCCCTCGAACTCGCCGCCGCCCGCCTCTGCGAACTCTCCCTGGCCCAGCTCCACGGCCGGCTCGGCGAACGCCTGCCGTCCCGGCTCGACCTGCTCAGCGCCCCGCGCGACGGTGCCCGACCGTCACGCCACCAGACACTGCGGACGGCGATCGGCTGGAGCCACGAGCTGTGCGCACCGCTGGAGCGGCTGCTGTGGGCCCGGCTCTCGGTGTTCGCGGGCGGCTTCTGCGTGGGCGCCGCCGAGGAGATCTGCGCGGGCGGCCCGCTGCCCGCCGGACGGATCGCCGCACTGCTCGCCCGGCTCGTCGAGCAGTCCGTCGTGCAGCGCCACCGCACCGACCCGGCCCGCTTCCGACTCCTCGACACCGTCCGGGAGTTCGGCGCCGACTGGCTGCGCGCCCTCGGCGAGGAACACGCCGTACGGCTGCGTCACCGCGACCACTTCCGGCGGCTGGTCCGCCAGGGATGGACCGAGTGGAACACCGGACGGCAGGTCGCCTGGTGCGAACGCACCCTCACGGAACACGCCAACCTGCGCGCCGCGATGGACTGCGCGCTCACCGACCCCGACCGCCGGATCGCCCTGGGGATGGCGGCCGACCTCGGCTTCCTGTGGCGGCACTGCGGCTCCCTGCGCGACGCCCAGCACTGTCTGGACCTCGCGCTCGCCGCCGACCCGCCGCCCGGACCCGACCGCACCCGCGCCCTGTGGGCACGTGGCGCGGTGGCGCTGCTCCAGGGCGACCTGGAGGTCGCGGCGGACTGGGCGGAGCGCTGTACGGACGCGGCGGACACCCAGGCCGACCCGGTGGCCGTGGTGGCCGCCGCGTACCTCACCGGGGGCCGGCTGGCCCTGAGCGGCCGGCTGGGTGAGGCGATCGAAGTGCTGTCCGCCACGCCCCGACTGCCCATCAGGCAGGACGGGTTCGGGGCCGCCCAGCTCCAGGTCCGGGTGGCGCTGTCCTTCTCGCACCTCCTGCGCGGCGACCACGACCGGGCGCGGACGGTGGCCGAGGAGGTGCGCGAGGCCAGCGTGGAGTGCGGGGAGTCGTGGGCGGGCGCCTTCGCCGACGGGATCGTCGCCCAGACGGACCTGGCCCGCGGCGAGGTCCGCGCCGCCGTCGACAACGCCCGCACCGCGCTCGCCGGGCACGGCCTGCTGCACAACACCGTCGGCGCGGCCATCGCGCTGGACGTCCTGGCCGCCGCCGTCGTCGCGGCCGGCGACGGCCTGCGCGCCGCCCGCCTCCTCGGCATCGGCGAACGCGTCTGGGAACTCACCGGCCGGGCCCAGATGGACTCGCCCGACCTCCTCGCCACCCGCCGTTCCCACGAACTGCGCATCTGCGCCGAGATCGGCGACAGCGCCTACCGCGTGGCGTACGAGGAGGGTTTCGGGATGCCGTACGAGGAGGGGCTCGACTACGCGGCGGAGGGCCGGTGACGGGGGGTGGGGCCGCCGAAGGGCAGGAACAGGGTGCGGGTCGAGAGCAGCCATGTCCCGTCGACCCTGCGGAAGGTGTCCTCGTAGTGACCGATCTGCACGGGAGGTCCGGCCGGGACCATGCCGCCGGTGTGGCCGTCGACCCGGTAGGTGGTGAAGTACGAGGTGGCCCGCGCCTGGGTCGGTGAGTCCACGGTGACCAGGACGTTCGCCATCATGCGGCGCGAGAGCCGGTCCGCGGGGCGCGCGCCGAAGTACGTGCGCAGGGCGGCACGCCCCTCGACGAGCCGATCGCCCTCCGGCCACCGCCAGGCGCCGTCCTCGGTGAACAGGTCGGCGACGGAGCCGGGTTCACCGAGGTCGAGACGGTGGACGAAGTCGAGGACGAGACGCTCGCAGGCGCGCTCGGCGAGAAGTCGTTCGAGGGCGGGCTGTTCGAGAGGGTCCATGAGCTGTTGCTATCAGCTCCGGGCTTGCCGTCTCCAACGCATTACAGCGCCACGCGAACGCGGTACTGCGCCTCGCGAACGCGTTACAGAGCCACGTACGTCACCGGATCACTCCCCGTCACCGCCTCCGCCCGGCCTAGTTTCACCAGCCGGCGCACATGGGCCTCGGCCTCCGACACCGCGATGTTGCGGGAGGTGAAGGGGATCTGGTCCCACGGGCGGTTCCACTCCATGCGCTCGGCGAGCTGCCAGGCGGTGAGCGGGGTCGACAGGAGGGCGAGCAGACCGGTGAGCCGGTCCTCATGGTGGGCGAGCAACTCCCGCACGCGGCCGGGCGCGTCGGTGAAGGCGTGCTGGTGGGCCGGGAGCACCTCGGCAGGGTTCAGCCGGCCGACGCGCTCCAGGGCGTCCAGATAGTCGCCGAGGGGATCGGCGACCGTGGCGTCGTCGGGATCCTCGTACAGGCCGATGTGCGGGGTGATCTTCGGGAGCAGGTGGTCGCCGGAGAAGAGGCGGCCGTTGCCCGGGAGAGCGGCCGGGTGGGTCTCCTCCAGGTGGAGGCAGACGTGGCCGGGCGTGTGGCCGGGGGTCCAGATCGCGCGCAGGCGGCGGCCCGCCAGGTCGAGGAGCTCGCCGGGGACGATCTCGCGGTCGGGTAGCGCGGGGGCGAAGGCGGGCAGGCCGGTGGAGAGCCGGGCCGTGCGGGCCGCGCGCAGCAGGGCCACGTGCTCCTCGGGGGCGCCCGAGGACGCCAGCTTGTCCGCCAAGTAGGAGAACCAGCGGTCGGGCCGGTTCTCCCGGGTCCGCCGCACGATCGCGGTGTCCAGCGCGTGCATCGCGATCCACGCCCCGGAGGCCTCCCGCACCTTGCCCGACAGACCGTGGTGGTCGGGGTGGTGGTGGGTGATGACCACGCCGTGCACCTCGGCGACGGAGACGCCGCAGGCGGTGAGCCCGGCGGCGAGGGCGTCCCAGGAGGCCGGGTCGTCCCAGCCGGTGTCGATCAGCACGGGGCCTAGATCGGTGTCGACGAGATGGACCAGCGTCGTGCCGAGCGGGTTGTCCGGGATGGGGACCCTGATCGACCGTACGCCCCCGCCGTGATCGGTCACCTGCGTCATGGGTTCCCACCAATCGCCGTGTTCTCGCCACTATAACTAGAACCGATTCCATTGGGTGCTCAAACCAACCGTTCTGTGGGCGCTGCGCGAGTCATGGGTCCGGCCCGTGGACTCCTCCGACCGGAGCTGGTATCAGTTCTCATATCTGATGAAGCGTCAGAAACCAGGGAGGCGGTCGGTCATGACCGAGCTCGTGGAGCACGGACAGCTGTTCATAGGCGGGGAGTTGACGGACCCCCTGGGCAAGGACGTCATCGAGGTGATCTCGCCGCACACCGAGGAGGTCATCGGACGCGTCCCGCACGCGTCGACCGAGGACGTGGACCGGGCGGTCGCCGTCGCGCGCCGGGCGTTCGACGAAGGACCCTGGCCCCGGATGAGCCTCGACGAGCGGATCGAGGTCGTCACCCGGATCAAGGACGGGATCGCGGTACGGCACGAGGAGATCGCCCGGGTCATCTCCTCCGAGAACGGCTCCCCGTACTCCTGGAGCGTCCTCGCGCAGGCCCTCGGCGCGATGATGGTGTGGGACGCGGCGCTCACGGTCGCGCGGAACTTCACGTACGAGGAGACACGCGACGGCGTCCTCGGGCGGATCCTCGTGCGGCGCGAGCCGGTGGGCGTGGTCGCGGCCGTGGTGCCGTGGAACGTGCCGCAGTTCGTGGCGGCCGCCAAGCTCGCGCCCGCGCTGCTGACCGGCTGCACGGTCGTACTGAAGCCGTCGCCCGAATCGCCCCTGGACGCCTATCTGCTGGGCGAGATCGCGAAGGAGGCCGGGCTGCCGGAGGGCGTCCTGTCGATCCTGCCCGCCGACCGCGAGGTCAGCGAGTACCTGGTCGGACACCCCGGCATCGACAAGGTCTCCTTCACCGGATCGGTCGCGGCCGGCCGGCGCGTGATGGAGGTCGCCTCGCGCAACCTCACCCGTGTGACGCTGGAGCTGGGCGGGAAGTCGGCGGCGGTGGTCCTGCCGGACGCGGACCTCGCCACCGCCGTCCCCGGAATCGTCTCGGCGGCCTGGATGAACAACGGGCAGGCGTGCGTCGCGCAGACCCGGATCCTGCTGCCGCGCTCGCGCTACGACGAGTTCGCGGACGCCTTCGCCGCGGCGGCGGGCGCGCTGGTCGTCGGGGACCCGCTGGACCCGGCCACCCAGGTCGGCCCACTGGTCGCAAGGCGCCAGCAGCAGCGCAACCTCGACTACATCCGCATCGGCCAGGAGGAAGGCGCCAAGATCCTCACCGGCGGTGGCCGTCCGCACGGGCTCGACCGGGGCTGGTACGTCGAGCCGACCCTCTTCGGAGACGTCGACAACTCCATGCGGATCGCTCGGGAGGAGATCTTCGGGCCGGTGATCTGCCTCCTCCCGTACGGCGACGAGGACGAGGCCGTGAAGATCGCCAACGACTCCGACTACGGGCTGAGCGGCAGCGTCTGGACGGCGGACGTCGCGCACGGCATCGACGTCGCGCGGCAGGTCCGTACCGGCACGTACTCCGTGAACACCTTCAGCCTCGACATGCTCGGCCCCTTCGGCGGCTACAAGAACTCGGGGCTGGGGCGGGAGTTCGGGCCCGAGGGGTACGGCGAGTTCCTCGAGCACAAGATGATCCACCTGCCGGCCGGCTGGGAGGCCTGAGGATGGGCGACCGCTGGGGGGTCGAGGTCGACCGCTCCGTCTGCATCGGCTCCGCCCAGTGCGTCCACCGCGCCCCGGAGGCCTTCCGGCTCGACACGGCCATGCAGTCGCATCCGGCCGAGGCGGAGACCGACGCCAACGAGAAGATCCTGGAGGCGGCGGAGAGCTGTCCGGTGGAGGCCATCATGATCACACTGCTGGGCAGCGGGGAGCCGGTGTTTCCACCGGAGGACTGAGGGCGGGAGAGGTCGGGCGCGATCCTGAAAAAAAGTCCCTCTTTGGGTGGTTTCATTCGGGTGTAGGCGTTCTATGCTGGTAGTGGCCTACGAGGCGAGTGAGGGAGTTCAACCGGAGTAGCCGACTTTGGCGAGAGGCAGCAACTTCCGCCGGGGCCGACGTCGACGGTCGGGCTGAGAGGCCTGAAGGTAGTAGTCGGACCGGAAGGCGACCTCCATCACCTGATCCGGACCATGCCGGCGAAGGGAACCCGTCTCGTAGGTTTTCACATGCCTCCGTGCACCGACACCTTGCCTAGGGCTTCTCGGTCGGCTCCGTCGGCTCCGTCAGGTCGATCAGGCGGCACACCGTCTCGATGTCGATCTTGACCTGGGCGATGGAGGCGCGGCCGGAGAGCCAGGTGATCAGGGCCGAGTGCCAGGTGTGCTCGATGACCCGGACCGCGGAGAGCTGGGCGGGGCTCGGGTCGTCCAGCCCCATCGCGTCCAGGATGATCACCGTGGTCTGCCGGGACACCTGGTCGACCTCGGGGCTCACACTGCGGTCCGCGAAGGTCAGCGCGCGGACCATGGCATCGGCGAGGTGCGGCTCGCGCTGCAGGGCGCGGAAGGCCCGCATCAGCGTCTCCGCCACCCGCTCCGCCGCCGTGTCCCCGGCCGGCGGCTTCTTGCGGAGGGTGCCGTGCATGTGCTCCAACTGGTCCTGCATGGTGGCGACCAGCAGATGGACCTTCGAGGGGAAGTAGCGGTACAGCGTGCCGAGGGCGACCTGCGAGGACTCCGCGACCTCGCGCATCTGCACCGCGTCGAAGCCGCCCCGGCTGGCCAACTGCGCGCTCGCGTGCAGGATCCGGCGGCGGCGTGCCTCCTGCCGCTCGGTGAGCGGGGGAGAGGCCGGCTGCGCGGCGGGTCGCGCGGACTTGGCTTCCACCTTGACTTCCGCAGGCATGGGTCCCGTTCCGTGGTTCAGCTGGAGGAGCGACGAGACAGCATGGCAGACACTTCCGTGGGTCAGAACACATCCGTCATGTCATCCGTCCCGACGCTTCCGTCGTGGCGCGGATCACCTGATCCACTGCTCACAGAGACGCTACCTGCCGGTAGATTCAGTGCTCCTCGAACGATCAAGTCTGAAACTTGTTCTAGATTAGCGTCCCGGCGTAATCTCGCGGGAATGTGCAGGGAGAAGGGGGCCGTAAGTGACCGCTGAGGCCATGGAGGCGGGCCCCGGAGCGGGCGCGGCCACCAACGGTGACGGACCGTTGCGCATCGCGCTCCTCACGTACAAGGGGAACCCGTTCTGCGGCGGTCAGGGCGTGTACGTACGGCACCTGTCGCGCGAACTGGCCCGCCTGGGCCACCGGGTCGAGGTCATCGGATCCCAGCCGTACCCCGTGCTGGACGAGAACCTCCCCGAGCTCAGCCACAACCTCACGCTCACGGAACTGCCCAGCCTCGACCTGTACCGCCAGCCGGACCCCTTTCGCACCCCGAAGCGCGAGGAGTTCCGCGACTGGATCGACGCGGTCGAGGTCGGCACGATGTGGACCGGCGGCTTCCCCGAACCCCTGACCTTCTCCCTGCGCGCCCGCCGCCATCTGCGCGCCCGGCGCGGGGACTTCGACGTCGTGCACGACAACCAGACGCTCGGGTACGGGCTGCTGGGCGACGTCGGCGCGCCGCTGGTCACCACCATCCACCACCCCATCACCGTCGACCGCCAGTTGGAGCTCGACGCCGCCGAGGGGCGCCGACGCCGCGCGTCCGTACGCCGTTGGTACGCCTTCACGCGCATGCAGAAGCGGGTCGCGCGCCGTCTGCCGTCCGTGCTCACCGTCTCCGGCAGCTCGCAGCAGGAGATCGTCGACCACCTGGGCGTCGCCCGGGACCGTGTCCACGTCGTGCACATCGGCGCGGACACCGACCTCTTCTCGCCCGATCCGTCCGTGCCGCAGGTGCCGGGCCGGATCGTCACCACGTCCAGCGCGGACGTGCCCCTCAAGGGGCTCATCCACCTCGTCGAGGCGCTCGCCAAGGTGCGCACCGAGCACCCCGGCGCGCATCTCGTCGTCGTCGGCAAGCGTGCCGAGGACGGGCCGGTCGCCCAGGCCATAGAGCGGTACGGCCTCGAGCGCGCCGTCGAGTTCGTCAAGGGCATCTCGGACGCGGAGCTCGTCGACCTCGTACGGTCCGCCGAGGTCGCCTGCGTGCCCTCCCTGTACGAGGGGTTCTCCCTGCCCGCCGCCGAGGCGATGGCCACGGGGACGCCGCTGGTGGCCACCACCGGCGGGGCGATCCCGGAGGTCGCCGGACCCGACGGCGAGACCTGCCTCGCGGTTCCGCCCGGCGACTCGGGGGCGCTGGCCGCCGCGCTGAGCCGGGTGCTGGGCGACCCGGAGCTCGGGGTACGGCTCGGCTCCGCCGGACGCGCGCGGGTACTGGACCGCTTCACCTGGGCCCTCGCCGCCGAGGGCACGGTGGCCCACTACCGCGAGGCGATGGCCCTCTCCCACGCTCGGCTCCGCTCGCGCGGGGGGACCCCCATCGAGCCCCGCACACCCACACCCGTCCGCTCCGCGCCCGCCGGGACCACGGCCGACCAGTTCGCCACCCTGGCTGCCGCGACCCCGGCTGCCGTCGCCACGGCGGAGCCCACCCCCGGCCCCGTGGGTACCCCCGGCCCCGTAGATTTCGGCCCGGCGACGGGCGTCACTCCCACCTCCGATCGTGAAAGCAGGGCCACGTGCTGACCGTCGACTTCTCCCGGTTCCCGCTCGCCCCGGGCGACCGCGTACTGGACCTCGGATGCGGTGCCGGCCGGCACGCGTTCGAGTGCTACCGGCGCGGCGCCCAGGTCGTCGCGCTGGACCAGAACGGCGAGGAGATCCGCGAGGTCGCCAAGTGGTTCGCGGCGATGAAGGAGGCGGGCGAGGCCCCGGCCGGCGCCACCGCGACCGCGATGGAGGGCGACGCGCTCGCGCTGCCCTTCCCCGACGCGTCCTTCGACGTCGTGATCATCTCCGAGGTCATGGAGCACATCCCGGACGACAAGGGCGTCCTCGCCGAGATGGTGCGCGTGCTGAAGCCGGGCGGGCGTATAGCGATCACCGTGCCGCGCTACGGACCGGAGAAGGTCTGCTGGACCCTGTCCGACGCGTACCACGAGGTCGAGGGCGGCCACATCCGCATCTACAAGGCGGACGAACTGCTGGGCAAGATGAAGGAGGCCGGGCTCAAGCCGTACGGCACCCATCACGCCCACGCCCTGCACAGCCCCTACTGGTGGCTGAAGTGCGCGTTCGGCGTCGACAACGACAAGGCGCTGCCCGTGCGGGCGTACCACAAGCTGCTGGTCTGGGACATCATGAAGAAGCCCCTGGCCACCCGGGTCGCCGAGAACGCGCTGAACCCGCTGATCGGCAAGAGCTTCGTGGCGTACGCGACCAAGCCCCACCTGCCCCTCGACTCCGCCGCGGTGGACGCTTCGTGACGACTCCACGCACGCCCCGGACAGAACACCTCGTCCTGCCCGGGGTCCTCACCGCGGAGGAGGCCGCCGCCACGGTGCGGGCCGTCCTCGGGGTGCAGCGACCCGACGGCGCCATACCGTGGTTCCGCGGGCACCACCTCGACCCGTGGGACCACACCGAGGCGGCCATGGCACTGGACGCGGCGGGGGAGCACGAGGCGGCCGAGCGGGCGTACGAGTGGCTGGCCCGGCACCAGAACCAGGACGGTTCCTGGTACGCGGCGTACGCCGACGGGGACGCGGACGACGTCACCGACCGCGGCCGGGAGACCAACTTCTGCGCCTACATCGCGGTCGGCGTCTGGCACCACTACCTCGCCACCGGCGACGACGCCTTCCTCGACCGGATGTGGCCCGCGGTCTACGCGGCCGTGGAGTTCGTGCTGCGCCTCCAGCAGCCCGGCGGGCAGATCGGCTGGAAGCGCGAGGACGACGGCACGGCGGTCGAGGACGGCCTGCTGACCGGGAGTTCGTCCATCCACCACGCGCTGCGCTGCGCGCTCGCCATCGCCGAGCAGCGTGAAGAGCCGCAGCCCGACTGGGAGTTGGCGGTCGGCGCGCTGCGGCACGCGATCCGCAGGCACCCCGAGCGGTTCCTCGACAAGGACCGCTACTCGATGGACTGGTACTACCCGGTGCTCGGCGGCGCGTTGACCGGCGCCGAGGCCGAGGCCCGGATAGCGGAGGGCTGGGACCGGTTCGTGGTCCCGGGGCTCGGCGTGCGCTGTGTGGTGCCCAACCCGTGGGTGACCGGCGGCGAGTCGGCCGAACTCGCCCTGGCGCTGTGGGCCGTGGGCGAGTCCGACCGTGCCCTGGAGATCCTCCAGTCCATCCAGCACCTGCGCGACCCGAAGACGGGCCTCTACTGGACGGGCTACGTCTTCGACGCCCGGACGATCTGGCCCGAGGAACTCACCAGCTGGACGGCCGGCTCGCTGCTCCTCGCCGTCGCCGCGCTCGGCGGCGACGAGCCGACCTGCGCGGTCTTCAGCGGCGAGCGCCTGCCGCTGGGCCTCGACGCGGAGTGCTGCTAGGACCTGTCGGCAGCCCTGCGGGGTCGGCTCAGTGGCGGTGCATGCGATTGGCGATGGCGTGGCCGACGAAGAGGTACACGACGGCGGCGAGGCCGTAACCCGCGACCACGCGTGCCCACGCCCTGTCGAAGGTGAACAGGTCGCGGGACCAGCCGGCCAGCCAGCTCGCCACGTTGTGGACGAACTGGACCAGGTCGTTGGCCCGGTTCGCGTCCAGGAGGTACATCAGGATCCACAGGCCGAGGATGACGGCCATCACGTCGGCGACGATCGCGATGACCGTGCCCGCTTGGTTGGAACCGTTGCGATATCGAGGGGACATGACCTCCGGGTTGCCGCGTATCCGTGGATGAAACCCGCGGGGTACGGCACCCGTACGGGTCGCTCGAGTGGCGCAGCGACCGTGTTCGGGTGAGCCTGCTGGAAGAGCCGTGTCTCCCGGGAAACCGGGAGAACCGTTCCCTTCCCCGGAGGACCCCGTGCCCGTACCGATACGGCGCCTCGTCGTGGCGCTCACCGTCTGTTGCGCCCTGCTCGCCGGCGCCACGGCCTGCGGCAGTGGCAGCAGCGCCACCAAGGACGCCGCCGCCGTCGTGGCGGCCGCCACCCCGTCCAGCAGCAGCACCGTGGAGAAACAGAAGCTCTCCAAGACCCGCTTCGTGGCGAACGCGGGCCTGGCCGCCGGAGCCACCTACCAGTGGATCGTGAAGCCCTGGAAGGCCGGCAAGTTCAAGAAGGGCGCCAAGGGCCGCAGGACCGCCCTGATCAAGGCGGCCCTGGCCGGCACGTTCGCGTACAACCGGCTCAAGGCCGCGAAGAGGAACGCCGAGGGCGACCCCACTCTCTCCAAGGCTCTCGCCCCGCTCAGCGCCGGCATCGACTCCCTCAAGAACCTGCCGTCCAAGCTCCGCAAGGGCGACTCGACGGACGCGACCGCGGGTGCCTTCGACGACATCATCAACAAGGTGAAGGACGCGGGCAAGAGCGCGGGCGCCCCGGTCACCGACAAGGTGCCGTCGACCTCGCAGCTGTCCGGCGGCTGAGCCCCGCCCGCCGTGCCGTTCCCAGGAGTTGAGCTCGGCGAGGACCGTGGACCGTACCGGGGCTAGGAGTTGAGCTCGGCGAGGACCCGTAGCGTGTGAGGGTCCGGTGACAGGACCAGCAGGTCCGTCACCGGGCCCTTGCGCCACAACTCCAGCCGCTCGGCGATGCGTTCACGCGGTCCGACGAGGGAGATCTCGTCGGCGAACGCGTCCGGGACGGCGAGCACCGCTTCCTGGCGGTGTCCGGCGAGGAACAGCTCCTGGATGAGCCGGGCCTCCTCCTCGTACCCCATCCGTGCCATCAGATCGGCGTGGAAGTTGCGCGCCGCGTGCCCCATTCCGCCGATGTAGAAGCCGAGCATCGCCTTCACGGGCAGCAGCCCTTTGGCGACGTCGTCGCAGACGCGGACGTGGGCCATGGGCGCGACGAGGAAGTCGGCGGGAAGATCGCTCAGCGCGGCCTCGTAGGCCCCTGGGCGGGTCGGTGACCAGTACAGCGGCAGCCAGCCGTCCGCGATCCGGGTCGTCTGCGCGATGTTCTTCGGCCCCTCGGCGCCGAGCAGGATCGGCAGGTCGGCGCGGAGCGGATGCGTGATCGGCTTCAGCGGCTTGCCGAGCCCGGTGCCGTCCTCGCCCCGGTAGGGGTGCTTGTGGAAGCGCCCGTCGAGCTCGACGGGCCCTTCGCGTCTGAGGACTTGGCGTACGACATCGACGTACTCCCGGGTCGCGGTCAGCGGCGACTTCGGGAACGGACGCCCGTACCAGCCCTCCACGACCTGTGGCCCCGACAGCCCGAGGCCGAGCATCATGCGCCCACCCGAGAGGTGGTCGAGGGTGAGCGCGTGCATCGCGGTGGTCGTGGGGGAGCGGGCGGCCATCTGCGCGACGGCCGTGCCGAGCCGGATACGGGTCGTGTGCGCGGCGATCCAGGTCAGCGGGGTGAAGACGTCCGAGCCCCAGGACTCGGCGGTCCACACGGAGTGATAGCCGAGCCGCTCCGCCTCCTGGGCGAGCGGCAGATGGTCCGCGGAGGGGCCGCGCCCCCAGTAGCCGAGTGCGAGGCCGAGCCGCATGAACCCCTCCAGGTGTCTGGTTCTGACGGGACGTCAGTCACGTGCGGGCCAGCCGACTGTACGGCAACGGCCCCCCGCCCGGAAGGACGAGGGGCCGTAGGAGGCCGTACGGGAGGGACGAGGCGGGTCAGCCGCGCTGGATCCCGGAGGTGTCCTGCAGCACGCCGCGACGGCCGTCCTGCGTCTGCGCCACCAGGTTCGCGCCGCGCTGCTCCACGGCCAGGTACCAGGTACCCGGCGCGAGTTCGGCGATCGGCGCCTGCGAACCGTCCTCCGCGAACAGCGGACGCGGCACCGGTACGGCGAACCAGAACGGCGAGAAGTCACCGGCGGGCGGCTGCGGTTGCGGGGTCGGCGCCTGCTGCGGCTGGCTGGGCTGACCGCCGAACGCCTGCCCCTGCTGCGGCTGACCCCCGAAGGCCTGACCCGGCTGCTGGGCACCGGGGTAACCGTAACCCCCGGGCGGCTGGGCGCCATAGGGCTGGGGCGCGGCGGGCTTGGGGGCGGGGACGAGCGCGGCCTGCAGGGCCGGGACGAGCGGGGTGGCGATGGCGCCGGCGGCCATGATCAGCGTCGCGATGAACGCGAGGATGAGGCCGGTGCCGGCGCTGACACCGCTGTCCCCGCTGCCGGCGTTGTCGACGCCACCCATCGGGTCGAAGACGTTCCCGAGCGCGCTCCACGCGGCGAAGACCGTGAAGGCGACGCCGAACTGGCCGAGGTCGAGTCCGACGATCTTGGGCACCTGCGGCAGGCCGTGGGAGACGACGACCAGCGCGGCCCCGACGATGCCGGCCAGGACCACGCTCAGCAGCAGCGGTCCGCTCGACCATGCGCTGGGGATATTGGCACTGCTCGAGGCCCCGTCGATCGAAAAAATGTCGAGGAACGACGCGATGAACAGCAATACCGCTGCTCCGATCACCACGCCGTCGCCTCGAGTGAGGGAGCGGATATTCACTTCAGGTCCTTCGTCAGTCGTCTCGTCGTCGGTGGAGGCGTCGCTGACACCATGTCGCCGTAAGGCCCTGGTGTGAAGCGCGGGGGTGGCACCTCATCGTAGGGACGACACTATCGCCCGTCCGATCAGGGTGTCCGTCGGGTTCGATCCGCCGATCACTACCCGCGCAGGAAACTCACGATTCCCTCAGAGATCCCACGCGCCGCCTTCTGCCGCCATGCGCCACTGGTCAGCAACGCAGCGTCCTTGCTATCGCGCATGTTGCCGCACTCGATGAACACCTTCGGAACCGTTGACAGATTGAGACCGCCGAGATCACTGCGGACGTCGAGTCCGGTGCCGCCGCCGACGTAGTTGGAGGGCGCGCTGCCGGTGTCCCGGACGAAGTTGCCCGCGATGCGCTCGCCGAGATCGCGGGAGGGGGCGACGATCGCGCGGGTGTCGGCGCCGCCGGAGTGGACGGACGCGGGGAGGATGACGTGGAAGCCGCGGTTGCCGGCCGCGGAGCCGTCCGCGTGGATGGAGACGACCGCGTCGGCGTGCGCGTCGTTGCCGATGCGGGCCCGCTCGTCGACGCACGGGCCCCAGGAACGGTCGCCGTCCTGGGTGAACTTCACCGTGGCGCCCTCCCGTTGCAGGAGCGTACGCAGCCGGCGGGCGACGTCGAGCGTGAACCGGGCTTCCGTGTAACCCGCGTTGGTCGACGTGCCGGTCGTGTCGCACTCCTTCCAGTTGGTGCCGATGTTCACCTTGCGGTTGATGTCGGCCGAGTGCTGGAAGTTGCCGGGGTTGTGGCCCGGGTCGATGACGACGACCTTGCCCTTGAGCGGTCCCGCGGCGGCGGGCAGGTCCGAGGCCGCGGGAGTGGCGGGGCCGGAGAAGGTCGAGCTCGGCGGCTTCCCGTCGTCCGTCCCGGACGCGCTCGGTGTCCGCGCCGCGGCGGAGGCGGATCCGGGTGCCGCGGAGGAAGCCCCGGGTGCGCCGGAGGAGGTCGTCGACGTGGCGGACGTACTGCCCCCGCCGCCCGAGTCACCCACGGCCTGCCACACCAGCCACCCCACCAGCGCCCCCGGCACCAGCGCGGCGACCGCCACCGTCATCGGCCCACGCCGGGAGCGGCGGGGGCCGGGAGGATCGAAGTCAGGACCTACGTACGACACGTCTGCGACTCTAACCGCGCGCTCAGATCCCCGCTCCCGTTCGCCGCAGGACGCGCAGTGAGTCGGTCGCCGAGACCTCGGTGAACGCGCCGGACTCCAGGGCCCGGAGGTAGACGCGGTAGGGGGCCTGGCCGGTGAACTCGTCGGCCGGGTCGGGGAACACGTCGTGGATGAGGAGGAGGCCGCCCTCGGCGACGTGCGGCGCCCAGCCCTCGTAGTCGCCGGAGGCGTGCTCGTCCGTGTGGCCGCCGTCGATGAAGACGAGACCGAGGGGCGTGCGCCAGAAGGCGGCGATCTGCGGCGAACGGCCGACCATCGCGACCACCTGATCCTCAAGGCCCGCCTTGTGGAGGGTGCGGCGGAAGGTGGGAAGGGTGTCCATCCGGCCGATCTCGGGGTCGACCGTGGCCGGGTCGTGGTACTCCCACCCGGGCTGCTGCTCCTCGCTGCCCCGGTGGTGGTCGACGGTGATGGCCGTCACCCCGGCCGCGCGCGCCGCGTCCGCGAGCAGGATCGTGGAGCGCCCGCAGTACGTGCCGACCTCGAGCAGGGGCAGTCCGAGCCGGCCCGCCTCGGCCGCGGCCTCGTACAGCGCGAGCCCCTCATGGAGCGGCATGAACCCCTTCGCGGCCTCGAAGGCGGCCAGGATCTCCGGCTTGGGTGCCGCGGGCATGGGGTCCTGCATCGGGGGTCCTCCATCGGGTGCGAACGGCAGCGTCGCACGTCTGCCTGTGCGGGTCCGCGTGTACGTGCCTGTGAGCGCCCCATGGTGCACCACACCCCCGCCGCAGCGGCGACGGGGGTGTGGTGGGGATGGGCCGGGCCCCAGGGCCTGTCGTTCGGGTCAGGCCTGGGCCGGAACGGTCTCGCTCGGCAGCGCGAGGTCCAGCTCGACGGGGCGGTCGTCGCCGGAGTGGGTCGCCGAGGAGGCGAGCGGGCCGTGGCCCGGTGCCCTGGCGGCGAGGACGTACGCGCCCTCGGCGGGCACGGCGAGCACATAGCTGCCGTCCGCCTCGGAGAGCGTGGCGCCCGCCTGGCGGCCGCGCCGGTCGATCAGGGTGACCTTGGCACGGGCGACCGTGCCGCCGTCGGCGTCCAGCACCCGGCCGCGGAAGCCGCGGAGCACCTCTTGGGCGCGCTCCAGGGTCGCGTCCTCCTCGCTGCTCGCGCGCAGCTGCGGCTTGGTCGCCGGGCGCCGGCCCGGCAGCAGCAGGGCGAAGAGCAGACCGATGGCGACCGCGCCGGTGGCGATCAGGAAGGAGACCCGGAAGCCGTGCATGGTGGGGACCTCGAGGCCCCCGACGTTGTTCGCGGTGTTGGCGAGGACCATGCCGATGACGGCGCTGGAGACCGACGTGCCGATCGAGCGCATCAGGGTGTTGAGGCCGTTGGCCGCGCCCGTCTCCGAGGCCGGGACGGAGCCGACGATCAGCGCGGGCAGCGAGGAGTAGGCGAGGCCGATGCCCGCGCCCAGGACCACCGAGATCACGATGGTCTGCCAGGCGGCGCTCATCAGACCGAGGCCGGCGCCGTAGCCGATCGCGATGATCAGCATGCCGAGGATCAGGGTGACCTTGGGGCCGTACTTGGCGGAGATCCGGGCGTAGACCGGCGCGGTGAACATCATCGTCAGGCCGAGCGGCGCCACGCACAGACCCGCGACCACCATCGACTGGCCGAGGCCGTAGCCGGTGGCCTTCGGCAGCTGGAGCAGCTGCGGCAGGACGAGTGAGACGACGTAGAAGGAGACGCCGACCATGATCGAGGCGAGGTTGGTGAAGAGCACCGAGCGGCGGGCGGTGGTGCGCAGGTCGACCAGCGGCGCCTTCACGCGCAGTTCCATCACGCCCCACAGGAGCAGGACGACGGCCGACGCGGCGAACAGGCCGAGCGTGGTGGTCGAGGTCCAGCCCCAGTCGCTGCCCTTGGTGATCGGCAGCAGGAAGAGGACGAGGCCCGCGGACAGGCCCGCCGCGCCCAGTCCGTCGAAGGTGCCCTCGGCGCGCATCGGGGACTCCGGTACGGCGACGAGGGTCAGGACGATCGCGACGGCGCCGAGACCGGCGGCGAGGAAGAAGAGGGCGTGCCAGTCGGCGTGCTGCGCGACCAGGGCCGCGACCGGCAGCGCGAGTCCGCCGCCGACGCCGATGGAGGAGCTCATGAGGGCCATCGCCTCGCCGAGCTTCTCGCGGGGCAGCATGTCGCGCATCAGGCCGATGCCGAGCGGGATCGCGCCCATGGCGAAGCCCTGCAGGGCGCGGCCGACGATCATCACCAGCAGTGCGCTGGTGAAACCGGCTATGAGCGAGCCGACGACCATCACGGACAGGCTCGCGAGCAGCATCCGCCGCTTGCCGTAGAGGTCACCGAGCCGACCCATGATCGGCGTGGCCACGGCTCCCGCGAGCAGCGTCGAGGTCATCACCCAGGTGGCGTTGCTGGGTGCGGTGCCCAGCAGCTCCGGCAGGTCCTTGATGACCGGAACGAGCAGGGTCTGCATCACCGCGACAACGATGCCCGCGAAGGCCAGTACCGGCACGATCGCGCCGCCGGGCCTCCGGGTGGGCTGGTCGGTCGTCGTGTGCGTCATTGCGTGAGGCCTCCAGGCCAAAAGAGAGAGGGAGGAAGGTGGAGAAAGGGGGCGGGCGATCCGTGCGGGATACGTGCATCAGGAACCCGGTGCGCCTGGGCAACTATTCCGATGCTTCGGCGTACTAACAAAATCTTGACCTTCCCATGAAGAACTGACCCGGCATCAGACCTGGCGGGTAAGTGGAACGTGTTCTAGTCTGGCGCGCCATGAAGGCCTATGTCGCCGGGGTCGGGATGACCAGGTTCGAGAAGCCCGAGACCCGTGATTGGCAGTACTGGGACATGGCGCGAGAGGCGGGAAGTGTCGCGCTCGCGGACGCCGGGATCACGTACGCCGAGGTGGAACAGGTTCCTGTCGGCTACTGCTTCCAGCCCTCGACCGCCGGCCAGCGCGCCGCGTACGAACTCGGCCTGACCGGCGTCCCCGTCTACAACGTCAACAACAACTGCGCCACCGGATCGAGCGCGCTGATGCTGGCCCGGCAGTTCGTCGAGGGCGGGGTCGCGGACTGCGTGCTCGCGCTGGGCTTCGAGAAGATGAAGCGCGGGGCGCTGGGGGGCGGTGCGGACGGGGGAGACTTCTCGACGTCACCGGTGGCCCGCCACTACGGCGTCATGGCCGCCCGGCACGGCTTCGAGATGTCCCCGCCCACCGCGCAGATCTTCGGCGACGCGGCGCGCGAGCACATGGAGAAGTACGGCACCACCGAGGCACAGCTCGCCGCCGTCGGCGCCAAGAACCACCGTCACTCGGCGAACAATCCCTACGCCCAGTTCCAGGACGTGTACGGGGTCGACGAGATCCTCGCCGCCCGCGTCGTGCACCGGCCGCTGACGAAACTCCAGTGCTCGCCCACCTCGGACGGGGCCGCCGCCGCGGTCGTGGTGTCCGAACGGTTCCTGGAGCGGCACGAGCCGGCGCACCAGGCCGTCGAGATCGTGGCGCAGGCCATGACCACCGACACCGAGGAGTCCTTCGCGTCCGGCTCCTGCGTCGACGTCGTCGGACAGCCGATGTCGCGGGAGGCCGCGCGCCAGGTGTACGAGCGGTCGGGACTCGGCATCGACGACGTGGACGTCGTGGAACTGCACGACTGCTTCTCCATCAACGAGCTGCTGACGTACGAGGCGCTCGGGATGTGCGAGGAGGGGGAGTCCGGCAAGCTCGTCGAGTCCGGGGCCACGACGTACGGCGGGCGGTGGGTCGTGAACCCGTCCGGCGGGCTGATCTCCAAGGGGCATCCGCTGGGGGCGACCGGGATCGCCCAAGTGGCCGAGCTGGTGTGGCAGTTGAGGGGCGAGGCGGGACCCCGGCAGGTGCCGGGCGCACGGGTCGGGCTCGCCCACAACATCGGGCTGGGCGGGGCGGCGGTGGTCACGCTGCTACGGGCGGCGGGCTGATCACCAGGGGTCCGCTCGAGGCTGCGATGTTCGAGGCTGCCGCGATGTTCGAGGCCGCCTCGATGCCGGGTACATGGGTGGCCCTAGGACCTGTGGCCCAGGGCGAGTGCGGCGAAATCCCGATGCAAGGACCGTAGGGCGGTTGAGAGCATGACACCCATGCTTCGAGCCGCGGAAGACACCCGAATATCAGCTCGCGTCGCGCCGCCCACCTGGCTGGTGGTGGCGCTCGCCTGCGCCGGACAGTTCCTCGTGGTGCTAGACGTGTCCGTCGTCAACGTGGCGCTGCCGTCCATGCGGACCGACCTGGGGCTGAGCGCGCCGGGGCTGCAGTGGGTGGTCAACGCGTACGCGATCGCCTTCGCCGGGTTCATGCTGCTCGGCGGGCGGGCCGGTGACCTGTACGGGCGCAAGCGGATGTTCCTGGTGGGGCTCGCGCTGTTCACGGTGGCCTCGCTGGGCGGCGGGCTCGCCCAGGCGGGCTGGCAGCTGCTGGTCGCGCGGGCCGCGCAGGGTCTCGGAGCGGCGGTGCTCGCGCCCTCGACGCTGACGATCCTCACCTCGGCGGTCCCGGAGGGCGCCGCCCGCGCCCGGGCCATCGCGACCTGGACGGCGGTCGGCGCCGGGGGCGGGGCGGCCGGTGGTCTGGTCGGCGGGCTGCTGGTGGACGGGCTGTCGTGGCGGTGGGTGCTGCTGATCAACGTGCCGGTGGGCGCGATGGTGCTGGCGGGCGCCGCACGGTGGCTCGTGGAGAGCCGGGCCGGGGACGGGCGGCGGCTCGATCTGCCGGGCGCGCTGCTGGTGACGGCGGGGCTCGCGACCCTCGCGTACGGGATCGTGCAGACCGAGGCGGAGGGGTGGGCGGCGGCCGCGACCCTCGTGCCGTTGTGTGCCGGGCTCGTGCTGATCGGCCTGTTCCTCCTGGTCGAGGCACGGACGCGGGTGCCGCTGATGCCGCTGCGCCTGCTCGGTGTGCGGGCGGTGGCGTCGGCGAACGCGGCCATGTTCGTGTGTGGCTCCGCGATGTTCTGCATGTGGTTCTTCATGACGCTGTACGCGCAGAACGTGCTCGGGTACTCGCCGCTGGGTGCCGGGCTCGCGCTGGTGCCGAGCTCACTGGCGGTGGTCCTCGGCTCGAAGCTCGCACCGCGGCTCATGCCGGTGGTCGGGGCGCGCAACGTCGCCGTCATCGGGTCGCTGGTCGCCGCGGCGGGCTTCGGCTGGCAGTCGACGATGACGGCCGACGGCTCGTACCTGACGGCGATCATGTTCCCCGGGATCCTGATGATGGCGGGCGCGGGGCTGGCCGCGACCCCGCTCGCCTCGCTCGCGACCTCGGGCGCGGCGCCGGGAGACGCCGGTCTGGTGTCCGGGCTGGTCAACACCTCCCGCACGATGGGCGGTTCACTCGGACTCGCCGTCATGTCGACCATCGCGGCCTCGCGTACGGGGAGCGGCTCGTCGGCCGAGGCGCTGACGGCGGGATACGCGCTGGCCTTCCGTACGGGCGGGTACGTACTGCTCGGCGGGGCGGTGCTGATGCTGCTGTGGCTGCCCTCGAAGATCTCCGCTCGCTGAGGCCGCCGAAGATCTCCTGCAGTCGAGGCAACGAAATCCGGTCCTCGTGGACTCCTTTGTACATCTAGGAGGTGCCCATGGGGGATCGGAAGCAGGCTCGGGACGAGGAGTTCCAGCGCTTTGTCATCGGCCGCTGGCCGCGGTTGATGCGTACGGCATTTCTCCTTACGGGGGAGCAGCACGCCGCCGAGGACCTGGTCCAGACGACGCTGGAGCAGGTCTATGTGGCCTGGCGCAGGGTCGGCGCGGCCGACGACCCGGAGGCCTACGTACGGCGCGTGATGATCAACGCGCATGCCCGGAAACACCGCAGAAGGCTCAAGGAGTTCCTGGCGCCGAAGGACGACTCGGGGCTCACGCACGAGCTGCCCGACCAAGGTGACCGGATCGCCCAGGCCGACGACCGCGGCGCCCTGCTGACGGCGCTCGTCCAACTGCCGCCGCGCCAGCGCGAGGCGGTGGTCCTGAGGTACTGGGAGGACCTGAGCGAGAGCCAGGCGGCGGAGGCGATGGGCTGTTCGGTGGGCGCGGTGAAGAGCAACGCGGCGAAGGGGATCGCGAAGCTGCGCGCCATACCGGGCCTGGCGGACATGGTGACGCACGGAGGGCGGAAGTGATGAGCGCGGACCGGGAGACGAACCACGACATGACACACAGGGACATCGCCTTCCTGCTGGCCGAAGCCGCGGACGAGGCGGAGATCGGCATAGCCCCCTACCAGGCGGTGGTCCGCGGTGGCCGCCGCCGCAAGGCCCGCCGCTGGGCACTGGCGGCAGCGGCGGCGCTGGTGATCGCCGGTTCGACGGGGACGCTGGCGCTGGCCGGGGTGACGGGCGGCGACGCGCAGAAGGTCGCGCCGACGGCGACGCGGCCGCCGGTGGGCGACGAGCGGCATGTGTACGAGCCGCAGCGCAGCGATCTGGCCAGGGGAACCGAGCACGGCAAGAAGTGGAAGGTCGTCATCGACGTCTGGGGAGCGCCCCGGAACAAGGCGGAGGCGCAGGGTCAACTGGACGCGATGACCGGGTCCGGGCTCGGCAAGCCGTGGGTGAACGTGCGCGATGCCTCCGAGCTCATCGGCAAGAGCTCGTACTTCGTCCGCCTGACCTTGGACGGCAAGACGTCGATCAAGTTGCTGGGGGTGTTCGAGAAGGGCGACACCATGGCGGGCACGGATCTCAAGTCCGGCGCGATGCCCCTGGAGACCAGCAGGACGGCGACGAGCGGGACCGATCAGCGGCTCGTGGTCGGTCAGGTCGCCACGACCGCTCAGGAGGTCACCTGCACCTGGGACGACGGCTCGACGACCGAGGCGTCGAGGCCCGCCCCGGGCACGGGCATCGTCGGGGACTTCGAGGATGCGATCCGCCCGGCGGACGGTTCCCGGTCCGACTGGTTCGTCTGCCTGGGACCGGAGGGAAGGACCTTCAAGGCGGTGGCGGTGACGAAGTAGGAGATTCGCGCGCGGTGAGGCGGGCGGCCGGCGGTCAGAGCCAGCCCTGTTGGCGGGCCTCCCGCATCGCCTCCATGCGGTTGCGGGTGCTCGTCTTGCCGATCGCGGAGGAGAGGTAGTTGCGGACGGTCGACTCGGAGAGGTGGAGCTTGGAGGCGATGTCGGCGACGGTGGCGCCGTCCACCGAGGCCTTCAGGACGTCGCACTCACGGGCGGTGAGCGGATTGGGTCCGGCGCTCAACGCGGCGGCGGCGAGCGCCGGGTCGATGACCGTCTCGCCGGTCAGCACGCGCCGGATCGCCTCGGCCAGGTCCTCCACGGGGCCGTCCTTGACCAGGAAACCGGCGGCGCCCGCCTCCATCGCGCGCCGCAGATACCCGGGCCGGCCGAAGGTGGTGAGGATCAACACGCGGCAGTCCGGCACCTGTTCGCGCAGTACGGCGGCGGCGTCAAGGCCGCTCATCCCGGGCAGTTCGATGTCCAGCAGGGCCACGTCCGGGCGGTGCGTCAGCGCCGCGTCCACGATGGCGTCGCCCGCCGCGACCTGGGCGACGACCTCGATGTCCGGCTCCATCCCCAGCAACAGGGCGAGCGCGCCCCGCATCATTCCCTGATCCTCGGCAAGCAGGACACGCACGGACTTCGTGGGCCGGTGGTCCCGGGGCATCTCGTTCACGGGGCCAAGCGTAAGGCGGGGGAAGGCGCGTGACCCGTCGTGGTGCGTACTTCGCCGGTCATTAAAAACTCTCCATGGTTCGACTCCGCGCGTCTTGACGGCCCTTGACTCCGGGCAAACAATCGCCTCGACATTCCGTGATCGCCTTTGCCGTTCCTGTGCCGAGCGGATATTCGCAAACGTTCGACATTTCGACCGGGAATGGTTCGGCATTTCGATCGAACGATGTCCGGTATTTCGACCGGGTACCCGCACTGTCCTACCAGGAACGGAAGAGGTGCATTGTGTTACCAAGATCGTCGCGCCCGAGAAGCGCCGTGCTGGCCGTGCTGTCGGTGCTGGCGGCCGTCGTCGCGCTCGCTGTCGGCACCCCGGCGGCCACCGCCGCGGGATCGCTGCCCTGTGACGTCTACGCCGCCGCGGGCACACCCTGTGTCGCCGCGCACAGCCTCGTCAGAGCGCTCTACTCGTCGTACAACGGCTCGCTCTACCAGGTGCAGCGCGCCTCCGACAGCGCCACCGCGAACATCGGTCTCCTGGCGGCCGGCGGGTACGCGAACTCGGCGGCACAGGACTCCTTCTGCTCCGGCACCACCTGCATCATCACCAAGATCTACGACCAGTCCGCGCGCCACAACGACCTCACCGTCGAGGGTGCGGGCGGGGCGGGCGCGGCCGACGTCGGGGCGCCCGCGGACGCGCTGCCGGTGACCGTCGGCGGCCACCAGGTCTACGGCCTGGAGATCTCGGCCGGCATGGGCTACCGGGACAACTCCACCTCGGGCGTGGCCACCAACGGGGCGGCCGAGGGGATGTACATGGTGACCTCCGGTACCCATGTGAACGGCAGCTGCTGCTTCGACTACGGCAACGCCGAGACCAACAACAAGGACACCGGCAACGGCCACATGGACGCGATCAACTTCGGCACCGAGTGCTGGTTCTCGCCGTGTTACGGCCAGGGCCCCTGGGTGCAGGCCGACCTGGAGAACGGCCTGTTCCAGTCGGACTCCGGTTACAGCAAGAACACGTCGAACACCGGCACCGGGTCGATGCCGTTCGTGACCGCTTTGCTGAAGAACAACGGGCAGGACCATTTCGCGCTGAAATACGGCAACGCCCAATCGGGCGGTCTCACGACCACTTATTCCGGGGGTGAACCCACCACCAGTGGTTACTCGCCCATGCATCAGGAGGGCGCGATCGTCCTGGGCACCGGCGGCGACAACAGCAACGGCTCCATCGGGTCCTTCTTCGAGGGCGTCATGACCTCGGGCATCCCGACGGACGCCGCCGACAACTCCGTCCAGGCCAACATCGTCTCCGTCGGCTACGGCGGTGCGACCGGCAGCACCGGCTCACTGACGGCCGGGTCGGAGATCTCGCTGCGCGCGACCACCTCGTGCTGCACGACCGACTACATCCGCCACCAGAACAACGCGGCGGTCATCTCGGCCATCACGTCGAGCAGTTCGACGCTCGACAAGAGCGACGCCACCTGGATCGTCCGCAGGGGCCTCGCCGACAGGTCCTGCTACTCCTTCGAGTCGCGGAACTACCCGGGCGACTTCCTGCGGCACTACAACTACCAGCTCTACCGACAACCCATGGCCGGCACCACGCAGTTCAGACAGGACGCCACGTTCTGCGCCGGGACCGGCAAGAGCGGGACGGGGACCTCGTTCGCTTCGTACAACTACCCGACGAGATATCTCCGGCACTACAACTACAACGTCTACATAGCGAGTGACGGCGGCTCGAACACCTTCGACAGCGCCACCTCGTGGACGGACGACGTGAGCTGGGCGGTCACGGCTCCCTGGGCGCCGTAGCCACCGAAGAGGACGCCAAGTCCGCCGCCTCCACCGGGAGTTCGGCGGTCACCGTGAAGCCGCCGCGCGGCGACGGGCCGGCCCTGAGCGACCCGCCCGCCGCCGCGAGGCGTTCCGTCAGGCCCTTCAGACCGGTGCCGCCGACACCCTCGGCGGGACCGGTCTCTGGGGCGCCCGTGCCGGTGCCGTCGTCCGTGACGGTCAGGCGGACATGGCCGCCCGGTACGCCCTCGACGGTGATCTCGCAGCGGGTCGCGCCGCTGTGCCGTACGACGTTCGTCACCGCCTCCCGGACCACCCAGCCCAGCAGGGCCTCGTTCTGCGGGGTCAGCGGGGCGCCGGACTGGCGGACCACGGGGTCGACGCTCGCCGCGGACAGGGCGGAGCGGGCCCGGTCCAGTTCCGTGGTGAGGCTGCCCTCGCGGTAGCCGGTCACCGCCTCGCGGATCTCGGTCAGCGCCTGCCGGCCCACGGACTCGATGTCCGTGATCTGGGTGAGGGCCGCGTCCAGGTCGCGCGGGGCCAGCCGACGGGCCGCCTCCGACTTCACCACGATGACGGAGAGCGTGTGGCCGAGCAGGTCGTGCAGATCGCGGGAGAAGCGCAGGCGCTCCTTCTCCACGGCACGGCGGGCCAGCTCCTCGCGGGCGGTGCGCAGCTCCCGTACCGCCTCGGAGAGGGAGAGGATCGCCGCCGTCACCATGGTGGAAAGGAAGGTGCCGTACGCGACGTTCACCGCGTCCCAGCCCGCCCGGACGAAGGAGACCACCGCCGCCAGCGCGGTCAGGCCGAGGCCGATCTGACCGAGCCGCGGGCCCCGCAGCACCGCGCCGGTGGCCAGGCCGAGGAGCGGGAAGAAGTACAGCCAGCTGCCGCCGTACCCGAGGGCCAGCCCACAGGTGACCAGGCCCATCAGGACGAGCGCCACCTTGGTGGAGCGGGCCTCGCGGGCCTCCTTCACGAAGGCGCGGAACGTCACGTAGATGTAGAGGGAGTTGAAGGTGAGCAGACCCAGGCCGCCGATCCAGGGGTTCGCGGTCTTGCCCTGGAGGAGGTTGGAGAAGGCGCCCATCCCCATCAGCAGCCACGGCAGCAGCGCGAAGCCGGTGGGTGGCGGGCCCGGGTTCTCGGGCATCTTCCCGCCGCTCCTGCGGGCGGCCCGCTGCTCGACCTTGAAGCGTTCCATGTCGGCCCGCCAGCGTGCCCGCGCCGCCCGCCACTCCTTCACCTGGCAGGTGACCCCTCGTATCCAGGACATGTCCCCGCTCCCCCTTCGGACGGTCCGCTTCAGATGGTCCGCGCGGCCCTGCGGTACGAGACCACAGCGTACGAACCGAAGACCAGTAGCCAAGCAGTGAGAACCGCCACCGCGCCGAGCGCCGGTGCGTCGCCGTCGGCGACGGACACGCCGAGCTGGGCGATGCGGTTCGTAGGGGTGAAGCCGGACAGGGACCGGAGCCAGCCCGGGAAGAGCGTGAGCGGGAACCACAGACCGCCGACCACCGAGAGCCCCAGGTTGCACACCATGTTCGCGACACCGGTCGTCTGCGCGGTGAGCCGGTAGCCGTTGCCGAGGCCGAGCAGGGTGAAGGGTATCGAGCCGAGCCACAGCAGCACCGCGACCGCGGCCCACTGCCAGACCTCCAGCCGTACGCCGTTGACCAGGCCGCCCGCCGCCAGCACCGCGGCGATCGCGGGCAGCACGGTCACCGAGCCGGTCAGCGTCCGCCCGAGCACCACCTCGCGCGGGGTCATCGGGGTCACCCGCAGCTGCCGCAGCCAGCCGATCGCCCTGTCCTCGGCGACCCCGCCGCCGGTGTTCAGGGCCGAGCCCACCGCCCCGTACGCGGCCATGCCGATCATCGAGCCGGTCTTCCAGCCGCCGTCACCGCCGTCACCGAGGTTGGTGAACAGGAGGTACATCATCACGGGCATCGCGATGCCGCCGATGACGAAGCCGGTGTCGCGCAGCGTCCGGCGCACTTCGAGGCGCAGATAGTCCAGCATCACACCGTCTCCAGAACATGCGAGGTGAGCGCCATGAACGCGTCGTCCAGGGACGCGGGGACGACCTCCAGACCGCGGACCGCACCGAGCTCCGCCAGCGCGAGCACCGTCGCGTCCGAGTCGTCGGTGCGCAGCCGGGCCCGGTCCCCGCGCACCTCCACCGACACCACACCGGGCAGCAGGGTCAGCCCCTCGGTGCCCCGGCCCGCGAGGTCGAAGGAGACCAGGTTGCCGCCCACCGACCGCTTGAGCTGCTCGCCGGTCCCGTCGGCGACGAGCCGGCCGTGGTCGATGACGAGGATCCGGTCGGCGTGCGCGTCGGCCTCCTCCAGATAGTGCGTCGAGAACAGGACGGTGTGGCCACGCCGCGCATAGGACCGCATCGAGTCCCAGAACGCGCGCCGCGCCTCCACGTCCAGCGCGGCCGTCGGCTCGTCGAGCACGATCAGGTCGGGGTTCCCGGCGAGCGCCACCGCGAACCGCACCCGCTGGGCCTGTCCGCCGGAGAGCCGGTCGACGCGCCGCCCGGCCAGATCCTCGATCCCCGCGAGCTCCAGCGCGTCGGCGACCGGGAGCGGCGCGGGATAGCGGCCCGCGACGAAGGAGACCAGCTCACGGACGGTCACGCGGGGCACCGGCCGGGTCTCCTGAAGCATCGCGCCGACCCGCCCGGCGCGCACCGCCGCGTCCGGGGGGCCGCCGAAGAGAGCGACCGTCCCCTCGTCCGGCTCGTTCAGACCGAGCAGCAGGGAGATCGTGGTCGACTTCCCCGCGCCGTTGCGCCCCAGCAGCGCCACCGTCTCGCCGCGGCCGATCTCCAGATCCACCCCGTCCACGGCGCGCACCGCGCCGAACGCCTTGACCGCCCCCGTGAAGGACACGGCACGCTCTGTCCCACCTGTCTGTGTCATGTCTGAGACGGTACGAATCCGCGGCCCTTGCCCGGCAGATGCGCTTGTACGGACTCCGGCAGGACAAATGTCACGGCCGGGCGGACGGACCGTTGACCTGACAGGGCGTCAGGAGCCTTCACAACTGCCGAGTGCTGGGCTATACAAGGGTCGCCGGACTGGAACGCGTTCTAGATCGGCCAGTGTCGACCTCGGTGCGGCCGACGGTGCGGACGGCCGCACCGAGGTCTTTCGCGCTACTGATCAGGAGCCCCATGCCCATCGACGCCGCCAAGGCCCTCGCCGCCGAACCCCGCAGCGGTGAGATCACCTGGGACCGCAAGGACGTCCAGCTCTACCACCTCGGCCTCGGAGCGGGCGTCCCGGCGACGGATCCCGACGAGCTGCGCTACACCCTCGAATCGAAGCTGCACGTCCTGCCGAGCTTCGCCACCGTCGCGGGCGCCGGTTCCCCCGGAGTGATCAGCGGCCTGTCCATGCCCGGCGTCGACGTCGACCTCGCCCGCGTCCTGCACGGCGGCCAGACCATCGAACTGCACCGCCCGATCCCGGTCGAGGGCAAGGCCCTGGCCACCGGGCGGATCGCCGCCGTGTACGACAAGGGCAAGGCGGCCGTCCTGGTCATGCGCACCGAGGTCGCCGACGCCGAGGGACCGTTGTGGACGAACGACGCCCAGATCTTCGTACGGGGAGAGGGCGGCTGGGGCGGCGACCGCGGCCCCTCCACCCGCCTCGAGGAGCCCGCCGGTGCGCCGGACCGGACCGTCGAGCGCCCGGTCCGCGAGGAGCAGGCGCTGCTCTACCGGCTCTCCGGCGACTGGAACCCGCTGCACGCCGACCCCGAGTTCGCCAAGCTCGCCGGGTTCGACCGGCCGATCCTGCACGGGCTGTGCACGTACGGGATGACGCTCAAGGCGGTCGTCGACACGCTGCTCGGCGGGGACGTGGCGCGCGTCCGCTCGTACACCACGCGCTTCGCCGGGGTCGTGTACCCGGGGGAGACCCTGCGCATCCGTATGTGGCGGCGGGAAAGCGGCGTCCGGGTGGCCGTGAGCGCCGTCGAGCGGGACGACGCGCCGGTTCTCGCCGACACCGTCGTCACACACTCCTGAGCCCAGAACACAGTCGACCAGCCCGTTGTCGAGGGGAGCCGCACCATGCGCGCAGCCGTACAGCACGAGATAGGCCAGGACAAGCTGGAAGTCCTCGACGACATCGAGGCGGTGGGCTTCGGGCCGGGCAAGGTGCGGATCCGGGTACGGGCCACCGGGCTGTGCCACTCCGACCTGTCCGCGATGAGCGGCGTACTGCCGCAGCCCGCGCCGTTCGTACCCGGCCACGAAGGCGCCGGGGAGATCGTCGAGGTCGGCGAGGGCGTCACCCATCTCAAGCCCGGCGACCGGGTCGTCGTCTGCTGGCTGCCCGCCTGCGGCGTCTGTCCCGCCTGCAAGCGCGGCCAGAGCCAGCTGTGCCTGGCCGGCTTCATGAACGCCGGCACGCCCAACTTCAGGCGCCCCGGCGGAGACGTCTTCGGCTTCGCCGGGACCGGCACCTTCACCGAGGAGGTCGTGGTCGACGCGGGCTCCGCCGTGCCGATCCCGGACGACGTGCCCTTCGACATCGCGGCCCTCATCGGCTGCGGAGTGACGACCGGCCTCGGCGCCGCCCTCAACACCGCGGACGTGGCGGCCGGTTCCTCGGTCGCCGTGATCGGCTGCGGGGGCGTCGGCATCTCCGCGATCCAGGGCGCGCGCCTCAAGGGCGCCGCCGAGATCGTCGCCGTCGACCCGGTCGCCTCGCGCCGGGAGGCCGCGCTGCGGTTCGGCGCGACGAAGGCGGTCTCGCCCGACGAACTCCCGGGCGCGAAGCAGTCGGTGACCGGCGGCGAGGGCTTCGACTACGTCTTCGAGGTCGTCGGCCGCTCCGCCACCGCCCGCACCGCGTACGAGAACACCCGCCGCGGCGGCACCCTCGTCATCGTCGGCGCGGGCGCCATGGACGACTTCCTGCAGCTGAACATGTTCGAGCTGTTCTTCGACGAGAAGCGGATCCTGCCGTCCATGTACGGCGGCGGAGACGTTCTGCGGTCGTACGAGCGGACGGTCGCTCTGTGGCGCGCGGGCCGCATCGACCTGGAGAGCCTGATCACCCACAGGGTGCCGCTGTCCGGGATCAACGAGGCGCTGGACCAGATGCGGACGGGAACCGCGCTGCGTACGTGCATCGAGATCTGACCCCCACGGCTGCTGCCACCTGACCCCCACGACTGCCCCCACGACCGCCGCCACGATTGCTGAGGACTTCGATGTCACTGCCACTTGAAGGGCTCGTCGCGATCGTCACCGGCGCGGGGCGCGGGCTCGGCCGGACCGAGGCGCTGGAGCTGGCCCGCCTGGGTGCCGCCGTCGTCGTCAACGACTACGGGCAGCCCGGGCGGGACGGCTCCGGCGCGGCCTCGGCCACCCCCGCCGAGGAGGTCGCCGCCGAGATCCGCGCCGCGGGCGGTCGCGCCCTCGCCCACACCGGGGACGTCTCCGACCATGAACGGGCCCGCGAGCTGGTCGACCTGGCGATCGGCGAGTTCGGGAAGCTGGACGTCCTCGTCAACAACGCGGGCATCCTGCGCGACCGGATGGTCTTCTCGATGTCCGAGGACGAGTGGGACTCCGTCATCCGCGTGCATCTGAAGGGGCACTTCAACACGACCCACTTCGCGTCCGCGCACTGGCGGGCGCGGTCCAAGGCGGCGGACGGGCCGGTGTACGGGCGGATCGTGAACACCTCCTCGGAGGCGTTCCTCGCGGGCTCGGCGGGACAGCCCAACTACGCGGCGGCCAAGGGCGGGATCGTCGGGCTGACGACCTCGACCGCGCTGGCGCTCGCGAAGTACGGCGTGACGGCCAACGTCATCTGCCCGCGCGCCCGGACCCGGATGACCGAGGACGTGTTCCACGGGTTCGCGGTGCCCGAGCAGGGCCTCGATCCCCTCGCCCCCGAGCATGTCGCGCCCCTCGTCGGCTACTTGGCCTCGCCGGCCGCCGCGCACGTCAACGGACAACTGCTCGTCGTGCACGGCGGCATGGTCGCGGTCGTCGAACGGCCGCGGGTGGCCGCCAAGTTCGACACCAAGCAGGACGCCTTCACCTACGACGAACTCGACGCACTGCTCGGCCCGTACTACGCGGAGCGGCCACCGGGAGAGACGTTCGCGGCGGCGGAGGTACTGGGACTCAAGCACCCCTAGCTCGCCCGACAGCTACCCCTGGCCGTCGTGCTCCGGGCTGAGCAGTCGGCCGTCGGTCGACAGGGGCGGGTGTGCCAGCTGGGGCAAGTAGTGCCGGAAGAACAGTTCGGCGACCAGCTCGCGACGACTGCGCACCCCCACCTTGCCGAAGACCTGCTTCAAATGGTCCTGCACCGTGTACTCGGAGACCCCGAGGTGCCCGGCGATCTCGCTCGTCGAACGGCCCAGCAGGACGTGCTGGGCGATCTCCCGGGCCCGCGGCGACAACCCGTACACATCCAGGACCAGCGCGGTCAGCTCGGCGGGCTCGGTGGGGCCGACGGAGACCACCACGGTCGGCTCACCGCCCTGTTCGAGGGGCCAGGCCCGCAGGGAGATCCACCGGCCGGTGCCCGTGGGCGCCCGGACGTGCGCGCCGGCGCCGGCCTGTTCGCCCCGGGCCTGCACGGCCAGCACCCGCAGCAGGTAGGGGCCCCCTTCGCCGCGCCCGGGCGCGTGCCGCTCCTGGAGCTGGTCGAGCCAGTGCTGCGCGGTCGGTGACATCGAGCGGATGCCGAGGTCGCCGTCGAGCACCACCCAGCCGGGCGCGTCCGGCAGCGGTCCGCAGTCCACGCCGGGCAGCAGCAGCGAGCGGCGCAGCGCGGCGCACGCGGGCACGCTCACGGCCTCGGCGACGGCGTGCTCGGCCGCGGAGAAGGGGCGGGTGTGCGCGTCACGGCACAGCACCAGCAGGCCCCAGGTGCACGGTCCGTGGCGCAGCAGGATCCGTAACTCGTCGGTGAGGCCGAGAGGTCGGAGGATCTCCCGGTAGTACTTGCTCTCGTCCAGCCGTCCGTCGGTCGATCTGCTGAGCAGGCTCACCTTGCCCGAACGCCGGGTCAACGCCCGCAGGTTGTCGACGTCGTCCAGCTCCACGTGCTCGATCTCGAAGAGCCGCCGCATGCGACGACCCCGCACCACACATCGGCCGGTACGGCGTCCAGCAGCACCTGGGGAGGGGGGGTCCCCCCCATGCCCTTAAGGCTATGGGGGAGGGTCGAGCACGGCGAGGGCGCTCAGCTCGCCCCGCAGCCCGCGTTCGAGGCGGCTGGTGGTCTCGGACAGGATCATCGGCGTGTCCCGGAAAGCTGGACTCCGACAAGAGGACGTCACCCGCACGTGGGGATCGGGGGAGCCCCACACAGAACGGCCCCGCTCGCGCCGAGCGCGAGCGGGGCCGTATCGCTGGTTCTGCTTACCGTCAGGCCGATGTGTTCTGCTGGTCGGACGGCTTGCGGTGGCGGCCGTGGGGGGTCGCCTCGTCGTCCCGGCCGGAGACCGGGCCGCGGTGCTTGCCGTGGCCTTCGTCCTGGGCCGTCGCCTCGTGGGCGTCGGTGGCCGGCGGTTCCATGGTGCTGGTTTCGCTCATGTGGAAGTGTTCACCCCGTCAACAAGATCCTTCTTTGTAGCCGGGGGATTCTAACCGGTCGCTCACGCGGGAACGGGGGCGGGTGACCTGTTCTCGCCCCCGGGCCCCCCGTCGGCCCGGAAGGCCTCGTCCTCGGGTGCCGGGCGGGCGGAAAGGGGCCGCCTCTTCACGGGGGACTGCCCGCTCAGCGGTGCCTGTTGGAGGGGGACCGGGCGCGCCGGGGGCCGTTCCGGCGGAGGGGGTGCCTCCGCCGTCATCGCGGCGGCGGGTGCCGTCACCTTCGTCACCCCACACGGCACCACTCCCGTCGCGTACGGCAGTTGGAGGACCCCCTCCCTGGTCCACAGGCCCGTGCCCGCCAACCAGCCCTCCGGGGCCGCGAGATGGTGGACCTGGCGTTCGATCGGCCGCCACACCCCCACCCAGCTGCCGGCCGGCCCGTCGATGCGCAGGGCCACCGCGCAGCGCTCCGGCGTCAGTACCTGCCCCGGCTGGATCGCGAACGGCGTCACCGTGCAGTCGGTGGCGCGCAGACAGTCGGGGAAGCGGATCGGCAGGGTGCTGCCGAGGACCCCCCAGCCGAGGCGGTCGTGGCCCGGGGACGGCGCGTCGGAGCGGACCAGCAGCAGTCCGCTGTCGGCGTCCGCGAGCAGCAGCCGGTCGTCGCTGTCCTCGGCGATCTGCAGCAGTGGCGTTACTTCACCGCCGCGCCCCAGGTCGACGACCACCGTCTTGGTGCGGCCGTCCTGGTGGCGGTCCAGGGCCAGCAGGCGCCCCGTGCCGTCCAGCCAGACCCCGCCCGAACAGCGGCCCGGCACCTCGGCCAGGTGCTCGGGCCCGAACGCCCCGCCCGCCACCAGCCACACCGCCGTGGAGCCGCGGCCCGCGGCGAGGGCGTACGCGTGCTCCCCGTCCGGCGCGGGCGGCAGCAGCCACAGCGGGGTGTCCTCGTCGTGGCACTCCACCGCACCGAGGAGCAGTTCCCCGGTGCCGGGCCCGGTCGGGTACAGCAGCGAGAACGTGTGCCGCCCGTCCGCGACGCGGTGGATCAGCACCCGCCCGTCGGACATCGGCAGCACCTCGGTGCCGGGCTCCTCCGGCTGGTGGGACGGCAGCGGTACGGCGTAGGGCTCGGGGCCGTCCAGCGTCCAGCGCTCGGGGAACCAGCACTCGCCGTCGAGGGCGAGACGGGCCGCGTAGGTTCCGTCCGCGGCGATCACACAGGCGGGGCGGGCGATCACATCCATGGGGCGGGCGATCGCATCCGCGGGGCGGGCGGTCGCATCCGTGGGGCGAGTGGCCCGCTCGTCCCCGGGTTCCGCCGCAGGCTCGGTGGCACAGGCCGTCATCGTTCGGTCACCTCCGGCGACGAAGCTAGTTTTCGCACGCACAGACGTGGGACCGGCGGGCGGGCGCTTCACACATAAGGGTGGCCGTGCCGCGATTCGCCTGAGGGAACGGGGATGCGTGTGCTGAACGGTGCCGGGAGAAGGGGGTGGGGCCCGGATCATCAAGGGCCGCCCGCCGCCGGGACCCCTGGTGGCGCGCCCCGGGACCCGCCCGCGACCGGTGGGGCACCGGCCCGAGCCAGGTAGCCTTTCCCCGTGCCCCGTCTGTCTGAAGTCATCGCCGCGCTCGACACCCTCTGGCCCCCCGAGAGGGCCGAGGGATGGGACGCGGTCGGCACCGTGTGCGGCGAGCCGGACCAGGAGATCACCCGCGTCCTGTTCGCCGTCGACCCCGTTCGGGAAATCGTCGACGAAGCGGTGAAGCTGGGCGCGAACCTGCTGGTCACCCACCATCCGCTCTATCTGCGCGGGACGACGACGGTCGCGGCCGACACCTTCAAGGGCCGGGTCGTGCACACCCTCATCAAGAACGACATCGCGCTGCACGTCGCCCACACCAACGCCGACCGCGCCGACCCGGGAGTCAGCGACGCCCTCGCCGGGGCGCTCGACCTCCGGGTCGTACGGCCGCTCGTGCCGGACCCCACCGACCCCGAGGGCCGCCGCGGCCTCGGCCGCGTCTGTGAGCTGGACCACCCGCTGACCGTCCGTGAACTCGCCGCGCGCGCCGCCGGGCGACTGCCCGCCACCGCGCAGGGCATCCGCGTCGCCGGTGACCCGGAGGCGGTCGTACGGACCGTCGCGGTCAGCGGCGGCTCCGGCGACAGCCTCTTCGACGACGTGCGTGCCGCCGGCGTCGACGCCTTCCTCACCGCGGACCTGCGCCACCACCCGGCATCAGAGGCCCGCGCCCACAGTCCTCTCGCGCTGCTCGACGCGGCGCACTGGGCCACCGAGTGGCCCTGGTGCGAGCTGGCCGCCGCCCAGCTCGACGAGATCTCCGACCGCAAGGGATGGGGCCTGCGGGTCCACGTCTCCAAGACGGTCACCGACCCCTGGACCGCCCACGCGGCGTCCACCGAAACACCTAACGCAATGGGAGCCCCCAACTGAACGCCGCGCCCGCCGACCAGATCCGACTTCTCGACGTCCAGGCCCTCGACGTACGCCTGCAGCAGCTCGCGCACAAGCGGAGGTCCCTTCCCGAGCACGCCGAGATCGAGTCGCTGAACAAGGACCTCACTCAGCTGCGCGACCTGCTCGTCGCCGCGCAGACCGAGGAGAGCGACTGCGCCCGCGAGCAGACCAAGGCCGAGCAGGACGTGGACCAGGTGCGCCAGCGCGCCAACCGCGACCAGCAGCGCCTGGACTCCGGTGCCGTCACCTCCCCCAAGGACCTGGAGAACCTCCAGCGCGAGATCACCTCCCTCGCCAAGCGGCAGGGCGACCTGGAGGACGTCGTCCTCGAGGTCATGGAGCGCCGCGAGTCCGCGCAGGAGCGGGTCGCCGAGCTGACCGAGCGGACCTCTTCCGTGCAGTCGAAGATCGACGACGCGACCGGTCGCCGGGACGCCGCCTTCGAGTCCCTCGACGGCGAGACCGCCTCGGCGACGAAGGAGCGCGAGGTCGTCGCGGCCTCCGTCCCCGCCGACCTGCTGAAGCTCTACGACAAGCTGCGCCAGCAGCAGGGCGGCGTCGGCGCCGCCCGGCTCTACCAGCGCCGTTGCGAGGGCTGCCGCCTCGAGCTCAACATCACCGAGGTCAACGACGTGAAGGCGGCCTCCCCGGACACCGTGCTGCGCTGCGAGAACTGCCGCCGCATCCTGGTGCGTACGTCCGAGTCCGGTCTGTAAGGGGCGCGGGGCGTGCGGGAGTTCATCGTCGAGGCCGACGGCGGTTCCCGGGGCAACCCGGGACCCGCGGGGTACGGCGCCGTGGTCATCGACGCGGTCACGGGGGAGACGCTGGCGGAGCGTGCCGAGTACATCGGCATCGCCACCAACAACGTCGCCGAGTACCGGGGCCTGGTGGCGGGCCTGCGCGCCGCCCACGAACTGGACCCGACCGCGCGCGTCCGGGTCCGGATGGACTCCAAGCTCGTCGTCGAGCAGCTGTCCGGCCGCTGGAAGATCAAGCACCCGGACATGAAGCCCCTGGCCGCGGAGGCGGCCCGCGTCTTCCCGCCCGACCGGATCACCTACGAGTGGATTCCGCGCGAACAGAACAAGCACGCGGACCGACTGGCCAACGAGGCGATGGACGCGGGCAAGCGGGGCGATCAGTGGTCGCCCCGTGAGGGGCGCGGGGAACTGCGCGACCAGCCCCCACAGCCCCGCACTCCGACGACTCCCGCCTCCGCCCCGTCACCCCGCGGCGAAGCCGCGAAGACCGAGGACGACGCACGGGCCGCCCGCAACGTGGCCACACCGGCCCCGTCGACCGGCTGGGGCGCGACCCCCGACATGGGCGCCCCCACCACCTTCGTGCTCCTGCGCCACGGCGAGACCCCCCTCACCCCCCAGAAGCGTTTCTCCGGCAGCGGCGGCACCGACCCGTCGCTCTCGGACGTGGGCCGGGAACAGGCCGAGCGCGTCGCCGCCGCGCTGGCCGCACGCGGCACCGTCCAGGCGATCGTGGCGTCGCCGCTCACCCGTACCCGCCAGACCGCCGCCGCCGTCGCCGCCCGCCTGGGACTGGACGTCGCCATCGAGGACGGCCTGCGCGAGACGGACTTCGGCGCCTGGGAAGGCCTGACCTTCGCCGAGGTGCAGGAGCGGTACCCCGAGGACCTGAAGACCTGGCTCGCCTCCCCGAAGGCCGAACCGACCGGCGGCGGCGAGAGCTTCGCGGCGACCGCCCGCCGTATCGCCACCACCCGCGACAAGCTCATCGCCTCCTACGCGGGCCGCACCGTCCTGCTCGTCAGCCATGTCACCCCGATCAAGAGCCTCGTACGGCTCGCGATCGGTGCCCCGCCGGAATCCCTGTACCGGATGGAGCTGTCCGCGGCCTCCCTGTCGGCGGTGGCGTACTACGCGGACGGCAACGCCAGCCTGCGCCTCTTCAACGACACCTCTCACCTGCGCTGAGCGCCCCGGGCCCGGAGATCACCCGCGCCGAGCCGCCCGGGCCCGCAGGATCTCCGCGGTCTCCCGGTCCGCCGGCAGGAACGCCTCCAGGTGGAGCTCGGCGAGCGTCACGTCGACCGCGGTCGCGAACGACGTCAGCGTGGTGAGCAGCCTCAACTCGCCCTCCGCGCACCGCAGTCGCAGCGGCACGGCGAATCCCAGATAGTCGGCGCCGGGCTCACTCGCCGGTACGTAGTCCGCCAACTCCTCGGTCAGGTAGGCGAGTCGGGGATCGGGACTGCGCACGGCACGGGCCCGCAGGTTCTCCACGATGTGCTGCCCCCACGCGTCCAGGTTCACCACCCGCGAACCCATCCCGCGCGGATGCAGCGCGAGCCGCAGCACATTGACGGGCGGCGCGAGCAGCGCCGGGTCCGCGCCCTCGGTGAGCACGTCGAACGCCTCGTTCGCCGCGACGAGTTCACCCCGCGGCCCCGCCACCACCGCCGGATAGGGCAGATGCCCTTCGAGGATGCTGTCCAACGCCTCCCGTACGGGCTTCAGCGCGACCGCGTCGAGCGGTGACTCCGCGAACGCGGGCGCGTAACCGGCCGCCAGCAGCAGCGAGTTGCGCTCCCGCAGCGTCAGGCCGAGCGACTCGGCGAGCCGGATCACGATCTCCCTGCCGGGCACCGACCGTCCGCGCTCGATGAAACTGACGTACCGCTGGGTCGTCCCCGCCCGCGAGGCGAGCTCCAGCTGACTGACCCGGCGCGCGGTGCGCCAGCGCAGCAGCTCCCGGGCGAAGGGCGGGGGTTCGGTCACCGAGGCGGCGGTGCTGATGGTCATGGCTCAGTTGTACGTCACGGGTACGACAGTCCCGCCATACCTCACGGGGAATTGAGCGGCGTACCCCGTCCGAACAGCATGGACGCATCCACGGAGCACACCCCAGGGAGCCGACATGCGCGCCTACCACCTCGAAACGCCCGGCACCGTCGACGGCATCGCCCCGCGCGAGACGGACCGCCCCGAGCCCGGCCCCCGCGACATCCTCGTCCGCGTCCGCGCCGTCTCCCTCAACAAGCGCGATCTGCTGATCCTGAACGGTACCTATCCGCTGAAGGCCGTGCCGGACGTGATCCCGCTGAGTGACGGAGCGGGCGAAGTCGTCGCGGTGGGCGCGGAGGTGACCCGGTTCGCGGTCGGGGACCGGGTGGCGAGCACGTACTTCCCCAAGTGGATCGACGGCAGGATCACGCCCGCGCTGATCGACCAGCCCGGCGCCACCCTGCCGGGCATGCTCACCGAGTACGCACGCCTCGACGAGAACGCGGCGGTGCGGGTGCCCGACCACCTCGGCTGGGAGGAGGCCGCCTGCCTGCCCTGCGCGGGCGTCACGGCCTGGCACGCGCTGACCGGCGGTGACGCGGTGGTCCCCGGCGAGACGGTGCTGACACTCGGCACGGGCGCGCTCTCGCTGTTCGCCGTGCAGTTCGCGAAGCTGTTGGGCGCCGAGGTCGTCGCCACGACATCGAGTCCGGAGAAGGCCGAGCGGCTCAAGGCCCTGGGCGCCGACCACGTCGTGCGGTACGCCGACCACCCCGCATGGGGACAGACGGTCCGCGACCTCACGGGCGGGCGCGGCGTGGACCTCGTCGTCGAGACCGTGGGCCCGGAGACGATCGAGCAGTCGGTCCGCGCCTCGGCCCTCTACGGCAGGATCGTCCTGGTCAGCGCCAACAGCCCGCGCAAGGCCTCCCTGGAGATCACGACGGACGCGCTCGCGTCGAGCCTGGTGACGATGCGGCGGCTCTTCGTCGGCAGCCGTACTCACTTCGAGTCCATGCTGCGTTTTCTGGGGGACACCCCCAGACCCCCGGGGGCCCTCACCCTGCACGGCACCCGCCCGGTCGTCGACCGGGTCTTCGGCTTCGACGAGGTCCACGAGGCGTTCCGGTACTACGAGTCCGGCGTGGCCTTCGGCAAGGTCGTCATCCGCGTGGCCTGAGCGCGGCCGCCTCGCGCGCCAGGCTCTCCACACGCCCCCAGTCCTTCGCGGCGATCGCGTCCTCGGGAAGCATCCATGTCCCGCCCACGCAGCCGACGTTGGGGAGGGCGAGGTAGTCCGGCGCGTAGGTGGGGCCGATACCGCCGGTCGGGCAGAACCTGGCCTGCGGCAGCGGTCCGGCGAGCGACCTGAGGTACGCCGTGCCGCCCGCCGCCTGCGCCGGGAAGAACTTCATCTCCCGCACCCCGCGCTCCAGCAGCGCCACCACCTCCGAGGTCGTGGACACCCCCGGCAGGAACGGCACCCCGGACGCCTTCATGGCGTCGAGCAGTACGTCGGTCCAGCCGGGACTGACCAGGAACCGGGCGCCCGCGGCCACGCACTCCGTCACCTGCGTCGGCGTGATGACGGTGCCCGCGCCGACCACCGCGCCCGGCACCCCGTCCGCGATCGCCCGGATGGCGTCGAGCGCGCAGGGCGTCCGCAGGGTCACCTCTATCGCGGGCAGCCCACCCGCGACGAGTGCCGCAGCCAGGGGTACGGCGTCCTCGACCTCGTTCACCACGACGACGGGAACCACGGGGGCGAGATCCAGCACGGAGGCGTCGGGAACCGAGGGCAACGGTGAGCTCATGGCCTCATCGTGCCCTCGTCGTGCAACATGCGCAAAGAGCGTTGCGCATGTTGCAACAGCATCTCTAGTGCACCTCTAGCGCACTTCTAGTGCACCTCGTTCACCAGCACATCCAGCGCCCAGGCCGTCCCCGCCCGCGCGGGCGCCTGCACCTCCACCTCGTACCCCAGGTCCCGCAAGGTCTCCACCAGCTCCGCCGGATCGGCCGGCGCGGCGCCCGCCGCCAGCAGACTCCGTACGATCCGCCCCTTCGTCGCCTTGTTGAAGTGGCTGACCACCTTCCGGGTGGGTGCGTGCAGCACCCGGACCGTCGCCGTCCGCCCGGCCACCCCGCCCTTCGGCTTCCACGCGCCCGTGTACGCCGAGGACCGCAGGTCGAGCACCAGCCCGTCGCCGGCCGCCTCGGGGAGCGCGGCGGCCATCGGCGTACGCCAGTGCGCGCCCAGCGCCCCGAGCCCCGGCAGCCTCACCCCCATCGAGCAGCGGTACGACGGGATCCTGTCCGTCACCCGGACCGCGCCCCACAGCCCGGAGAAGACCAGCAGCGAGCGGCTCGCGCGCCGCTTGGCCGCCGTGTCCAGCGAGGCCAGGTCCAGGGCGTCGTACAGCACCCCCGTGTAGATCTCCCCGGCCGGGCGCGCGCCCGCGCTGCGCAACTCCGTGTTCTTGGCGATCTCGCCGCGCAGGCCCTCGCTCAGTCCGAGCACCTCGCGGGCCTTCTCCTCGTCGCCGGCGCACAGCTCGGCCAGCTCGTCGAGGACCGCCCGACGTGCCTCGGTGAGCCCGGGCAGGGATAGCGACTCCAGCTTCAGCGCGGTTCCCCGGCCGGAGGGTGCCTTGCCCTCGGAAGGCGGCAGCAGCACGAGCACGGTGGTGTTCTCCTAACGGTGGGTGTGGCCCGGCGCCAGCCTAAGGGGTCCTCCCGGACGCCGAACGCGCTCGGGGTGCCGCCCGCAGGCACGCGACCTACGCTCGACCCATGCCGTGCCGCCACATCCGCGCCATCTGCGTAACGGGGGCTCCTCTGCAGGCCGCCCTGTGCGCCCTGCGGACCGAGCTCGGCGTGCCCGAGAGCTTCCCGCCCGGCGTACTGGAGGAGGCCGCCCGGCCACCCCGCCTGCCTCTCCACGACGCGACGGACATCCCCTTCCTCACCATCGACCCGCCGACGTCCACCGACCTCGACCAGGCGATGCACCTGTCCCGCCGCGAGAACGGCCACGGCTATCGCGTCCGGTACGCGATCGCCGACGTCGCCGCCTTCGTCGTCCCCGGCGGCGCCCTGGACGCCGAGGCGCACCGCCGCGTGACGACCCTCTACTTCCCGGACGAGAAGGTCCCCCTCCATCCGACCCGGCTCTCCGAAGGCACCGCGAGCCTCCTGCCCGACCAGACCTGCCCGGCCGTGCTCTGGACGATCGACCTGGACGCGGACGGCCGCACGGAGCGCGTCGACGTACGCCGGGCCCTCGTCCGCAGCCGCGCCAAGCTCGACTACGCGCACGTACAGAAGTGGATCGACGACGGCACGGCGGAGGAACCGCTCGCCCTCCTCAAGGAGATCGGGACGCTGCGCGAGCGTCTGGAGGTGGAGCGCGGCGGGATCTCCCTCAACGTCCCCGAGCAGGAGATCGTCGAGAAGGACGGGACGTACGAACTCGTCTACCGCGCCCCGCTTCCCGCCGACGCCTGGAACGCGCAGATCTCCCTGCTCACCGGGATGGCGGCGGCCGACCTGATGCTCGCGCACGGCACCGGCGTCCTGCGCACGCTGCCCGCTGCCCCCGACGGCGCGGTCGGCCGCCTTCGCCGCATGGCCAGGGCCCTGCACATCGACTGGCCGCACCACGTCTCGTACGCGCATCTCGTCCGCTCCCTCGACCCGCACCTGCCGCGCCACGCGGCCTTCCTCCAGGAGTGCACGACGCTGCTGCGCGGCGCGGGCTACACGGTGTTCCGGGGCGGCGCCCTCCCGGACGTCACCTCGCACGCCGCCGTGGCCGCGCCCTACGCCCACTGCACGGCCCCCCTGCGCCGTCTCGTCGACCGCTACGCCTCGGAACTCTGCCTGGCCGCCGCCGCGGACGAACCGCCCCCCGACTGGGTCCTCACCGCCCTCGACACCCTCCCCAAGGAGATGGCCGAGGGCTCCCGACGCGCGGGCACCGTGGAACGCGAGTGCGTCGACATCGTCGAGGCCGCGCTCCTCAAGGACCGGATCGGGGACATCTTCGACGGATGTGTGGTGGACGTGATGGAGCGTCAACCCACGGTCGGCACGGTCCAGTTGGAGTCACCCGCAGTCGTCGCCCGCATCGAGGGCGGCACGGTGACGCTGCCGCTGGGGGAGCGGTTGCGGGTCCGCCTCACCCAGGCCGACCCGGGGACGGCGAAGGTTCAGTTCGCGCCCGCGTGAGGGCCCGTGCGAGTTCGTCGGGGTCGTCCGCGTGCAGCCGTACGAGACGGACGCGACGTTCCCGGCCCAGGAAGGTGAAGTGTGCTACGGGGGCGGCCAGTTCGAGGGTCACGTCGGTCTGGGCGCCCACGGTGAGGTTCAGTTCGCCCTCGGCGGGCTCGTGCGTGGTGCGCAGCTCGCGGCGCACCGCCGCGATGTCCGCCAGGGGTATCCGCAGATCCACGTGCGCGCCGTCGCGGACGCGCAGGTGCGTGGCGTCGAGGACGTGCGGGCGCGTCACACAGGCCGCGTGTATGCCGACGATCATCAGCACGGTGTAGACGTCGAGGACCAGGACGACCGCGTGGACGACCGGCCACCCGCGCAGCAGCACCGCCATCCCGGCCGTCTCGACGACGCACACGAAGGCGAGTCCCCCCATCATGGCGCCCTGGCCCCGCGCGTGACCGAAGGGGCGGCCGTCGCGCGTGCCGTGCTTCCGCCGGGTCACCCACAGCAACAGGCTCGCGAACAGGCGCAGTTCATGCCGCACGAAGGCGCGCGCGATCCTCATCGCCCACGCTCCGTGAACATCCGCATCGCCCGCCGGATCGCCTCCGCCTGGGCCGGGGCGACGTCGGCGTACAGGGCGCGCAGAAAGCTGTCGTCGAGGCCGGGAGCGAGGTCGGTCTCCGACAGCAGGGAATCGGGCAGGCAGTCGGCGAGTGCCCTGGCCGCCTCGTCCACGCGCGGGTCGTCTGCGTCGTAGGGGTCGGCGTCGGCGAGCGCGTCGAGGAGCGTGTACACCTCGTGCGCCCGTGCCACGGCGGCGGGCGTCTCGAAGGCGCTGCCCAGCGCCGCCATCAGCCGCTTCCGGCTCTCGGGCGAGGCCACGGTGTCGATCAGAGCGAGCACCTCGCGGTCCCTGGCGGCCATGGGGGACTCGGGGCCGTGCGCCATCCCCGTGAGCAGCGCGGCCAGTTCGGGAGAGACGGGGCCCTCGGCGGGCAGGTTCCCGTCCCGGTCCAGCAGGGCGCGCAGCCGGTCCCGCCGCTCCCGGATCGCCGCCTCCTGCCGGGCGAGATCGGCGTCGAGCTCCTCGAGCACCTCGGCGAGATCGCGCCCCGCGTCGTCCGCGAGCACGTCCCGCACCTCGGCGAGCCCCAGTCCCAGCTCGGTCAGCCGCCGGATCCGGGCGAGCACGACGGCGTGCCGCAGCGTGTAGTCCCGGTATCCGTTGGGGCGCCGCTCGGGCTCCGGCAACAGCCCGAGATGGTGGTAGTGCCGTACCGTCCGCGTCGTGACACCGACGGTGACGGCGAGTTCTCCGATCCGCATGCCCTCAGTAGAAACGTTGACGTTGCGGCAAGGTCAAGCGAGGAGATCCTCGGCGGCATGAAAACGCGGGCCGCCGGCGTTGCACCCCTGACGAGACGACCGGGGAGGCGGCCATGGGTGCACGACGTGAAGAGGCCCGCTGGACCCGGGCCACTCTCGGCCGTGACGGTCCGCCCCTCGACCTGCTGACCGCACACTTCGACCAGCACCGCTACGCGCCGCACGCCCACGACGAGTTCACCATCGGAGTCTGCGTCGGCGGCTCCGAGATCATCGACTACCGGGGCGGCCGCATCCACACCGGCCCCGGCTCGATCGTCGTCCTGGCTCCGGGCGAGATGCACACCGGCGGCCCGGCCGCTTCCGACGGCTACGCCTACCGGGCCCTGTACGCCGAGCCTTCCCTGCTCACCGAGGGAATTCTGGGCAGCCCCCCGCACTTCCGGGACCCCGTCCTCGACGACCCCGAACTGGCCGCCGCCCTGCGCACCGCCCACACGGACCTGAGCGCCTGCCCCGACCCCCTGGAGGCCGAGTCCCGCCTCCCCTGGCTGCTGGCCGCCCTCGCCCGTCGCCACTCCACGGCCCGCCCGGCGTGCGACACGGTCCCGGGAGCTGCGCACATCGCCTTCGCCGTACGCGACCGCCTCGCCGACGAACTCCAGGCACCCCCGTCACTCGCCTCCCTCGCCGTCGACCTGGGCCTCTCCCGCTACCAACTCCTGCGCGCCTTCCGTACGACGATGGGGATACCGCCGTACGCCTGGCTGGCCCAGTACCGGGTGAACCGGGCCCGCGCCCTGCTGGAGAGCGGCCTGCGCCCCGCCGAGGTCGCCCCGCTCGTGGGCTTCGCGGACCAGGCGCACCTGACGCGCTGGTTCCGCAGGGTGCTCGGGGTGACACCGGCGGCGTACCGGACAAGCGTGTCGCCGACGGCGTAGCGCAACAGCGTTCAAGACACCTGACCGCACGGCAGCCGAAACTCCCCCCATGACTGCACGCGGCTGGTTCCTGTTCTCCCTGATGGGAGTGGTCTGGGGCATCCCCTACCTGATGATCAAAGTGGCGGTGGACGGTGTGTCCCCGTCGACGGTGGTGTTCACGCGCTGCGCCGTGGGCGCGGCGCTGCTGCTTCCCTTCGCGATCCGCCAAGGGGGCCTTACTCGGACCGTACGAACGTACTGGCGCCCGATGCTGGCCTTCGCGTGCATCGAGATAATGATCCCTTGGTGGACCCTCACGGACGCCGAGCGCCACCTCTCCAGCTCCACGGCGGGCCTGCTGATCGCCGGGGTGCCGATCGTGGGCGTGGCCGTGGCCCGCCTCTTCGGCGACACCGAACGCCTCGGCGCCCGCAGGATGACCGGCCTGGCCCTGGGCCTGTCCGGCGTCGCGGTCCTCACGGTCCCGCACCTGACCGGCGGCGATGCCCGCTCGCTCGCCGAGGTACTGCTGACGGTGATCGGGTACGCGACCGCCCCCGTCATAGCCGCCCGCCACCTCAAGAACGTCCCCTCGCTCCACCTCACGGCCGCCTGCCTGACCCTGGCGGCCCTGGTCTACGCCCCCGCGGCGGTCGTCACCCGCCCCGCAGGGCTCCCCTCCCCGCAGATCCTGGCCGCCCTCGCCGGCCTCGGCGTCATCTGCACCGCGGTCGCCTTCGTGGCCTTCCTGGAACTGATCAAGGAGGCGGGCCCGACGCGGGCGACGGTGATCACGTACGTCAACCCGGCCGTCGCGGTCGCCGCGGGCGCCGCCTTCCTGGACGAGAGCCTGACCCCCGGCATCCTCGCGGCCTTCGCCCTCATCCTCGCCGGCTCGGTCCTTGCGACGGCGACGTCGACGTCAGCCGCCGGCCCGAGGCGCACCCCACGCCCGGTACCATGGTCCACACGGCAGACGAGCCGGGCGGACGGCCGCGTGGAGGTCCTTGTGGACCTTCCCGAGGAACGTCCGGGCTCCACAGGGCAAGGTGGTGGCTAACGGCCACCCGGGGTGACCCGCGGGACAGTGCCACAGAAAACAGACCGCCGGGGACTTCGGTCCTCGGTAAGGGTGAAACGGTGGTGTAAGAGACCACCAGCGCCTGAGGTGACTCAGGCGGCTAGGTAAACCCCACCTGGAGCAAGGTCAAAAGGAAACACCTCGGTGTTTCTGCGCGGACGATCGAGGGCTGCCCGCCCGAGTCCGCGGGTAGACCGCACGAGACCGGCGGCAACGCCGGTCCTAGATGGATGGCCGTCTCCCCGGCCGCCGCGAGGCGACCGGGCGACAGAACCCGGCGTACAGCCCGACTCGTCTGCCGCTCTTTATTTCCGCAGGTCAGAGGCCATGTTTTTTCGCTGAACAAACTGGCTCATCGCAGAAGAGGGTGCAAGAGTCGGCCGTTGATGGCCTCGGTCGGGCCGTTGGACGTGCCGGGTCGGTCGAAGTGGGCCGGCGCGTCAGCGGCGCGCTGGTTCAGTGTTCTGCCGAGTCGACTCGGCAGAAGCGGGTCGGGTCGGCGATCAGCAACTGGTGGCCGGTCGCCAGGACGGCGTCGTTGACGGTGTTCCAGGACACCCCGAGCCCGGCGGTGATCCGGGCGATCGACATCCGCAGCCGCAGGCATGGCACCAGTCATCAGGGTCGACCACTCGACAGAGCAACATCGCGTGGTCGGGATGCAGCTGTTGGTCGACCACTTCCAAGCCGAGGTCATCCAGCCGGCAGAACGTCGTCGGGTCAGCAGGGCAGAAGGTGGCGTCACGCACGAGCCCAGGGCGCAACCGCGGTCTTCGGGGATCGGTGATCGTCCGGTGACGTTTGGCCGATCAGGCGCGGTCGTGGAGAGTGACCTGGTAGCCGTCGGGGTCGGCGAAGGTGAATGTCCGACCGAAGGGGCCGTCGATCGGTGCGGAGACGATGGTGTGACCGTCGGCGACGAGAGCATCGTGAATGGCCTGGACGTCTGTGGCGTGGAGCCAGATCGCGGCACCGATGCCGGGCTGAGCAACGGATGTGAGATCGGTGCCGGGAACGACGTCGCGGAGTGCGAACGCGATCGGCTTCGTCTCGAAGACGACGGCGTGCGGAGGTCCGGCCTGCGAGCGGACGAGGCCGAGGTACTGCTCGTAGAACGCCCGCGAAGCGTCGAGGTCGCGCGCTTGGAGCGAGATGAAGTCGGGGCCGGTGGCGGGCATGGTGATGCTCCTTCTTTTCGTGTCAGCTTTCTGACACAGGCAACCTATGTCAGAATGCTGACATGAATCAAGACGGTGTCGACCTGGAGACGTCACTGGGCTATCTGCTGAAAGAGGCGTCGAGCGTCCTCCGCGCAGCCATGGAGGAGGTGCTGCGGCCGCTCGGGATGAGCGTGACGCACTACTCCTGCCTCGAACTGCTGGCTCAACGACCGGGCTTGTCGAACTCCGAGCTTGCGCGGGGCGCGTTCGTGACACGGCAGTCGATGAACGTGCTGCTCCAGGCCCTGGAACGAGAGGGCCACGTGACCAGGCCTGCGGAGGCACCCGTCGGGAAGGTTCTTCCCGCGCGGCTCACGCCTCGCGGCCGACAGAGCCTCGAGAAGGCGACCGTAGCGGTCCGGTCCGTCGAGGTCAGAATGCTGGCCGGCATGACCGAGACCGAGCAGTCAGGCGCGTTCCGGATCCTGCGGAGCATGATCCATTCCCTGCGCGAGGGCAACGACGGCGCATAGCTCGTTCCCCGGCGCACGTCTCGTCGCGCCCGGACAGGAGTGCAGCCGAGCGTGAAAATCCGTGCCGGCGACCTCGAAAACCGACAGACCCCGACCGCACCCTCTTCTGCGGTGAGCCCCATAACTTCTCTGCCCGACTGTCTCGACCGCCGATCGGCCCTGGCCGGACCCGTCATCCGGGTGTCGCGCGAGGCATGGGCGCGCAGGCGCGCATCCAGGAGTTGTGTCCGAGTATCGAGAGCGATGCATGGATGTCAGCCCGTCCCACGGCCAGCACACCAGTCGGAAGACATGAACCAGAAGACATGAACTAGTGGACCAGGAAAGGGAGTTCGATCGTAGGATGTGCCGCGAATGATCCGCGCCCCGGTTGAAGGACGTACACGAATCATGAGCGACCCTGTGACGACGCCCGAGCCGGCGGAGCAGCAGAAGATCGACACGTCGGTGCCGCACTCCGCCCGTATCTGGAACTACTGGCTCGGTGGCAAGGACAACTACCCCGTCGACGAGGCGGCCGGTGATGCGTACACCGAGGTCTTTCCCGGGATCGTCACCATCGCCCGTTCCAGCCGTGGCTTCCTGCGTCGCAACATCGCGTATCTCGTCTCCGAGGCGGGCATCCGGCAGTTCCTGGACGTCGGCACCGGCCTTCCGACCGCGCAGAACACCCACGAGGTCGCCCAGGGACTCGCTCCCGAGGCGCGGATCGTGTACGTCGACAACGATCCGATGGTGCTCGCCCACGCCCGTGCGCTGCTCTACTCCACCGACGAGGGCGCGACCGCCTACATCGATGCCGACGTGACGGATCCGGACCGGATTCTTGAGGCCGCCGCCAAGACGCTGGACTTCGGTCGTCCCACCGCGCTCATCCTCAGCAACATTCTGGGTCATGTCGCCGACTACGATCAGGCGCGTTCCATCGTCACCCGGCTTATGAGCGCCCTGCCCTCGGGTAGTTACCTCTCCATCAACGACGGGTCGCGCGGCATCGACCCGGTCTTTGAGCAGGCCCAGGACGCCTACAACAACAGCGGCGCCGTTCCGTACAACCTGCGCTCCATTGATGAGATCACCGCGTTCTTCGACGGTCTGGAGCTTGTCGAGCCCGGTGTCGTCTCGGTGACGGAGTGGCGTCCGGAGCCCGGTTCGGGCGTCCCGGAGGTCATCGCCGAGCACGGTGGACTTGCGCGTAAGCCGTAATGACAGGAGTGGTGCGGCGGTCAGGCCGATAACAGCGTCAGGCGGCTGCGCACGCGGAAAACGCTGTGGTCTCACGGGGCGGTTGGTGCTGGACGGGCCTCTGCGCCGCAATGGGCTACTCCACTGTGCACAACCTTCCGGAAGGCCGCCGGTCTGAACAGACACACACCTACGCGAGCTACCGGGGGGTAGTCATGCGACGGATAGGTACTGCACTGGCCGCGATGATGCTGGCGGGCGGCGGTCTGTTGGCCGGCACGGTTCCGGCGGTGGCCGCGCCGACGGCCGTGGACTGCGCCGTGACGTGGGGGAGCCTGGACAAGACCGGTGACTCCGTTGCCTCCAGGCGACTGGTCGACGTGAGGGCCGGACAGCACGAGTGCTTCGACCGTCTGGTCTTCGACGCCCAGGGCACGGCGGCCGACCCGATCGGCTACACGGTCCGCTACGTCGACGTACTGCACCAGGACCCGAGCGACGTCGTGGTTCCGATCAAGGGCGGAGCCATTCTGGAGATCTCGCTGTTCTCCTCGCGCTACGACCCGGCGACCGGACAGCCCTACCCGCCGCTTCCTTCCGTCAACGTCACCGGGTACCGGACCTTCCGGGAGTTCAAGTTCACGGGTGGCTCCGAGGGCTACACCCAGGCCGGGCTGGGCGTCCGCGCCCGGCTGCCGTTCCGGGTCTTCCAGACGGCCAACCACCTCGTAGTGGACGTGGCTCACACCTGGTGATCCCGTACGGCCGGGGGTGCGCCCGCCTCTCATCGAGCGGTACGTCGAATACGGCGATGCCCGCGCCTACGCCGACCAGGCCGGGCAGGCGGTGTCCGCCATCGGGGCTCACAAACCCGCCTCGTCCGCCCTTCAGCCCCCGGAAGAAGCAGAGGTCAGAGCGCGTCGACCCCGCTCACCCTCCAGCCGTCGGACGTAAGGGCCACCGTCATCCGCACCCGGTTCAGGTCCACGCGGGAGCCCGAGACCTGGGTGCTCGTGGTCACCTGGTTGACGAAGAGGAGGACCACGGCCCGGTCGGCCGAGGCCGAGATCACGGAGGCCGCCGGGGAGCCGCCGGTGGGCTGCGCCACCGTGGCCTTCACCACCCCGTGGTACTTCCTGGCCGTCGGCCCGACCACCGTCGTGGTGGTCTTCCGGTACTCGTCACGGAAGTGCCCGGTGAGCCGGGCGCGGGCCGCGGCGAAGTCGCGGTCCAGGTGCCTGTAGTCGTACGACAGCACGACTGGCGCCGCCTGGCGTGCGGCCGCGAGTGCCTGACCGCGTGCCTGTTCGGCCCGCACGCCCTCCCGGTAGCGCCACCCGAGAACGGTGGCCGCGACCAGACCCGCCAGGAGCAGGACACACAGGGCGGCGGTGAGCAGCAGCCGCCGCCGACCGTGCCGCGTAGCCGTATCGGAGCCGGGCTCGCCCTCCTCCTGCGGTGGGTCCTCCTCGAAGCACTCCGGCGAGGGCTCGGGCGGGTCGTCCCAGCCGTGCTCATCGGGGGCCTCGATGAGCACGGTGCGGCCGGCGGTCGGTGCCTCGGGCCGTCCCGGGGCCTCCTCGTCGGTGGACGCCGGGTCCGGTTCGAGGTGGCCGCGCTCCGCGCGCTTGGCCGCCGCGCGGGCGGCCGCGGTCATGGTGTGCCGGGTGCCGGATCCGGAACCGGAGCCGCGGCTTCGGGTGGTCGTCTTCGCCACGGTCTTACTCCTCATGTCCTCATGGGTCGTATGGCGGGGAGGGAGCGGTCAGCCGACGAACTCGACGTCGGAGGTCAGCCAGCGGCCGTTTCGGTGCACCAGGTCGAGCTGTAGGCGGTAGGTGCGTGCCTCGCCCTTGGGGGCGGCGGTGTTGGTCACCTTGCTGTCGGCGACCACCAGGACGCGGGCCGAATGCTCGTCGGAGCGGACGATGCCCGCGTCGAGGATCTGGCCCTCGGACACGGACTCGTTCGCCGCGACGAGCTTGGTCAGCTGCTCGGTCTGCGCGGCGAACTGCTTCTTGAAGTCGCCGGTGGCGCTCTGGAGGACGTTCGCGCTGTCCCGGTCGTAGTGCCGGTAGTCGAGCGAGGTGAAGTTCAGCGCCGACTGGCGGGCCGCGGCCAGGACGTCCTGGCGCCGCTGCGCCCTGTCGTGCTGGTCGTAGAGCCCGAGGACCAGCCAGACCGTCAGCGCCGTCGTGAGGACGGTCGCCACGGCGAGCGCCACCGACCACGCCCTGCCCGACCACGCTCTGCTCGACAGGGTCTTGCCCGACACGGTCACGCTCATGGTCCTGTTCATGGTCCCGCTCATGCCATCGGCCCTACTAGCAGCCATTGCCACGACTCCTTTCCGAACACCGCCTGTTGGCCGCCCGTCGAGCCGATCTCGACCGGTCTGCCGTCCGGGCCGGTCGCGGTGCCGGTCTCCGGGTCGTAAGGCGTGATGTACGGCGCCACGTACGCCGCCTGGTTCGCATCGCCGGAAGCGGCCGACGCGCCGGGGGCGTTCTGCGCGCCCCGTACCGACGTCTTGCTTCCGCGCGGGGCCGTGCAGCGCGCGTCGGTGTTCGCCTCGCGCGGGCTGGTGTCCGAGGGGTCGCGCCGTGCCGTGCCGTACCCCTGGGTGCACGGCGGCGGGTCGTCGGCGTTCACCACCAGGCCGAAGTGGGTGGTGCCGTCGCCCGGGACGACCGTGTAGCTGCCCGCGACCAGTGCCGGGAAGGTGACCAGGGACTGCTCCACGCCGGGCAGGTTGGCCAGCGTGACCTGGCCGCCGCTGATCAGATTGGCCAGCAGGACCGACAGTCGCGGTGAGATGTTCTTCAGCAGCGAGTTCACCTGCTGCGCGGCCGGTGTCGCGTTGCCGATCAGCTTGCGCAGGTCTCCGTCGCTCGACTTCAGCTGTGCCGTGAGAGCCGCCAGGTCGTGCGCGAACGACTTGATGGACGAGCCCTGGTCGGACTGCGTCTTGAGGACCTTTCGCGAGTCCTCGATCAGCGAGATCGTCTGGGGGAGTGACTCGGAGGCCGACTCCACGAGCGCGTTGCCCGAGTCCACCAGTCGGCTCAGATTCGGGCCGGTGCCCGAGAAGGCCTTGCCCAACTCGTCCACGGTGACTCGTAGATCGTCCTCGCCGACCGAGTTCACCAGCCGGTCCAGGCTCAGGACCAGGTCCGTCGTGGGCAGTGGCACGCGCGTGCTGCCGCGCGGGATGGCGCTGCCGTCGAGGAGGTATGGGCCATGCGAAGTACGTGGCTGTAGATCTACGTACTGCTCGCCCACCGCCGAACGGTTCGCCACCACGGCGAGGGTGTCCGCCGGGATGCGTGGCGTGCCGTCCTTGATGTCGAGAGCGACCGAGACGCCGTCGGAGCCGGTCAGCCGCAGCGCGCCGACGCGACCCACCGGCACCCCGCGGTAGGTGACCTCGGCGCCGGGGAAGATGCCCCCGGAGTCGGCGAAGTCCGCTTGCACGGTGTAGCCGCGGCCCAGGACGTCGTCCACCAGACCGGTGTACTCGGCGCCGACGTACGACACCCCGACGGCGGTGACGGTGGCGAAGGCCAGGAGCTGGGCCTTGACCGTACGGGTGATCACGGCTGGACTCCCTTCAGCATCAGCTCCGCGAGGGCGAGGTTGATCCCCTCGGGCAGCCCGCCTTGGGTGGTGTAGCCGCTGGTGCACACCGGCGGGCACAGCGGGCCGCCCCCGCCCGAGGGGGCCGACGGCACCGAGGGGGACGACGGCAGGCTCGGTGTGCTCGGCAGCGCCGTGGGCGTCGGCACGCTCGGCAGATCGGGGAGACCGGGGAGATCGGGGAGATCCGGTACGTCGGGAGTGCCGGGCTTCTGGGAATCGCCCTTGCCCCCGCCGGAGTTGCCGTCCGTCAGGTTTCCGTAGAGGTCGGACAGATCGAGGTCGGCCGTGATGTCCAGGTTGACGTAGTCCCCCTTGACGGCGTCCACCGCGTTGCGCGGGAACGGGTAAGTGGTCAGCAGCTCAAGGGAGTTGGGCAGATCGTCGCCCGCCTTGTTCAGCTGTTGCAGGATGGGCCGCAGCTGTTTGAGGTTCGCGACCGTGTCGTCGTGCGAGGCGTTGACCACCTTGGTGCCCGTCTTGCCCAGCTTCGACAGGGCGGTGAGCATCCTCGTGAGATCGCGGCGCTGGTCGGCCAGGACCTTCAGCGCAGGTGGCATCGTGTCGACGGCCTGGGCGATCGTCTTCTTCTCCTTGCCGAGCCGCCCCGCGAGCCGGTCGACGGCCTCGAGGGCGTGGACGATGTCCTTCCGCTGGTCGTCCAGGCCGCCGATGAAGGTGTTCAGCTCCTTGAGCAGCGATCTGACCCGGTTCTCCCGGCCGTCCAGGGCCTTGTTCAGCTCCACGGTGATCGTCTTGAGCTGGGCCACTCCGCCGCCGTTGAGCAGCGCGGAGAGCGCGGACAGGACCTCCTCGATCTCCGGGTTGCGGCCGCTGCGGGACAGCGGGATGCGGTCGCCGTCGCCGAGCCGGCCCATGGGGGCCGTGCCGGTCGGGGCGGAGAGCGCGACGTACTTCTCGCCGAGCATGCTGGTCTGCCGCAGCTCGGCGACCGCGTTGGCGGGCAGCTTCACCGAGTCGGCGACCCGCAGCCGTACGCGCGCGTGCCAGCCGTCCAGTTCGACCTTCTCGACCGCGCCCACGGTGACGTCGTTGACCTTCACCGCCGACTGCGGCACCAGGTCGAGGACGTCGCGGAACTCGACGGTGACGTGGTACGCGTGGCCGTCGGCGGCGGCTCCGCCGGGCAGCTGGACGTCGTACCAGCCGTTGAACTCGCAGCCGGACAGCAGCAGCGAGCCGACCGCGGCCCACGCGACCGCCCCGACCTTGCGCAGTGCGCTCATGCGCTCGCCCCCAGAATTCCGCCGAGCGTCCGGTCGACCGTGCCCGTCACCGCGGAGCCCTGAGGCACCTTCGGCAGGGAGTCGAAGAGGTCTTTGAGCTCCTTGCAGTCGGGGTTCTTGCCGCCTTCGTCGCCGGTCGTCTTCAGCACGGAGCACAGCAGCGAGGCCGGATCCTGTGCCTGCTGCGCGTTGTTGCGGGTGTCGAGGGTGCCCGAGGACGGGTTGTAGGCGTTGTTCAGGTTCGACAGACCTGTGGGAGCGACCTCCAACAGCTCGGCCAGCGCGGTCCGTTGGGTGACGAGCACCTTGGTCACCTTGCTGAGGCCCTGCACGTTCGCGGTCAGCGACTTCTTGTTGTTCTTCACGAAGGCGGACACGTCGCCGAGCGCCGTCCCCAGGTTCTTGAGTGCGTCCGCGAGGTCCTTGCGCTCGCCCGCGAGCTGTCCGGCGACCTCGGCGAGGCTGGTGTTGAAGGACCGTACGCTCTTGTCGTCGGCGGCCAGCGCAGCCGTGAACACCTGCAGGTTCCGCACCGTGCCGAACAGGTCCGTGCGGCCGTCGGACAGCGTGGTGACGGCCTGCGAGAGGTCCTCGACCGTCTGGTTGAGGTTCTCGCCCTGGCCGTCGAGGTTGTCCGCGCTCACCCCGAGCAGCCGCGACAGCGAGCCGTCCTTGTTGGCGCCCTGGGGGCCGAGCGCGTCGGCCGTCGTGTGCAGGCTGTCGAAGACGCGGTCCAGTTCGACCGGTACGGCCGTCCGCGTCTCGGGGATGACGGCGCCGTTCCGCAGTACCGGGCCCTTTCGGTACACCGGCAGCAGTTGTACGTAACGGTCGCTGACCACCGAGGAGTTGATGATGGCGGCCTTGGCGTCCGCCGGCACCTTGCGGCCTTCGTCGTACGTCAGCTCCACCCGCACCCGGTCACCCTCCGGCGTGATCTTCTCGACCTCGCCGATCCGGACGCCGAGGACGCGGACGTCCGAGCCGGGGTAGATGCCGACGGTGCGCGGGAAGTACGCGGTGACGTGCACGGACTCGGAGCGCGGCCACAGCACGTAGGTGAGCGCGGCGACGAGGGCGAGTGCGGTGACCACAGCCACGCGCCTCTTCAGGTTCTTCACCGGGTGCCTCCCGTGCGCGGCGCCACTGGAGCGGCGACCAGGTTCTGGACGTAGCTGTCGAACCAGCGGCCGTTGCCGAGGGCGTTGCTGAAGACCCGGACGTAGGGCGCGAGCAGTTTGACGCTCCGGTCGAGGCTGGATTGGTTCCGTTCGAGCATCCGCACCACGGTGTTCAGGCCCTTGAGCGCGGGCCCGATCTCCTTGTCGTTGTCCTCGACCAGGCCGGAGAGCTCGATGCCGAGCACGGCGGAGCTCTTCAGCAGCTTGTGGATCGCCTCGCGCCGCTTGCTGATCTCCTTGAACAGCTGGTCGCCGTCCTTGACCAGCGCGGTGAAGTCCTCGGAGTGCTCGGCCAGTACGCCCGTGACACCGTTCGCGTGGTCGAGGAGTTCGCCCAGCGCCTTGTCGCGCGAGGCGACCGTACGGGAGATCTTCGACAGGCCCTTGATGGATGCCCGTACCTCGGCGGGCGAGTCCTGGAACGTGGTGGAGATGGTGTCCAGGGCCTTCGCCAACTGGTCGGTGTCGACCTTCTCCGTCGTGGTGGTGAGATCGCTGAACGCCTGCACGACGTCGTACGCCGGAACCGTCCTCTTCAGCGGTATCTCGCTGCCGGGCTTCAGCTGTCCCGGTCCCTTGGGATGCAGCGCGAGGTACTTCGCGCCGAGGATCGTCTTGACCCGGATCGAGGCGCCGGTCTCGGTGCCGAACCCCGGATCGCCCTTGATCTTGAAGGTGACCTTGACGTGGTCACCGTCCAGATCGACGTCCTTGACCTTGCCGACCTTGACGCCCGCGATCCGCACCTCGTCGCCGGGCTTGAGGCCGCCCGCCTCCGAGAAGGCCGCGCTGTACGTCTCGCCGCCGCCGATCAGCGGCAGGCTGTCGGCGTTGAACGCGGCCACGGTCAGCAGCGCGAGGAAGGTGAGACCGACGGCTCCGATCACCACGGGGTTGCGCTCGCGGAATGGTGTCAGCCGCGGGCGGCGTATCCGTATGCGGGGCAGTTTGGGCGGGTCGATGCGGACTTTGACCAGGGGTTCCGGGCGGCGGGGGCGGGGTGCCCGGCGCGGAAGCAGCCGAATCTTCGGGAGCTTCGGTGGGTCGATGCGGACTTTGACCAGCGGCTCCGGGCGGCGGGGAAGGGGTGCCCGACGCGGAAGCAGCCGAATCTTCGGGAGCTTCGGTGGGTCGATGCGGACCTTGACCAGCGGCTCCGGGCGGCGCTTACGGGTCCCGCGCGGAAGAAAGTGCTTCGTCATGCGCCGCACCTCGCCCTCGCCACGTGCAGCTCGGGAGTGAGCACCTGCTTCGTCTTCGGCAGCACGATCCGGCCGTCGAAGTCGCAGAGGTAGAAGTTGAACCACGAGCCGTAGGACGCCGTCCCCGTCAGTGCGTTGAGCTTGTTCGGCAGCCGCTTCAGGACGCCCTCCACGGTGTTCTCGTTCTTGTTCAGCGTTCCGGTGAGATCGGTCAGCTCGGCGATGTCGTCCTTCAGGGGCGGACGCGCGTCCTTGAGCAGCCCCGAGGTGGCGTCCGTCAGATCGCCGATCCCCACCAGGGACTGCCCGATGGGCTTGCGGTCGGCGGACAGCCCCGAGATGACCCGACGCAGCTGCTTGAGCAGTCCGGAGAAACGGGCGCCGCGCTTGTCCAGCGTCTCCAGCACGGTGTTCAGGTTGTCGATCACCGAGCCGATCAGCCTGTCGCGGCCGGCCAGCGTCGTGGTGAGCGAAGCCGTGTGCGCGAGCAGGCTGTTGACGGTGCCGCCCTCGCCCTGGAGGGTCCGGATGATCTCGGTGGCGAGCTGGTTGACGTCCTGCGGGCTGAGCGCCGCGAACAGTGGCTTGAAGCCGTTCAGCAGCGCGTTGAGGTCCAGCGCGGGCTGGGTGCGCGACAGCGGGATCGTGGCGCCGGGCTTCAGCCGGGTGCCGTCTCCCGCGCCCTCGGTCAGGGCGACGTAACGCTGTCCGACCAGGTTCCGGTAGCGGATGACCGCGCCGGTGCTGTTCAGCAGCGGCCGGTCCTCACCGACAGTGAAGGTGACCTCCGCCAGCGTCCGGTCCTTGATCCGGATGCCCTCGACCTCGCCGACCCGCACCCCGGCCACCCGGATGTCGTCGCCCTTCTCCAGGCCCGTGACGTCGCTGAACACCGCGCGATAGGTGTGCTCGGGGGTGAGGGAGATGTTGACGATGGTGGCGGCGAGCAGGGCCGTCGCCAGGATCGTCACCAGGGCGAAGAGGCTGAACTTGATCAGCGGGGCGGCGGCCTGCCGGGCCCCTGACGTCCTCGTGGACCTCGTAGTCCTCGCGGTCTTCATGATCCTCGTGATCCTCATGCGACGCTCACCGCCGTCCCGCGCGCCATCGGTCCGAACAACAGCGTCGCGACCGGCGGTACCTCGTCGGCGGGCACGCCCATGACGGGCGCGACGAGCGAGCCGACGGCGCGCTGCTCGGCCCGGGTGGCGGAGACGCCGCCCGGGCCTGACGAACTGCCCTTCGCCGAACCGTCGTTGAGGTGGACCCCGGGCGCGGGCACCGGCGGATGCGGCAGGTCGCGGCAGTTGGGCCCCGACCGATCGTCGTAGCGCGGATACTCGCCGGGTTCGTACGCCCCCTGCTGGCGGACGACTTCGAGCGTGATGTGCATCTTGCCGCCCCGGAAAGCCTGCTCGGATGCCTGCTCCTCGCGCACCAGGCCGGCGAAGAGGCAGGGGTACTCGGGCGAGTAGCGGGCGAAGAGATCGAGCGTGGGGCGGGAGACCCGGCCCAGGGTGATCAGCCGGTCGCCGTTCGCGTCGAGGAAGTCGTCCGCGGTGCCCGCGGCAGTGGCCGTCGTGGTGAGCGCGGACGCGAGCCGGTCCCGCTGCTCGACCAGGGTGCGGCTGGTGGTGACGGTGTTGCGCAGGATCGCCATCAGGTCGGGAGCCGCGTCGCCGTACACCTCGGCGACATCGGCCAAGCGGGCGAAGTCCTCGGTGAGGGACGGCAGGTGCGGATTGAGCCGGTGCAGATAGTCCTCCACGCGGGTGAGGTTGTCGCCGATCCGGTCGCCGCGCCCCTCGAGGGCGGTGGCGAACGCGGAGAGCGTGGCGTTGAGCTTGCCGGGCTGCACGGTCCGCAGCAGCGGCAGCAGGTCGTTCATCAGCTGCTGGAGCTCGATGCCGACGCGGGTGCGGTCCTGGGTGATGACGTCCCCCGCGCGGATGGGCCGGGCCGAGGAGCGCGCGGGCGCGACCAGGTCGACGTACTTCTCGCCGAACAGGGTCTTGGGCAGCAGGCGTGCGTGGACGTCGGACGGGATGGACGCGACGTACTCCGGCTTGAGCGCGATGTCGAGCGTCGCCTTCGTCCCGTCGGCGTGGACCGCGCGCACCTCGCCGACCAGCAGCCCGCGCAGCTTGACGTCGGCGCGGGGATCGAGTTGGTTGCCGATGCTGTCGGCCTCCAGCTCGATCCGTACGGCCGGGGTGAACACCTGTTGGTACACGGCGACGGACAGGGACAGCAGCAGCGCGAGCACGGCGAGGAACACGACGCCGTACAACCGCAGTCTCAGCACTCTCATACGGCTCACCCCGCAATCCGTACGGTCGTGCTGGCGCCCCAGATCGCGAGCGACAGGAAGAAGTCCAGGACGTTGATCGCGACGATCGAGGTCCGTACCGCGCGGCCCACGGCGACGCCGACGCCCGCCGGGCCGCCGCTCGCGTAGTAGCCGTAGAAGCAGTGCACCAGGATGATCAGGACGGCGAAGACGAGTACCTTCCCGAAGGACCACAGCACGTCGACCGGCGGCAGGTACTGCTGGAAGTAGTGGTCGTAGGTGCCCGCCGACTGCCCGTAGTAGCCGGTGGTGATGGTGCGGGCGGCAAAGTACGAGGACAGCAGCCCGACCACGTACAGCGGGATCACCGCGACGAAACCGGCGATCATCCGGGTGGTCACCAGGAACGGCAGCGAGGGCACGCCCATGACTTCGAGGGCGTCCGTCTCCTCGCTGATCCGCATCGCGCCCAGCTGCGCCGTGAACCCGGCGCCCACCGTCGCGGACAGCGCGAGCCCCGCCACCAGTGGCGCGATCTCCCGGGTGTTGAAGTACGCCGAGAGGAACGCCACGAAGTTCGAGGTGCCGAGCTGGTTGAGCGCGGCGTAGCCCTGGAGGCCCACCTCCGTGCCGGTGAAGAACGACAGGAAGGCGATGACGCCGACCGTGCCGCCCACGACGGCGAGGGCGCCGCGTCCGAAGCTCACCTCGGCGAGCAGCCGCAGGATCTCCTTCTTGTAGCGGCGTACGGTGCGGCCCGTCCACGCCAACGAGCGGCCGTAGAAGGACAGCTGGCTGCCCAGTTCCTCCAGGCGATTCAGCAGCGCCATGACTCAGCCCCTCTGCGGAACGACTTGGAAGTACACGGCGGTCATCACGAAGTTCGTCACGAACAGCAACATGAAGGTGATCACCACCGACTGGTTCACCGCGTCGCCCACACCCTTCGGGCCGCCCTGCGCGTTGAGTCCCTTGTACGAGGCGACGATCGCGGCGATCGCCCCGAACACCAGCGCCTTGATCTCGGCCGCCCACAGGTCGGAGAGCTGGGCGAGCGTGGTGAAGGAGGCGAGATACGCGCCCGGAGTGCCGTTCTGCAGGACGACGTTGAAGAAGTAGCCGCCCGCGACGCCCACCACCGACACCAGGCCGTTGAGCAGCACCGCCACGACCATCGACGCCAGGACCCGCGGGACGACCAACCGGTGGATCGGGTCGATGCCCAGCACCTGCATCGCGTCGATCTCCTCGCGGATCTTCCGCGCCCCGAGATCCGCGCAGATCGCCGTGCCGCCGGCGCCGGCGATCAGCAGCGCGGTGACGATCGGCGAGGCCTCCCGCAGCACCGCGAGGACCGAGGCGGCCCCGGAGAAGGACTGGGCGCCGAGCTGCCGGGTCAGGCTGCCGATCTGCAGCGCGATGACCGCGCCGAAGGGGATGGACACCAGGGCCGTCGGCAGGATGGTGACGCTCGCGACGAACCAGGCCTGCTGGATGAACTCCCGCGCCTGGAACGGCCGTCGGGGGATGGCCCGGACGACGTCCAGCGCCATCGCGAAGAGGTTTCCCGAGTGCCTCAGCGCCCCGGTGGGTGACAGTCTCATGCGCCGGTCACCGCCTTCCGGTGCAGCTCGGCCTCGCGTCTCGCGATCGCCTCCCAGCGGGGTGGACGGGCGATGCTCGGGCCCGGCATCAGGCGCGGTGTCATGTCGTTGCCGACGTGGCGGGGTTTCCGGTCCGCGTCGCCGAGCCGCGCCAGCTCCTGCTCGACCTGCGCGGCGTCCTTTTCCTCCGCCATCCCGATCGGCCCCTGCATCCGGCCGTTCAGAAACTGCCGTACGACGGGCTCGTCGCTGGTCAGCAGCTCCTCACGGGGCCCGAACATGACCAGCTCACGGCGGAACAACAGCCCGATGTTGTCCGGCACCTGGCGGGCCGAGGCGATGTCGTGCGTGACGATCAGGAACGTCGCGTTGATCTGCGCGTTGAGGTCGACGATGAGTTGGTTGAGGTACGCGACGCGCACCGGGTCGAGGCCCGAGTCCGGTTCGTCGAACAGGATGATCTCCGGATCGAGGACCAGCGCTCGTGCCAGCCCGGCCCGTTTGCGCATCCCACCGGAGATCTCGCCGGGCAGTTTCCCCTCCGAACCGATCAGCCCGACCATGTCCATCTTCTCCAGCACGATGCGCCGGATCTGGCTCTCGGACTTGCGGGTGTGCTCGCGCAGCGGGAAAGCGATGTTGTCGTACAGGCTCATCGAGCCGAACAGCGCGCCGTCCTGGAACAACACCCCGAACAGCTTCCGCACCTCGTACAGCTCGTGCTCGCGCAGCTTGGTGATGTCCCGGCCCGCGACCTTCACGGAACCCCGGTCCGGCTTCAGCAGTCCGACGAGCGTCTTGAGGAACACCGACTTGCCCGTGCCCGAGGGGCCGAGCATGACCGAGACCTCCCCGGCGGGCAGCGTCAGCGAGACGTCCTGCCAGATGACCTGGTGACCGAAGGACTTGGTCAGCCCTTCCACACAGATCTCGACACCCATCCGGTCCACCCTTCGGCCGTGGAGCAGCTCCGACATCTGCTCTACGGGGAGGGGCCGGGCGTCCGTCGCGACGGAGGCGGATTTTTTTCGGGGGTCTTGCGGCCAGGTTTCCGGCGGCTCGACGGCCGCCCCTTTTTCGCTGGTTCTACGGCAGTCCTTTTTCCGGCGGTTCTACGGCAGCTTTCCGGCGGGTCTACGGCAGCGCGGTCGGGGTCGGTACGTCGACCGGGGCGGAGGACGTGGCGGGAGCCTCCGGGAGGGCCGGAGGCGTCGTCGGGACCGTGGACGTGGCCGGCAGATCGGGGAGGCCGGGCACGCTCGGCAGGTCGGACACGCCGGGGACGTCGGGGACGGACGGCACTGGTGACAGCGAGGCGTCCGGCAGCGGTGGCACCGACAGCGGCAGCAACGACCGGTTGTCATCGCCGGGCGGCACCGTCGGCGTCGCCGCGTGGGACGCCGAGGCGGCCGACAGATCACGGGCGTTCGGGGCGGCCACCCGGCCGACGCCGTCGGGCCGGACGGTCTGCGTGGTCGCCTGGGCCATGCGGGACACGGAGGGTCGGGGAGCCGTGCCCTGCCTGTCCCCGTCGTGGACGTACGGCAACACGAACCCCGCCACCACCAGGGTCGCGGCCGTCGAGGTCACCGCCACGGCCTGCGCGTGTCCGCCCGCGCGCAGCTTGCCGCGCCCCCACAGGAACAGGGCGAGGCCCAGCGTTCCGGCCAGCGAGTTGCGCAGCGTGCGCCGGGCCCGGGCGAGCAGCGACTCGACGGTGCGATAGCTCAGCCCCATGCGCACGGCGACCTGTCCGACGTCGAGGCCCTCGGACTTCAGCCGGAGCGCCTCGGCCTGGCGCGCGGGCAGCTCCCCGCTGCGGACGGCCAGCCACCTGGCCTCGGCCCGGTCGCACACCGCTTCCTCGACGGGCACCGGACCCGGCGCGGAGAGCGTGGGGCTGCGGTGTACCTCGGCCTCACGGTTGACCTGGCGATACCGATCGACGCACAGCCGCATGGTCACGGTCGTCAGCCAGCCGCCGAGGCGCTCGTCGTCCAGGTCGGGGCGCTCCGCGGCGCGCAGCATGGCCTCGTGCACCGCGTCCTCGGCGTCCTCCGGGCTCATCGACCTGCGCCGGGCCACCTTGAGCAGTTGCTCGCGGTGGCTCCACATGCGCTGCCAACGGTCGTGGGCCGCCTGTATCTCCGCAGGCATGTCCGGCATGTCCGTCGCCATGAGGGCCCCTTTGCGCTCACCCGCCGGTCCTGTGCCGTCCGGCGGGTGGTGACATTACCCCCCGGTAGTCGCGGTTGTGGAGGGGGCGGAGGTCGTCGAGTCCCCGCTGTTACTGGTCAGCGGACCGCCGCTGGGCAGCAGGTCGTCGCCGGGCAGTTCGATGTCCGCGCCGGGCGAGGGGAGTTGGGGCTCCTCCGTCGGAGTGGCCCCGCCCGCCGGACGGGACGTGCCGGGGGTCGGCGAGGGACGTGCGGACGGTGTCGGGGAGGGGGCGGCGCTCGGACGGTCGGACGGTGTCGGCGAGGGCTTCGGCGTGGACGGCGGCCGCGACGGTTCCGGGTGCGCCGAGGACTTCGCGGAGCTGTCCGGCACCACCCGGTACCCTTCCAGGAAGTACGCGTACCAGGCCCTGACCGTGCGCAGATACGCCTCCGAGTGGTTGTAGCCGAGGACCGCCCGGTCCAGCTCGGCCGGGTCGGAGAGGTCTCGTCCGCCCGCACACAGGTAGCGCCCGGCGGCGAGCGCCGCGTCGAAGACGTTGTCCGGGTCGGCCCGCCCGTCGCCGTTGCCGTCCGTGCCCCAGCGGGCCCAGGTCGACGGGATGAACTGCATCGGTCCGACCGCCCGGTCGTAGGCCGCGTCCCCGTCGTACGCGCCGCCGTCGGTGTCCCGCATGACGGCGAAGGCGCCGCCGTCCAGCCGCGGCCCGAGGATGGGCGCCACGGTCGTACCGTCCGCCGTCACCCGACCGCCGCGCGCCTGCCCGGACTCCACCTGGCCGATCGCGGCCAGCAACTGCCACCGCAGCCGGCAGCCGGGCGCGGCGCGTGCGAGTTCCGCCTCGGCGTGCCGGTAGGCGGCGAACACGCTCGCTGGCAGCGCGGCGCCCGCCACCGACGCCTCGCCCTTGCGTTCCCGGGCCCGCGGCAGCGGGAGGTCGGTGCGGTACCGGGTGTCGCCCGACACGCTCGGCCCCTGCTCGGCGGGCGCCTGCCGCGGGGGTACGGAGGCCCGTGCCGGGACCGCCCCCGGCGCCTGTGACGCGGTCAGCGCCGCCATGGCCACCGCCGCGATCGCCGCACTCCTGGCGCCTCTGACTCTGTGCCCTGCCACGTCGCGCTCCCGTCCCTGTGAGCTGATGTCGTCTGCTCTACGGGGCGGGGCGGCGGGTCCGTCGCACGGAGCGGGGCGATTTCGGGAAACGGGGTCCGCACCGCGCGTCCGTCAAGATCTTCCCGAGCGGCCGGGGCGGCGCGGTCTCGAGGATCCGGCGGACGCGTGGGTGCCGACGCGAGGGCTTCGCGGTGTCAGGCCAGTGGTTCCAGGCAGGTCGCAGCGGCCTGCGGACTTCGAGGCAGCGACTGGCGTGTGGGGACTAGGCAGCGACTGGCGTGCAGGGACGAGATGGCGAACGGCGTGCAGGGACGAGGCGGCGGACGGCGTGCAGGGACACGGACCGGTCGGCGGGCCGGAGCGGCTGGACGCGACCGAGCGGCATTCGAACTGGTTGACCCTGGTTGACCGGGTTTGCGTGGCCCGACCGAGGGCTTGACCCCTGCAAGCCGCATCGAGCCCGGCTTGCTCGATGAGATCCTCGGCCGCGCGTCCTTGATCGCGGATCCGCCCTTCCCCATGACGCCTTCCATAATCAGCTTGCTGACTCTGGTGCAGCCCCGGTTGAGGGCTGAGCGGCGGATGCGGAAGCAGTGAGCACAGGGCGTGGAAGACCGATCACCGCCCACACGACCTTGCCGGACGGCGGCCATGGCGCAGTGCCCCACCGGGCCGTGAGCACGTCGACGAGGAGCAGTCCCCGCCCCGTCTCGTCGGTGGAACTCGCGGTACGACGGGCCAGGGGCCGGCGATCGCCTCGCGGGTCGGCCACTTCGATACGGAGCGTGTCCGAGGCCTCGGCACTGAGCGTGAGCCGGAACCCGCGCCCCTTCACCTGCCCGTGTGTGACCGCGTTCGCCGCCAACTCGGCGACGACCAGCGCAGCGGACTCGCTCACCTCGCAGCTGGGCGGCCATCCCCACTCGTCGAGTTGTTGCACCGCCAGCAGCCGCGCTAGGCGGGCGCCGCGAGGCGTGGCGCTGAGCAGTTGGGTGAAATGCCGGGTGGAGATTTCTGACTTCATGTCACTGAGCGTGGCCGCCTCGCTCTACGCTGACCAGGGAATCCCTCGGTACGCAGAGTGTGCGTACCGGTACGGACGGTGTCCTGTACGGGATGTCGGCCGTGACCTGGTGGGGTGCGGGACGGCAGGGCGGGTGTTGGGATGACGGTGACGGAGCCGCAGGAGACGTACGACGACGGCGAGCAGGCCGGCGACCTGAACCGTGCGATCGGCAAGCAGGTCAAGGTACTTCGGGAGCGGGCCGGGCTCACGCAGAAGGAACTGGGGGACCGGCTCGGATACAGCGAGGATCTGGTCTCCTCGCTGGAGCGGGGGAGGCGGACGCCGCAGCGGGAGTTCCTGGAGGCAGCGGATGAACTGCTGGATGCCGGGGGGCTGTTGACGGCCACGATCGAGGACGTGGAGGCCGCCAAGGCAAAGGCGAGGGTTCGGCATCCGGCCTGGTTCAGGGACTATGCGCGGCTGGAGGCGAGCGCGGTTGAGATCAACTTCTTCAGTACCCTCGCGCCGCCCGGGTTGTTGCAGACCGAGGATTTCGTCCGGACCCTGCTGAACGGTCGACAGCCGCTGTTGTCCGAGGAGACCATCGAACAGCGGGTGGTCTCTCGGCTCGCGCGCCAGGAGATCCTGACGCGCTGGCCGCTGCCCATGGTGACGGCCGTCATCGACGAATCCGTACTGCGGCGCAAGCTCGGTGGACGCAAGGTGAGACAAGGACAGTTGGAGCACCTGCTGAAGTCTGGTCGCCTGCGCAACATCACCCTGCAAGTGCTGCCGTTGGACTGCGAGGAGAACTCCGGGGTGGACGGACCGTTCGTGCTGCTGACGCCCAAGGGGAAGCAGCAGCTTGCCTACCTGGAGGTGCAGGGCGTCGGCCAGTTGATCACAGACTCGGAGCAAGTGCGTATCCTGGCCGCGCGCTACGGAAGCATTCGTGGGCAGGCCCTTACCCCACGTGAGTCCCTCGCCCTGATGCAGGAACTGTTGGGAGAGCCATGAGTACTGACGAAGCCTCACCCGAACTCGCCTGGTTCAAGAGCAGCTACAGCGGCGCGGAGGGCGGCGAATGCCTGGAGATCGCCGCAGCTTCCCGCATCGTCCACGTCCGCGATTCCAAAGAACCCACCCGCGCTCAACTCGCCTTCCCTCCCTCGGAGTGGGCCGCGTTCGTGGACTTCGCGGCAGGGCGCTGACGCGCAATGAGGGGCTATGAACGTGCGGTTCGTAGCCCCTCCGTATGTCGGCAGGTCAGCCGAGTACCAACAGTTGGGGCGCACCGTGACTTGCCGCCGCGCGGCACGGGACGCGGTCACGGCCTCGGGAGCTGTGTGCGCAGGTTCGAATCCTGCCGGGGGCACCCTTCATAAGGTGCCCAAAGACCCCGTGACCAGCGGAAACGCTGAGGCCGGGGTCTTCGCGTATGTGCAGGCGTATGCGGCCCGAAGCGGCTCTATGTCGGGGTCTGTGGACGAGGCGTGGACGGGATCTTGGGACATTGCCGCAGGTGAGCCCGGGAAATGGCGACCCGGCCCGGACGATCGTTACGCCGTGGGACACCCGCGGCTCTAGTGGGGAAGGCCGGCACCACACCGTGGCTCACGGGATCAGTCTTGGCGCCAAGCCTGGCGATGACGAGCAACGCTGTCACCTGCTCGACCTGCTCGGCCGTCAGCACGCCTGAGAGCGGCGCCAGTGCCGCTACTTGGCGTTCCCTGTACACCCGCACGGTGGGCTGTGTGGCGACCACCTTCAGATCCCTGACGCCGACGAAGACGAGGACTGGATCCACCGGTACGGGAAAGGCGCAATAGCGCTCAAGCACTCGGACCACGCGATTGGCCTCCGTCCGACTCTTGCGGGCATAGGGCGCCGACTTTCCGTGATCGACTCTCACGGCGTCGTCGCCGACCCACATGGCCTTCTTGTGGTGGTGCTTTGTATTGATGGTGAACACCCCACCCGGCCCGATCAGCAGGTGATCAACGTCGACTTTGTCAGCCAGGGGTATGGAGTGCAGGACACGCCAGCCGTGGCGCGATAAGCGGTTCAACTCGGCTCCCACGCGCCGCCCCCCCGCCAATCCCTTTCGCCACGAGTCCCACTCCGAGGAGCGCCGCAGAAGCCGCGGACCATGACGGCGGTGCCTGCTACCGCCCCCGGCACCTCACCAAGCAAGCGGAACCCCGCACGATGCAGCGCTGCTTCGGCTGCGCAGCACGATGGAGGCCGAGTCGTCGCAGCCACCATCGTCGCGGGCCCAGGCATCCAACTAGCTGGTGCTTGCTCTGTACCAGAACGCGACCGACAGCATTCTCCGCAAGTGTCAATGCCTCAGTCAGGTCCGTGGTCCGTAACACGGGCCAAGCATGCGTGTTCCCCCATGACGGCGTCCTGCCAGGGTGATCGTTTTGCCTGCTGAGAAAAACATCCAACTGAAGCAAGCAGCTCAAGCATCGACCGAGGCCGGACAGCATCCCAGCCGAAGCCTGAGTAACAACTTTCTCTACTGGTTCAAGGCGCCGCGCTCCTCGCGCGGCGAGGCGTCCGCCCTGGGCCGCGCCCCGCCGCTCATGTCTTCGCCCCGTTCCGGCGCACGGTCCCGGGCGGACGCCGGAGCGGGAGAACGGCACGACCTCAAAGCCAGTGGGGCTCCGCCCCAAACCCCGGCACTCCCTCGAAGGAGGCGTCTCCTTTTACCTACCGTTATGAGGTGGTGGCTCACATAGGCGATCGGCTGGGTCCCTTGTCGGTCGGCCACCAGGGGCGCACCAGGAACCCCCGGGGGCCACCAAGACCAAGCGCAAGCGTCACGGAGTGAGCCTTGGTGGCCCCCGGAGAACCCTGGTCCGGCGCAGCTGCCCGACCGAGGAGGGACCCACCCCCTACTGCCTGTGACCGGTATTTACAAAGACGCCCCTCCTAAGCCTGCAACCTGAAACGATGCGGAGGTAACAACACGGCCACCGAAAAGACGAGACAAGGGGACTTACATGAACGAGGGCGAGCTACGGGACGCCGAAACACAGCTTCGAGCACTGGTTTCAGACATTGGGATGCAATGGCTGCTAAACGAGATCGATGAGGCCATAGCTGCCGGAACGGCGGTCGAGAAAGCGCTTAAGCCGAGACGCCGGAGGACCCAATCGCGCGTTCCCGCCGGGACCCCGGAACCGCCCCCTTTCATTACCGAGCGCTTGGAAGATATGCCCGAAGCGGAATCTGATGTTGTTCGCCGCAATCAATCGATTGTCATCTCGACCCGGCCGCTGAGCCGAAGAGAGCGCGTCGCGTTGCTAGTCAGCGCCCTTCGCCGAATCATGATTGTACTGCCTGAAATTGAAGACGCGACCGTGAGAATGCTCCTGGAACCGCCGCGTAGCGAAAATCGTCCGCCTATCCGGAGTATGCAATTTGCGCCAGATCCAGAAAATGAACACCTAAACGAAGAAAGCTACCGAATCGACGGCGATCGCCGCGAGGATCAACAAATTCTCTCCCACCTGTTCGACGATGTATACGGAGAATTGGGCGAATGACGCACATGGACGAACTCATCGCCGAAATCAGGCGCACCGCGCACCATAGAGGAATCTCCTACAACTCAGCTTCGAAAGCTTATGACGTCTACGAAGGCTACCTATTCTCTTTGATTGTTGCTACCGCGGCAAAACATAAGGCAAGAGTGGCGTACGAGGATGTTTACGGCAATAGCGTGCAGGATTTGGTATTTCGCACCAGCCCCGGGCATTTGTTCAACAGAAACGTGCCATACACCCACGCTCTGATGAAATTTCAGGGAGCCCCAGCCTTGGAAGTCCATGTGGGTGTCCGTGTACAAGGACGTTCTGGGGTCCTTCATGAATGCGATGTCCTCGTACTACCCGCGGACGAGGCACACCTTAGCCGATCCGAACATATCGCCCCTCGAGGCAGCAAATGCCTGCTTGCAATCGAATGCAAATACTACGGCTCTAATTTGAAGATTCGAGACGCTCGGAACTTTGAGGGTTTGCACGCCGACTTGGGAGCGACTCACACTCTGTTCGTCTCGAATGTGGGGGCCCCTAACGTCACTAAATATCTAGCGTCTCGAAACCGTTGGGAGGAAAGGGAGGTCGTGCCTAGCAATATGGATCAGGTCGGGTACACAAAGAATAAGATCCGCGAGTCGTTCAAGTGGTATCTAAGTAGACACTCCCCGTCCACGCCAATTTAAGCCCCGACGAAGAGCGAGTCAGCGGAACCATGAGGTAAGCGCACGCGAGAAACTGCCCCAACCAACTACAGGCAGGTCGGGGCAGTTTGTAAGGCGACAGCCACGAGAGGGAACCGCTCCAGAAGTGATACCTCAGGAAGTCCCCGACACATGAGTTAGAGCCTGTGCAAGCGACGAGAAGTACTCCGGCGCCGGCGCCCGATTCTTGCGAGGCCGCGCCACAGTCCAGCCGTCGTTATCAGAGATCGACGACCAGTCGCTCGCGACCTGCCCACGAGCTAGAAGCACGATGCGAGGCTGATCTATCGTCAGTAGCTTACCTCTCACCTTCGCGTTCAGAATGTGCTTGCCGGTGGGGTCCAACGCGAAGCAAGTATCGCCAACCCACCAAAGGAAGTCCGGATAGAAGGTGGCTGAGTCTCCGACTTTCATGGGTAGCTGAATCCCGTACCCAGACCCACGTGAGGGATTGCGTAGCCAAACTCCCTTATCCAGGCTGTCCAGAGTCTTGGCGAACTCCAACTCGTCCGCATTGAACGACCTCGTCGAGTACCGCTCATGTGCACTATTCCGGAAACTGGTCGTCTGGCTGGCGGTTGGCTGGTGTGGACCGGCAACCCACATCTCACCGCCGATAATCTTAACGGGAACCAACTCGACCGTGGTTTCAAACGCTTCGACTACGTGATCAGCTCGCTCGGCCAGAATCCCTTGCGCAACAGATCCACTACAAGAACGTTGGTCGAATGCTGGCCCCGTGAAGATTTCCGGTTCGAGAAGGTGCACGCAATGCCGACTGCGGGTCTGAATTCTTCGATGGAGATACTCTCCGTTTCTCCGGCGGAGACTCGCGGCCAGGATCTCGTAGCGGGTGTCGTCGTCCTCTCCGCGGAGAGAAATTTTCATGACCCGGCGTTGGCCAGGAGCCAATAGATCTTCATCAGCGAATGGCTGTTTCGACAACGCTCGAATCTTTTTAATCTCTCCTTCAAGTTCCGCTTCGCCCAGCTGATAATTCGGAAGTTTCAGCACCCCACCGTAGTTCGGTCTGAGAGGCACCGCAGGCAGAGGATCACCCTTAGTTCGCACGCGCACTGCGATTGAGCCCACTGGGTCGTCGTCATCCGTCGCGTATAGGCTCAGCTCCTGCTTAAGCCCCGCCACTATCTCTTCGAATCGCTTATTCGGCACTCGAACGAAGAGAGTCGCAGTGTTCAATAGGTCGTCGACGAAGTGCTCGGCCCCGGGTTGTCGTAGTGCCCGTCCAATCACCTGGGCGATGCGGACATAAGAGTTTGACTCGTCATCGAAATACTCGATGTATGCCTCAGGATCGTCCCATCCTTCCTGCAGGGCCCGATTGCAGATGATGTGCCGGTGATGAGGTTGCAGCTCAGACAGTGACGAGACCCTGACGGCGTCATCAGGCACGACCTTGGTCTGCGTATAGATCGCAATTTCTTCAGCCGGTACTCCACGAGCTCGCAAGTGCTCCCAGATCGCGACAGGTCTAGCAACGAGTTCGTCCTTAACCGGGTTCGACTTTTCTACAACATACAGGACCTTAGGGTTGATGTTGGCACCGCTGTTTTCGGCCGACTTTACTAGCCGGCGGTGCAGCACGATGCTTGCATCCAACAACTGGTCAGGGTCCGAGTCGAAATTTTCAACTGCGATAGTATGCTTGAGGAGCTGGTTCTCTACTATGTCTTTCGTTGAGATCCGGACACGCGCCTTCTCTGCAATTGGCCGCATCTCAGGATCTGCATCAATAACCTTCGCGAACTCGGCGAACTGAGAACTCATCGGGGGCGTCGCCGAGGCCAGTAGGAACCCGATAGGCTTGAGCCCTATCAGTTGGTCGAGCTGTGCCGGTGTTTGATTGTGGCTCTCGTCGTAAACAACCCAAGTGGGCCGGCGGAGCTCAGTTCGCAGTTGTTCCCACGGCGACATATCCCCACCCCAATCAGGGTGGGGGCGGTGCATATTCAATCGAGCCGACTCGCTACCGCCAGCCGTTGCCGCATCGACTTCGTTCCAGGAGCCTACGGTCGTGACCCAGATGGTGAGGCCACGCTCCGCCTCGATAAGTTGCTCCCACTCGCCCTTAGAAGGCCGCTCACGAAGAATTTGCGTATTGCCTGGCAGTAGATGTCGGTACTTTCCGACCAAATTCCTGTAGGTTTGTTCGACAACCGCACTCGACTTCGACGTCCATAGAACCAGTGCAGGTTCAAGGTTTCCTACCGTCTTGGCGAGAATCGGAGTTTTTCCCGCTCCGGTCACCGCTTTCAGATGAGCTACAAAGGGGATAGGTAATGTGCCGTAGTAGCGGACACGCTTGGAGAATGCGTGAGTCCACTCCTCAGCGGCCTCCGTCAGCCTTGCGGCAGCTTCCTCTTGGAAGTCAAAAAGCGTAATTGATTGTGACACGACTTCCCCTCGAATCAGGTGCCGTACAAGCTGACCACGTCGTCGTCTTCTTCTGGGTCTTCCAGGTTGAGGTTAAGAAGTATCTCATCCGGAATCTGTTTAAACGTGAAGGCCGAAGTTTCGCTAACTGTGCATGTTGTGCCATAAATCTGCAGCTTGGCGCTGAGGCCGATCTCACGAGCTTCCGCAATCGCTGCATTGATTGATTCCACGTCCACCCGACTGTTCGTCGGTCCTTGCCAGACCAAAGCCAGTGCTTCGCCTCTTTGGTTCGCGCCAATAACCCATTGTTTCCCGGAAATTGCCCTGATGCCAGTACGGACGCCAGACCGGTCTGTTTGACAGATGAGGGCAGCGATCTTGTCTCGTTCTAGACCTAGGATTGCCTTGCGATCCAGCTGCTTACCAGTTGCTAGGAAGGTGAATCCCCCCGGCAACCCGTCCACCTCAATAGCACGCCGAAGGCGAGGGACTACTAGAGTACGGGCGTATAGGTCTTCCCCGTTGCCCTCCTCTATCAAGAGGAATTTCCTGGAACCGCCATCGCGCTTGTTAAGCTGCAACACTGCTTCGCCCGTGGTGCCGCTACCCGCGAAGCAGTCGAGGACCAGCGCATCCTTACCTCCCGCCGCCCCGACCAGCATCTCTATAAGCTCCACAGGCTTGGCATTGCGGAAGCCGTCGAAGTCTTTGCCGAAGAGATTCTTCAAGCGGTAAGCACCCGCTCGAGCATCGAGTTCAATTACACTGCGCAGGCTTCCACGGTAATCCACCAAAAAGTCCTTCATTTGGACAATTTGGCCCCGATTCTTCGGGAAGACTATGCGCCCCTCCTGGATATGCCTCTCCATGGTCTCGGGTTTGAATCGATAACCGTTGAGCGGCATGGCGTAGGCGCGAGGATCAGAGGCTGAAACCACCCCATCTTCGCAGACGCCGTAGCGGTATCCACCAGGCTTTGGGTTATGCACGCGGCGAGCCGATTGATAAGGCCCCTTAACGGGATCAAGTTCCGTGTAGTTCCCCAACCGTCCAACAGCTTCTTTGTTGGCCTTCACGAGCTGGGCCCATCGTTTTTTTCGCTCGACGTAAATGTCAGTCTCTAGGCAGATCGCGTCATATTGCTCCAGAAGTGCATCGCGCACGTCATCGTTGGGGGTCGTCCATTGCTTCGCGACCTTCTTGATGCTTTTCGCATAGCAAACAATGTACTCATGTTCAATCGCGATGCGTGATGGATTGTTATCTGCAGACCCCTTCCAGGCGATTACGCCAATTCGATTGCTTTCGTCGAAAACTTCATCCATGAGCATCAGCAATCGGCCAAGCTCAATGTCATTTATGGATACGAAGACGACTCCGTGATCGGCCATCAAGCGCTGAATCGTGACGAGCCGTGGAGCCATATAATTAAGCCACTTAGTGTGTCGCCCGCCATCCTCATTGGTGATGTATACGGCGTCACTCGCATCAGCGTCAGGATCCTTGTAACGCGCGTCGCTATAGCGAAAATCGTTACCACCCCTGTTGTAAGGGGGATCAATATAAACGACATCTACAGTGTCGTTGTACTGCGATTGAAGGGAGACCATCACCTGAAGGTTGTCACCTTCGATCACCAGATTCGGGGATTGCTCCCCATGGCTCAAGTCCGACTCAGGCTCCAGGACGCGAGGAGCGGGTACGAGCGACCGATAGGAACGCCGCCCCTGCCAATGGAGGTGGAGGCCTGCCTCCTCGCGGACGCTTTCGACCCAGTGCCGAGCGGACTTCACGCGATCACCCTGACTACAAAGGGCGCGCCAGACGGCTACGTCAGGGCGCGCATGACGGCTACACGTGCTTCCCGGAGGCGGCGCGTGTTGAACTAGCCTAGGGAGCAGCGAAGTTGGCCTCCCGTCAGCAATGAGCAGCTTACGCACGAGATCAGATACTTCTAGCCCTCTCGGGGCAAGAGGTGGGTGCGATGGTGGGCAACAGCGACTCTCGCAGAGGCGTTTGGCCCGCAGCGCCTTCATCTCTGCCCGCCACGCGGCCCTGATCTGCTGCGACGAGGCCCGGCCTGGAGTGGAGCTAGAGCGTCTCACCGCGAGGGTGTGGACTTCCGACGGCGAGTGGTGCAGCCGCTTGGTCCATCCACTGCATGCGCTGCTCCCCTGCGCGCAGTGCCGTGGCGGGGTGAGGTGAGCCCGATAGGCGGTGATGACACGACAAGAGCGTCAGGGAGCCTGGGCCAGCAGACGGCGTGGACCATTCGTGGACGGGAACCTGCTCTAGGTGCCGATCGAGGCCCCTGACCAGCAGGTTCATGACGGCCCGAAGTGGCCTCCGGGGCCGTGTGCGCAGGTCCACGCAAACCAGTGAGCGCTTCGCTCGCAGAGGGCTCGTGGTCCTGCCCATCCCTAAGCTGACGGCACATCAAGTACGTAACCTGGGCAGGGTGGATAGAACTAGGCGCAGCCTCACCGAGGCGAACCTCAAAGCGCTGGCCGGCGCCCGTTCTTTCGAGCGCGGGCTCGGGTACCTCGACGCAGTGTCCGGGGTCGAAGTAGGTGACGGCTGGGTCACCGCGACCGTCCACGGTACGGAGCGGTACGAGGTGGAGCTGACCTTGGACGGGCCGGGCGGGCTCGGCGGCGAATGTGACTGTCCGTACGGCCTGGAGGGCAACTTCTGCAAGCATTTGGTCGCTCTCGGTCTGACAGTGATCGCCCAGTCGGAGAGCCTGTCGCGGCAGCGCGAGGCGGCCCGGACCCGTGTGCGGGACCTTGACGTCTGGTTGTCCGGCCTCTCCAAGGACGAGTTGCTTTCCCTGGTGCGGGAACAGATCGACGATGACCGGCAGTTGCGGCGTCGGCTGGAGCTGCGGGCCGCGAGTGTGCGTGGGGACCTCGTCGCGGTCCGGGCGCGCATCCGTGAGCTGCTCGACATCGGCCCGTTCGCGCAGTACGGGTACATCGAGTACGGCGATGCCCGCGCCTACGCCGACCAGGCCGGGCAGGCGGTGTCCGCGATCGGGGCGCTCGCCGGCTCGGGGCGGGCCGCCGACGCGATCACGCTGGCGCGGGAAGCGATGCGGCTGCTGGCCGAGGCGGTGGAGAGCGTCGACGACTCCGACGGCGGGCTCGGGCAGGTCGGCGCGGCCCTCGCCGACGTCCATCTCGACGCGTGCCGTGTGGCGCGCCCCGACCCGGAGGAGCTGGCTCGCTGGCTGGTCGGCCATGTGCTCGGCGACTTTGACGGCATCACCGATATCGATCCGCTCGACTACGCGGATGTCCTCGGCGAACACGGGATGAATGTCCTGCGGGAGCTGGCGACGCGGGCGTGGCGGCGCAAGCGCACCGGCTGGGCGGAGAAGTACCTCATGGAGCGGCTGGCCAAGGAGGGAGGCGATGTCGACGCGGTGATCGCCGTGCACGCGGCCGACCTTGCGGCGAACGGCCACACGCATCTGGTCATCGCCCGCGAGCTGGACTCCGCGGGGCGCTCCGACGAGGCGCTGCGCTGGGCGGAACGCGGCATCCGGGAAGCCCGGGACCTCGGCGCCGTCGACACCGCCCTCGTCGACGATCTCTGTGAGCGTTACGCGCGGGCGGCTCGGCTTCCCGACGCCGTCAGCCTGCGCCGCGACCACTTCGGCGCCCGCCGCACCTTGCTGGCTTACCAGCAGCTGCGCGCCGCCGGGCGTGCCGCCGACTGCTGGCCGGCCGAACGCGCGGGTGCGCTGGCGCTGTTGCGCGAGGACGCGGGGCGACGGCACGAGGGCTGGTACGGCGGGCCCGTCCTGGTTGACGCCCTGCTCGACGACGAGGATGTAGAGGCCGCCTGGCAGGCCGCGACCGAAGCCGGTGCTCATGACCGGCAGTGGCTCACCCTCGCCGAGCAGGCCCGTGCAGTCCGTCCCGCCGACGTGCTCGGCGTTTACCTGCGCTTGGCCGAGCCGCTTACGCAGCAGACCGGCAACGCGGTCTACGAGCAGCTCGTCAGCCTGCTGCTCGGCATGCGCGACTGCCATCGCCGTCTGGGCACAGCGGACGAGTTCACCGTGTACGTCACCGCCCTGCGCACCGCCCAGAAACGTAAGCGGAACCTCATGCGCCTGATGGAACAACACGGTCTGTGAGCAGGGACGGCGGTAGCCGCACCGGCAGTACTCGACCAGCCTGGCCGCGCCCTGGGTGGCCTCAGCCCGAGGTGCCCCGGCCGGCCTCCTGGCCCCCCGCCGCCCAGGACGCGAGGAACCGCAGGCCCTCCTGGGTGGGGGTGTCGGGGGCGGCGGTCCAGATGATGAGTTGTTGGTCGGGGTCGGTGCCGGCCGTGAGGGTGTCCCATTCGAGGACGAGGGTGCCGGCGATCGGATGGTTGAGGGTCTTGGTGCCGGTGGTGCGCGCGGCCACGTGGTGGGCGGCCCACCAGCGGCGGAAGTCGGGGTCCTGCTCGGAGAGGTCGTTCACGAGGGTGGTGAGGCGGGGGGAGCCGGCGTTGTGGGCGGCCTCCATGCGGAGTCGGGCGACCGTCGTGCGGGCCGTGGTCTCCCAGTCCGCGTACAGCTTGCGCATGGCGGGGGAGAAGACCATCCGGGCGTAGTTGCGTTGCTCCGCCGGGATCCGGGCGAAGTCGCCCACCAGGGCGGCGGCCAGCGGGTTCCAGGCCAGTACGTCCATCTGGCGGCCCAGGACCATGGCGGGGATGGAGGCGAGGTCGTCGAGCAGCCGCCGCAACTGCGGCTGGACCTGCTGCACGCCTTGCGGGCGCGGGCGCGCGGGTTCCTTGCCGGCCAGTTCGAACACGTACGCGCGCTGGTCCTCGTCCAGGTCCAGGACGCGGGTGATGGCGTCCAGGACGGGCTCGGACGCCTGGATGCGGCCCTGTTCCAGGCGGGTGTAGTGGTCGGTGCTGATCGCGGCCAGCATGGCCACTTCCTCCCGGCGCAGGCCCGGCACCCGCCGGACGGTCCCGCCGGGCAGCCCCACGGAACGGGGGGTGAGCTCCGCACGCCGGGCCCTGAGGAATTCGCCCAGTTCGGTGGATGCGTTGCGCGTCATGGCCCCTATTTTCGCAACTCTCGCAGGAACCCGGGTGGTTCACCCCGGAGGGGGCTTCAGGCGTGGTGTTCGGACAGTGCGTGTGTCGCGGTGGTCAGGAAGTCGTTCAGGTGTCCGTCGCGGCGGCCCTCGAGTACGGCGAGGCAGAACTCGGTCGGCGGGACGTCGGTCATCGGCCGGTGTACGAGGTCGGGGCGCGAGTAGGAGCGCGCGATACTGCGCGGCAGCAGCGCGATGCCCTGCCCGGCCGCGACGAGTTCGAGTTTCTCCTCCACCGTCGCGGTGCGGCGCGCCTGGAAGTCCAGGATCGTCTCGCCTTCGAGCGCGGCCAGGGTCAGCCGGCGGCGGGACGCCAGGGGGTGCGTGGTGGGCAGGCATACGACCTTCGGTTCGCTGCCCACCGGGATGGTGTGGAGCCCGTCCGCGTCGAAGGGGTGTCGCAGGAAGCCGACGTCGGCCCGGCCGTCCCGGAGCGCCTCGCCCTTCTCGTACCAGTTCAGGTGGAGCAGTTCGATCTCGACGTCGGGGTGGGTCCGGGTGAACGCGCGGACCGCGGGGGAGACGCTCAGACCGGGGGCGAAGCCGACGACCAGACGGTCGGCGCGGGCGGCGCCGTGCACCCGGCGGGTGGCGGCCTGCGCGGCGGCGAGTACGCCCGGCGCGTCTTCGTAGAGTTGTCGGCCGGCCGGGGTCAGACGCACGCTGCGGGTCGTACGCACCAGCAGCGCGCAGCCCAACTCCTCTTCGAGCGCGCGGATCTGACGGCTCAGCACGGGCTGTGCGATGTGCAGTTGCCGGGCGGCGCGGCCGAAGTGCTCGTGCTGCGCGACGGCCGCGAAGTACCGCAGTTTGCGCAGGTCCAGATCCATACCCTGAGGGTATCAATGTGCCCGAAGAGGTATTGGACGCGTGACGTCGGGCGAGCGCAGAGTGACGGGGCACGGTGTTCGGGCAGCCCGTTCGCCGGTTGTCAGGAGGTTCCTTTTCGTGATCGTCATTACCGCGCCCACCGGGCAGATCGGCAGTCAGGTCCTGGACCGCGTCCTCGACGGCGGGGAGTCGGTTCGGGTGATCGCGCGCGACCCCTCCCGCCTCTCGCCGCGGGTGCGCGAGCGGGTCGAGGTCGTGGTCGGCTCGCACGGTGACCCCGACGTCGTCGACGCGGCGTTCACCGGAGCGGACAGCGTCTTCTGGCTGGCGCCGCCGAACCCGCGGGCCGAGCGGGTCGAGGACGTCTACGTGGGCTTCAGCCGGCCCGCGTGCGAGGCCTTCAAGAAGCGGGGAGTCCGACGGGTCGTGGGGATCTCGGCCCTGGGGCGCGGAGTGCCCGGGAACGCCGGGCTGGTGTCGGCGTCCCTGGCCATGGACGACCTGATCGCGGGCACGGGCGTGGGTTACCGGGCGCTGACGCTGCCCTCGTTCATGGACAACCTGCTGCGCCAGGTCGAGGCGATCAGGAGTCAGGGCGTGTTCTTCCAGCCCGTCGCCGGGGATCTCAAGGCGCCGACCTGCGCCACCCGCGACATCGCCGCCGTGGCCGCCGGGCTGCTGCTCGACCACTCCTGGAGCGGGCAGGGCGAGGTCCCGGTGCTCGGGCCCGAGGACCTGTCCTTCGAGGACATGGCGCGGATCATGTCCGAGGTACTGGGGAAGCCGGTGCGGTTCCAGTACGTCCCCGTCGAGTCGTTCAGGGACACGCTGACGCGGCGGGGGATGTCCGAGGCGATGGCGCAGGGCATGGCGGACATGGCGACGGCCAAGGACCGTGGCCTCGACAACGCCGAGCCGCGCACCCCAGGGGCCACCACCCCCACCACGTTCCGGCAGTGGTGCGAGGAGATCCTCAAGCCGGCTGTTCTCGCCTGACGGCCGCAACGCACGAGGGTCGCAACGCACGAGGGCCGGACGGCGGCCCCGAGTCTTCGGGCGCGCCGACCGGCCCTCCCGCGTCCGGCGGTCAGGCCTCGCGTACCTCCTCCAGGCGTACGGGACGGTGCTCGGCCAGTGAAAGGGCGCAGGCCTCGGCGATCCAGCCGGCCTCGATGGCGTCGGCGACCGTGCACGGCGAGGTGGCGCGGCCCGCGACGACCTCCGTGAAGGCGGTGAGTTCGGCGCGGTAGGCGGGGGCGAACCGGTCCATGAAGAAGTCGTGCGGCGGGCCCGCCGGGAAGGTGGCGCCCGGCTCGACGGAACGCAGCGGCAGCTTGTCCTCCAGGCCCACGGCGATGCTGTCGCGCATGCCGTGCAGCTCCAGGCGGACGTCGTAACCCCGCGCGTTGTGGCGGGAGTTGGAGACCAGGGCGATGGTGCCGTCGTCGAGGGTGAGGATCGCGGACGCGGTGTCGACGTCACCCGCCTCGGCGATGTACTCGGCACCCCGGTTGCCACCGGCCGCGTACACCTCGACCACCTCGCGGCCCGTGACCCAGCGCACGATGTCGAAGTCGTGCACGCTGCAGTCACGGAAGATGCCCCCGGAGACCGCGACGTACGCGGCGGGCGGCGGCGCCGGGTCCAGCGTGGTGGACCGTACGGTGTGCAGCTTGCCGAGTTCGCCGCTCACCACGGCCTTGCGGGCGGCCACACAGCCCGCGTCGAAACGCCGGTTGTAGCCGATCTGCACCTCGACACCGCTGTCCCGGACGCTTTCCAGCACGTCGAGGCTCTCCTCGACGGTCCGCGCCACCGGCTTCTCGCAGAACACCGGGATACCCGCCTTGACCGCGGCGAGGATGAGCGCGGGATGCGCGTCGGTGGCGGCCGCGATGACGATGCCGTCGACCCCGGAGGCGAGCACCGCTTCGGGGGAGTCCACCGCCGTCGCCCCGAACCGCTCCACCGCCGCCGCGGCGGCCGCCGCCACCGGGTCGCTGACGACCAGGGTGTCCACCGCGTCGAGCCCGGCGAGGGTCGCCGCGTGGAAGGCGCCGATCCGGCCCAGTCCCAGGATGCCGATACGCATGAGATTGCTCCTAAAGCCAGTGAGGGTGTGCCCGCCGAGAGGGAGGGGCGAGAGGGGAGGGGGAGGCGAGAGGGGAGGGGGAGTGCGGCGAGGGACAGGAGATCAGTCGAGTCCGCCGAAGACGATCTGGTCCCAGTCGATCACCGAGCCCGTGACCACGCCACTGCGGTCGGAGAGCAGGAAGACGACGAAGTCGGCGATCTCGTCGACCTGACCCAGCTTGCCCATCGGCTGGGTCTTCGCCGCCTTCTCCCGCCAGTCGTCGCCCGCGCCGTGGAAGGCGCGCTGGATCTCCTCCTCGCCCTCGGTGTCCGTCCAGCCGATGTTGAGGCCGTTGATCCGGACCCGGTCCCAGCGGTGCGCGTGGGCCGCGTTGCGGGTGAGGCCCATGAGCCCTGACTTGGCGGCGACGTACGGGGCGAGGAAGGACTGCCCGCCGTGGGCCGAGGACGTGATGATGTTGACGACGGTCCCCGGCGCCCCACGGTCCACCAGATGCTGGACGGCGGCCTGCATCGCGAAGAACGGGGCCCGCAGGTTGATCGCGATGTGCGCGTCGAACAGTTCCGGCGTGGTGTCCAGGAGTGTGCCGCGTGACGTCAGCCCGGCCGCGTTCACCAGGCAGTCGATCCGCCCGTGGGCGGCCACGACCTGCTCGACACTGCCGCGCGCCTGCGCGGGATCGGTCAGATCGGCCCGTACGAACGTGGCGCCGGTCTCAGCGGCGAACTTCTCGCCGAGCTCGGTGCGGCGCCCGGTGAAGGCGACCGTGGCGCCCTCGCGCAGCGCCGCGCGCACGATGCCCGCGCCGACGCCCTGGCTGCCGCCGTTGACGAGGACGACCTTGTCCTCGAGCAGTTGGTTCATGAGTGTGCTGCCGCCTTCCGGCGCGGTGACATTTCTGCCAGTCTCATGAGGCCGGGACCGTCAATCAATCCGCAGAGAACCATCAAAAACCCCTCATTGATCTCCTCGATCACGGGACGCAGCGAAGGAAGCCATGGGACATCCGTATACGATCCGCGAGATCGCCCGGCAGGCCGGCCTGAGCGAGGCGACGGTCGACCGGGTCCTCAACCATCGCGGCGGCGTGCGCGAGAGCACGGCGCGGGAGGTGCAGCAGGCCATCAAGGACCTGGACCGGCAGCGCACCCAGGTCCGCATCGGCGGCCGCACCTTCATGATCGACATCGTGATGCAGACCCCGGAGCGGTTCTCCTCGGCGGTACGTGACGCCCTGGAGGCCGAACTGCCGTCCCTGCACCCGGCGATCGTCCGCTCACGGTTCCACTTCCGCGAGACGGACCCCGCGGCGGAGCTGGTGAAGGACCTCGACAGGATCGCCGCGCGCGGTTCTCAGGGAGTGATCCTCAAGGCCCCGGAGGTTCCCGAGGTCACCGCCGCGGTCGGCCGGCTGGTGGCGGCCGGCATCCCGGTGGTCACGCTGGTGACGGATCTGCCCAGCAGCCCGCGGCTCGCGTACGTCGGCATCGACAACCGGGCCGCCGGAGCCACCGCCGCCTACCTGATACGCCAGTGGCTCGCCGACCGTCCGGGCCATGTGCTCGTCACGATCAGCCGGGGGTCCTTCCGCAACGAGGAGGAGCGCGAGATGGGTTTCCGCAGCGGGATGCGCGGCGGTGGGCCCATGCGCCGACTGGTCGAGGTCACGGACAGCGACGGGCTGGACTCCACCCAACGGGCCCTGGTCCTGGCGGCTCTGGAGCGGGATCCGGAGATCAACGCCGTCTACTCCATCGGCGGCGGCAACACCGCGACCATCGACGCCTTCGCGGCGCTCGGCCGGGGAGTGCTGGCCTTCGTCGCGCACGACCTGGACCACGACAACACCCGGCTGCTGGCGGAGGGAAAACTGTCCGCGGTGCTCCACCACGACCTGCGCCAGGACATGCGGCGCGCCTGCCAGACCATCATGCGGGCCCAGCAGGCGCTGCCGGACGAGGGCCCGTTCCTGCCGTCGGCGATCCAGGTCGTGACGCCGTACAACATGCCGCCGTACAACGTGCCACCGGTGTGAGAATCCCGTACCCGCGGGGGGCGGATCCCGCATCCGCGGGGCGACGGATCCCGCACCCGCGGGGGACAGGCGGGCGTCTACGCGGTCGTCGGGCCCAACGGCTGCCCCGCGGGGCCGCTCTCCCGCGCGTGCGCCGCGCCGCCGATGTCCGTGCCCGCCCAGGACAGCGCCGTCCAGCCCTCCTCGGGGGAGCCCTCCAGGATCACGATGTCGGTGTTGTCCAGCCGGTGTTCGGCCGCGAAGGACATGTCGACGTTGTGCGCCCGAGCCGCCGTCCACACCCGGATCGCGGCGCCGTGGCTGACCATGGCGACACCGCCCGCGCCGGTCGCCGCGGCCTCCGCGACCACCGCGTCGAACCGGCCCAGCGCCTCGATGCCGTTCTCGCCGCCCGGCATCCGCAGCCCGGTGTCCCCGTCCACCCAGGCGAACGCCGTCGTGAAGTACGTCCTGGCCGCCTCGGTGTCGCCGCGCATCATCTCCAGGTCCCCGGCCTCCAGCTCACGGATGCCGTCGCGTACGACCACCTCGAGGCCGCGGGCGGCCGCCAGCGGGGCGGCCGTCAGCTGGGTACGGGTCAGCGTGGAGACGTACAGCAGGTCGATGTCCACGTCCGCGAGCGTCTGGGGCAGCGCGGCGGCCTGCTTCTCGCCGAGGTCGGTCAGACCCGGGCCGGGGACGGCGGTGTCCAGGAGGAAGGCCACGTTGGACGGGGTCTGGCCGTGGCGGATGAGGATCAGGCGCATACGGTCACCTTCTCAGACGGCGCTACGACGGACGCGGCGGCCCGGGCGGTCGGGGCCGCCCTGCGGGGAAGCGCCGTCCTGCGGGGAAGCGCCGTCCTGCGGGGAAGCGCCGTCCTGCGGGGAAGAGCCGCCCCGCAGGGAAGAGCCGCCCGCAGGACGGAGCAGCCCCATGGCCCGGCCGCCCGCCCCCGCCTCAGCCGCCGATCGTGAACCAGGTCGCCCGGGACTTCTTCCACTCGGGGTGGGTGAGGTCCTTGGCCTCCGTGCCGTCGCCGTACAGGTCGGCGGAGCCGTCGTCGGTGATCAGCTGGGCGCGGGCGCCGGGAACGGTGAGGTCCGGGACGTCGACGACCGACTCCCAGCCACCCGGGTCCGAGGTGGGCAGGTCGAGCCGCTTGACCGGTGCGTGCGCCGGGTCGCCGTCCCAGGAGTAGAGGGCGTACGGGTCGGAGTTGTCGTCGGCGGCCCAGGAGCCCGCGACGATCAGGTACTGGTTCGCGGCGTTCTTGCGCAGGTCGCGCACGGAGAGGCCGCCGAGGTCCAGCTCGATCGGCGTCCCGAAGACGGCCGTGGCGCCGCTGCCGACCACCTTGTCGATGTTCGTGACGGGCACGAGGAGCGCCTTGCCGTCGGCGACCGCCGGGGCGAGCGGCGCGCGGAAGCCGAGGTACGCGGTCGTCGTCGACCCCGGCGCGAACTCCAGCCCCTCCACGTTGAACCCGTCGATCTGCTTGGGGACCTGGCCGTCGGCGGTGCCCGCCGCGAAGCCGTAGCGGTCGCCGTGGGCCTCGTCCCAGGCGACGAGGTCGTCGCGGAGCTTCCCGTACGAGCCGCCGTACGACAGCGCGGTCGCCGCGCCCGAACCGGTGACCTTGGTGGTGAAGACGGTGTTGCGGGCGGACTTGTACTCGCCGTCCTTGTTGTTGCCCAGCGAGCCCGTCCAGTAGATCGTGTCGCCGACGCGCGTGGCGCCCTCGATGTCGATCTCCTTCGAGACACCGATGTTCGAGCTGAAGTCCCAGGTCTTCACGGGCGCGCCCGAGGCCGAACGGTCGTACAGGCGCAGGGTGTTGGACTCGTCGTCCGCCACCACCGCATAGCCGCCACCGACGTCCACGGCGGCGGAGGCGTCGCTGGAACCCGTGAAGTACCTGCTGTCCGCGGCCTGTTGGACGGCGGCCGACGCGGCGTAGTGCAGGGTCTTGGTGGCGGTCTGGCCGTCCACGCCGGTGACCTTCACGGTCAGGTCGGTGTAGCCCCGGCCGCGCGCGGCGATGGCGACCTGGCGGGTGGCGCCGGTGCCGGTGACCGTGACGTCGGTGGTGGTCGCCACGGAGGTCTTGCTGCTCTTGGTCACCGTGACCGTGAGCGCTCCGGCGTCCGCGCCGCTCTGCGCGACCGTCACCTTCACGACCGGATCCCCGCTCGCCCCCACCGCGCCGGACAGATAGGCCGCCGACAGCGACAGTGTCGGCGTCCCGTAACTCGCCGCTCGGGCCTGGCTTCCCAGCCCCGTGACGGCGAGCGCGAGCACCCCAGTGGCAACGGCGAGCGTCCTGCGGCCACGGGGGAGAAGGTAGTCCTGCACGGGGACCCTTTCGTCGGCGTGATGTCGACGAGAAGGCTCGGCCGTCCCCACCAACTGCCGACGGCCCGCACACGTCCACGGGGTGAACAAGTGCGGGCGCGGCTCACGGAGTTGGATCCGCCCCGAGCGAGCGCTCCGTGACTCCCGCAAGATGGCGCATGAAGACCTCGCGCGCGTCCGGCGTCAGCGTGCGCAGGGCGACCAGGGCCGTGATGACGACGTCGCAGAGCTCGGACCGTACGTCGTCCCAGGTGTGACTGGCACCCTTGCGCGGGTTCTGGCCGGTCGCGCCGATCACCGCCTCGGCGACCTCGCCGACCTCCTCCGACAGCTTCAGGATGCGCAGCAGCAGGCCCTCCTGGCCGCCGTGCGTGCGGTGGGCGTCCAGCCAGGTGCACAGACGGTCGATGGATTCCCAGACGTCGTCATCAGCCATGGGGCAAGCTTCCCGCACCGGCCGAGGGTCCCACGCCACCTGTACGGCCACGGGTACGCCCACGCCCACCCCCTCTGCGCCTACTCCTCGAACTCTTCGAACAGGGCCTCCTGCTTGCCCTCGGCCGCCTCGCGCACCCTCTTGTTCCGGGCGCCCACCACGGCCAGCGTGGCCGCCGCCGTCACGCCGAGCGCCACGGGGACCATCCAGCCGCGGTTCACGGCGTGGCCGAGCGCGTGGTCCAGCGAGAGGCGGCCGGGGCCCGCCACCGCGAGGCCCGCCGCCGTCAGGGCCAGCGACGCCGCGTGCTCGTAGCCGCCGTTCATCGCGAAGAACCCGTTGGGCAGATGGACCGCGGCCGCGCCCACCATCGCCCCGGCCGCAGCCGCGCCCGCCGCGGGGGTCGCGAGGCCCAGCGCCAGCAGGGTGCCCCCGCCGGCCTCGGCCAGCCCCGCCGCCGTCGCGCTCGCCTTCCCGGGCGTGTAGCCCATGGCCTCCATGGCGGTCCCGGTCCCCTCCAGGCCGCCCCCGCCGAACCAGCCGAACAGCTTCTGCGCCCCGTGCGCGGCCAGCACTCCGCCCGTGCCCAGACGGAGCAACAGCAGTCCCAGATCACTTCGGTCGTAACAGGTCATGGTGGCTCCCAGAGCAGACGGCCGGCGGCAACGGTCAACGGTCCCTCCCGTGTCTCCACCGTCGCACCGATGACGCGTGACCGGCGTGTTCGGGGTGTCGTTCGGGTGGCGGGCGCACGGGACCGGTGTGAGGGTGACTCCCATGACGATTCAGGTAGCGAAACTCAGCGACCCGGCCGTCCGGGCCTTCGTCACCGCTGTGAACGCCCATGACCGTGCGGCCTTCGAGGCCGTCCTCGCACCCGGCGCGACCATGTCCGACGACGGTGCCGACCGCGACCTCGCCGACTGGACCGATCGGGAGATCTTCTCCTCCCGCGGCCACATGGAGGTCGACAACGAGTCGAACGGCGGCCGTGCCCTCATCGCCCGCTACAGCAACGACACTTGGGGCGAGATGAAGACGAGGTGGAGCTTCACCGTCGACGACGGCGGCAGGATCATCCGCTTCGAGACCGGCCAGGCGTAGCCCGACCGTCCCCAGCCGCACCTCTCCGACGCCGACGCGGAGCGAGCCGCCCAACTCCGCGACACCTGTGAGGAGCTGGTACGGGAGGAGCTGATCCGGTCGTACGCCTGGAGCACCGACGACCCGGCGCGGGCCGCCGTGTTCGCGCGGGGCCCGCGCTGCGCGGCCGTACAGCACCGTCTCAACGTCCTTCAGGACGCGCCGGAACTCCTCGCGCTCTGCGAGGAGTCGAACCTCCCGAGCATCAACCGCAGCCCGCTCGCCATGGGGCCGCTCACCGCCGCGCAGCCGGCCGAGGCCGACCGGGTGCTGGGACGGTGAGCGGCCCCGGGGCGCGCCTACTGCTGGACGTACTGCTGGGACAGGGGGCGTCGGCCCCCCTGCTCGGTCAGTGTGATCTGTCCGGCCTTGATGGTCGCGAGGCGCGGCGCCCGGCGGGCGATCGACGAGTCGTGGGTGACCATGATGAAGGTCAGCCCGTACTCGTGCCACAGCCCTTCCAGCAGACCCATGATGTCGTCGCGGGTGCCCTCGTCGAGGTTGCCGGTCGGCTCGTCCGCGAGGAGTACCTTCGGCTTCTTGACCAGCGCGCGGGCGATGGCGACACGCTGCTGCTGACCGCCCGACAGCTCGGACGGCGCATGCGTCAGCCGCTCGCCGAGACCGACCGAACGCAGCGCCTCGGCGGCCCGCTCGCGCCGCTCCGCGGGCTTCACCCCGAGCGGTACGAGCGCGGTCTCGACGTTCTCCTGCGCGGTCAGCGTCGGGATGAGGTTGAACGACTGGAAGATGATGCCGATCTTCTCGGCGCGCAGCCGGGTCAGCTTGGCCTCGCTGATGGAGGCGAGGTCGACGCCGTCCAGCTCGACGCTGCCGGCGGAGGGACGGTCCAGGCCGCCGATCATCTGGAGCAGGGTGGACTTGCCGCCGCCCGTGGGGCCCTGGATGACGAGCTGGTCGCCGTCCTCGATGGTGAGGTCGATGCCACGCAGCGCCTCCACCGTGTCCTTGCCCCGCGTGTAGCGCTTGGTGACGCCGGTGAGCTTGTACATGAGGTTCTCCGAAGATGAAGCAGGCGTTGAAGTGGGAGAGGGGAGAGGAAGAAGAGGAGAGAGGAAGGGGTAGGGCGCCAACGGGGCCGCCCGCAGGTGACTAGGAGACGCTGCGCAGCGCGTCCGCCGGACGCATCCGCGAGGCGCGCCAGCCGCCCATCGCACCGGCGATCAGACCACCCGCGATGGCCAGGCCCGCGGCGAGCGCGATGGTGGTCACCGAGACCGGCGCGGAGAGCGCGATCTCCATGGTGTTCTTGACCGCCTGCTGGCCGGGACCGCCACCGCCGGGGCCGCCGCCCATGCCGCCACCGCCACCACCGGTGTTGCCGAGCTCCGCGGTCAGCTTCGGGCTGATCGCCGTCACCGCGTACGCCGCGCCGAGGCCGATGGCGATGCCGAGCGCGCCGCCGATCAGACCGTTCACGATGGACTCGCCGACGACCTGCCGGGTGACCTTGCGGGAGGGCCAGCCGAGTGCCTTGAGGGTGCCGAACTCACGCACCCGGCGGGACACGGCGGAGGAGGTCAGCAGCGCCGCCACCAGGAACGCGGCCACGAGCACCGCGATGGACAGCCACTTGCCGACGCTGGTCGCCAGGTTCGAGGCGGTCGACAGGGAGCCGGAGACGGTGGAGGCGAGGTCGGCGGAGGTGGTGACCGTCGTACCCGAGATGTTCTTCTGGATGGTCGCCTTGACCGTGGTGATCTGCTTGGAGTCGGTCGCCTTGACGTAGATCGTGGTGACCTTGTTCTTCGCGTCGCCCAGCGTCTGCGCCTGCTTCAGCGGCAGGTAGACGTCGGTCGTCGACTCACTGCTGTCCGGCGTCGCGATCCCGATGACCGTGTACTTGGTGCCGGAGATCTTGAAGGTCTTGCCGACCGTGTACTTGTTCTCCTTGGCGTACGACTTGCTGACCACCGCGACCTTCGCGTCGGTCTGCGCCGCCGTGAAGGTCTTGCCCGAGGTGATCTTCGAGGTGGCGAGCGGGCCGAGGTCCTGGTTGGTGACGTCGACGCCCGCGACGGAGTACGAGTTCACGTCGAAGGAGGCGCCGCCGCCCTGCACCTGGGGCGCCCCCGTGCTGCCGCCGCCCTGGCCGCCGCCGGGGCCGCCCTGCTGGGAGGAGCCGCCGGACCCCGAGGAGGTCGAGGACTTCGCGGTGCCCTGGGTGAAGGAGCCGTCGACCTTGGTGACGTTCAGGGTCAGCGCGCCCACCGCGCTCGCCACGCCCTTCTGCGCGGCGACCTTGGTGACCAGGGAGGAGGCCAGGGACTGCCCGCCCTGCGTCATCACGCGGTCCGAGCTCTGCTTGGTAGAGCTGCTCGACTTGGCGTTGAAGTCGAACTTCGGTCTGCCGGACGAGTTGCTCGAAGGCGCCGCCTGGGCCTTGGTCACCGTCATGTCGGTGCCGAGCCCGTACAGCGACTTCAGGACCTTGTCCTGCGCCTGCTGCATGCCGGCCGACACCGAGTTGACGGTGATGACCAGCGCGATACCGAGCGCCAGACCCATGGCGATCACCAGGGCCGCCTTCTTGCGCCGGCTCAGCTCACGCTTGAGATAGATGCCAAACATCCCGTTCCCCAAAGGTTCTTGGCGCCCGCTGTGGGCGCGGCCACAAGCTATGGAGAAACCTTTGAGCGGGGCTGAGTAAGAGATGTGTGAGAGCTGAGAAAGTAGGGCCCGGAATCAATATTCCGTAAGACAGCTGATTCCTAAGGTCCGGAGGGGCTATTGCCAGGAAACCCCTGTTGGGTGGGGTGCTGAGGGCAGGAGTCGGCCGGACGTACGGGCGGGGGTGTTCCTTCGTCCTGCCTTTGGGTGCTCTGTGGCTTTTCTTTGGGACCCCGACGCGTGGCGACTTCGAGACCCCGGCGTACGGACCCGCGAACTTCTTTTGTACGGTCCCGGGATGCGCGATTCCTCTCCCGTCCCCCCGCGTGCCGCTCGGCTGTCCCGCCGTGCCGCCCTCGGCCTCGCCGCGGCCGTCCCGCTGGCCGCGGCCTCCCCGGCGTCGGCCGCCACGCCCGTGATCGGCGGTGAGCGGCTTGCCCGCGCCGGCGTCCAGGTGCGCGGTGCCGCGGGACTGCCCAAGCGGCTCACCGCCCGCTCCTGGCTCGTCGCCGACCACGAGAGCGGCGAGGTGCTCGCCTCGTACCACGCGCACACGCACCTGGCGCCCGCCTCCACGCTGAAGATGCTCTTCGCGGACACCGTGCTGAAGAACTTCGAGCGGACCGAGCGGCACCGGGTGACCGACGCCGACCTCGCCGACATCCCCGCGGGCTCCAGCATGGTCGGCGTCAAGCCCGGCATCACCTACACCGTCGAGCAGTTGTGGCTCGGCGTCTTCCTGCGCTCCGGCAACGACGCGGTGCACGTCCTCAGCCACATGAACGGCGGTCTCGCCAGGACGGTCGCCCAGATGCAGGCCAAGGCCCAGGACCTGCAGGCCCTGGACACCCATGTGGTCAGCCCCGACGGCTTCGACCACAAGGGGCAGGTGTCGTCCGCGTACGACCTGACGCTCTTCGCCCGCCACGGCCTCGCCGACGCCGACTTCCGCGCCTACTGCCACACGAAGACCGCGAACTTTCCGGCGGGCGGCAAGAAGACCTTCCAGATCCAGAACACCGACCGCCTGCTGACGGGGGCGTGGGGTGTGCCGACGTACGACGGACTCATCGGCGTGAAGAACGGCTACACCAGCAACGCCGGCAACACCTTCACCGGCGCCGCGACCCGTGGCGGGCGGACCCTCCTCGTCACCGTGATGCACCCCAAGAGCGGCGGCAGCGGCGTCTACGAGGAGACGGCCGCGCTGCTCGACTGGGGGTTCAAGGAGGGCGCGAAGGCCCAGTCCGTGGGTGCCCTCGTCGATCCGCTCAGCGAGGGCGGCGCCTCCGTGGCTCCCACCCGGAAGGCGGCCAAGGCGGCGGCCGGAGCTCCCGCGACGGCCGCGGGCGACGGCGGCTCGTCGTCGTGGGGGCTGGTCGGCGGGGCCGGGGGAGCGATAGCGCTGCTCGCGGGCGGGGCGTACGCGTGGCGCAGGCGGCGGCGTGTGGTGGGGGACGAGGCCCCGGAGGGACGCCAGGGACGTCAGGACGGTCAGGAACATCAGGACGGTCGGGAACGTCACCAGGGCTGACCGCGGTGGCCGCTGGGGGTCGGCCGTAATTGGGACAGCCGTTCCGAGGCCCGGAGCTCACCTCGCGGTCCCGCGCGAGGTCCGCCCCCCACCCAGGCCGCGGAACGGCTGCCACCACCCCCCTCGGTGTGGACCGTGGTCGTACCGAAGTCCTCCACTCCAAGTGTGAAGCTCTGGTGGAGAAGCCACGAGCATAAGCCCGCCACCGGCCCGAACGGTACGGAGGTTCAGCTTCCGTTTGTGTAGGTTGAGCCGTTGACGAGCCGTCGACGAGCTGTCCGGGGCCCGTCAGCCGCGCCCGACATACGGCATCGCGGTGGCCAGTACCGTCGCGAACTGCACATTCGCCTCCAGCGGCAGCTCGGCCATGTGCCGCACCGTGCGTGCCACGTCCGCCACGTCCATCACCGGCTCGACCGCCGTTTCCCCGTTCGCCTGCAGCGCTCCCGTCCGCATGCGCTCGGTCATGTCGGTCGCCGCGTTGCCGATGTCGATCTGACCGCAGGCGATCCGGTACGGACGCCCGTCCAGGGACAGCGACTTGGTCAGCCCCGTCAGCGCGTGCTTGGTCGCCGTGTACGCCACCGACAGCGGGCGGGGCGTGTGCGCCGAGATCGAGCCGTTGTTGATGATCCGGCCGCCCTGCGGGTCCTGCTCCTTCATCTGCCGGTACGCGGCCTGCGCGCACAGGAACGCGCCGTTGAGGTTCGTGTTCACGACGTGCAGCCACGCCTCGTACGGCAGTTCCTCGACCGGGACACCGCCGGGCCCGAACGTTCCCGCGTTGTTGAAGAGCAGGTCCAGCCGCCCGAAGCGCTCGCGCGCGGCGTCGAACAGGGCCGCCACGTCGTCGGGGCGCGAGACGTCGGTGCGTACGACGAGGGAGGGCGCCTCGGGGACGAGGGCGGCCGTCTCCTCCAGCGTCTCCGGCTTGCGTCCGGCGAGCGCCACCGACCAGCCGGTGCGCAGCAGTTCGACGGCCACCGCACGGCCGATGCCGGAGCCCGCGCCGGTCACCACCGCGATCTTCGCCTGCGAGGCGGGCAGGGCGTTCGAGTCGTTGAGGGCATTCATGGGCCCGCAGCGTAATCGGGAGGGGCGGCCGTGCGGTGTCGGCGTCCTGGTCGGACCGTGCTGGTCCGACCGTCCTGGTCCGACCGTCCTAGTCGGTCTCTCCGGGGTAGCGGACGCCGATCTGGGTGCGGATCGTGTCGAGCGTCCGCATCACGGCGAGGCTGCCGTCCAGGGGGACGAGCTGTGACTCCTTCTCGCCGGCCCGCAGGGCGCGCATCACCTCGGCGGCCTCGTGCTTGAGGCTGGTGCGCGGGCCGTGCGCCGGGTCGGCCGTGAACTCCTCGGGGTCGCGGCCGTCGCGGTGCAGCACGAGCCGGTCCGGGAAGAAGAAACCGCCCGGGATGTCGATGCGGCCCTGGGAGCCGGTGACGGAGGCGGAGACGGCGGTGCCGCCGTTGACAGAGCAGTGCACCGAAGCGAGAGCGCCGCTCTCCCAGGTGAGCAGTGCTCCGGTCTGGAGATCGACGCCCTCGTCGGAGAGCACCGCTCTCGCGGTGATGCCCGAGGGCTCCCCCAGCAACAACTGCGCGAACGACACCGGATAGACGCCGAGATCGAGCAGCGCGCCACCGCCCTGCGCGGGGTCCCGCAGCCGGTGCGACGGCGGGAACGGGCCATTTATCCCGAAGTCGGCCTGGATCGTGCGGACTTCACCGATCACACCGTCGTCGACGAGGCCCTTGAGCCGCCGGACCAGCGGATTGCAGTACATCCACATGGCCTCCATCAGGAAGCGGTCGTGCTCCTTGGCGAGCGCGACGAGTTCCTCCGCCTCGCGCACGTTCAGCGTGAACGCCTTCTCGCACAGCACATGGCGCCCCGCCTCCAGACACATCCCGGCGGCGGCCCGGTGCGCGGAGTGCGGAGTGGCGACGTACACGACGTCGACGTCCTCGTCCGCCGCGAGCGAGGCCCAGTCCCCGTACGCCCTCGGTATCCCGAACCGCTCGGCGAACGCCTTCGCCGAGGCGTCCGTCCGCGAGGCCACGGCCACGACCTCGGCGTCCGGCATGTCCACCAGATCCGCCGTGAAGGCCGCCGCGATCCCGCCGGTCGCCAGAATCCCCCACCGCACCCGCTCGCCCACGCCCGTCATTCCCGGCCTTTCGCTCTGCCACTTGCTCAGCCACTTGACGTTCTGTGACCCCGAACACTCCGTTCGAACTGAGAGCATAGGTGGCGGATTACTCGAAGAGGGAGGGGCTCATGCCCGAGCGCGGGCACACCAGGCGGGACCCGAAGGGCCCGGAGGCCCCGGAGGGGCACATACCGAACACGGCAGTGGCCGACGCACCGGCGGTGGCCGACGCACCGGCGACGCCCGAAGCGCCGGACCCCGGTGCCCTCCGCCGCACCGGACTCCTCGTCACCCTGATCCTCGGCGGACTCACCGCCACGCCCCCGCTGTCGATGGACATGTACCTCCCGGCCCTGCCGGAGGTCACCCGCGCACTGCACGCCCCCGCCGCCACCGTCCAGCTCACGCTGACCGCCTGCCTCGCCGGGATGGCGCTCGGCCAGCTCGTCGTCGGACCGATGAGCGACAAGTGGGGCCGCAGACGCCCGCTCCTCGTCGGCCTCGTCGTCTACGTCCTCGCCACCGCCCTGTGCGCCCTCGCCCCGAACGTCGAACTCCTCGTCGCCTTCCGCCTCGCCCAGGGCCTCGCGGGCGCGGCCGGCATCGTGATCGCGCGAGCCGTCGTACGCGACCTGTACGACGGCATGGCGATGGCCCGCTTCTTCTCCACCCTCATGCTGATCTCCGGCGTCGCCCCCGTCGTCGCGCCCCTCATCGGCGGCCAGATCCTGCGCGCCACCGACTGGCGGGGCGTGTTCGTCCTCCTCACGGCGGTCGGCATCGCACTCACCGCGCTCGTCTGGACGAAGCTCCCCGAGACCCTCGAGCCCGCGCAGCGCCACGGCGGCGGCGTCGGTGAGGCGCTGCGCGCCATGCGCGGACTGCTCGCCGACCGCGTCTTCACCGGCTACACGCTGGCCGGCGGCTTCGCCTTCGCGGCACTGTTCGCATACATAAGTGCCTCTCCTTTCGTGATCCAGGAGATCTACGGCGCGTCCCCGCAGACCTTCAGCCTGCTCTTCGGGATCAACTCCGTCGGCCTGGTGATCGTCGGCCAGATCAACGGCAAGATCCTCGTCGGCAGGGTCAGCCTCGACAAGGTCCTCGCGGTCGGCCTCGCCCTCATCGCCCTCGCCGCGACGGCGCTGCTCCTGCTCGCCACGGGCGTCTTCGGCGAGGCAGGCCTCGTCCCGGTGGCCGCGGCCCTCTTCGTCCTCATGTCCGCCATGGGCCTCGCCATGCCCAACACCCAGGCGCTGGCCCTGATGCGGGTACGGCACGCGGCCGGTTCCGCGTCCGCGCTGCTCGGCACCTCCTCCTTCCTCATCGGCGCGATCGCCTCCCCGCTCGTCGGCATCGCCGGGGAGCACACCGCGGTCCCGATGGCCGTCGTCCAACTGGCGGCGGTACTGGTGGCGATCGCCTTCTTCGTGGGACTGTGCCGTCCCTGGCAGACGGGACACACCGTGGACGGAAAGGCGGCGGGCAGCTGAGCGCACCGAGACTGCGCGTGGACACCCCGGAACGGGCCGGACTCGACCCGACGGAACTGCGCCACCTCGTACGAGACGTCCGCACCCTCACCCGTGGGCCGCGCCCCTGGACGGCGGGCCTCGTACTGGTCGCCGGCCGCGGCCCGGTCATCGCCGTCGAGGAAGCGGCGGGCTGGGCTGTGCGCTACTCCTCGTACGACGAGAAGACCGACACCGGGGTCGAACTGCCGCCGGGGGACCGGCGGCCGATGACCGTCCACACCCCCTTCGACCTGGCCTCCCTCACCAAACTGTTCACGGCGGTCGCCGCGGTGCAGCAGCTGGAGCGGGGCACGCTGGGGATCGACGCGCGGGTGGGGGCGTATCTGCCGGAGTTCCGCGCGGCCTCCGCCCACGACATCACCGTACGACAGCTGCTCACGCACACCTCCGGGCTGCGCCCCGAACTCCCGCTGTACGACTGCCCGGACGACGCGGCGCGCCTCGCCCTGCTGCGGGCCGAGGCCCCTTCGTCCCGGCCGGGGGAGTACGTGTACTCCGACCTGAACCTGATCCTCCTCCAACACGTCCTGGAACGCGTCACCGGCCGCACGCTCGACGTCCTCGTCCGTGACGGGATCACCCGGCCGCTCGGGATGACCGCCACGTCCTTCGGGCCGTGCGCGGGGGCGGCGGCGACCGAGGACCAGCGGCGGCCGTGGGGCAAGGTGGACCGGGGGATGCTGCGGGGGCTCGTGCACGACGAGAACGCGTGGGCGCTCGGTGGGGTGGCCGGGCATGCGGGCCTCTTCTCCACGGCCCACGACCTCGCGATCTTCTGCCGGACCCTCCTCGCGGGCGGCTCCTACGGCCCCGCCCGCATCCTCGGCCCCGACTTCGTCGAGCTGATGCTCACCCCGCCGGGCCTCGGCTTCGCCGTCGACCAGCCCTGGTTCATGGGTGCGCTCGCCGGGCGGGGCGCCGCGGGGCACACCGGTTTCACCGGTACGTCCCTTGTGCTGGACCCCGCGACGGACACGTTCCTGGTGCTCCTCGCGAACACCGTGCATCCCCGCCGACGCACGCCGGACAGCGCGCCCCGGGCAGAGGCGGCGACGCGGCTGGCGCGGGCGGTACGGGGAGCGTGAGCCGGGGTTCTGTTCGCCTGCGGGTGCGTCGTGGCTGGTCGCGCAGTTCCCCGCGCCCCTACGGGATCGGGGCTGCGCCCCGGATCCCCCGCCCGCCCGATTCGTTTGGCTGCGGGCCGGTGGGGGCTGGTCGCGCAGTTCCCCGCGCCCCTAAAAGCCCTGGGTCGTCCGGCGTTCCAGGCCGAGGCCGGTGACCGCACCCCACCCACCCCAGCCCGCATCTTCAGCCCACCCGACGACTGGGGACGAGGCCGGTGACCGCACCCCACCCACCCCAGCCCGCATCTTCAGCCTGTCCGGCGTTTGAGGACGAGGCCGTTCAGGCCGATCGGGGGGTCTGGGGGCGGAGTCCCCAGGGATGGGACGGGTAGGGGCGGCGGGGGCGAGGAACCTGTTGCGGCGACCGTAGAATCGGCGGGTGAACGTCCCCGTACATCCCGCCGAGACGCTGCGTGCCGCCCTCGCCGGACTCCTCGACGGCCTCCCGCCGAAGGCGGCCACACAGGCGGTCGATCGGCTGATCGCGAACTACCGGGGAACGACCCCCACCCACACCCCGGTCCTCCGCGACCGCTCGGACGTGGTCGCGTACGCCGCCTACCGCATGCCGGCGACGTTCGAGGCGGTGCGATCGGCGCTGGAGGCGTTCGCGGACGCGGTCCCGCAGTGGACGCCGGCGAGCCACGTGGACGTCGGCGGCGGCACGGGCGCCGCGACCTGGGCGGTGAACGCGACCTGGGAGGGCGCCCGCCCCGTGACCGTGCTCGACTGGGCCGAGCCCGCCCTCGCGCTGGGCCGCGAGATCGCCGCGGCGAACCCGGAGCTGAAGTCCGCCGAATGGCACCGCTCTCGTATCGGATCGGCGCTCACCATCGAGAGCACTGATCTCGTCACCGTCTCCTACGTCCTCGGCGAGCTGACCGACGCCGACCGCGCCTCCGTCGTGACCGCCGCCGCGACCGCCGCCCAGGCCGTCGTGATCATCGAGCCCGGTACGCCCGACGGCTACGCGCGCGTCATCGAGGCGCGGGACCGTCTGATCACCGCCGGGTTCCACGTCGCCGCCCCCTGCCCGCACAGCGCGGCCTGCCCGATCGTCCCCGGCGAGGACTGGTGCCACTTCTCCGCCCGGGTCGCGCGTTCCTCCCTGCACCGTCAGGTCAAGGGCGGCTCCCTGCCCTACGAGGACGAGAAGTTCAGCTACGTCGCCGCCACCCGCTTCCCGCCGACCCCGGCCCCCTCCCGCGTCGTACGCAAGCCGCAGATCCGCAAGGGCCAGGTACTCCTGGACCTGTGCGGCCCCGACGAGGCCCTGCACCGCGAGACGGTGACCAAGCGTCACGGGCCGCTGTACCGGGCGGCCCGCGACGCGGACTGGGGCGACGCCTGGCCACCGCCGCCCGCGGAGGACTAGCAGCCGGGGCTCAGCTCCTCAGCACCTCCGCTCCTCAGCACCTCCGCTCCTCAACACCTCAGCTCCTGCGTGCAGCACTTCACGCTGCCGCCGCCCTTGAGAAGCTCGCTCAGATCGATGCCGACGGGCTCGAAGCCACGTTCCCGCAGCGGACCGAGGAGCCCCGTCGCGGCCTGCGGCAGCAGCACGTGCAGGCCGTCCGAGACCGCGTTGAGGCCGAACGCGGCGGCATCCTCGGCACCGGCGATCAGCGCGTCGGGGAACAGTCGCCGCAGCACCTCCCGGCTACCGGGGGAGAAGGCGGGCGGGTAGTACATGACCTCGTCCGTCGTGTCGTCGAGGACGGCGAGGGCGGTGTCGAGGTGGTAGTAGCGGGGGTCGACCAGGTCGAGCCCGATCACCGGTCGCGCGAAGAACTCCTGGGCCTCGCCGTGCGAGAGGGGGCTCGCGCGAAAGCCACGGCCGGCGAGTACGTAGGAGGCGGTGACCGCGAAGTCACCCTCGCCCTCGTTGACGTGGACCGGCTCGTGGACGTGCGGGAAGCCGTGCGCGCGGAACCACTCCAGGTGGGCCGCCGCCTCCGGTTCACGCTCGCGGTGCGCGAACCGGGCGCCCAGTACCCGGCCGTCGACGACCGTCGCCCCGTTCGCGGCGAAGACCATGTCCGGCAGGCCGGGGCGCGGGGTGAGTTCCTCGACCGTGTGGCCGAGCGCGCGGTAACGGCTGCGCAGGTCCTCCCACTGGGCGACGGCGAGCGGCACGTCGACCGGCTTGGCGGGGTTCATCCACGGGTTGATGGCGTAGGTGACGTCGAAGTGTGCGGGTGGGCACATCAGATAGCGCCGGGGTGTGGCGCGGCGGGGAGGCTGCAAGGAGGGCTCCTCACGTACCGCAGGGGCAGGTGATGCCCATGGTGCGGTCCGCGGGGCACGTCGGCAGCCTGGCGAACGGGTGGACTTCGCAGGGCCACGACGGTTCTCGCCCCCGCCGCCCCTACCCGTCCCGTCCCTGGGGGCTGCGCCCCCAGACCCCCCTGTCGGCCTGAACGGCCTCGTCCTCAAACGCCGGACGGGCTGGAAGATGCGCGCCGGCGCTCTCAAGGGGCGCGGGGAACTGCGCGACCAGCCCCCACCGGCCCGCAGCCGGCCACGAGACGCCCCGTCTTGTCATCCTGTTAGATTCGCCCCATGGCCCACACGCCCAGCCCCTCCGCCAAACCCACCCCCGACTCCGCCCGCCGCAGCGAGAAGTCCCGGCGTGCGATCTTCGACGCCGCCCTCGCCCTCGTCGGCGAGGTCGGCTACCCCAAGACCACGATCGAGGGCATCGCCGCCCGCGCGGGCGTCGGCAAGCAGACGATCTACCGGTGGTGGCCCTCGAAGGCCGCGGTGCTCCTGGACGCGTTCATGGACCTCGGCGAGCGGACCGCTCGTGAGGCGGGCCACGAGTCGTATGACATCCCCGACACCGGCGATCTCGCGGCCGACCTCAAGCTGGTCCTGCGCGCCACCGTCGACGAACTGCTGGACCCCAGGTTCGAGATCCCCGCCCGCGCCCTGGCCGCCGAGGGCCTCGTCAACGAACCGCTCGGCGCCGAGTTCGTGGCGGGGCTCCTCGAACCCCAGCTCCAGCTCTACGTGAAGCGGCTGCGGTCCGCCCAGGACAAGGGCGACCTGCGCCCGGACATCGACCCCCGCATCGCCCTGGAACTCTTCGTCTCCCCGCTCGCGCAGCGCTGGCTCCAGCACACCGGCCCCATCTCGTACGCGTATACGGACACCCTCGTCGACTACGCGCTGTACGGCCTCGCTCCGCGGGGATGAATCATGCCAAAGCGCCCCGGATGGGGGGCTCTGTCCATCCGGGGCACAGGAGGGTGGGACCATAGAGGTTGTTGAAGGCGTTTGTCAGCACGATTCATCGACGTAATCGACGTGAACGTGCTGGACGTGGACGCCGCGACACGACCGCTGTCGGCACAACTGCTTGGCGAGGGGATTGATGAGCGCAGAGTTCGGCCGCCGCTCCGGCGCGCAGGGCAGGATCTCCCAGTGGCTGCGTGGTCGCCGTCCGAAGGGTGCGACAGAGATCGCTGCCGACGGCGGGCGCGAGGCCCTGCTGATCGCCGCTGCCGCCGCGGGGCTGCCGCTCGCGCAGGCCGCGTACCCCTCCGGCTACCGCTGTTCCTGTGACCGCGTCGGCTGCCCCACCCCCGCGCGCCACCCCGTCTCCTTCGCCTGGCAGACGCAGTCCACGACCGATCGCGCCCAGATCGAGCGGTGGGTCCGGCATCAGCCGCAGGCCAACTTCATCACCGCGACCGGCATGGTGCACGACGTCCTCGACGTGCCCGTCGGCGCGGGCCGCGAGGCGCTGGAGCGACTGCTCGCCTCCGGTGTTGAGGTGGGGCCCGTCGCGCAGAGCGGCGACGGCCGCATGTTCTTCTTCACACTCACCCGCGGTACGCCCGAGGACGAGGACGAGTGGTGGCCGTGCGAGCTGGACTCGCACCCCGAGACGACGGACGAGCACCCCGGTCTGCGCTGGCACTGCCGAGGCTCGTACGTCCTCGTGCCGCCGGCCCAGCTCCCCGGTGGCCTGACGGTCGACTGGGTACGGGGCCCGGAACACCCCCTCCCCGACCCCCTGAGCCTGCTCGAGGCACTGACGGACGCCTGCGCCCGTTACGCGGGCGAGAACGAGGCGGACGACCAGCTGGCAGCCTGGCCCCACCGCAACTAGCGGGCTATCCGCCCTTCGCCGCCGTCAGCCCCTCGATCCGCCCCAGCACCGCCACCTGTTGCTTCTGCGCGCTCTTCCCGGGGTCCAGGACCGCCTGGTTGGAGACGAACTCCAGGGTGAGGGACTGCTTGATGTCACCGGTGGTCAGGGCCTTGACGTCCGCGCTGGGGGCCGGGATCTCGGTGCCCTGCGCGGCGGTCTGCTTCTCGTAGCGGCGGGTGGTGAAGAAGACCAGCGCGCCGCCGTCCGCGGTGCGCAGCCCCACCGGGGCGTAGTCGCCGGAGGTCAGCGGCTCGTCGATGTACTGCCGGGCGAGACCGGGCTTGGTGGCGTTCTTGGCGCGCTGGGTCCGCCACTGCGAGGTGTGGAGGCCCGGTGCGAAGGTGTCGCCGCCGCTCTTCAGATACGTGGTGTACGACTGGCTCAGTTTGTTCGGCTCGACGGCGAGAGCCGCGTCGTCCCCCGTGACGGGCTGCGCCCAACCGTCCTTGTCCTGCTGGAACTTCGGTACGTCGGTGGCGGCGAGGACGGTCAGATACGAGGCCTGCCACACGTCGTTCGCGCTGCCCCGGGTGAAGACGAGCAGCCAACGGTAGCCCGCCACGCCCTTGTTGGCCGCGGCGTCGGCCACGAACCAGCGCGGCCAGCCCGCCTTCGCCGGTATCGAGAACTTCGCGTCGGTCAGCGACAGCGGCGAATAGGACGGGTTGCCGCCCGGATTGTTCTTCTGCCCGGCCGTCAACTTCGCCCCGTCGATGGCGCCCAGGGCGCCGGTGACGCGGTCCGCGTCCAGGGAGCTGTCGTTCGCCTTGTCCGCCTTGTTGTAGGCGGCGGTGAAGTCCTTGAGCGCACGGGCGGCCTCGGTCCGGGTCGCCGTCGGTACGACCTCCCGCTCCCCGTGCACCACCACGCAGCCGCTCGCCGCCAAGGACAGAACGGTCACCGCCCCCGTTGTCAGGGCGAACCGGTTGAGACTACGAAGCCTTCGTGGGCTGCGACCCGCGCGATCCCTGCTCATCAGGTACCTTCACCTTCCCCTTCCCGGAGGCGAACCCTACCGGGGCGAGGAAGATCGCGAGTGTCGGGACCAGGTACAGCGCCCACACCGTGACCTGAAGGATCGTCGGGTCGGGCTGGAAGTTCAACACGCCCTTGAGGAGCGTGCCGTACCAGCTGTCCGGCGGGATCGTGCCACTGATGTCGAAGGCGAGATTCCGCAGCCCCGGGATCCAGTCGGCCTCCTGCAGGTCGTGGACGCCGTACGCGAGCACACCCGCCGCGACCACGACCAGCATGCCGCCGGTCCAGGTGAAGAACTTCGCGAGGTTGATCTTCAGGGCGCCCCGGTAGAAGAGCCAGCCGAGGAAGACCGCGGTGGCCAGGCCCAGGGCGACACCGATCAGCGGGCGCGGGGTGCCGTCGCTCGCCGCGTGCACCGACGCCCACACGAACAGCGCCGTCTCCAGGCCCTCCCGGCCGACGGCCAGGAACGCGGTCGCGACCAGCGCGCCCGTGCCCATCGCCAGCGCCGCGTCCAGCCTGCCGTGCAGTTCGGACTTCAGATGCCGGGCGGTGCGCCGCATCCAGAAGACCATCCACGTCACCAGGCCGACCGCGACGATCGACAGCGAACCGCCGAGCGCCTCCTGCGCCTCGAACGTCAGCTCCTGGGAGCCGAACTCGAGCGCGCAGCCGAAGCCGAGCGCGAGGGCGATCGCGACACCGATGCCCGTCCAGATGGGCTTCAGGGCGTCCCTGCGGCCGGTCTTCACCAGGTAGGCGATGAGGATGCAGACGACGAGGCTGGCTTCCAGCCCCTCGCGCAGGCCGATCAGATAGTTGCCGAACACGGGCTACGCCTCCTTGGAGAACAGCGCGCGCCCCCACCAGTCGTCCTTGTCGAGGACGCCGGGCGGGACGGCGAAGACCGCCGAACTCACGTGCTGGATGTACTCGTTGAGCGCGTCGGAGCGTGCGAGGCTGCGCTGCACCGGGATGAACCCCTTGCGTACGTCACGCTGGTAGGCGAGGAAGAACAGCCCGGCCTCCAGCCTGCCGAGGCCGTCCGTGCCGTCCGTGAAGGAGTAGCCGCGGCGCAGCAGGGTGACCCCGTCGTTGGAGTCGGGATGCGCGAGCCGTACGTGCGCGTCGGGCTTCATCGCCTTCAGGAACGGCTCGTCGCGCTCCTTGGCCTTGCCGACCGGCGCGCCCTCGCCCTTGTCCCGGCCGAAGACGTCCTCCTGCTCCTGCAGCGAGGTCCGGTCCCAGGTCTCGATGTTCATCCGGATGCGGCGCGCCACGAGGTACGAGCCGCCGGTCATCCAGGCGGGACCCTCGCCCTCGCCCACCCACACGAACTTCTTCAGCCGGTCCGGCTCGGTGCCCGCGATGTTGCGGGTGCCGTCCTTGAACCCCATGAGGTTGCGGGGGGTCTGGGCGTCGGGGGTCGTCGAGGAGGTCTTGCCGAAGCCCAGCTGCGACCAGCGGATGGCGACCTTGCCGAAGCCGATCCGGGCCAGGTTGCGGATCGCGTGGACGTTGACCTGCGGGTCGTCCGCGCACGCCTGGATGCACAGGTCGCCGTTGCTGCGCGCCTGCTCCAGGTTGTCGCCGGGGAACTTCGGCAGCTCGACGAGCGCCTCGGGCCGCTGGTCCGCCAGCTCGAACTTTTCGCCGTACTTGTCGAACAGCGACGGTCCGAAGCCGATCGTCAGCGTCAGCCGGGACGGCTTGAGGCCCAGCGCCTCACCGGTGTCGTCCGGCGGCGCCTCGGCCAGCCCGCCGTACGCGCCCTCGCCGACCGCGTGCCCGCCGGTCATCCGTCGCGCGGCCGCCGTCCAGTCCTTCAGCATCTGTACGAACTCGGCGCGGTCGTCCGTCTTCACGTCGAACGCGGCGAAGTGCAGCCGGTCCTGCACCGGCGTCGCGATGCCCGCCTGGTGTGTGCCGTGGAAGGCGACCGCGGCGCCGGTCTCGGCGCCGGCCGGGTCCACGTCGTTGCCCGTACGGGTCATGGCGACCGCGCCACCGGCCGCGGCGGCACCGAGCGCGAGGCCCGCACCGCCCCAGCCGATCAGTGAACGACGGGAGGGAGAGGGGGAGGAGCCGGTGGCGGTCTGCGTGGTGTCGGTCATGGTGCGCCTCGCTTACTTCACGACCGCGGCGGCGAGCTTGGACAGGGGCTCGGCGAGCGCGTTGACCGCGTCGGAGAGCTCCTTGCGATCGGCCTTGCCGACCTTGTCGTACGACGTGAAGTCATAAGACGTCTTGTCCGTGCGGTACTTGTCGAGCAGCGTGTTCAGCGCCGCGAACTGCTTGTCCAGCCCCGTCGTCAGCGCCGCGTCGTTCTCCTTGGCGACCGGCTTCAGCAGCTCGTACGCCTTCTGCGCGCCCTCGACATTGCCCTTGAAGTCGCTCAGGTCGGTGTGCGAGTAGCGGTCCTCCTCGCCGGTGACCTTGCCGGTGGCGACCTCGTCGAGGAGTTCCTTGGCGCCGTTGGCCATGGAGGTGGGGGTGATCTCGGCCTTGCCGACCCGCTTCTGCCAGTCGGTCAGGTCCGTCACCAGCTGGTCGGCGAGCTCCTTCTCCCGGTCGCCGATCTTCTTGTCCTGCCAGAGGGACTTCTCCAGACGGTGCCAGCCGGTCCAGTCCGTGGCCGGATCCTGGCCTTCCTCCAGGCCGTCCTCGCGGACGTCGACCTTCGGGTCGATGTCACCGAAGGACTCCGCGACGGGCTCGGTGCGCTCCCAGCCGAGCCGCGAGTCGGCGAACTCCTTCTTCGCCGCCTCGATGTCACCGGTCTTGACGGCCTTGGCGAACGCCTCGGCCTTCGGCAGTGTCGCGTCGGCCTGCTCCTGCGCGTACTCGCGGTAGGCGGCGACGGCCTTGTCGAGGCGCGGGTCGCGCTTGGCGACCGTGCCACCGGTCACGGCGAGCTTCTGGCGGACGCCGAGGCCCTTCATGCCGGGGCGGCAGGCTATCTCGTACGAACCGGCCTTGACCTCGGCGGTCAGCGTGTACTTGGTGCCCGGGCCGATGTTCTCCTTCTCGGAGACGATCCGGTCGTCCGGGAAGAGGATCTCGACCTCGGTGGCCTTCGAGCCCTTGTTCTCGATGTTCAGGGTGACCTGGCCGGCCGGGACGGACTTCGAGGAGGTCTCGCACTTGGAGTCGGCGGCGGTCACCTGAATCGCGTCGCCGGACCCGGCGTCGCTCTTCTCGGTGCAGCCCGTGACGGCGGCCAGAGCGGCCGCGGTCGCGGCGGCGGTGACAACTGAGAGTCGGACGGCTCGCATTCAGGCTCCAAGAGAACGACGGACAGACCAGGCGGAAGATCCCCGCTGGCATGGTGAGGCTGCCCTAACTTACCTGAGGCTTACCTCACTCTTACCCACCCCTACGGTGATTCAGCTCTCACAGTTGACGCACAGACACGGCCTGATCACGGTGGCCAAAAGTAGACGCCATGGAATAGTCAAGCATTGGTCAACCGTCCCGTCGGACCCCGTGAACCGGTGACCGGGTGAACGAGGGAACCCAACTGTCAGGCGGAGATGGAGATTCGAGCAACAGTGGCTCGGGCGGGTTCCTCCGTCCCGTCGGGCACCACGGGCGGCACGGGGGTGATCGGATCCACGGCGAGTGACGTGAGCGGGGCGCTCGCCTCTACCAGCTCGGAAGTCCCGGTCGGCGCGCCCGGCGCGGCGGCCGCGGGCGTGTGGTCGCGGTGCGCGGGCGGCGCACGGAGTGATCCGTCTCGGCTTCGTGCGTCCTGGCTCAATCCATTAGCAGTCGTACTGCCGCGTCCACCGCCGCCGCCAGATGTCCAGCAGGTGGGGAACGGCCCTGGATTGGTCGGTGATCGTCTTCAGGCATTCATGTACGGAATGGATCACTTGTTTGCCAATCGTTGACATGTGCCCCGGTGGGTGAGGCGACGGCGTTGGTTTCGGCTGGTCGAGATCATCACGCATGGGCCAGGGGTGTACGGCATGGGGAAGCGGGTGCGGGGCGGGAAAGCGCGTGAGCTGCGTTCCTTCCGCGCGCTGGCCGCCCCGTTCGTGGTTGCCCCGCCTTCCGGGTGTCGGATCCGGACGCGGCTACGCGTGTCGCCCGCGGATGCGGTGGTGCTGCGGGCAGTTGGGGAGCATCTGGGGGCGCTGGCCGGTGCGGACCTTGCGGTCCGTGTGCGTATCGGGACGGGGAGGCGGGGGCGCCGTTTGGGAACTACACCATCAGCATCCCCCCACCGACGGCACCATCACTGTTGTCCTGCCCGAACCCCTGCGCCGGCAGCACGCGAACGCACCGCGCGGCCGCTATGTCCTGGATGCGGCGGCGGTCTTCAACCATCGCGGTGAGCAGTGGGCTGACCGGGTCGGCGTGGGTGCCCCGGTGCGCTACGACATCACCTACGACCCCGTACGGAGGCGCTGGTACCTCGACGCCTCCTGGTCCACGGTGAAGAAGGGGCGACAGGTTCCCGTCCCGACGCTGGACGTCCTTCGCGCGCACCCGGTCCTGGCGGTGGACGTCAACGCCGACCACCTCGCCGCGTGGATCCTCGACCCGTGCGGCAACCCCGTCGGCGCGCCCCGTACCCTTCCCCTGGAACTGGCGGGCCTTCCCGCCACGACCCGGGATGCCCGGCAAAGCCTTCCGCCGCACGGTGACCGGGATCCCGACCGCGAAGTTCCGCGATCGGCTCGCCGGGATGGCCCATCATGCCGGTCTTTCGGTGATCGCGGTGGACCCGGCGTACACGAGCAAGTGGGGCGCCCAGCACTGGCTGGGTGCTTTGAAAGAGATCTCTACCGGTTCGACCACCGTCACGCCAGCCGTCCCCGAAACGCCGAGTCACCGCACCCCGGGCCGTACGGAGCGGACAGCTCCGGCCAGGACGACGCGCAGCACCACACCCGTGGTGCGTCAGACGCGAGCGCGCCCGCCCGAAAAGCACCCGCCCCACGGCCCCACCACCGTTCGGGGGCCCAGCGTTCCAGACCAGCAACTCACTCTGTTCGGGATGTCTGATAGGCCAACACCGGCCGATTAACATAGGAACGGTGACTGATTTCGACGTACTGCGCGTCTTCTGCGGGCCCGGTGGTGAACACGGCAACGAGCTCGGTGTGGTGCGCGAGGGTTCGGTGATGCCGGATCCGGAGGAGCGGCAGGCGTTCGCCGCGAAGCTCGGGTTCAGCGAGACCGTGTTCGTCGACGACCCCGAGCGCGGGGTCGTCGACATCTACACCCCGACCCTGCGGCTGCCGTTCGCCGGGCATCCCTGTGTCGGGGTGGGGTGGCTGCTCGACATTCCCGAACTGGTCACGCCCGCCGGGGTGGTGGGGGTGCGGCTGGACGGGGAGTTCAGCTGGATCGAGGCGCGGGCGGAGTGGGCGCCGGGGCGTACGTTGCGGCAGTACGTGTCCGCCGACGAGGTCGACGCGCTGGCCGTGCCGGAGCCGGGGGAGTGGGTGTACGCCTGGGCCTGGGAGGACGAGTTGGCCGGACGCGTGCGGGCCCGAGGCTTTCCCGGACGGGACGACGGCATCGTGGAGGACGAGGCGACGGGGGCGGCGGCGCTGCTGCTCACCGACCGGCTGGGCCGCGCCCTGAACATCGTCCAGGGCGCCGGCTCCCAGATCCTCACTGCGCCGCAGCCGGGTGGGTGGGTGGAGGTGGGGGGCCGCGTACGACTGCTCCGAACCTGAACGCCTCCCAGGTGCGGTTGTCGCCTGCGGGTGCGTCGTGGCTGGTCGCGCAGTTCCCCGCGCCCCTACGGGATCGGGGCTGCGCCCCGGATCCCCCGCCCGCCCGATTCGTTTGGCTGCGGGCCGGTGGGGGTTGGTCGCGCAGTTCCCCGCGCCCCTGAAAGCCCTGGGTCGTCCGGCGTTCCAGGACGAGGCCGTTCAGGCCGATCGGGGGGTCGTCGGGTGCCGGGTCAGGCGGTGAGGGGGAACTCCTCGCCCAGGGCGTGGAAGACCGCCGTGTTGAGGGCGAACGCCCGCCTGCACTCGGCGACGATCCGCTGCTGCTCCAGCTCGTCCGCCCGCACCCCGTCCAGCAACTCGCGATACCCCCGCTTGAACGCGGCCGGATTACCGATGTCCTCGAAGACATAGAAGCGGACGCCGTCACCCTTCCGAGCGAAGCCCCAGGTCTGTTCCGCCTTGCCCCGGATGATCTGACCGCCGGAGAGGTCGCCGAGGTAGCGGGTGTAGTGGTGGGCGACGTACCCGCCGGGCCACTTGCGCGCACACTCGGCGACCCGCGCCGCGTACGCCTCGGTGGCGGGCAGCGCGGTGAGCGTCGCCCGCCAGTCCGCACCCCGCAGATGCGTGAGGTCACGCTCCAGCGCACCGCGACGCAGCAACTCCGGCCGGATGAACGGCCCGGCCACCGGATCGGACGCCAACCGCTCGGCGTCCGCCTCCAGCGCCTCGTACACGAACCACAACTGCTCGGTGTAGCGCGCGTACGCCTCGACACCGAGCCTGCCGCCGAGCAGGTCGCTCATGAACGTCGAGGTCTCAGCCTCCATGTGCTGCTCGTGCGACGCGGTGCGGATCAGCGTCGAGAACGCCGTATTCATGGGACCTCCGGTGCCGAAGAGGACGAGAACCAGTCAGAGTCTTGTATGGTTAGGCTTACCTAAGTCAATGGCTTCTGGGTAGGTTCCCGACACCCTGTCGGTAAAAACGTACCCCGCCGGGCGACAAAAAAAGCCCGCCCTGTGATCAGGGCGGGCGAGGTGCGACGAGCGATGAACCACGAGCGATGAACCGTGAGCTACGGGCTATGAGCTACGGGCACGCGGCTACGGCAGCGTGAGGATCTCCGTACCGCTCTCCGTGACGACCAGCGTGTGCTCGAACTGCGCCGTCCGCCTGCGGTCCTTCGTCACGACGGTCCACCCGTCGTCCCACATGTCGTAGTCGTGCGTACCGAGCGTGAGCATCGGCTCGATCGTGAAGGTCATCCCGGGCTGGATGACGGTCGTCGCGTGCGGGCTGTCGTAGTGCGGGATGATCAGTCCTGAGTGGAACGAGGAGTTGATCCCGTGCCCCGTGAAGTCCCGCACGACCCCGTATCCGAACCGCTTGGCGTACGACTCGATCACACGGCCGATGACGTTGATCTGGCGGCCCGGCTTGACCGCCTTGATCGCGCGGTCGAGAGATTCACGGGTCCGCTCGACGAGGAGCCTCGACTCGTCGTCCACGTCCCCGACGAGGTACGTCGCGTTGTTGTCGCCGTGGACGCCACCGATGTACGCCGTCACGTCGAGGTTGATGATGTCGCCGTCCCGCAGCACCGTGGAGTCGGGGATGCCGTGGCAGATGACCTCGTTGACCGAGGTGCACAGGGACTTGGGGAAACCGCGGTAACCGAGGGTGGACGGATAGGCGCCGTGGTCGCACATGTACGCGTGCGCGACCCGGTCCAGCTCGTCCGTCGTCACGCCCGGCGCGATGAGCTTCGCCGCCTCGGCCATCGCCTGCGCGGCGATCCGCCCGGCGATCCGCATCACCTCGATGGTCTCGGGGGTCTGTACCTCCGGACCGGTGTACGGCGTGGGGGCGGGCTTGCCCACGTACTCGGGGCGCCTGATGTTTCCCGGAACGGGACGGGTGGGAGAGAGCTCTCCTGGTACGAGCAGCGACTGGCCAGACATGCCAGCGAGTCTAACCAGCGGGCATGGGGGCACTATGTCCGTGGCGAAAGGAGCAGGTCATGGCCCTCTTCAAGAAGCGGACCGTAGGGAAGCCGGGCGAGTGGTACTACTGCCTCGTCCACCAGAAGGTGGAGGAGGGCCCCGAGTGCCCCGCGAAGGACCGCTTCGGCCCGTACACCACCCGTGAGGAGGCCGAACACGCGATGGAGACCGCCCAGGAGCGCAACCTCGAGTGGGAAACGGACCCCAAGTGGCACGACGCGACGGGCCCGACCCCAGAAGACGACTGACAAGACCCACGACACCGGCCACCGAGCCGCTGGGTGCGCCGGCCGACGGGCGCTGAGGGGGCGGGCCGGTCGGGTGCCGGGCGCCGAGGCGCGGGTGCCCAGGCTCCGAGCCGCCGGGGCATCGAGGGGTTGGAGCAGCAGGCGCTGAGGCATCGAGAGCCCGGGCAGCGGGGCACTGGGCACCGAGGCGCCAGGTGCTCAGCCACCGGGCCACCGGGACGGCGTGAGGGCGCTGCGCCCTGTCGGCGCGCGGACCCGCGGGCGCCGATGGTGGCCGGCCCCCGCGGGCGACCCGCACCAGCCAAGCGACCGTCACGGGTGGTGCGGGTGGGAAAGAACAGCCTGGCCCCGAGCGGAGCGCATCCGTACCGCGTGCTCATTCGTCCGTACGTCGTACCTCATCAGCTGCGGCAGGCACCACGCCAACACCCCCACCGCTCCCACGCAGACCACACCCCCGGCCCAGATCGACGCCCGTACCCCCGTCCAGGCCGCCGTCCCGCCCGCCCGTACCTGCCCCAGCTGGGGCCCGACGGAGTACGAGAGCAGTTCGATCCCGGCGAGTCGCCCCCGTAGCTCGTCCGGAATCGTCTGGTCCCACATCGCGCCCCGGAAGATCCCGCTCACCATGTCGCAACAGCCGCCGAGGACCAGGAACAGCAGTACCAGCCACACGTCGTGCACGGTCCCCGCGCCCACCATCGCAAGCCCCCAGCACGCCGCCGCGAACGCCACCATCCGCCCGTGCCGGTGCACACGCGAGGTCCACCCGCTGGTCAGCGTCACTAGCATCGCCCCGGCGGGCAGCGCCGCGTACATCAACCCGAGCGACCACGCGGCGTGGAGCTCGTCGGCGAGGAACGGCAGCACCGCGAGCGGCATCGCGAAGAACATCGCGGCCAGGTCGATCACGTACGTGCCGAGGAGTTCCTTGCGGTTCCACGCGTACCGCGTGCCCTGGGCGATGGAGGCGAGCGACGGCTTCGCGGCCTCGTGCGCGGCCGGTGACGCGGCGAGTCCGATGATCAGTACGACCGACACCACGAAGGTCACCAGGTCCACGGCGTACGCCCAGCCGAGCCCGGCGTACGCCACCACGACGCCCGCGAGCGCCGGCCCCGCGACCCCGCCGACCGACCAGCGTAGGGAGTTGAGGGAGGCCGCGGCGGGCAGGTGCTCGTGCGCCACGATCCGGGGGACGAGCGAGTCGAGCGCGGGCCGCTGCACCGACCCGAGCGCGGAGGACAGCGCGGCGACCACGTACAGCGGCCACACCGCCGGACGCGGCATCAGCGCGTTGACGAGCAGTCCGCCGCACAGCAGCCCCTGCCCGGCCTCCGTGTAGAGGATCAGCTTCCGTTTGTCGAGGGCGTCGGCGAGCGCCCCGCCGTACAGACCGAACACGATCAGCGGTACGAGTTCCACGGCCCCGATCGCCCCCACGGCCACCGCCGACCCGGTCAGCACCTTCATCTGCACCGGCAGTGCGACGAAGGTCAGGAAGCTGCCGAAGTTGGTGATCAGCCCGGCCAGCCACAGCCGCCGGAAGTCGGCCGACGCCCGCCAGGGCGCGAGATCGGGCAACAGCGACCGCAGTCGCGCACCGGCACCGGCACCGGCGGCGGATTCGGCGTGCGCTGCTGGCAGCGCGGCGGGGGATACGGGGGCGTCGTCGGTCACGACGGCTCATGCTGAGCGGCCGCCCACGACGGCGGCAACTACTTTTCCGCCGCCCAGCCGCCCGCTGTGTCCTACCACCGCGCCGCCGGCGGAGCCGTCAGCTGGTCCGCGAGGCGGGAGAGCCGGTCGCGGAACCGGCGCCGCCCCCGCGGGGAGGGCAGGGAGTTCTCCCCGGCCGCCGCGCTGACGAGGTGCTGCACGGTGTCGAGGTCGAGTTCCTGATCCGGCGGCACGGTCAGCGACTCGTGCGCCATCGCCCCCAGCTCCCGGTCACCGGCGTCGAGCGCGAGCACGGTCGCCCCGGCCCGCCGCGCGTCGTGGACCCGCTCCAGGAGCGGCGCCCCGGGTGCGGCGGGCGACACCACGAGCAGCGTCTCGCCGCGCCGCGCCGCCTCGATACGGCCGAGGCCCACGGCGAGATGAGCCGGGTCCGAGGCCCGCGCCCCGTGCCGCACCAGCGTCGGCGACAGCTCCGGCGTCCCCGACCAGGCCGCCTCGTCCACCAGATGTGCGGCCAGGTGCCACGGCTCGTACTCCGCCGTGCCCACGAGGAGCAGCCCGCCCCCGTACGACACCACGGACCCTCGCAGGCCCTCCGCGAACCGCCGCGTGGCACCCAACCACTCGGTCCCGGCGAGGACTTCGCGCAGCAATGCGACCCGTACGGCATCCATGCGTACGCATCCTGCCGCAATCGGCAACTGATCAGGCGGAGTTCACCATGAATTCGCCCAAGTGGGGCAGATCCCGGCGCATGACGGAGACAACCGGAACCACCACGGCAACAACCGCGGTCACCAGCACCCCCTTCCACGCGGGCCGCGAAGGCTACGCGAGCTTCCGCATCCCCGCTGTCGTCGCCACCCCTACACCCACCACACCTGTCACCACGCCCGCCCCCACCCTGCTCGCCTTCTGCGAGGGCCGGGTCGACTCCGCCGCCGACCACGGCCACATCGACATCGTCCTGAAGCGGTCGACGGACGGCGGCCGCACCTGGGGCCCGCTCCGGGCCGTCGCCCGGAACGGGAACGACCTCGCGGGCAACCCCGCTCCCGTCGTCCTCGACACCGGCCGGATCCTGCTCGTGCACGTCCGCGCCGCCGCCGGCGCGACCGAGGACGCCATCCTGCGCGGCAGGGTGAAGCCCGCCGACGGGCGCTGCGTCTGGGTGCAGCACAGCGACGACGACGGCGTCACCTGGTCCGCCCCCAAGGAGATCACCGGGCAGGTGAAGAAGGCGGACTGGCGGTGGTACGCGACCACGCCCGGGCACGCCGTCCAGCTCGGCACCGGCCGGGTCGTCGTCCCCGGCAACCACACCCTGCCGCCCACCGGTACGGACACCGGCACCGAGGCGAAGTACAACAGCGGCCACTGCCTGCTCAGCGACGACCGCGGCGAGACCTGGTCCCTCGGGTACGTCGACGAGAACACCGACGGATACGTCAACGCCAATGAGACGACCGCCGCCGAACTCCCCGACGGGCGCGTCTACTTCAACACCCGCAACGACTCCCCGTCCCCCGGCAACCGTGCCGACGCCCACTCCACGGACGGCGGCAGGACCCTGGTCAAACCCTTCCGGCCGCAGGCGGGCCTGGTCACCCCCGTCGTCCAGGGCAGCCTGCTCCAGCTCCGCGACCCGGACCTGCTGCTGTACTCGGGGCCCGCCGACCCCGCCGGCCGCGCCCTCATGACCGTCCGGGCCTCCGCCGACGGCGGCACCACCTGGCGGCCCGCGTACACGGTCGACGGACTGCCCGCCGCCTACTCCGACCTCGTCCGCGTCGACGGGGCGACGGTGGGGCTCCTCTACGAGACGGGCGACTTCGGGCCGTACGAGACGATCACCTTCCGCCGAATCCCCGTGACGGCCCTCACCTGAGCACCCGAAGCCCCCGGGGCGAGAACCGCGACACGTAAAGTCGGCCCATGACCTCTACTGACAGTGCACAGAAGGCCCCCGCGAAGGACCCCTGGGACCTTCCCGACGTGTCCGGGCTCGTCGTCGGCGTGCTCGGCGGCACCGGCCCCCAGGGCAAGGGCCTGGCCTACCGGCTCGCCAGGGCCGGCCAGAAGGTGATCATCGGCTCGCGTGCCGCGGAACGCGCGCAGGCCGCCGCCGAGGAGCTGGGCCACGGTGTCGAGGGCGCCGACAACGCCGAGTGCGCGCGACGCAGCGACATCGTGATCGTCGCCGTACCGTGGGAGGGGCACGGCAAGACTCTGGAATCGCTGCGCGAGGAGCTGGCCGGCAAGCTCGTCGTCGACTGTGTCAACCCGCTCGGCTTCGACAAGAAGGGCGCCTACGCCCTGAAGCCGGAGGAGGGCAGCGCCGCCGAGCAGGCCGCCGCCCTGCTGCCGGACTCCCGGGTCGCGGCCGCCTTCCACCACCTCTCCGCCGTCCTCCTCGAGGACCCGGAGATCGACGAGATCGACACCGACGTGATGGTCCTCGGCGAGGAGCGCGCGGACGTCGAGATCGTGCAGGCGCTGGCCGGCCGCATCCCCGGCATGCGCGGTGTCTTCGCCGGCCGGCTGCGCAACGCCCACCAGGTCGAGGCACTGGTCGCGAACCTGATCTCCGTGAACCGCCGCTACAAGGCCCACGCCGGCCTCCGGGTGACGGACGTATAGCGGTCGTACGGGCATGGGGGACACTGGACGCCGTACGACCTCGTAGACCTCGTCCGAACCGTCCCGACAGGAGCCGACCCCCATGCCCCGCCTCGCCCTCTACGCCCTCGCCGTCTGCGTCCTCTCCGTCGTCGCGGCCGTCGTCTCATTCGTCCAGGGCAGCTGGCTGGGGATCGTGTGGGTGCTGCTGGCCGGACTGTCGTCCAACATGACGTGGTACTACGCGCGGCGCGGCAGGTCCGTCAGCTGACCGAGCAGAACTCGTTGGTGCCCTGCCAGAAGCGGTAGAACTCCTGACCGCAGTACGTCTGGATCTCGTTGATCCCCAGGCTGTTCAGGATCGAGTGGATCACGTCGAAGAAAGCCGTGTTCACCGACGGGATCCACAGCACCGCGAACACGAACAGCAGGCCGAACGGGGCGAACGGCTCCACCTGGCGCTTGACGTTGTACGACAGCCAGGGCTCGATCACGCCGTAGCCGTCCAGGCCCGGGACGGGCAGGAAGTTCAGGATCGCGGCCGTGACCTGGAGCAGAGCGAGGAACGCCAGCGCGAACTGGAAGTCCCGCGGCACGCCGTCCAGGGCGTGCAGCCAGAACGGCGCCGTGCACACGACGGCGAACAGCACGTTCGTCAGCGGACCCGCCGCCGAGATCAGACTGTGCTTCCAGCGGCCCTGGATCCTGTTCCGCTCGATGAAGACCGCTCCGCCCGGCAGACCGATCCCGCCCATGATCACGAAGATCACCGGCAGCACGATGCTCAGCAGCGCATGCGTGTACTTCAGCGGGTTGAGCGTCAGATAGCCCTTCGCGCCGATCGAGATGTCGCCGCTGTGCAGGGCGGTGCGCGCGTGCGCGTACTCGTGCAGGCACAGGGAGACGACCCAGGCGGCCGTCACGAAGAGGAACACGGCCACACCGGGCTGCTCGGCGAACCCGGTCCATGTCGCCCACCCGGTCACCGCCATCACGGCCACGATCCCGACGAAGACGGGGCTGATCCTCCGGTCGCTGCTGCGACGGGAAGCGGCGGTGGTCATGGGGCTCCTCGGACTGGTACGCATGGTGCTGGGCCTGCCCGACCGTACCGGGCTCGCAGGGAAAACGTCTCGCGATCGGTCATTGGTTCCGGAGAGGGTGGGGGCCTGAGACAGTCATGCCACCGGAGACAATGGACCCCGTGCGCTACCGGATCCTTGGCACCACCCAGGCACTCCGCCCCGACGGCACGCCCGTCGTGCTCGGCGGGGCGCGGCTGCGTGCCCTCTTGACCGTGCTCGCGCTGCGGCCCGGACGGACCGTGCCCGCGGCCGTTCTGGTGGACGAGGTGTGGGACGGCGATCCGCCCGCCGACGCACCGGGCGCGCTCCAGGCCCTGGTGGGACGGTTGCGCAGGGCGCTCGGGCCGCAGGCGGTGGACTCGGGGGACGGCGGCTACCGGCTGGCCGCGGGCGCCGACGACATCGACCTGCACCGTTTCGAGCGGCTCGCGGGGGAGGGCGTACGCGCGCTCGCCGACGGCGACCCCACGAAGGCGGCCGAGGCCCTCGACGACGCCCTCGCCCTGTGGCGCGGGCCGGCCCTCGCGGACCTCCCGGACCGGGCCGCCGAGTCGGCCCGCTGGGAGACCCGCCGTCTCGACGTACGGCGCGCCCGGTTCGCGGCGGCCCTCGCCCTCGGCCACGCCGAACAGTCCCTGCCCGAACTCACCGCCCTGTGCGACCTCCACCCGCTGGACGAGCCCCTGCACGTCCTGCGTCTGCGCGCCCTGCGCGACGCCGGCCGCCCCGCCGAGGCCCTCGCCGCCTACGAGTCCGTACGGGAGCTGCTGGCCGACCGCCTCGGCTCCGACCCCGGCCCCGAACTGCGCGCCCTGCACGAGGAGTTGCTCAGTCCGGCCGACGACGGCGGCAGGGCGCACGCCCAGCGCCCGCGACCCCGCTCCGCGGACCGGACCGAGAGCCGGACCGCACCGGCCGGGCGCGGCCACCCTGCATCCCCGCCCCCCGGCAACCTCCGCGCCCGGCTGACCTCCTTCGTCGGGCGGGCGGCGGACATCGACACGATCCGGGAGGATCTGGCGGCGGCCCGGCTCGTGACGTTGCTCGGGCCCGGTGGGGCCGGCAAGACGCGGCTGTCGCAGGAGGCGGCGGAGACCGTGGCGGACACCGCGCCGGACGGGGTCTGGCTGGCCGAACTCGCGCCGGTCGACGACCCGAAGGCCGTGCCCGAGGCCGTGCTCACCGCCGTCGGAGCCCGCGAGACCGTGCTGCGCGGCGCCGGTGCCGAGGAGATGAGGGCCGCCGCCGACCGTCACGACGACCCCCTCCAGCGGCTCGCCGAGCACTGCGCCAAGCGCCGCATGCTGATCGTCCTCGACAACTGCGAGCACGTCGTGGACGCCGCCGCGCGTCTCGTCGAGGAGCTGCTGGAGCGGTGCCCGGGCCTGACGGTGCTGGCCACCAGCCGCGAACCCCTCGGCGTACCGGGGGAGTTGCTGCGCCCCGTGGAGCCGCTGCCGGAGCCGTTCGCGCTGCGGCTGCTGGCCGACCGGGGGGCCGCCGCCCGCCCGGGATTCCGGGTGGAGGACGACCCCGCGGCCACCGCCGAGATCTGCCGCCGCCTCGACGGACTGCCGCTCGCCATCGAACTCGCCGCCGCCCGGCTGCGGATGCTCACCCCGCGTCAGATCGCCGACCGGCTCGACGACCGGTTCCGCCTGCTGACCTCCGGCAGCCGTACCGTCCTGCCGCGCCAGCAGACCCTGCGCGCCGTCGTCGACTGGTCCTGGGACCTCCTCGACGAGGACGAACGGGACGTGCTGCGGCGGCTGTCCGTCTTCGCGGGCGGCTGCGACCTCGCCGCCGCCGAGGCCGTCTGCGGACCGGCCGCCCTGGAAGCGCTCGGCTCGCTCGTCGACAAGTCCCTCGTCGTGGCCGCCCCTTGGGGGGACGGCGAGATGCGCTACCGGCTCCTGGAGACCGTCGGCGAGTACGCGGGCGAGCGGCTCGACGAGTCGGGGCAGCGCCCCGCCGCCGAGCGCGCCCACCTCACGCACTACCGCGAAGTGGCCCGCACCACCGACCGCCGGCTGCGCGGCCCGGGCCAGCGCGCCGCCATCGCACGGCTGGAGACCGAGTCGGAGAACATCCGCGCCGCTCTCCAGCACGCCGTCGCCGCCCGCGACGAGCAGGAGGCGCTCTGCCTGGTCCTCTCCCTGACCTGGTACTGGCAGATGCGCGATCTGCGGCTGATGGCCCGCCACTGGTCCCGCGAGGTCATGGCCCTCGGCCCGGACCCCTTCGCCGAGCCCGTGCGGCCGGCCGCCCCGCTGATGGAGAGCTGCACCGACACCCCGCCGCCGATGCGCCCCGAGGTCCTCGAAGAGGCCCGCCGCGGTGTCCACCTCGTCCATCTCTCCTGCATGGACATGGACATGGCGGCCTGGGACACCCCGCAGGCCAAGCGGAAACTGCGCGTCATCAGCGAGACCTACCGCCCGGGCCAGCCGCAGACCTGCCGCAGCCCCGGCAACCTCTGGTTCTACGCCGTGATCCTGACCGGCGACATCGAGCGGATGCGCTCCGTCATCGACGCGACCGTCCAGACCTGCCGCGAACTCGGCTACGAGTGGGAACTCGCCGTCGCCCTCCAGATGCGTGCCAACATCCTCGCCAACCGGGCCACCTGGGCGGGCGACGCGACCCGGGACGCCGACGAGGCACTGGAACTCTTCACCCGGCTCGGGGACGCCTGGGGCGCCGCCGAGGCGCTCTCCGCACGCGGTGAGGCCCACGAGCGCCGGGGCGAGTTCACGCTCGCCGCCGCGGACTACACGGAGGCCATGACCCGCGCCGAAGGGCTCGGCGCGCACGCCCAGACGGCCGTCCTCAACACCCGGCTCGGTGGTGTGCTCATCGAGTCCGGCGACACCGAGCGCGGCGAGCGGTTGCTGCGGCAGGTCCTGGAGCGCGGCGACGGCGCCTACAACGAGGCCATGCCCGCCTCCCGGCTGTTCCTGGCGATGTGGCTGGCCCGCAGCGGCCGGGTCGCCGAGGCGCGCGAAGAGATGCGGTTGCTGCGCGCGAACTTCGAAGCGGTCACCTTCGTGGTCTTCGACGGGTTCGTGGTGGGCGTCGAGGCCTGGCTGGACGCGCTCGATGGGCAGCACGAGTCCGCCCTGGAGAAGGTGCGGCAGGCGCTGGCGCGGGCGGGCGACCCGTTGTCGCAGATCATCGCCCCGCACATGCCCTCCGCGCATCTGACCACCGCCGCCATCGCCCTCACCGGCCTGGACGGCGGCCGCCGCGTCCGTGACGCGGCCGTGCTGCTCGGGGCCGCCGACCATCTGCTGCCGCCCGGGCACTTCGTGGGCCCGATGGAGGACGAGGTGCGCGCACGGGCGGAGGCCGACGTACGGGCCGTGCTGGACGACGCGACGTACGAGGCCGCGTACGCCGAGGGCGGCGGGCTCTCCCTGGAGGAGGCCGCCGCCCTCGTGTGACGCGGACCGGGGGGTGACGCGGACCGGGGTTTCCGTGGTCCTGTGCGCGAACGTCAGCTCTTGGTGCGGAACTTGTGGATCGCGATCGGCGCCATGACCAAGGTGAGCCCTGCCGTCCAGGCGAGGGTCACCCACAGGCTGTGCGCGACCGGGCCGCCCACCATCAGGCCGCGCGTGGTGTCCGCGAGCGCGGACAGCGGGTTGTAGTCGGTGAAGTTCTGCAGCCAGCCGGGCATGGTCCGGGTCGGCGAGAAGATGGACGAGCCGAACTGCAGGGGCATCAGCACCAGGAAGCCCATCGCCTGCACGGACTGCGCGTTCTTCATCGTCACCCCGAGGACCAGGAAGATCCACATCAGGGACGAGCCGAAGAGGACGGAGAGCCCCACGGAGGCGAACAGACCCGGCCAGTTCGTGATGTCGAAGCCGACCAGCACGCCGACGATCATGAGGATCGTCGTCGCGACGAGCATCCGCATCAGCTCCACCACGATCTTGGCGAAGAGCACGGAGCCCTGGCCGATCGGCAGGGTGCGGAAGCGGTCCATCACCCCCTTCTGGAAGTCCTCGTTGAAGCCGGTGCCGACGGCCGTGGCGATGTTCATCGCCGTCATGGCCATCAGACCGGGCACCACGTACTGCACGTACCTGTCCTGCCCGCCGCCGAGCGACTGCCCGATGGAGCCGCCGAAGACGTACACGAACAGCAGGGTGAAGACGACCGGCATCAGGACGGCGTCGAACATCGACTCCGGGTCCTGACGGATCCACAGCAGGTTGCGGCGGACGAGCGCGCCGATGTGGCGCGCGTGCGCGCGGGGCGAGATGCGGGGGTCGCCCTTCGCGGCGAGGGGGGCTTCGACAACGGCGGTGCTCATGCGGAGACCTCCTCGTAGGCGCGGGCGGGGGCGGCGTCCTGCGGGGCACTGGCCTTGTGGCCGGTGAGGGACAGGAACACCTCGTCCAGGCTGGGCAGTTCGGTGGAGATGGAGCCGATCGTGATGCCGCGCGCGGTGACCGCGCCGACCACGGCGGTGAGCTGTTCGTCGCTGAGGATCGGGACCAGCACGGTGCCGGTCTCGGTGTCCACGACCGAGGCGGCGAGACCGGTGAGCCCCAGCTCGTCGAAGAGGGAGGCCAGCGGGCGCAGCTCCAGCGGGTCCACCGGGCGGATGCGCAGGGTGCGGCCGCCGACCCGGGCCTTCAGCTCGTCGATCCGGCCGCTGGCGATGACCTTGCCGCGGTCGATGACCGTCAGCTCGGAGGCCAGCTGTTCGGCCTCCTCCATGTACTGGGTGGTGAGCAGCACGGTGGCGCCGTCCGCGACCATCCGCTTGACCTCCTTCCACACCTCGTTGCGGGTGCGCGGGTCGAGCCCGGTGGTCGGCTCGTCCAGATAGAGGACGGACGGGTGGCCGATCATGGAGGCGGCGAGGTCGAGACGGCGGCGCATACCGCCGGAGTACGTCGATGCCGGGCGCTTGGCCGCCTCGGTGAGCGAGAAGCGCTCCAGGAGCTCGTCGGCGCGCCGGCGGGCGTCCTTGCGGGGCAGGTCGAGCAGCCGCCCGATCATGTACAGGTTCTCCCAGCCGGGGAGCTTCTCGTCGACCGAGGCGTACTGACCGGTCAGCCCTATCACGCGGCGCAACTGACGGGGCTGCGTGAGCACGTTGTAACCGGCGACGGTGGCCTGGCCGGCGTCGGGGGTGATGAGGGTGGACAGGATACGGACGAGGGTGGTCTTGCCGGCACCGTTGGGACCGAGCACCCCGAGGACGGTTCCCTCGCGGACGTCCAGGTCCACGCCGTCCAGAGCCTTGGTCTCGCCGTAGTGCTTGACCAGCCCCCGCACGGAGACGGCGCTGCGGGCGCCGCTGTCGGGGTTCTTGTCGATTCGCGTCATGCCCATCAAGGTGCCAGCGCCCACCGACAAACCACCTACAGCTCGCCTACAGCGCCGTACGCTCGCCGATATATCGCCGACAGACGTTCGTGCGTATCACCGTGGTGTGCGCGCTGCGCGTACGGCGACAGCCCGCCGACGGGGGAAATCGGCGGGCTGTCTTGGTGCCGCAATGGCTCAGTGGGCCTCAGGCGCTCAGTGGACCGAGTGCTCCTCAAGAGGGAACGTTCCGCCGACGACGTCGTCCGCGAACGCGCGCACCGCGTTGCCCATGACCTCGCGCAGATCGGCGTACTTCTTCACGAACTTCGGCATCCTGCCGCCGGTGAGGCCGAGCATGTCGGTCCACACCAGGACCTGCGCGTCGGTCTCCGGACCCGCGCCGATGCCGACGGTCGGGATGTGCAGGGTGCGCGTGACCTCGGCGGCGAGCTCCGCCGGGACCAGCTCCAGGACGACCGCGAACGCGCCCGCGTCCTGGACCGCCTTGGCGTCGCGCAGCAGCTGCTGGGCGGCTTCCTCGCCGCGGCCCTGGACGCGGTAGCCCATGGAGTTCACGGACTGCGGGGTCAGGCCGATGTGCGCCATCACGGGGATGCCGGACTCCACGAGCAGCTCGATCTGGCGGTGCGAGCGCTCGCCGCCCTCCAGCTTCACCGCGCCGACCCCGGCCTCCTTGACCAGGCGGGTGGCGGAGCGCAGGGCCTGGACGGGGCCCTCCTGGTACGACCCGAAGGGCAGGTCGCCGACGATCAGGGCGCGGCTGGTGCCGCGCACGACTGCGGCGGACAGCATCGTCATCTCGTCGAGGGTGACGGGGACGGTCGTCTCGTACCCCAGGTGGCAGTTGCCCGCCGAGTCGCCGACGAGCATGACCGGGATGCCGGCCTCGTCGAAGACGGACGCGGTCATCGCGTCGTAGGCGGTGAGCATCGGCCACTTCTCGCCGCGCTCCTTGGCTGCGGTGATGTCGCGGACCGTGATGCGGCGGGTGCTCTTGCCTCCGTACAGCGCCTTGCTGCTGTCGGTGGTCGCCCGCGCACCCTCCGCGGGCTGCTTCGGGGCAGCCGAAAGCTGCGTCATCGCAACGGCTCCTTCTGTCATCTCGAGGCGCCCTGACGGCGTCCCCGGATCCCCTACATGGTGGCACCTCGTGCCACCGGGTGCCAGACCGGGTCGAGCGATGTACGTCTCGGGTCCACCCGCGACGGACGTCTCGGGCGGACCGTAGACCCATCTCTTCGTAAGGTCTCTGTAAAGGATTTACGATACGAGACGGTCCCGTATCGAAAATCGCTAGGCTCGGCCCCATGACAACTCCCGCAGCCCACGTCGAACGGCGCGTGCCCGAAGCGGTCCATCGGCGCCGCTGGGCCATTCTCGGCGTGCTCATGCTCAGCCTGTTGATAGTGGTGCTGGACAACTCCATCCTCAACGTCGCGATCAAGACGATCTCGACGCCGGCGCCCACCGGACTCGGCGCCACCCAGAGCGAGCTGGAGTGGGCCATCAACGCCTACACGCTCGTCTTCGCGGGGCTGCTGTTCACCGCGGGCCTCTTCGGCGACCGGTTCGGCCGCAAGAAGGTCCTGCTCGCCGGACTCGCCGTCTTCGGCACCGGCTCCGCGCTGGCCGCGGAGGCCGGCTCGCCCGTCCAGCTCATCGTCTTCCGCGCGCTGATGGGCTTCGGCGCCGCCTTCGTGATGCCCGCCACCCTCGCCGTCCTCATGAACGTCTTCGAGCGCGAGGAGCAGCCCAAGGCCATCGGTATCTGGGCCGGCGGCGTCGGCATCGCCATCGCCATCGGCCCGATCACCGGCGGCGTGCTCCTCGCCCACTTCTGGTGGGGCTCGGTCTTCCTGATCAACGTGCCGATCGTGCTGCTGGCGCTCGGACTGATGTTCTGGCTGGTCCCGGACTCCCGCGACCCGAACCCCGGCCGCATCGACCTCATCGGCGTCGTCCTGTCGGTCATAGGGCTCGTCCTGCTCGTCTACGGCATCATCAAGGGCGGCCAGCTCGCCTCCTTCACCGACGCGGCGGTCCTCGCGACCATTGGCGCCGGAATCGCCGTCCTCGCCTGCTTCGTCATCTACGAGAAGCGCAGCGACCATCCGTCCATCGACATCACCTACTTCAAGAACAAGGTCTTCTCGGCCGCCATCGCAGCCATCGCGCTCGTCTTCTTCGCGATGATGGGCGTGACCTTCTTCTCCGTCTTCTACACCCAGAGCGTGCGGGGCTACTCGCCGCTGAAGACCGGTGTGCTGCTGCTGCCGCTCGCCGCGGCCCAGCTCTTCTTCGCACCGCGCGCCCGCCTCGTCGTCGACCGCTTCGGTAACCGCGCCACGTGCACCGCGGGCCTGGTGCTGCTCGCCGCGATGCTCGGCGCCTTCGCGACCCTGGACGCGGACACGCCCATCTGGCTCCTCGAGGTCATCTTCTTCCTCATGGGCACCGGCATGGCGCACATCATGACCCCGACCAGTGTCGTCATCATGCAGGCCCTGCCGCGCGAGAAGGCCGGCTCCGCCTCCGCCCTGAGCAACGTCTTCCGTCAGGTCGGCGGCGCCCTCGGCATCGCGGTCCTCGGCTCGGTCCTCTCCTCGGCCTACCGCAGCGGGATCGAGGACAAGCTCACCCTCCTGCCGGCCGGCCTGCGGCACACCGCGGGCGAGTCCATCGAGGCCACCCTCGGCGTCGCCGCCAAGCTCGGCCCCCGGGGCGACGCCCTCATCACCCCGGCCAACGACGCCTTCCTGCACGCCATGCACGTCACCGCCCTGTGCGGTGCGAGCATCGCGCTGGTCGGCGCCGTGATCGTGGCCCTGTTCCTGCCGGGCCGCAGTTCGACCCCGCAACAGGGCAAGGAGGAGACGGAGTTGGTGGCCGCCGAGCACTGACAGGGCGCGGCAGGGAGAATTGCGCCAGTACCACCAAGGAAAGGAGCGACACGTGAGCCTCGCGGACAGCCCAGCCAGGCAAGAGGGGTCCCCCCGGGGGCGTCCCCGCAGCGAGGCCGTGGAGCGCTCCATCATCGAGGGCGCGATAAAACTCCTGGAGGACGGCGTCCCCCTCGCGGAGATCTCCATCGAACGCCTGGCCAGGACCGCGGGCGTCGGCAAGGCGACCATCTACCGCCGCTGGAGCGGCAAGGAGGAACTCTTCGTCGACGTCATGCGCGCCACCGAGCCCCCGGACACCGAACTCCCCGGCACCTCGATGCGCGACGACCTGATAGCCCTTCTGGAGCCGCTGCGCCAGCGGGGCCTGGCCAGCCGCTCCTCGGCGCTCCTGCACAACGTCTACGCCCAGATCAAGTCCAGCCCCAAGATCTGGGCCGCGTACCAGGCGATCGTCATCGAACCGCGGCGTCTGACCACCTTCGAGGTCCTGCGCCGTGGACAGCGGGACGGCGAGCTCCGCGACGACGTGGACATCGAGGTCATCAACGACCTCTTCGTCGGACCCATGCTGGTACGCGCCGTCATGCGCCCGGACGCCGAACTTCCCGAGGACCTGGCCGAACAGATCGTCGACACGGTACTCGCGGGACTGCGTCCCGACCGGCCCTAGTTCGTCCTCTCATTCATCGCATTCATCCTCGCATTCATCCTCTCGGCCGATGCGCCGAATGTGCGCGTTTCGTCACAGAGGCCGCGCTCCGCCCCGTATTCGGAACTCCGGACGTCGAGTTGTTCGTCCTCGTGCCCGTACGGCCGTCCCCGGACGGCGAGATCGACGCCGATCATCCCCTAGGGTCGTAGCCGAGGGGCTGACGGTGTGCACGGCAGGTTGTGAGGCGACGGTATGGCGCAGGCGTACGTGACGGAGACGGGCAGCGACGGCTCGGGGCCCGAGCGTCGGGGTCCCCGGCTTCGGCGCCTGCTGGACAAGCTCAGGCGCTCGCTGGGTTCATGGCGCGGCGACCGCGGCATCTGGCGCCGCGGACTGATCCTGGCCGCGCTCGCCCTGATCCTCGCCCTGGTGATGCTGCTGCACGCGCAGATCCCCAACAGGATCGGCAACCTCGGCAGTCTCACCGAGACGTTCCTGCCGTGGCTCGGCATCCTCATCCCCGTCCTGCTGGTTCTCGGCCTCGTACGGAAGTCCGCGACCGCCCTGATCGCCGTCGTGCTGCCCGCGATCGTCTGGCTGAACCTGTTCGGCGGACTGCTCACCGACCGGACCGGTGCCGGCGGCGACCTGACCGTCGCCACGCACAACGTCAACGCGGAGAACCCGGACCCTTCCGGTACCGCCCGTGACGTGGCCGCGTCCGGCGCCGACGTGGTGGCCCTGGAGGAGCTGAAGGCCACGGCGGTCCCCACGTACGAGAAGGCGCTCGCCCCGACGTACAGGTACCACTCCGTGGAGGGCACCGTCGGGCTGTGGAGCAAGTACCCGATGACCGGCACCAAGCCCGTCGACATCAAGCTCGGCTGGACGCGTGCGATGCGCGCCACGGTGACGACCCCGAACGGCCAGGTCGCGGTGTACGTCGCCCATCTGCCCTCGGTCCGGGTGAAGCTGCAGGCCGGGTTCACCGCCCGCCAGCGCGACCGGAGCGCCGACGCGCTCGGCGAGGCGATCGCCGCCGAGTCACTGCAGAAGGTCGTCCTGCTCGGCGACCTCAACGGCACGATGAACGACCGCGCGCTGAACGCCGTCACCTCGCAGATGCGCTCCACCCAGGGCGCGGCGGGCAGCGGCTTCGGGTTCAGCTGGCCCGCGTCGTTCCCGATGGCCCGAATCGACCAGATCATGGTCAAGGGCATCGAGCCGGTGACCTCCTGGACCCTGCCCAGGACCGGTAGCGACCACCTCCCGATCGCCGCCCGGGTCAAGCTCACGGCAACCGGGTCTTAACCTCCTGGAATACTGGGCCTGCGAGACTTTGTTCCACAGGTGAACTTACAGAGCCCGTGCACACCGGTGTGCACGGGCGCGTCCGTGCGCGCGTGCGCCCCAGGCCAACTGGGGCGCACGCCCACGAACCCGGGCTCGTCCCCGCCCGTCCTGTTCTCCTCTTTGCACTCCGCTCCTCTGAAAGGCCCCTCATGCCTCTGGCCCTGCTCGCCCTAGCCGTGGGCGCCTTCGGCATCGGTACCACCGAGTTCGTGATGATGGGCCTGCTGCCCGACGTCGCGGACGACCTCCACATATCCATCCCCAGCGCCGGACACCTCGTCTCGGCCTACGCCCTCGGCGTCGTGATCGGCGCCCCGCTGCTCGCCGCGGCCACCGCCCGGATGTCCCGCCGCAAGGTCCTCATCGCCCTGATGGGGCTCTTCGTGGCCGGCAACGCGCTCTCCGCCTTCGCCCCCGACTACCACTGGCTGCTCGCCGCCCGCTTCGTCAGCGGTCTGCCGCACGGCGCCTTCTTCGGCGTCGGCGCCGTCGTCGCCACCAACCTCGTCGCCCCCGAGCGCAAGGCGCGCTCCGTCTCGCTGATGTTCCTCGGCCTGACCGTCGCGAACATCGCGGGCGTCCCCGTCGCCACCTTCATCGGCCAGCACTTCGGCTGGCGGGCCACCTTCCTCGGCGTGAGCGCGATCGGTCTGGCGGCCATAGCCTCGCTCGCGTTCCTCATCCCGCGCGACCACACGCACGGCCCCACGGGCGGCCTGCGCGGCGAGCTGGCCGCCCTGCGCTCGCTCCCCGTCTGGCTGGCCCTGGGTACGACGGTCGCGGGCTTCGGCGCCCTCTTCTCCGCGTACAGCTACATCACGCCGATGCTCACGGACTCCGCCGGGTACGCCGACTCCAGCGTCACGCTGCTGCTCGCGCTGTTCGGCGTCGGAGCGACGGTCGGCAACCTCGTGGGCGGCCGCCTCGCGGACCACTCCCTGCGCGGCACCCTCTTCGGCGGACTCGTCTCGCTGGTCACGGTCCTCGCCCTCTTCCCCGTCCTCATGAGCGCCCAGTGGAGCGCGGCCGTCGCGGTCACCCTCCTCGGTGCCGCCGCCTTCATCACCGGCTCGCCCCTTCAGCTGATGGTCATGGAGAAGGCCTCCGCGGCGCCGTCCCTGGCGTCCTCCGCCAACCAGGCCGCGTTCAACCTCGCGAACGCCGGCGGTGCGTGGATCGGCGGCATCGCGCTGGCCGCGGGCTTCGGTACGGCGTCGCCCGCGCTGGCGGGGGCTCTGCTCGCCGTCCTCGGCCTCGCGGTCGCCGCGACGGCGTACGCCGTGGACCGCCGTCGCGCCGAGGTCCCCGCCCCCACGCCGGGCCGCCTGGTCGCGACCCACGTCCCCCCGCACCCGGAACACGCGAATCACTGATCTGCCTCGCCCGTAAGCGCCGGACGAGCGCAGGCTTTGAGGGGCGCGGGGAACTGCGCGCCCAGCCCCCACCGGCCCGCAGGCAAGGAACTCGCCCGGGAGTCTGGGGGCGGAGCCCCCAGGTACGGGATGGGACGGGGCGGCGGGGGCGAAAGACCCCCCCCGCCCCCTACGGCGTCACGCGTGCTCGCGCCACCGATTGGTGATCGGAAGCCGCCGGTCCTTCCCGAACCCCTTGGCGGAGATCTTCGTGCCCGGCGGATACTGCCGGCGCTTGTACTCCGCCGTGTCCACCATCCGCAGCGTCTTCACCACCAGCTCCCGGTCGAACCCCGCCGCGACGATCCCGTCCGCGCCCTCGTCCCGGTCCACATACCGCTCGAGGATCGCGTCCAGCACGGGATAGTCGGGGAGGGAGTCCGTGTCGACCTGGTCGGGCCGGAGCTCCGCGCTCGGCGGCTTGGTGATCGAGTTCTCGGGGATCGGCGGGGTCTGCCCCCGCTCGGCCGCCGCCCGGTTGCGCCACTCCGCCAGCCGGAAGATCGACGTCTTGTACACGTCCTTGATGGGCCCGTACGCGCCCACGGAGTCGCCGTACAGCGTCGAATACCCCACCGCCAGCTCGGACTTGTTCCCCGGCGCCAGCACGATGTGCCCCTCCTGGTTGGAGATGGCCATCAGCATCGTGCCCCGCAGACGCGACTGGAGGTTCTCCTCGGCCAGCCCGGTCAGCCCCAGCGACGACATATACGCGTCGAACATCGGCTCGATCGCCACCGTCCGGAAGTTCAGCCCCGTCCGCCGCGCCAGCTCCGCCGCGTCCCCCTTGGAGTGGTCGGAGGAGTACTTCGACGGCATCGACACCCCGTACACGTTCTGCGCGCCCAGCGCGTCGCACGCGATCGCCGCGACCAGCGCCGAGTCGATGCCGCCGGACAGCCCGATCAGCACGGACCGGAACCCGTTCTTCGCGACGTACGCCCGCAGTCCGACGACCAGCGCCGAGTAGACCTCCTCGTCGGCGTCGAGCCGCTCCGCGTACCCGCCGGCGAGCTCCGCCTCGTACGCGGGCAGCGGTTCCTCCGACAGCACCAGCCGCTCGATGCGCAGCCCGTCGTCCACCACACCCGTCACCGGCTCGGCGGCGCCCGCCGGCAGGTCCAGGTCCAGTACGACGCACCCCTCCGCGAACTGCGGCGCCCGTGCGACGACCTCCCCGTCCCGGTCGACCACGATGGAGTCGCCGTCGAAGACCAGCTCGTCCTGTCCGCCGATCATGGCGAGGTAAGCGGTGGTGCAGCCGGCCTCCTGGGCCCGCTTGCGCACCAGTTCGAGGCGGGTGTCGTCCTTGTCGCGCTCGTAGGGAGAGGCGTTGATGGACAGCAGCAGCCCGGCCCCGGCGGACCGGGCCGCCGGCACGCGCCCGCCGTCCTGCCAGAGGTCCTCGCAGATGGCGAGGGCCACGTCGATCCCGTGCACCCGCACGACCGGCATGGTGTCGCCGGGCACGAAGTAGCGGAACTCGTCGAACACGCCGTAGTTCGGGAGGTGGTGCTTGGCGAAGGTCAGCGCCACCCGGCCCGCGTGCAGCACGGCGGCGGCGTTCTGCGGGGCGCCGGCCGGCTGCCCGTACTTCGGCTGGGCGGTCTCGGACCGGTCGAGGTAGCCGACGATCACCGGCAGCTCTCCGAAGCCCTCGTCGGCCAGCCGCGCGGCCAGCGCGCGCAGCGCCGCGCGGGAGGCCTCGACGAAGGACGACCGCAGGGCCAGGTCCTCGACGGGATACCCGGTCAGCACCATCTCGGGGAACGCCACCAGATGCGCTCCCTGCTCGGCGGAGTGCCGGGTCCAACGGACGATCGCCTCGGCGTTGGCGGCGAGATCGCCGACGGTCGAGTCGATCTGATTCAGGGCGAGGCGTAGTTGAGGCACGGGCCCAGTGTAATCGTCAGAGCGACGCAATGGGGTGTGGGGCGCCCCACGTGGAGACGCCCCGGCCTCCGCGCGGCAGTGCGGTGAACGGCGTCGGCTGCCCCCACCGCGCCAGGCTCCTCGTCATCATGCCCGCAACTTACCCCCACGGGGTATCCGGCACCGCCGGGCCGCCGCCCGGAAACGCCGACGCCCGCCCCTCGACGAGGGGCGGGCGCGGTGGAGATGCGACGGAGGACCGTCAGTGACCGTGGTTGGAGCGGTACGACTCGACGTAGCCCGAGGTGGGCGTGCCCACACCGGTGACGTCGTCGTAGCCGCGCACGGCCTTCAGGGAGCTGTCCTTGCCGAGGCTGCGGACGGAGGTGAGCAGACCGCCCGACGCGTCGAAGGAGTTGGCGAAGTCCACGCGCGCCACGGCGAGTTCGGAGCCCGTGGGGGTGTCCGTCACGTCGTGGTAGGCCTTGGAGCCGTACTTCGCGTAGATCGACGGGTTGGCGAAACCGATCGCCTTGCCGCCGCGCGCCTCCTGGGCCAGGGCCTGGACGGCCGCGATCACCGGCGCGGCGAGCGAGGTGCCGCCGATCCGGTACTCGCTGTACTGCTGGGACCCGTCCGGGAAGGTCTGCGTCTGGCCGACCTTGAAACCGGTGTTGGGGTCGGCGACCGCCGCGATGTCCGGCACGGTACGCATGGCCGTCGTGCCGTTGGCCTTGGCGAGCGCGCCGGGCACGACACCCTTCTGGTAGAAGGGCTGCGCCACGGTCTTGCTGGTGCCGCCGCCCGCGCCCGAGGTGAACGCGCCCGGGAAGCCGGTCCAGCTCTTGCCGTCGGCCGCGAGGGCGGCCTTCTCGGTGCCCCAGCCGGTCTCGAACTGGTACTTGTCGCCCTTGCCGACCGCCAGCGACGTACCGCCGACCGCCGTCACCCACGCCGAGTTGGCCGGGGTGTCGACCTGCTTCGTGCCGGTGTTGGCGACCTCGTCACCGTTGTCACCGGAGGAGAAGTAGAAGCCGATGCCCTCGACCGCGCCGAACTGGAAGGTCTGGTCGTAGGCGGCCGCGAGGTCCGGCGTCTGGTTGGCCTCGATGTCGCCCCACGAGTTGGAGACGATGTCGGCCAGGTGGTTGTCGACGATCTTGTTCAGCGAGTCGAGCAGATCGTTGTCGAAGCAGGACGCGGCACCCACGTAGGTGATGCTCGCGTCCGGCGCGACGGCGTGCACGGCCTCGACGTCGAGGGTCTCCTCGCCGTACCAGCCGGCCGCCCCGCACGCCTCGGTCTGCGTGTAGGTGCCGGGCAGCACCTGACGCAGCTGGCTGCTGCTGTACGCCGAGTCACCGTGCTTCTTGGCGTACGTGGCCGCGTCGAACGCGATGGTCGGCGAGGCGTACGCGTCGGTGATGGCGACCCGAACGCCCTTGCCGGTGCGCTTGCCCGCGCCGTAGGCGGCGCGCAGCTGCTTGCCCGTGTAGCCCTGGATCGCGTACGGGATCTTCGTGCCGTACGCGTCCGGCAGGGTGCTCGCGATGTTCGAGCCGAAGTACGAGGAGAACGGCCCGGAGTTCTTGAACACGGCGTCCGGGGGCGGCAGCGTGTCGTCGTGCGTCGCCTTGTGCGGGGCGTTGTCCAGGCCGGTGACGGTCAGGACGGCGCCGTTGAGGGCGGCCGGCGCGGAGGCCGTCTTCGACGGCGCGCGGTAGGTCTTCTTGCCCTTGGCGTAGTTGTGCAGCTGGGTGCCGAACGCCTTCTCGGCGGCGGCCACGTCACCGGTGACGGAGACGTAGTGCTGCGTGGTGCCGGTGACCTTCAGGCCCGCCGACTTCAGCCACGAGGTCACCGCGGCGACCTGCGCCTTGGTGGCACCGAAGCGGGTCTGCGTCTGCTTGGCGCTGAGGTACTTGCCGTACGAGGCCGAGTTCGGGTCGGACACGGCCTTGGCGTACGCGGCCAGACCGGCAGCGTTCCGGCCGGCCAGGTAGACCCGTGCGGAGACCTGGGAGTTGTCGGACGCGGCCCCCTTGTCCGCCTTCGCCGTGGCCCACGCGGGCTTGGTGCCCGTGAGGGTGTCCCGGCTGGGACCGTCCGCGGCGTTGGCCGTGGGTATACCGAGCGCCAGCGCACCGGCGAGCAGTGGCAGTGTCGCTGCCATGCTCACTCCGGCGCGCATGGTGGCGCGATTGGATCTCATAAAACCCCCTGCGATGCGGTTCGTCGCATGTGTGGTCGTTCGTGATGTGCGAAACCGTGTGCCGGAATTGAGGACGCACGGAATGGATCACGCTGGGGTCACTCTGGCGATGAACCGTTCATGCCAGGGGAATGAGAAGGCCAAGGAAACACCAAGTGGCCGCGAATGAAGGGTGTTTGGGACGGTATGACGTCACCCTCGCCCCAGATGATAGGGATATCCCTCGTTTTCTTGTAAAGGGGTTCCCAACTTCTGTGAGCGTATTGCGACATCGGCGGGTTCGTGATTCGCCCCCGGGGCCGATCGCGTCATGAAGGCCGAGTCGACGCCTCACGGGGGTGGCCATGCCCGCCCACACCCGGCTGACCGGCGTGGTCGCCCACCCGGCGGAGAGGGACGGACGGGTCCGGGGTTCGACACCCCGGACCCGTTCACGCACGGCCGTTCACACGCAGCCGTTCACGCCCAGCCGTCCTCGGCCTAGTCGCGGGCCTTCGCGCCCCGCTCCTTGAGCATGTCCGCCATCAGCTGGATCTCCGACTGCTGCGCGTCGACCATGCCCTGCGCGAGCTTCTTCTCCACGCCGACCGTGCACTTCGCGACGCAGCCCTCGGCCATGTGGATGCCGCCCTTGTGGTGGTCGGTCATCAACTGCAGGTAGAAGACCTCCGCCTGCTTGCCGTTCAGCGTGTTCAGCTTCTTCATCTCGGTGTTGGTCGCCATGCCGGGCATCAGCGCGCCGTCCTTGCCGGACGCCATGTCGCCCATGCCCATCCACGTCATGGGCGCGTCCGCCGACACCTTCGGCAGCTCCCACAGATCGAGCCAGCCCAGCAGCATGCCGCGCTGATTGGCCTGCGTCTGCGCGATGTCGTACGCGAGCCGCCGTACTTCCACGTTGTCCGTACGGTCGCGCACGATGTACGACATCTCGACGGCCTGCTGGTGATGGACCGCCATGTCCCGCGCGAAACCCGCGTCCGCCGAGTCGGCCGACGGCACCTTCGTCCCCGAGGACCCCGAGCCGTCGCTCTCGGCGACCGCGTACGTGATCGCCCCGGCGGCCACCAGCACCGCCGCCGTGGTCCCCGCGATCCAGCCCACCTGGCGCATCTGGCTCACTGCGACAGACCGTTGGTGCAGGCGGCGCCCGGCTCGGGCGTCTGCTTGCCCTGCACGAACTCCGAGAAGAACTTGTCGACGTTCGGGTCGCTCGCGCTCGTCACCGTGCGCTGCTTGCCCCACGCGCTCAGCATGATCGGGTCCTTCTGGTCCTCGACGGGGCTCATCAGGGTGTACGGCGTCTTCTTGACCTTCGCTTCGAGCGCCTTCACGTCGGCGTCGGAGGCCTTGCTGTTGTACGTCACCCACACCGCGCCGTGCTCCAGCGAGTGCACGGCGTTCATGTTGTTGATCGCCTTGCCGTAGACGTCGCCGTTGCAGTTCATCCACACCGGGTTGTGGTTGCCGCCGACCGGGGGCTCCATCGGGTACTTCACGGTCTTGGTGACGTGATTGCGGGAGAGCGTCCCCGACCAGGTCTCCACGCCGTCCTTGCCCGTGACGAAGTGCCCCGAGCCACCCTTCGAGTCGCTCGCCGAGGTGCTGCTGTCGTCGGACTGCGACTTGACCAGGACGACACCGCCGACGACAAGACCGGCGACTATGACCGTGCTGGCCGTGATCGTGAGGATCCGGTTACGACGCTCCCGGGCACGCTCGGCCTTGCGCATCTCTTCTATGCGCGCCTTGCGCTGCGCGGAGGTGGTGTTCTTGGCGGAACCCATGGCGAGTCCTTATGGGGATGGGACGGTCGGGTCCGCTGATCGTAATGGGACGAGGGTGCTCAGTACGAAGGGAGGTCACAGAATGTCCAAAGGAGACACCCTGTGGCGCAGCCCCGCAAAGGTGGGAGGCGGCGCTGTTCGGATGATCCATGGATAATTTGAGCGGCAGATGCGTATTAACTACGCTGGCGGCATGAGGCTGCTGCGCTCCACCGACCTGGCCCTGCGTGTCCTGATGCGGCTCGCCGTCGCCGACGGGTCGACCCCCACCACCCGCGAGGTCGCCGCGGACATGGACGTCCCCTATACCCATGCCGCGAAGGTCGTCGCCGAGCTCCAGCACCTGGGACTGCTCGCGGCCCGCCGCGGCCGCGGCGGCGGCCTCGGCCTCACCGAAGCGGGGCGTACGGCTTCGGTCGGCGCGATCGTCCGCACCTTCGAGGGCGACGGTGACGTGGTCGACTGCGAGGGGGCCGCGCCCTGCCCGCTCCACACCGGCTGCCGACTGCGGGGTGCGCTGCGGCGGGCTCAGGAGGCGTTCTTCGCCTCGCTGGACCCACTGACGGTGGCGGACGTGGTCGCTGCGCCTACGGGGCCGCTGCTGCTGGGGATCTCCGGCAGACCGACCTCGGTTCTGACATCCGATAACGACTGACACTTGACGAAATCTGTCATCGGTCATCTGTCATCTGTCATCTGTCAGCTGACGTCTGATATCTGACATCTGAAGTCCGCCGGCTGCTATCTGCCGCCTGCCGTCAGTCATCCGTCATCCGTCATCCGCCTCAGCCCTGTGCAAGCCAGAGATCCGGCCCGAACACCTCGTAGTGAATGTCGGCCGGAGCCACCCCCTTGTCGATGAGCTGCCCCCGCACCGCCCGCATGAAGGGCAGCGGCCCGCACAGGTACGCGCGCGTGCCCGACGCGACGGCCACGGAGGAGAGGTCCGCGCGCCCGGGGCGGCCGGCGCCCTCGGCGTCCTGCTCGTACCAGAAGTGGACGGCGGCGTCCGCGAGCTTCGCCGCGTACGCCTCGTGGTCGGCGCGCAGCGCGTGGTCGGCGGGGGAGCGGTCGGCGTGGACGACCGTGACGGGGGCGTGGTGTCCGGTGAGCGCGAGCTGTTCCAGCATGGCGATCATCGGGGTGACGCCGATGCCGGCGGAGGCGAGCAGCACCGGCGCGTCCGTGTCGTCGAGCACCAGATCGCCGTACGGCGCGGAGAGCTCGATCGTGCTGCCGACGTGCACACGCGTGTGGAGGTGGTTGGACACCTCGCCGTCGGGGCCCGAGGCCTCGCCGTGCACCCGCTTGACGCCGATCTGCCGTACGGGGGAGCCGGGGGCGCTGGAGAGGCTGTACTGGCGTATCTGGTGGGCGCCGTCCGGCAGCTCGACGCGTACGGACACGTACTGGCCCGCCCGGAAGTCCGGCAGCGGCCCCCCGTCGGCCGGGCGCAGCCGGAAGGTGGCGACGTCGGCGGTCTCCTCGACGCGTTCCACGACCTCCCAGACCCGCCACCCACCCCTCCCGTCGCCGTGCTGGGCGTACAGCCGCCGCTCGATGGCGATGAGGGCGTTCGCCATCAGCCAGTAGACCTCGTCCCAGGCGGCCTCGACCTCGGGCGTGACCGCGTCGCCGAGGGCCTCGGCGATCGCCGCGAAGAGGTGCTCGCGCACGGTCGCGTACTGCTCGGGGGCGATCCCCAGGGAGGCGTGTTTGTGCGCGATGCGGTTCAGCAGCACGTCGGGGCGCTCGTCCGGCCGCTCGACGAGGTGGGTGGCGAAGGCGGCGATGGATCCCGCGAGGGCCCGGCGCTGGGTGCCGGAGGCCTGGTTGCCGCGGTTGAAGAGGTCGCGGAGCAGTTCCGGGTGGGCGGCGAAAAGCCTTTCGTAGAAGCGGTCGGCGATCTCGCCGATGGCGGCGCCGACGGCGGGGAGGGTGGCGCGCACCGTGGCGGCGGACGGCTCGGACAGCATGGGGACTCCTCAAGTGCCTGGGGCGGAACGTCAAGTGCCTGGGACGGAACGGGGGTTGCGGTCTCCGTTTCTGTCCCGCACAGTAATAAAACTTGCATCTAAGATGCAAATTAAAGCTCATGGGGAGAGAGTCTGGGGGTCGGCCATTACAGACAGGCGGATGAGCAGGCAGTATGGGCACCAGAGCAGGACACCTGCCGTACGCGAGGCGTTCAGACCGCGGTCGCCCGGGCGATCATGGTCCGCAACGCGCATGAAATGGTGTTGTGGTGGGATGCTCAGGTGCCCCGACCGTCCCCGAGGCGTGGGAGCAGGCGGCCTGACCAGCAAGGATGGGTGGAAGCGGAAGATGGACAAGCAGCAGGAGTTCGTGCTCCGGACACTGGAGGAGCGGGACATCCGGTTCGTTCGGCTGTGGTTCACGGACGTGCTGGGCTTCCTCAAGTCGGTGGCCGTGGCTCCGGCCGAGCTGGAGCAGGCCTTCGACGAGGGCATCGGCTTCGACGGCTCGGCCATCGAAGGCTTCGCCCGTGTGTACGAGTCCGACATGATCGCCAAGCCGGACCCGTCGACGTTCCAGGTGCTGCCGTGGCGCGCGGAGGCCCCCGGTACGGCCCGCATGTTCTGCGACATCCTGATGCCGGACGGCTCCCCGTCCTTCGCGGACCCGCGCTACGTCCTCAAGCGCGCCCTCGCGAAGACCTCCGACCTGGGCTTCACCTTCTACACCCACCCGGAGATCGAGTTCTTCCTGCTGAAGGACCGCCCGCTGGACGGCTCACGCCCGACCCCGGCCGACAACTCCGGCTACTTCGACCACACCCCGCAGAACGTCGGCATGGACTTCCGCCGCCAGGCGATCACCATGCTGGAGTCGATGGGCATCTCGGTCGAGTTCTCCCACCACGAGGGCGCCCCCGGCCAGCAGGAGATCGACCTGCGCTACGCCGACGCGCTCTCCACGGCCGACAACATCATGACGTTCCGCCTGGTCATGAAGCAGGTCGCGCTGGAGCAGGGCGTCCAGGCGACGTTCATGCCCAAGCCCTTCTCCGAGCACCCCGGCTCCGGCATGCACACGCACCTCTCCCTCTTCGAGGGCGACCGCAACGCGTTCTACGAGTCGGGCTCGGAGTACCAGCTTTCGAAGGTCGGCCGCTCCTTCATCGCGGGCCTGCTGAAGCACGCGGCGGAGATCTCCGCCGTCACCAACCAGTGGGTCAACTCCTACAAGCGCATCTGGGGCGGCTCGGAGCGCACCGCGGGCGCCGGCGGCGAGGCCCCCTCGTACATCTGCTGGGGCCACAACAACCGCTCCGCGCTCGTCCGCGTCCCGATGTACAAGCCCGGCAAGACCGGCTCCGCACGCGTCGAGGTCCGCTCCATCGACTCGGGCGCGAACCCGTACCTGGCCTACGCCCTGCTCCTGGCCGCCGGCCTGAAGGGCATCGAGGAGGGCTACGAGCTCCCGCCCGGCGCCGACGACGACGTCTGGGCCCTCTCCGACGCCGAGCGCCGCGCGATGGGCATCGAGCCCTTGCCCCAGAACCTCGGCGAGGCCCTCACCCTCATGCAGCGCAGCGAACTGGTCGCCGAGACCCTCGGCGAACACGTCTTCGACTTCTTCCTCCGCAACAAGAAGTCGGAGTGGGAGGAGTACCGCTCCGAGGTCACCGCCTTCGAGCTCCGCAAGAACCTGCCGGTGCTGTAAGCGCAGGTCAGAGCAGCTTTCCCGCCAGAACGGCACGTAGGGCCGACGGTCGCCGACCGTCGGCCCTACGGCGTTCACGGCGCCGCATCAGATCATGCGCCCCGCGTCTCGGAGTGGGCTCAGTTGGTGAAGGTGAAGTACTTCCAGGCGCCGTGCGTCGTGGAGTTGACGGAGTCGCCGGAGGAGCCGTTGATGTACGACGAGCGCATGCGGGCGCGCGCGCCGGACTCGCCCGCCGCCGCCAGGCGCACGGCCGACTTGCCGTTCGTGCCCAGGGCGAAGTACTCGGAGCCCGAGTCGTACCAGGAGCCCTGGTAGTACACCTGGTCTTGCAGCGTATGGCATGCAACTGGCAATTGAGGACTGGAATACCGCGGCTCGAGGGGCCGCTGCATATGGGATACATGGTGGCCACCCGCTACGCGGTTATGTAGCTTGCTCCCATGACCGACCACGCAAGGGGCAATGCCGCGTAGGCACCCATCAGCCCTGCGGGGCGAGGTCCCTGCCCGCCACGTGAGGCGGCGGCGGTACCCATCCATAGATCGCCTGTCAGGATCCTGCACGGCCGCTCTCGGCCGGCTCGAACGCGCCCGCTTCTGGCCCGAGGCCACGGCGGAAGCGTTCTGGCACTGGAAGGCCCTTGCCCACGGCCCGCTCAGACGCATCGCTGACCCGTTCACGGCGCAACGATGCGGCATCCCCGGCTGCTGCGACCCGGCCTACTTCCGCGATCACCTCGAAGCCGTTCTGCACGCCTTGCCCAAGAAGAGCTCCCGCGAGCTGCGCGCCCTCGTGTCGGCTCTCGACGACAAGATTTTGACGAGGGCCAAGGCCATCCAGGTCGACAACCTGGACGTGCCATGGTGGCGAGACCAGCTCTAGGCCGACAAGGGCGTGGTTTTGGCGGTGACCCGGGCGCGTAGGGTCTCGCGGACGGTGGGCCATTCGTCGGCGAGCAGGCTGTAGTACAGGGAGTCGCGGCGGGTGCCGTCCGGGCGGCGCATATGGCTGCGCAGGGTTCCTTCGTGGACCAGGCCGAGGCGGGCCAGGGCCTGCTGGGACCGCACGTTGAGGTTGTCGGTGCGCAGGGCCAGCCGAGCCAGGCGCAGGTCTTCGAAGGCGTGGGTGAACAGCAGCAGTTTGGACTCGACGTTGTAGGGGCCGCCCCAGCAGGAACGGTCGAACCAGGTCGCGCCGATCTCGGTGCGGCTCTCGGCCAGGTCGAGGTCGTACATGCTGGTCGAACCGATCACGGTGCCGTCGTCACGGCGCTGCACCGCGAAGCAGCGCCGCGTCGGGTCGGCGGTCATCTCGCCGAGCCACTCGCGCAGTTGGTCCACGGTCTCGGGTCGTGCCCGGGGCATCCACCGCCAGACCTCGGGGTCGGACGCCGACGGAAACAGAGCCTCGGCGTGGTCGGGAGACAGGCGGACGAGGCGGACGACACTGCCCTTAAGCGGCTGGTTGGTCACCGGAGCAGAATAGATCCGGTGACCAGTGACGATCTCCTTCTCACGAGCCTTCTCGCGGGTCTTCTCACGGGCCTCCTCGCTGGAACGCGACAGGGGTTGTACGGCGTCACGCCGTCACCTTCGTGAGGAACGCCGCCAGGTTCGTCACCGTTCGTCGGATCTTTTCCTCCAGCGTGAGTGACTCGTGGAGGCGGGCGCCGGCGCCCGCGTCCTTCTTGCCTCGTACGTACAGGGAGCAGGAGAGGTCGCTGCATATGTAGGCGCCGACCGAGTTGCCCTGCTGACCGGCCTTGCCCGCCTTCGGGGCGACCATCAGGGAGACGCCGCCGGTGTGGGTGGTCAGGCACATCGAGCACATGCTGCGCCGGGTCTGCCAGGAGCTGGGGCTGGGGCTGCGCAGGACCAGGGCCTTCGGGTGGCCGTTCAGTTCGAGGACGAGGTAGGCGCGTTCGGGGGACTGGGGATCTCGCCAGCCGAGGTAGTCGAGGTCGTCCCAGGGGTGGTCGGCCAGGTCGCGCGGGACGGACAGGCGCTTCGCCTCGCCCTTGGTGCAGTTCACGAACGCGGCGCGGATCTCTTGTTCGGTCAGCGGCTTCATGAGAGGCATGGTAAATTGCCTAAAGGTGTTAGGCAAATACATGAGTCATTGTGGTGAATGGGAGGAAGGTTATGGCGCGCGTCGGGCTGACCACGGAACGTCTGGTCCTCGCGGGGGCGGAGCTGGCCGACGAGGTGGGCTTCGATCAGGTGACCGTCTCGGAGCTCGCCAGACGCTTCGACGTGAAGGTCGCGAGCCTGTACTCGCACGTGAAGAACTCCCAGGACCTCAAGACCCGGATCGCCCTGCTCGCCCTGGAGGAACTCGCCGACCGGGGCGCCGCCGCGCTGGCCGGACGAGCCGGCAAGGACGCCCTGGCCGCTCTCGCGAACGTCTACCGCGACTACGCCCGGGAGCATCCCGGCCGCTATGCCGCCGCCCAGTTCAGGCTCGATCCGGCAACGGCCGCCGCCAGCGCCGGTGGGCGGCACGCGCAGATGACGCGGGCGATCCTGCGTGGCTACGCGCTGACGGAGCCGGACCAGACACACGCCGTCCGGCTGCTGGGCAGCTTCTTCCACGGCTACGTCAGCCTGGAGATGGGGGGAGGGTTCAGCCACAGCGCCCCCGACACGCAGGAGACCTGGGTGCGGATGCTGGACGCCCTCGACGCGCTGCTGCGGAACTGGCCCGCGAGCGCAGCGGCGACAGCAGCCACGGCAACAACAGCAACCGCGCCCGCGTCCGCCCCCTGATCGTCCCGCCGGAATCGTCCCTCCTGTCGATTCCGGCGCCCGAGAGTTTTGATGGAGACACCGAGGCCATGACCGCCGACCACGACTGGATCACCACACCCGTCACCGCCGACCTCCTGCGCGGCGCCCTGGACCTGGAACCCACCGAACGCGGTGTCCTCCCGCACCGGCTGCCCGCCCGGGCCCGCAGGCAGATCCCCGACGAACAGCTCGCCCTGGCCGAGGCCCAGCCCTCCGGCGTACGGCTGGTCTTCCGTACCCGGGCCACCGCCGTCGAGCTGGACACGTTGCCCACCAAGCTCGTCTACGTGGGTGCGCCGCCCCGCCCGGACGGGGTGTACGAGTTGGTCGTCGACGGCCGGCCGGCGGGGCAGGCGAGCGTGATCGGCGGCAACGCGATGACCGTCGACATGGCCACCGGAGCTGCCTCGACCCGGCCGGGAGCGGTCGGTACCCTCCGTTTCGACGGTCTGTCCGACGGCGTCAAGGACGTCGAGATCTGGCTGCCGTACAACGAGACCACCGAACTCGTCGCCCTGCGCACCGACGCCCCCGTCGAGCCCGCGCCGGACCGGGGACGCAAGGTGTGGCTGCATCACGGCAGCTCGATCAGCCATGGTTCCAGCGCCGCCGGGCCCACCTCCACCTGGCCCGCGCTCGCCGCCTCCCTCGCCGGTGTGGAACTGATCAACCTGGGGCTGAGCGGGAGCGCTGTGCTCGATCCGTTCACCGCGCGGGCCATGAGGGACACCGCCGCCGACCTGATCAGCGTCAAGATCGGGATCAACCTGGTCAACACCGATGCGATGCGGTTGCGTGCCTTCGGCCCGGCGGTGCACGGCTTTCTCGACACCGTCCGTGACGGGCATCCCACCACGCCGCTGCTGGTCGTCTCGCCTCTTCTCTGTCCCATCCATGAGGACACGCCCGGGCCCACCGCCCCGGACCTCTCCGATATCGGTGCGGGGCGGCTGCGGTTCCTGGCCGTGGGGGATCCGGCGGAGCGCGCGAGCGGGAAACTGACGTTGCGTGTCATCCGCGACGAGCTGGCCCGGATCGTGGAGCAGCGGGCGGCCGAGGATCCGAACCTGCACCACCTGGACGGCCTGGACCTCTACGGCGAGGCCGACTTCGCCGAGTTGCCGCTGCCCGACCAGCTCCACCCGGACGCCGCCACCCATCGCCGTATCGGCGAACGCTTCGCCAAGCTGGCCTTCACCGCCCAGGGCGCGTTCGCCTAGTTCACGTACGCCTTCGCCTGGTTCACGTACGCCGTCGGCTAGTTCACGTACGCGGGAGACACCGCCGCGGTGCTGATGCGGCGCGGCTTTCCCGTGCCGTCGGACGGGACGGTGTAGAGGTCGGCTCCATAGTCGCCGGGGAGGGCGTAGACGATCGTGCGGTCGTCGCGCCAGACCACCTGGTCGTCGACGCTGCGGGGCTCGGCCAGCGGGGTTTCGCGCATCGTGCGCAGGTCGAGGACGTACAGGTGCCAGGGGGCGTCCTTCGACAGGCCCGGCACGCGCTTCTTGTAGGCGACGCGCGTGCCGTCGGGGGAGAGGGACGGGCATTCGACGTTGGTGTGGAGGGTCGTGAGGGTGCGGGCCCGTAGGTCTCCACGGACCAGGTACGTCCTGCCCTTCGTCGCCAGCGTCGCGTAGAACGTGCGGTCGTCGGCCGCGAACGTGACGCCCCAGAAGTTGACGTCCGCCGCGTGGTACGTCCTGCCGTCCTTCACGACGCGGAACGCCTCCAAGGAGGGGGTCAGTTTCCCCGTTCTCGTGTCCACGATCGCCGCGCGCGTGGAGAAGTTCGTACCCGCGTACGAGTCGCCGCCGACGAAGGCCGTCCACGCGGCGTACCGGCCGCTGGGGGAGACGCGGGCGCGGGACGGGATGCCGGGGACGTCGTAGCGGGCCGTCTCGCGCAGGCGCGTGTCGAGGATGACGGCCCGGTAGGTGTCCTGGACCGGGCCGTGCACCGACTGGAGGCAGACGCCGGTGCCCGCGGCCGCGTAGAAGCGGAGGCATTTGACCTTCGACGCCGTGCGGGGCCCCGAGGGGTTCGATGCCGGGACCGTCGTCAGTTCGTCGCGGTGCGGGCCCCAGGCCATGTTCCGGAAGATCATGCGGCTCCCGGACCCGGTGGCGAGCGCGACCGTGCCCGTGGTGATCCTCGGGCCGCCGGGCTGGGTCTGGTTCTTGCGGTCCGCGCGGACCGAGGCGTGCAGCACGGAGGCCGTGGCCACGCCCGCCAGGACGACCAGCGCCGAGATCAGGACCAGGATGCGGGTACGGAGGGTCATGCGAGGCCTTCTGAAGGGGCAGCGGAGGGAGTGGGACGGCGGAGTGTGAGCGCGAACAGGGCGCAGAGCGCCAGCGCCACCGTCGACGCCGTGAGCGCCGTACGGTCGCCCCAAGCCGTCCACGCCGCGCCGAAGCCGAGCGAGCAGACGAAACGGGCCAGGGCCTGGCCGGTCTGGACGAGGGCGAGACCGGACGAGCGCAGTTCCTCGGGCACGCTCTCCGAGGCCACCGCCATCAGTACGCCGTCGGTGGCGGCGTAGAAGCAGCCGTGCAGGAGCAGGACGGCGTACGGCAGTGCCGTTCCGTGCCAGGAGGTGAGCAGGAGGGCGTACGCGAGGAGCAGGGCGCCGTGGCCGGCCAGGAACACCCGCCAGCGGCCGACCCGGTCCGCGAGGCGGCCGAGTGGGACGGCCAGGAGCAGGAAGGCCGCCGCCGTGCCGAGGGGCAGCAGCGCGAACCAGCGGTCCGGTACGCCCAGGCGCCGCTGGAGGAGCAGGTAGACGAAGGAGTCGCTGACCGTCGCGAGGCCCAGGAGGAGCGCGCAGAGGGTGACGCGGCGCAGGTCGGGGCGGGCGAGGAGAGCGAGGGCCGCGCGCAGGGTGGGGCGAGGTGCGGTGTCCCCGGAGATTCCCTGCGGTGCCGTCCCTGTCGCTTGCGAACGAGCGCCGTCGGGACCGGACTTCGTACGAGCGCCGTCGGGACCGGACTTCGTACGAGCGCTGTCCGGACCGGACTTCGTACGAGCACGGTGCGCACCGTTCGGCACGAACAGCACCAGGACCAGTACGCCCACCACCGCCACGCAGAAGCTCACCGTGAACACCGCGTCGTACCCGTCGACCGTGGCCCGCAGGATCAGGAAGGCCACGAGGGGACCGAACAGCGCGCCCGCCGTGTCCATCGCCCGGTGCACGCCGAACGCGCGCCCCCGTGTCTCCGGCGTGCTCGACAGCGAGATCAGCGCGTCGCGCGGGGCCGTGCGCAGGCCCTTGCCGGTGCGGTCGGCGGCCAGGATCAGGCCGATCGGGGTGAGCGTGTGGGCCAGGAGCAGTAGGGGCTTGCAGGCCGCCGAGAGGGCGTAGCCGAAGCCCGCCACCCATTTGTGGCGGCCGCCGCCGCGGTCGGCCAGGTGGCCCCCGATCAGCCGGACGAGTGCCGAGAAGCCGTTGTAGATGCCGTCCAGGAGACCGAAGCCCAGCGGGGACAGGCCGAGGCCCGTCACCAGGTACAGGGGCAGTACCGCCGTGACCATCTCCGACGATACGTCGGTGATGAGACTGACCGCGCCGAGCGCCAGCACCGTGGGCGCGACCGCGGCACGGCGCCGTCCGGCACGAGGCCGGACGGCGCCTTCCGCGGACGCCGCACTCGTGGAGGCGCGGCTGTCCGCCACGTACATCTCAGGACGTCCAGATGCCGGTGATGTCCTTGCCGGAGGCGGCGTTGCCCGCGTGTGTCGACAGGCCCTGCGAGTCCTCCAGGGTGCGCAGCAGGTCGTAGTGGTTGTAGGTGGTCGAGCTGGTGGATCCCGCGGTCACCTGCTGGCCGTAGAACACGGTCGGGATCTTGTTGCCACTGAGCCGGTTGTCCTCGTCGAAGGTGACGACGAGCAGGCTGTTGTGGGTCTTGGCCCAGGTCGCGTACGCGCCCAGCTTGTTCTTCAGCCAGGTGTCACCGGTCGACACCGAGCAGTCGTGCATGTCGCTGCACAGGTTGGGGACCACGAAGGAGACCTGCGGAAGCGTCGTGTAGTCCGTCGGGAACTGGGTGAAGGTCTTCGCGGTCGACGTCGGTACGTTGCTGAAGCCGAACCACGGGTTGTGCTTCTGCGCGTAGTTGCCGCTGCTGCACGTCGTGGAGCCCTGGCTGGGCAGCGTCTCGTTGTAGCTGGCCCAGGTCCTGCCCGCCGCGATCACCTCGGAGGCGAGGTTCGCGGCGGAGGAGAAGCCGGGGGTGACACAGCTGTCGTCGGTGACGCCCTGGGTGGAGCCGGAGAAGAGGGCGTAGTAGTTGGGCTGGCTCGGGTGCGTCTCGGCGTACGACGAGGTGAGGTTGGCGCCGCCGGTCTTGAGCGAGTTGATGTACGGGGCGCTGGAGGAGCCGATCACCTGGCTGTACGCGTGGTTCTCGAAGACCACGACGACCACGTGGTCCGGGGTCGGCACCCCGGCCGCGGCGTGCGCGGTGGTGGAGCCGCCGAGGCCGGTCCACAGGCCCACCGCGGCTGCGGTGAAGGCGAGGGCGGACGCCACGACGGCACGACTGCGGCGGTACACGGTTCTGCCGGACACTTCAGACCTCCGGTGGGGGGGGAAGGCGACGGTGGCGGTGCGGACAGAGCATGCTCACGCCAACATTCCCCTGCGCCAAGCCACCCAACCGGCGGGGTGAAGACCTGATGAACTGCTTACCTCCCGGCCTGCGCGGTCGCCGGCACCCCGCTCGCCTTCTTACTTTTCTTACCCTCCTCGCAGCTCGCGCGGACCACATCCGAGGACACCTCCTACGGAAGCCGATTCCGGCGCGGGGCGCCACCGCGGGGACCGGGGTTAGGCTCGGGCTCGTACGACCTTGATCGGACCGGTCGTGCGACCTGATCCGACGGGAGGGCCCAGGATGATGGCGCCGGGGCGCAGGAGCAGTACCTTCACGCGGCTGCTGCGACACGGCTTCACCGATCCGTCGGCCGCCGAGCGCCTCCTGGACGGCGCGGAGCTCGAGCCCATACGGTCCGATCCGGTGCTCCTCGACGCGCTCGGCGCCACCGCCGATCCCGATCTCGCGCTGCTCGGGCTCGTCCGGCTCGTCGAGGCGCAGGACGGCCACATCGCCGAGCGGGAACTCCTCGACACCCTGATCGCGGCCAAGCCGCTGCGCGACCGGCTGCTCGGCGTCCTCGGTGCCTCCGCCGCCCTCGCCGACCACCTCGCCCGGCACCCGAGCGACTGGCAGGCGCTCGTGACGTACGAGCCACAGGACCTCCACCCCGGGGTGCGGGAGTTCGAGCGGGGGCTGGCGCAGGCGACCGATCCCGTCGCCCTGCGCGTCGCCTACCGGCGCTGCCTGCTGTCCATCGCCGCACGCGACGTGTGCGGCACCACCGACCTCGCCCAGACCGCCGCCGAACTCGCCGACCTCGCCACGGCCACCCTGCGCGCCGCGCTCGCCATCGCCGGCAGGGCCGCGCCCGACGACGCCGCGCTGTGCCGGCTCGCGGTGGTCGCGATGGGGAAGTGCGGGGGGCACGAGCTGAACTACGTGTCCGACGTCGATGTCATCTTCGTGGGGGAGGCGGTGGACGGGGCTGACGAGCGCAAGGCGCTGCAGGCCGCCACCCGGCTCGCCTCCCACATGATGCGGATCTGTTCCGAGACCACCGTCGAGGGCAGCATCTGGCCCGTCGACGCGAATCTGCGGCCCGAGGGGCGGAACGGGCCGCTGGTACGGACCCTGAGCAGTCACCTCGCCTACTACCAGCGGTGGGCCAAGACCTGGGAGTTCCAGGCGCTGTTGAAGGCGCGGCCCGTGGCCGGGGACCTTGGACTCGGCGAGGAGTACGTGGCCACGCTGGCGCCCCTGGTGTGGCACGCCGCCGAGCGGGAGAACTTCGTCGCCGACGTACAGAAGATGCGGCGGCGGGTCGTGGAGAACATCCCCGTCGCCGAGATCGAGCGCGAGCTGAAACTCGGACCGGGAGGACTGCGCGATGTCGAATTCGCCGTGCAGCTCCTCCAGTTGGTGCACGGGCGGGCCGACACCTCGCTGCGCAGCGGGACCACGCTGGACGCGTTGAAGGCACTCGCGGCCGGCGGCTATGTCGGGCGGGCCGACGCCGTGCAGCTCGACGAGGCCTATCGCTTCCTGCGGTCCATGGAGCACCGGATACAGCTCTACCGGCTGCGGCGGACCCATCTGGTGCCCGAGGACGATGCCGATCTGCGGCGCATCGGGCGGTCGCTCGGGCTTCGGGCCGATCCCGTCGTCGAGCTGAACCGTGAGTGGAAGCGGCACGCGGCTGTCGTACGGCGGCTGCACGAGAAGTTGTTCTACCGGCCGCTGCTGGACGCCGTGGCCCAACTCGCCCCGGGCGAGAGCCGGCTGAGTCCGAACGCGGCGCGGGAGCGGCTCGTCGCCCTCGGGTACGCCGATCCGGCCGCGGCGCTGCGGCATTTGGAGGCGCTGGCTTCCGGGGTCTCGCGGAAGGCCGCGATCCAGCGGACCCTGCTGCCCGTGCTGTTGGGGTGGTTCGCGGATTCCGCCGAACCCGACGCCGGGTTGCTGAACTTCCGCAAGGTGTCGGACGCCCTGGGCAAGTCCCCTTGGTATCTGCGGCTGTTGAGGGACGAAGGGGCCGCGGCGGAGAACCTGGCGCGGGTGCTGTCGGCCGGGCGGCTCGCCCCGGACCTGCTGATGCGGGCGCCGGAGGCCGTCGCGCTGCTCGGTGACGGGGACGGGGGCGGGCTCGAACCGCGCAGCCGTGCCCATCTGGAGCAGGAGATCCTCGCCGCGGTGAGGCGGGCCGACGGGGGCGAGCAGGCGGTGACCGCCGCGCGTGGTGTGCGGCGGCGGGAGCTGTTCCGTACGGCCGCCGCGGACATCGTCGCCTCGTACGGCACCGAGGAGACGCCGGCCGTCGCCGATCAGGGCGCGCTGGTGGATCAGGTGGGCGGGGCCGTGTCCGACCTGACGGCGGCGACGCTGGCGGGGACCCTGCGGGCCGTGGTGCGGGACAGATGGGGGGACACGCTGCCCACGCGGTTCGCCGTCATCGGGATGGGGCGGTTCGGGGGGCACGAGCTCGGTTACGGGTCCGATGCGGACGTGCTGTTCGTGCATGAGCCCCGGGAGGGTGTCGACGAGCAGGAGGCATCCCGGGCGGCCAACGCGGTTGTCTCGGAGATGCGGCGGTTGCTTCAGGTCTCCAGCGCGGATCCGCCCTTGCTGATCGACGCCGATCTGCGGCCCGAGGGGAAGTCCGGGCCTTTGGTGCGGACGCTGAACTCCTATGAGGCCTACTACCGGCGGTGGTCGTTGGTGTGGGAGTCGCAGGCCCTCTTGCGGGCCGAGATCGTCGCGGGGGACGAGGACCTGGGGCGGCGGTTCATCGAACTGGTCGATCCGTTGCGGTATCCCGCGGAGGGTCTCGGTGACGACGCCGTACGGGAGATCCGGCGGCTGAAGGCCCGGATGGAGTCGGAGCGGATGCCCCGCGGGGCCGATCCGACGCTGCACACCAAGCTGGGGCGGGGCGGGCTGTCCGACGTGGAGTGGACCGTGCAGCTGTTCCAGTTGCAGCACGGGTGGGTGGAGCCGGGGCTGCGGACCACTCGGACACGGGAGGCGCTGGGCGCGGCGTGCGCGGCGGAGCTGGTGTCCGGGGAGGACGCGGCCATCCTGGACGAGGCGTGGGTGCTGGCCACGCGGGTGCGCAACGCGGTGATGCTGGTGCGGGGGCGGGCCGGGGACACGTTTCCCTCCGACGGGCGTGAACTTGCCGCGGTCGGACGGTACCTGGGGTACGGACCCGGTCATGTCGGCGACATGCTCGAGGACTACCGGCGGACCACTCGGCGGGCTCGGGCCGTCGTGGAAGTGCTGTTCTACGGGGCGTGAGCCCTGGGGGCCTGCCCGCGCGGTGGGCGGGTCGGGGCCGTGCCGGTACGTCAGCCCGTCGCCGCCGGATCAGGCGTTGCCCTGTGAGGAGCCGCTTCCAGGCCCGGACGTAAGCGACGGGCTTTGACGTACCGGCACGGCCCCTTCCGTTCGGGGGCGGGTGCGGGTGGCTGCCACTCCGGCCAGGACCACCGCCATGCCCGCCAGGGTGCGGGGGCCGAGCGTCTCGTTCAGGACCAGGGCGCCGAGCGTCACCGAGACCACGGGGAGCAGGTAGCCGACCGTGGCCGCGCTGGTGGGGCCCTCTTCGGCGATCATGCGGTAGTTGAGGTAGAAGGTCAGGCCGGTGGAGAAGACGCCGAGGACGGTGACCGCCAGCAGGGCCGTGCTGTCGGGGTGGGTGGGGGCCGCCGTGGGGAGGGTCAGGGTCGTCCACGCCGTGGCCATGAGGAGTTGGGCCGCCGATACGGCCAGGGGCGCGCCGCGGGGGGTGAGGTGGCGGGCCATGTAGGTGAAGGCGATCGCATAGCTCGCCGCGGCGGCCAGGAGGGCTCCGGCGCCCCAGCCGGCCAGGCCGTCGTGCTGCCAGGGGGCGAAGATCAGCAGCACGCCCGCGAAGCCGAGGAACAGGCCGGTCAGGCGGAGGGGGTGGAGGGCGCGGTCCGTGCCGAGAACCGCGCCCAGGAGGAGCGACCAGAGGGGAGTCGTCGCGTTCATGACGCCCGCGATCCCCGAGTCGACCGTCTGCTCGCCGAGCGCGAAGAGGGCGAAGGGGATCGCGTTGCAGAACAGCGCCGCGACGGTCACATGGAGCCAGAGGGCGCGGGAGCGGGGGAGGCGCTGGTGCGCCCCGCGGGCCAGGAGCAGGAGGACCGCCGTGCCCAGGGCGCAGCGCGTGAGGGTGAGGTGGGCGGGGGACAGGCCGTGGTCCAGGGCCACCTTGATCCAGAGGAAGCCGGAGCCCCAGAGGAGCGCCAGGGTGGCCATGCGGAGAGAGGAACGGAGAGAAGAACGGAGGGGGGAGGCGGCTTGGGCGCTTGGCATGCGTCCTACGGTCCTTGGGGTTTGAGTTGAGGACAAGTGAAGTGTTTTGCATGCACTGTTAAGGTGTGCTTCATGCTTGATGTGCGGCGTATGCAGGTGCTGCGGGCTGTGGTCAGCAGCGGGTCGGTGACGGCGGCCGCGGCGGATCTGGGGTACACGCCGTCCGCCGTCAGTCAGCAGATCGGGGCGCTGGAGAAGCAGGCGGGGACCGAGCTGCTGGAGCGGGTCGGGCGCGGGGTGCGGCCCACCGCGGCGGGGCTGCTGCTGACCGAGTACGCGGACGCCATCGGCCGGCAGGTCGCCGAGGCGGAGACCGCCCTCGCGGATCTGCGGGCGGGGCGGACGGGGCGGCTTGCGGTGCGGTACTTCGCCACGGCCGGGGCCGCGCTGGTCGCTCCCGCCGTTGCGCGGTTTCGGCGTGAGCACCCCGGCGTGCGGGTGGAGTTGAAGCTGATCGATGTGGAGGATCCGCTGCCCGACGTGAAGGAGGGGCGGGCCGATCTCGCCCTCGTGGTGCGGGCCGACGATATCGGTCCCGAGGGCATACGGCTCGTACGTCTGCTCGATGATCCGTACCGGGTCGTGCTGCCCAGGGGGCATCGGCTCGCGGGGCGGCGGCTGCTCGAACTGGCGGAGCTGGCGGATGAGCCGTGGGTCGGGAGCGAGTGGCCGGGGCCCTGTCTCGACGCCCAGCTGGACGCCTGTGCGACTGCCGGGTTCCGGCCCTCGTTCGCGGTGCAGAGCGAGGACTACGCCACCGCTCAGGGATTCGTGGCGGCCGGGCTCGGAGTGAGTCTGATTCCCCGGCTCGGGCTGGGGAGCCGGCACCCTGGTGTGGTGGTGCGGAAGGTGCGCGCTCCTGAGCCGGTGCGGGTCCTCTACGCGGCGGTACGGGAGGCGGGTCCCGGCGCGGCCGAACGGCCGGCACTGCGCGGACTGCTGGACGCGCTGCGGGGCGCGGCCCACCCCGACCGGTGACGGCCCACCCCGACCGGTGACGGCCCACCCCGACCGGTGACGGCCCACCCCGAGTGGTGACGGCTCACGCCGGGCTCCAGGTGCTGGAGGGTCGCGAGACGGGACGTATCGCTCCGGGGGACGTCGAACGGGCCCGTCGGTCACCGACGGGCCCGTTCGACGACAGCTTCGGGCGTCAGGTCTCCAGCGGCACCAGGGGCGCGCCGCGCGTCCCGGGAACCCAGCGGGGCAGGGCGTACGGCAGAGCGCCGTACCAGAGGCGGGCGACCGTGAAGCCGAAGGTCAGGCACAGCATGCCGCCCACCGCGTCCAGCCAGAAGTGGTTGGCGGTGGAGACGATGACCAGCAGCGTGGCCGCCGGGTAGAGCAGGCCCAGGACGCGCACCCACGGCACCGAGGCCAGGGCGAAGATGGTCAGACCGCACCACAGGGACCAGCCGATGTGCATCGACGGCATCGCGGCGTACTGGTTGGACATGTGCTTGAGGTCCCCGGAGGCCATGGAACCCCACGTGTGGTGGACGACCACCGTGTCGACGAAGTCGCCGCCGTTCATCAGGCGGGGCGGGGCCAGCGGGAAGAAGTAGTAGCCGAGCAGGGCCACCGCCGTGGTGGCGAAGAGCGCGAGGCGCGCCGCCGCGTACCGGCCGGGGTGGCTGCGATAGAGCCACACCAGGACACCGAGCGTCACGACGAAGTGCAGCGTCGCGTAGTAGTAGTTCATCCCGATGATCAGCCATGTCACCGAGTTCACGGCGTGGTTGACCGACTGCTCGACGGCGATTCCGAGATGGTGCTCCATGCGCCACAGCCAGTCGGCGTTGCGCAGCGCCTCCTGCTTCTGCTCGGGCACCGCGTTGCGGATCAGTGAGTACGTCCAGTAACTCACGGCGATGAGCAGGATCTCGAACCAGAAGCGGGGGCGACGCGGGGTGCGCCGTCGGCGCAGGAACGCCTTCCCCGCGTTCTCCTCCGCGACGGGGCGTGGAGCGGCCCGGTCCTGGCCTTCCAGTGTCGTCACGGTCGTCTCACCCATAGGCACAAAGTCTGCCAGAAAAGCGTTCCGCGACCGATCATCCCCTGGTTGGGTCCTGGCCGCACGTTCTACGACAGGAGGAGTCCTACGCGCAACGTAGGGGCTCCTCCTCAGGGACGATTCCGGTCCCCAGGGGCCGAAGCGGTCGAACCGCGCACCACCAGCTCCGGCATGAACACGAACTCACTGTGCGGTGCCGGAGTTCCACCGATCTCCTCCAGCAACGTCCGCACCGCCGCCTGACCCATGGCCGGGACCGGCTTGCGTATCGTCGTCAGGGGCGGGTCGGTGAAGGCGATCAGAGGGGAGTCGTCGAAGCCGACGACCGATATGTCCTTCGGCACCTCCAGGCCCCGCTGACGCGCCGCCCTTATCGCGCCGAGGGCCATCATGTCGCTCGCGCAGACCACCGCCGTGCACCCCCGGTCCATGAGGGCGGTGGCCGCGGCCTGACCGCCCTCCAGGGTGTACAGCGAGTGCTGGACCAGTCGCTCCTCGATGTCGGCCGGGCTCAGCCCCAACTGCTCCTGCATCGTGCGCACGAAGCCCTCGATCTTCCGCTGCACGGGCACGAACCGCTTCGGACCCAGGGCGAGTCCGATGTTGGTGTGCCCGAGCGAGACGAGGTGCGTGACCGCGAGGGCCATCGCCGCGCGGTCGTCCGGGGAGATGAAGGGCGCCTGGACCTTCGGCGAGAAACCGTCGACCAGGACGAACGGGACGCCCTGGGCGCGCAGCTGCTCGTAGCGCTGCATGTCCGCCGAGGTGTCGGCGTGCAGACCGGAGACGAAGATGATGCCGGCGACGCCCCGGTCCACCAGCATCTCCGTCAGCTCGTCCTCGGTGGAGCCGCCCGGCGTCTGGGTGGCGAGGACCGGGGTGTAGCCCTGGCGGGTCAGGGCCTGGCCGATGACCTGCGCCAGGGCCGGAAATATGGGGTTCTCCAGCTCCGGGGTGATCAGGCCCACCAGGCCCTCGCTGCGCTGCCGCAGCCGGACCGGACGCTCGTAGCCCAGGACGTCGAGCGCGGCCAGGACGGACTGGCGGGTGGTCGCGGCGACGCCCGGCTTCCCGTTCAGGACGCGGCTGACAGTCGCCTCACTGACCCCCGCCTGGGCTGCGATGTCGGCAAGCCGTGTGGTCACAGGATTGGACTGTACCGGTCGCATCTCAGACTGCCCACCAGACCGTTGAATCTGCGGGCAGTTCGGTCGTTTCGACACCCGGCTCGACGTCCGCGCTGGCGAGCAGCAGGGTGCCCGGGGTGGGCAGCGGGAGGGGGGCCGAGGTGAGGTTCACCGTGCAGACGAAGGAGCCCTCTGCGGTGTCCCGGCGGAAGGCGAGGAGCCCGTCGGGCGCCGGCAGCCAGGTCACCTGACGGCCCGCGCCGAGCGCCGGGTGCTCGCGGCGCACGGCGAGCGCGCTGCGGTAGAACTCCAGCGTCGAGGTGGGGTCGCCCTCCTGCGCCTCGACCGTGAGGTTCTTCCAGGAGGCCGGCTGCGGCAGCCAGCTCGGGCCGCCCTCGACCGGACCGAAGCCGAACGGTGCGACCTCGCCGGACCACGGCAGCGGCACCCGGCAGCCGTCGCGGGTGCCGTCCTGGCCCGCGCTGCGGAAGAACGCCGGGTCCTGGCGGACCTCGTCGGGCAGGTCGACGACCTCGGGCAGCCCGAGCTCCTCGCCCTGGTAGAGGTACGCCGAGCCGGGCAGCGCCAGCATGAGCAGGGTCGCCGCCCGGGCCCGGCGCAGACCACGCGCCTCGTCCCCTTCCGCGAGACGCGTGGAGTGCCGTACCACGTCGTGGTTGGACAGGACCCAGGTCGCGGGCGCGTGTACGGCGTTCATGGCGCCGAGCGAGCGGTCGATGACCTCGCGCAGGTCCGCCGCGTTCCAACCGGTGGTCAGGTAGGAGAAGTTGAAGGCCTGGTGCAGCTCGTCCGGGCGCAGGTACAGCGCGCTGCGCTCGACGGTCGGCGTCCACGCCTCCGCCACCGCGATGCGCTCGCCCGTGTACTCGTCGAGGATCCGCCGCCAGCTGCGGTAGATCTCGTGCACGCCGTCCTGGTCGAAGTACGGCACGGCCTCGGTGCCGAGCAGCTTGACCTGCTCGTCGTGGCCGATGTCGGGCAGACCCGCCGCCTTGACGAGGCCGTGGGCGACGTCGATGCGGAAGCCGTCGATGCCGAGGTCCAGCCAGAAGCGCAGGATCGAGCGGAACTCGTCGTGGACGGCCGGGTGGTCCCAGTTGAAGTCGGGCTGCTCGGGCGCGAACAGGTGCAGGTACCACTCGCCGTCCTCGACGCGGGTCCAGGCCGGCCCGCCGAAGATGGACTCCCAGTCGTTGGGGGGAAGTTCGCCGTTCTCCCCCTTGCCGGGACGGAAGTGGAAGCGCTCCCGGATCGGCGAACCCGGGCCCTCGCGCAGCGCCTGCTTGAACCACTCGTGCTGGTCCGAGCAGTGGTTGGGCACCAGGTCGACGATCACCCGCAGCCCCAGGCCGTGCGCGTCCCGCACCAGGTCGTCGGCGTCCGTGAGGTTGCCGAACATCGGGTCCACCGCGCGGTAGTCGGCCACGTCGTAGCCCGCGTCCGCCTGCGGGGAGGCGTAGAAGGGGGACAGCCACACCGCGTCGACGCCGAGTTCCTTCAGGTACGGGAGCCGGGCCCGGACGCCGGGCAGGTCACCCATGCCGTCGCCGTTGCCGTCCGCGAAGCTGCGCGGATAGACCTGGTAGATGACCGCGTCGCGCCACCACTCCCGGCGCCCGGAGGCGGCGGAGGAGGCGTCGGTGGGGAGTGCGTCGGTGACGTGCTGGGTCATGGATTCCCTTAGGGGTGCGGGGGGAACGACGGAGGCGCTTGCTGAGTGCGAGGGGTCCGCTAAGTGCGGGCGGGCCGTCAGGATTTCGTGCCTCCGGCCGTCAGACCGGAGACCAGGCTGCGCTGCACCAGCATGAAGACGAGGGCCGCCGGAAGGGTGATGATGATCGCCGTGGCCGAGGTCCACGCCCAGTCGGGCCGCTGGTCCTGCGCGAAGGTGCGGATGCCGACAGCGAGTGTGTAGTGGTCGGACTGCATGAACTGCGTGGCGTACGCGACCTCGCCCCAGGCGGTGAGGAAGCTGTAGAACGCGGTCACGGCGAGGCCCGGCTTGGCCAGCGGCACGATCAGCCGCCAGAACGTGCCGAACGGGGTGAGCCCGTCGACCCGGCCCGCCTCGTCTATCTCCTTGGGGATGGTGTCGAAGTACCCCTTCATCATCCAGGCGCAGAACGGCACCGCCGTCGTCGCGTACGCCAGGATCAGACCGAGGTAGTTGTCCAGCAGGTTCAGCTCGGACATAAGGAGATACAGCGGCACGATCAGCACGATACTGGGGAACATCTGCGTGACCAGGAAGGTCCACATCAGCTGCCTGCTGCCGGGGAACTTCATCCGGGACACCGCGTATCCGGCGGTCGCCGCGAGGAAGACGCCGAGCACGGTGGTGCCGCCCGCCACGACGACGGTGTTCAGGAACCACTTCGGCAGGTCCGTCTGGGACAGCACATCGCTGTAGTTGTGCAGGCTGAGGTGCGAGAACACCTCGCTCGGCTGCTGCCAGGCGTTCTTCGGGCCGAGCGAGATGAACAGGATCCACATCACCGGGAAGGCCGCGATCACCGTGGCGACGATCAGCGTGCCGTGCAGGGCGATCGAGGAGCCGAGGCTGCGTTCCTCGCGGCCGCGGACCTTGCGGGGGGTGGCCACGGCGGACCGGCCGGCAGTGGCGGTCGCGGAGGACTCGTGGGTTGCTGCGGTCATGGCGAGGGCTCCTTACGCCTGCTCGGACTTCAGGGTGCTGCGGCGGTAGAAGGTCGAGAAGGCCAGCAGGAGGGCGAGGATGATGATCCCGTACGTCGCCGCGCCCGCGTAGTCCGAGATGCCGGTGAACGCCTTGCGGAAGGCGAAGGTGACGAGGATGTCGGCGTCGCCGCTCGTGTTGTTGCCCAGCAGCAGATAGATGACGTTGAACATGTTGAACGTCCAGATGCAGCCGAGCAGGATCACGGTGTTCGACACCGGGCGCAGACCGGGCAGCGTCACGTTGACGAAGCGCTGCCAGGGGGAGGCGCCGTCCATCTCGGCGGCCTCGTACAGCTCCTTGGGGATGGACTGGAGTCCGCCGAGCACCGCGACCATGTTGAAGGGGATGCCGATCCAGACGTTCACCATGATGACGGCGATCTTCTGGGCGAGCGGGGTGCCGAGCCAGTCCTGGGCCGGCAGGCCGAACGCGGTGATGATCTCGTTGAAGACGCCGTACTGGGAGTTGAGCATCAGCCGCCAGGCGAAGACGCCGATGAACGAGGGGACGGCCCAGGGCAGGATCAGCATGGCGCGGTAGAAACCGCGGAAGCGGACCTTGCGGTTGAGCAGCACCGCGAGGCCCATGCCGATGCCGACCTGGAGGGTCACGCAGGACACCGTCCAGATGACCGTCCACAGCAGGCGCGGGTAGAAGTCGCTGTCCGCGCCCGACAGCACGTGCCAGTAGTTGTCGAGGCCGACGAACTTGTAGGTGGCCGGGCGGTGGAAGGCGCCGATGGTGGACGCCACGTTCGACTCGTTGGCGTCGGTCAGCGACTGGTAGATGCCGTACCCGAGCGGATACAGGACGAGGACGGTGAGGACGATGGCGACCGGGGTCACCATGGCCCAGGCGTACCAGTACTTGTCCCAGGACCGCCGGAGCGCCGAAACGCGTGGGGGGCGCGCGGCGTTCTTGCCGGGCGCTGGCTGGTCGGTCTTCTCGGTGCTCGCTGCGGTCGTCATCCTCATCGGCTCTTTCGCGGCGGAAATGCGGAGGTCTGGGGCTCGGGAGATCTGGTGACCCGGGGTCCGGTGGCCCCCGTGGCCCCCGTGGATCCGAGGGTCTGGTGGATCTGGGGTTCGGTGAGCCTGGGGTTCGGTGGATCTCGGGTTCGATGGGTCCAGGGTCCAGGGTCCAGGGTCCGGGGTCCGGTGGGCCCTGGATTCAGGGGCTCGGGGTCTGGGGACCCGGTGGAGACCCGGGATCCGGGTTCCGGTGGGTCTGGTGGTCTGGTGGATCGAGAGTCTGGGGGCTGGTGGGCCCGGATCCAGGGATCCGGTGGGTCCGGGGTCCAGGGGTCCGGGAGCCGGGGTCTGGTGGATCCGGAGTCCAGGGTCCGGTGGACCCGGGATCCGGGGAGTCTGGGGGCCCGGGATCTGGTGGGCCCAGGGTCCAGAGTCCGGGGCCTGGTGGATCCGGGATCCGGGACTCGGTCAACCCGCGGGGCCAGGGCCCCGAGGCTCTGGTGGACCCGGGGTCTGGGATCCGGGACCCGGGGTCTGGTCACCCCCTGGGGCCAGTGCCCCGTGGGTCTGGTGGGCCCGGGTCTGGGGATCCCGGGGTCCGACGGCCCGGGGCCTTGTGGGTCCGGGGTCCGATGGCCCGGGGCCCGGTGGGTCCGGTGATCCTGAGGGAACCGGTGACCGCAGCCCCGGGGGAGCCCCGTTCGGGGCGGCAGCGGGGAAAACGTTCCCCGGGGCTGCGCGTTCTTCGGTTACCGGTGGATCAGGGGTTGCCCGGTCAGCCGATGGTGTAGCCGGGCAGGAGCTTCTGGAACTCCTTGGCGGTGGCGTCGAGACCGGCCTTGACGTCCTCGCTGCCCTGCAGGATCTTCACGTAGTTCTGCGCGAGCGGCGTGAAGAGCGAGCCGACCTGCGGCAGCGCGACGCGCGGACGGGCGGTCTGCTCCAGGATCGGCTTGAAGCCGGCGATCTTGGCGTCAGAGGTGACCTCGGCCGTGTACGCCGACTTGCGGGTCGGCAGCGTGCCGGTGCCCTTGGCGATCTCGACCTGGCTGTCGGTCGAGGTCATGAACTGGGTGAAGAGGTACCCGGCGTCCAGGTTCTTGGAGCCCTGGTAGACCGCGAGGTTGTGACCGCCGGTCGGCGCCTGGGCCTTGCCACCGGGGCCGGCCGGGACGGGCGCGTAGCCGAGGTTGGTCTCCTTGCCCTTGAACGCGCTGCCGCCCAGATCCTCGCTGACCGACCAGGGACCCTGGACCAGCATGGCGACCTTGCCGGTCTTGAACGCCGTCTGCATGTTCTGGTAGGCGTTGGCGTAGTCGACCTTCATCGACGCCTCGTCCTGGATCTTCTTCGCCGTGGTGATCGCGGTGACGGCGTTGGCGTCGGAGATGGTGATCTTCTTGGCCGAGGTGTCGGCCATGTCCGCGTTGTTGCTGTAGAGCAGCGGGAGCAGGAAGTACGAGTCCGGGTTGAGGTAGGTGCCGTACGCCCCGGTCTTCTTCTTGATGGTCTTCGAGTCGGCGATGAACTCGTCCCAGGTGGTCGGCGGCTGCGCGATGCCGGCCTTCTTCAGGAGATCCTTGTTGTAGAGGAGACCCAGGGTGTCGGTGACCGAGGGGACGCCGTACGTCTTGCCGTTGTACTTGGTGGTGTTGAGCGGGCCCGAGTTGAAGTCCGAGGTGTCCTTCAGCGCGATCGTGCCGTCGAGGGGGGCGATGTAACCGAGCGAGGCGTACTCGGCCATCAGGCCGACGTCGGTGCGGACGACGTCCGGGGCACCCTTGCCGCTCTTCGCCGCCGACTTGAACTTCTGCTCGACGTCGCTGAACGGGACGCTCTGGTAGTTCACCTTGATCTTCGGGTACTTGGCCTCGAACTTCTTGATGAGAGCCTTGTACGTCGGGGCTTCGGTCGCCGCGTCCGATGTGTCCCAGTACGTGATCGTCCCGGAAATGTCGCCGGCGGCCTTCGGCTTGCTCGACGAGTTGCCGTCGGAACCACCACAGGCGGTCGCGGTCAGCGCGATGACGGTCACCGCGGCGGCGATCGATATGCCACGTCGCATATGAACTCCTAGAAGAGGGTTTGCCCGGATCTTCCCTTGGGAGGACCGCGGGTGCCGTCTGTCCCATCGACGGCCGCCGGGCTGGGGAGGAAACTAACAGCGCTGCAAGTCCTTGCGAAAGACGTTGCAAGGAAATTTCCGCAAGATCCCGCAAGCGTGACGTTCCCGTTACCGCAAGGTGTCGCAAAGAGGTCGCAAAGAGGAAAGCGCCGTATCGGGCATGTCCGATACGGCGCTTTCGGTACGGGCTCCCGCGGGGGCCCCACGGACTCCGTACGGCCTTCCGTACAGGCTTCCGCGCGGCTCGCGGAAGCCGCTCAGCAGCTGGTCTTGCCCGTGTACAGCGCCAGCGCCGTGTTCGCGCCGAGGGTCGCCGTGAACTGCCCGGAGCCGTTCACCGTGACGCTGGTGTTGTTCTGGACATTGCAGTACGTCCCCGCCGCGAGGGATGTCTGATAGGTCCGGGTCAGCGAGCCCGACTCGTGGTTGATGGCCACGTACCCCTTGGCGCCGCGGCCGAAGGCGATCGCGTCGTTGCCGTCGTCCCACCAGTCGGTGACCGACTGGCCCCGGGTGGCGTTGCGGAAGGCGACCATCGACTTGATCTCCGGCCAGGCGTGCTGGCACTTCCAGCCGTCCTGCCAGCAGGCGTTGACGGTGCCGCCGTTGGGCGGGCCGGCGTCCACGTCCGACCACTCGTAGCCGGAGTTGATGTCCGGGGCGCCGTACGGGTAGGCGAGCATGAAGACGTTGGCGAGGGTGTAGTTCGCCCCGTCCTTGTAGTTGAGCGTCGAGCCGTTGCGCTCGGTGTCGTGGTTGTCGACGAACACGCCCGCGACGGAGCTGCTCATATAGCCCCAGCCCTCGCCGTAGTTCTTCAGGTAGGCGAGGTTCTCGTTGTTGAAGACCCGCTTGAGGTCGTAGGCGTACCGGAACTCCTGCACGTCGCCGTTGCCGGTGTACTCGGTCGGCTGGACCGCCTCGCCGGCGCCGTAGATGACCTCCTGCTTCCAGTACACCGACGGATTGGTCAGCCGCGACTTGATGTTGGCGAGGTCGGTCGCCGGGATGTGCTTGGCCGCGTCGATGCGGAAGCCGTCCACGCCGTACCCGAGCAGGCTGTTCATGTACCCGGCGATGGTCTTGCGGACGTACTCCTCGCCGGTGTCCAGGTCGGCGAGCCCGACGAGCTCGCAGTTCTGGACGTTGGCGCGGTTGGTGTAGTCGCTGACCGTCGCCGTGCAGTCGTCCATGTCGTACGAGGAGTACAGGCCGGGGTAGTTGTACTTCGTGTACGAAGATCCGCCGGTACCGGTGCCGGAACCCGCCGCCATGTGGTTGACGACCGTGTCCGCCACGACCTTCACGCCGGCCGCGTGACAGGTGTTGATCATGTTCTGGAAGGCGGTCGCGTCACCGAGCCGCCCGGCGATCCTGTAGCTCACGGGCTGGTACGAGGTCCACCACTGTGAGCCCTGTATGTGCTCGGCGGGTGGCGAGACCTGGACGTAGCCGTAACCGGCCGGGCCCAGCGTGTTGGTGCATTCCTTGGCGACCGAGTCGAACTTCCACTCGAACAGAACGGCGGTGACGTCCTTCGTGCCCGGCGGGGAAGCCGCCGCGACACCCGGGGGGAGTGCCACCGAGACCGCCAGGCCCGCCGCGAGGGCGAACGAGGCGGCAAGTGTCTTCCTGGCCATGTTTCTTGCCATGTGGGTGCTCCTGCACTTCGTCGTGCGGGTGGGGGGAACGGAAGTTATCCGTTGGTTCGGGTTTCAGCAAGATGTCGAAAGAACTTCCAACACGTGTATTGACGCGGCCCCTTGACCGCGCCCACTCTCGCACCGCGGTCAACTTGCTTCCCCGGCAACCCAGTTGACCGCGTTCCCGCACCTCCGTCCCCCGCAAGGAGTTGCCGTCATGCGCTGGATCAGATCACGGGCGTTACCCCTGGCCACGGCCGGACTGCTGGCCCTCGGCGGAGCCGCCGCGCTGCCCGCCCCGGCCGCCCACGCCGCCGTCTCAGACACCGGCATCCCCAACGGCGATGTGATCGCCAACCTGTGGGAGTGGAACTGGAAGTCGGTCGCCGCCGAGTGCACGAACGTGCTCGACCCGGCCGGCTACGGGGCGGTCCAGGTCGCCCCGCCCGCGGAGTCGTTGAAGCAGACGAACTACTACTGGTGGGACGTCTACCAGCCCTACGCCTACAACCTGAACAGCCGCTTCGGCACCGCGGCCCAGTTCAAGACCATGGTCGACACGTGTCACGCGGCCGGCATCAAGGTCTACACGGACGCCGTGATCAACCACACCGCCGCCCAGACCGGCACCGGCTACAACGGCACGGTCGTCACCAACAAGTACGACACCCCCGACTACGACCCCGCCGACAGCGACGACTGCACGAAGACGATCTCCAACTGGTCCGACCGGTACGAGGTCCAGCACTGCGAACTGCTCGGCCTGCCCGACCTGGACACCGCCGAGAGCGGCGTCCGTACGAAGATCATCGGCTTTCTCGACCAGCAGATCGACCTGGGTGTCGACGGCTTCCGTGTCGACGCGGCCAAGCACATCGACGCCGCCGACCTGAGCGCCATCGTCGCCGGACTGCACACCACGACCTCCGGCGCGGCGCCGTACATCACCCAGGAGATCTACCCCGGCACCCCGCCCGCGCAGGACGAGTACTACGGCAGCGGTGACGTCCTCGACTTCACCTTCGCCGCGCAGATGAAGTCCCAGTTCCAGGGCGACATCGCCAACCTGTCGAGTTTCGGCAGCGGTTGGGGCCTGACGGCCGAGGCGAACTCCAACACCTTCGTCACCAACCACGACACCGAGCGCAACGGCTACTCGCTCAGCTACAAGGACGGCGACACCGCGGTCCTCGCCAACGTCTTCCAGCTGGCCCGGGGCTACGGCCGCCCGTCCGTCTACTCGGGCTGGACCTTCAGCCAGAGCGACGAGGCCCCGCCGAACTCCGCCGGTTTCGTCACCGACACCAACTGCGCGAGCGGCTGGTACTGCCTCGACCGCAACACCGCGGTCTCCGGCATGATCGGCTGGCACAACGCGGCGAGCGGCTACGCGGTCGCCAACTGGCAGTCCCCGTCCTCGAACGTCATCGGCTTCGGCAGGGGTGGCGCGGGCTTCGTCGCCCTCAACAACAGCTCCGGCGCCAGCACGTACACGTACACGACGGGCCTGGCCGACGGGACGTACCCGAACGTGATCGACGGTGGCGCGACCACCGTCACCGTCACGGGCGGCAAGGCCTCCCTGACCGTGCCCGCGAAGTCGGCGGTCGCCTTCTACGACCCGAACTACATCTGCACGGTGAACTGCGGCGGAGGCAGCGGGGGCGGAGGCGGCGGTGGTTCCACCAGCGTCACCGCGACCTTCGACGAGTACGCCTCCACCACCACCGGCACCGATGTGTACGTGGTCGGTTCGGTCGCCGCGCTCGGCAGCTGGAACACGGCGAACGCGGTGAAGCTGTCGTCGTCGGGCTACCCGATCTGGAAGGCCGACGTCTCCGTCCCGGCGAGCACGAGCATCGAGTACAAGTACATAAAGAAGGACTCGTCCGGAAACGTCACCTGGGAGTCCAACGCCAACCGGTCGCTCACGACGAGTACTTCGGCGGTCGAGGTCGACAACTCCTGGAACGTGGCCGACGCCGACGCCACGGACGTGACCTTAGGAGTCAACGCGACCACCGACTACGGCACCAACGTGTACGTCGTCGGTTCCATCCCCTCCCTCGGCTCCTGGAACACCGCCGACGCCATCCCGCTGTCCTCGGCGTCGTACCCGTACTGGGGCCGACTGGTCATCGTGCCCAAGTCGACGTCGTTCGCGTACAAGTACATCAAGAAGGACTCCTCCGGAAACGTGACGTGGGAGTCCGGCGCCAACCGCGCCTACAGCACCGGCTCGGGAACGGGCTACAGCGTCAGCGACACCTGGCGCTGAAAGTTCTTGCTCAGAGTTTCAAGACTCTTGCTGTAAGGCTTGCGTGGGCGATACCGTCGCGCCGGTCGCCCGGCATCGAGGCCGTGTCTCGGCTTGAAGCCGGTCCGGACGAGCTGTTCGAGCCGTAGCCGTACTGAGCCGTATTCACTAGGAGTTCACGCCTGTGGCCCTGATACCGAGATGGCCGGCGCCCGGGGCGCGCCGCCGCACCCCACCCCAGCGAAGAATCGCGGCCGTCGCCGTGGCCGCCCTCGCGGCAGCGTTCCTTCAGCCGATCGCGGCGCGGGCGCAGACCCCGCCCGCGCCGCCCTCGGACGCGAAGCTCGCCGCCGAACCGGCCCGGCACGATGACACGCGCGAGCAGTTCTACTTCGTGATGCCGGATCGTTTCGCCAATGGCGACACGTCCAACGACCGGGGCGGGCTGACCGGTTCGCGCCTCGCCACCGGGTACGACCCCACGGACAAGGGCTTCTACCAGGGCGGCGACCTGAAGGGGTTGACCCGCAAGCTCGACTACATCAAGGGGCTCGGCACCACCGCCATCTGGATGGCCCCGATCTTCAAGAACCAGGCCGTGCAGGGCACGGGGAGCAACGCCTCCGCCGGCTACCACGGTTACTGGATCACCGACTTCACCCAGGTCGACCCGCACTTCGGCACCAACAAGGACCTCGCGACCCTCATCTCCAAGGCGCACGCCAAGGGCATGAAGGTCTTCTTCGACGTCATCACCAACCACACCGCCGACGTCGTCGACTACGAGGGCAAGTCCTACGACTACCTCTCCAAGGGCGCCTTCCCGTACCTGACCAAGGACGGGCAGCCCTTCGACGACGCCGACTACGCGGACGGGAAGAAGGCCTTCCCCGCCGTCACCACCGCGTCCTTCCCGAAGACCCCGACCGTCCCCGCCGACAAGGCGAACGTGAAGGTCCCGTCCTGGCTCAACGACCCGACGATGTACCACAATCGCGGTGACTCGACCTACGCGGGCGAGAACGCCACCTACGGCGACTTCTCCGGCCTCGACGACCTGTGGACCGAGCGCCCCGAGGTCGTCAGCGGCATGGAGAAGATCTACGAGAAGTGGGTCAGGGACTTCGGCGTCGACGGCTTCCGGATCGACACCGTGAAGCACGTGGACATGGAGTTCTGGACGCAGTGGGCCACCGCGCTCGACACGTACGCGGCCGAGCGGGGCCGGAAGAACTTCTTCATGTTCGGCGAGGTCTACTCCGCCGACACGTCGATCACCTCCCCGTACGTCACCCAGGGCCGGCTCGACGCCACCCTCGACTTCCCCTTCCAGGACGCGGCACGCTCGTACGCCTCCCAGGGCGGCAGCGCCAAGAAGCTCGCCTCGGTCTTCGGTGACGACTACAAGTACACGACCGACAAGGCCAACGCGTACGAGCAGGTCACCTTCCTCGGCAACCACGACATGGGCCGCATCGGGTACTTCCTGAACCAGGACAACCCGAAGGCCACCGACGCCGAGCTGGTGAAGAAGGACGAGCTCGCCAACGAGCTGATGTTCCTCACTCGCGGCAACCCGGTCGTCTACTACGGCGACGAGCAGGGCTTCACCGGCGCGGGCGGCGACAAGGACGCCCGTCAGACGATGTTCGCCTCCAAGGTCCCCGACTACCTCGACGACGACGAGCTCGGCACCGACCGCACGCACGCGAGCGACGCCTACTACACGAGCACACCGCTCTACAAGGAGATCGCCGCTCTCTCGAAGCTCCGCAAGGACAACCCGGCTCTCGCGGACGGGGTGCAGACCGAGCGGTACGCGGCCGACGGGGCGGGCATCTACGCCTTCTCCCGTACGGGTGGCAACAGGACCGAGTACCTCGTCGCCCTCAACAACGCGGGCGAGGCGAAGACAGCGACCTTCGCGACCGGCTCCGCCGACATGACCTTCCAGGGGATCTACGGGACCTCGTCCCGGCTGACGAGCGACGCCGACAAGAACGTCACCGTCACCGTCCCGGCGGGATCCGCCGTCGTCCTCAAGGCGGCCCGGCCGCTCGGCGCCCCCGCCGCGAAGCCCTCGCTCACCCTGAAGGCGCCGGACGCGGGCGCCACCGGCACCGTCGAGCTCGGCGCCGACGTCACCGGCGGTCAGCTCGACCGTGTCGTCTTCGCCGCCCAGGTCGGCAACGGGAAGTGGCGGACTCTCGGCTCCGCAGACCACGCCCCGTACAAGGTCACCCAGGTCATCGGCAAGGACGTACCCGCCGGAACCGCCCTGCGCTACAAGGCGGTGGTCGTCGACTCGGCCGGGCGGACCGCGAGTGCGACGGCCGCGAGCACCACCGGGACCCCGCCCGCCCCCGAAGTCCCCACCGCCTCCTCGCGCGACTACGCGATCGTCCACTACAAGCGCACCGACGGCGACTACACCGACTGGCGGCTGTACGCCTGGGGCGACCTCGCCGACGGTGAGTCGACGACCTGGCCCGCGGGCCACGACTTCATCGGCCGGGACGCCTACGGGGCCTTCGCCTACGTGAAGTTGAAGCCGGGTGCCTCCAGTGTCGGCTTCCTCGTCATCGACAAGGACGGCAACAAGGACGTCGCCGCCGACCGCACGATCGACGTCACCAAGACGGGCGAGGTCTGGGTCGAGCAGGGCAAGGAGGCCGTACAGACCCAGCGGCCCGACTACCCGGCGCAGGACACGACCAAGGCCGTACTGCACTACCACCGCGCCGACGGCGACTACACCGGCTGGGGACTGCACGTCTGGACCGGGGCCGCGACGCCCACGGACTGGTCCAAGCCCCTGGAGCCGGTCAAGACCGACGCCTATGGCGCCGTCTTCGAGGTGCCGCTCACCGCGGGTGCCACCAGCCTCAGTTACATCCTCCACAAGGGCGACGAGAAGGACCTCCCGACCGACCAGTCGCTCGACCTCACCGCGAACGGCCACGAGGCGTGGCTCGTGAACGGCCAGGAGAAGTACCTGCTCCCGCAGCCCGCCGGCAGCGCGGCCGCGCTCGACCTGACCACCTCCAAGGCGGTCTGGATCGACCGGAACACGGTTGCCTGGAACGGCTCCGAGGCCGCGGCCTCCACCCAGTTGCTGTACTCCCACGACGGCTCGATCGCCGTCAAGGACGGGACGCTGACCAGCGACGACGAGCGGTGGCTCCGGCTTTCCAGGACCACCCTCACCGACGCCCAGAAGGCCGCGTTCCCGCACCTCAAGGACTACACCGCCTGGTCCGTCGACCCGCGCGACCGAGGCCGGGTGAAGAAGGCCCTGAACGGTCAGATCGTCGCCTCGCAACGGGCCGCGAACGGCGCCGTGCTCGCGGCGACCGGCGTCCAGATCGCCGGCGTACTGGACGATCTGTACGACGCGACCAAGGCACAGCTGGGTCCGACGTTCCGTGACGGTCGTCCCACGCTGGCGGTGTGGGCGCCGACCGCGCAGAGCGTGGCGCTGGAGCTCGACGGCTCCACGGTCGCCATGAAGAGGAACGACACCACCGGCGTCTGGTCCGTCACCGGCGCGAAGTCCTGGCGGAACAAGCCCTACCGGTACGTCGTGAAGGTGTGGGCGCCCACCGTCCGCGAGGTCGTCACCAACAAGGTCACCGACCCGTACTCGCTCGCCCTCACCGCCGACTCCGAGCGCAGTCTCGTCGTCGACCTGAAGGACAAGTCCCTCGCCCCGAGCGGCTGGTCCTCCCTGAAGAAGCCCAAGGCCGTGCCGCTGCGGGACGCCCAGATCCAGGAGCTGCACATCCGGGACTTCTCGGTGGCGGACGAGACCGTCCCGGCGAAGGACCAGGGCACCTACCTCGCCTTCGCCGACAAGAACAGCGACGGGTCCAGGCACCTGCGGGCCCTCGCCGCGGCGGGCACCTCGTACGTCCACCTCCTGCCCGCCTTCGACATCGCCACCATCCCCGAGAAGAAGTCCGAGCAGGCCACCACCGGCTGCGACCTCGCCTCCTACCCCGCCGACTCCCAGAAGCAGCAGGAGTGCGTCGCCGCGATCGCCGCGAAGGACGCCTACAACTGGGGCTACGACCCGTACCACTACACGGTCCCGGAGGGCTCGTACGCGAGCGACCCGGACGGCACCGGCCGTACGGTCGAGTTCCGCCAGATGGTCAAGTCGCTGAACGAGGACGGCCTGCGGGTCGTCATGGACGTGGTCTACAACCACACGGCCGCCAGCGGTCAGGCGGACACCTCCGTGCTCGACAGGATCGTGCCCGGCTACTACCAGCGGCTCCTCGCCGACGGGTCCGTCGCCACCTCCACCTGCTGCGCGAACACGGCCACCGAGAACGCCATGATGGGCAAACTGGTGGTGGACTCGATCGTCACCTGGGCCAAGGAGTACAAGGTCGACGGCTTCCGCTTCGACCTCATGGGGCACCACCCCAAGGCCAACATCCTGGCCGTCCGCAAGGCCCTCGACGCGCTGACCGTGGCGAAGGACGGGGTCGACGGAAAGAAGATCATCCTGTATGGGGAGGGCTGGAACTTCGGTGAGGTCGCCGACGACGCCCGTTTCGTACAGGCCACCCAGAAGAACATGGCCGGGACGGGCATCGCGACCTTCTCCGACCGGGCGCGTGACGCGGTGCGCGGCGGCAGCCCCTTCGACTCCGACCCCGGCGTCCAGGGCTTCGCCTCGGGGCTGTACACCGACCCCAACTCCTCGACCGCCAACGGCACTTCGGCCGAGCAGAAGGCCCGGCTGCTGCACTACCAGGACCTCATCAAGATCGGGCTCAGCGGCAACCTCGCCACCTACCGCTTCACCGACACCGACGGCAAGGAGGTCAAGGGCTCCGAGGTCGACTACAACGGCCAGCCCGCCGGATACGCGGCGGCACCGGGCGACGCCCTCGCGTACGCCGACGCGCACGACAACGAGTCCCTGTACGACGCCCTCACCTACAAGCTGCCCGCCACGACCGGCGCGGACGACCGGGCGCGGATGCAGGTCCTCGCCATGGCGACCGCCGCCCTCTCCCAGGGCCCGTCGCTCTCCCAGGCGGGCTCCGACCTGCTGCGCTCCAAGTCCCTCGACCGCAACTCGTTCGACAGCGGCGACTGGTTCAACGCCATCCACTGGAACTGCCGGGACGGCAACGGCTTCGGACGCGGACTGCCGATGGCGGCCGACAACGCGTCCAAGTGGCCCTACGCCACACCCCTGTTGAGCACCGTCAAGGTGGGATGCCCGCAGATCGAGGGCAGCTCGGCGGCGTACCAGGACCTGGAGCGGATCCGAACGACCGAGAGCGTCTTCTCGCTGTCCACCGCCGGGCAGGTGCAGTCGAAGCTCTCCTTCCCGCTGTCCGGCAAGGACGAGACGCCCGGCGTGATCACGATGGAGCTCGGCGACCTCGTCGTCGTCTTCAACGCGACACCGAAGGCACAGGAGCAGACGGTCGGCGCCCTGGCCGGGACGGCGTACGCGCTGCACCCGGTGCAGGCGGCGGGCGCCGACCCTATCGTCAAATCGTCCTCTTACGAGGCGAAAACGGGCACGTTCGCCGTTCAGGGGCGCACTGTGGCGGTATTCTCCCGGACCTCCTGAAAGGGCATTACCTTGGTGGGGCAGACCTCGAACCCGGTCTGCCCCACCGGTGTGTCCAAAGGCTGGTAGATGGACGTCAACGGCAAGCGGACAGACACGACCGTGCTGGTCGTGGACGATGCGGCGGCCAGTCGGTACGCCATGAGCGCCGTGCTGCGCCGCGCCGGTCACCAGGTCGTCCCGGTCGCCAGCGGCTCCGAGGCGCTCGTCGAACTCGACGTACGGCTGCGCAAGGGCACCCTGCCCGACGTGGCGCTCATCGACGTGGAGCTGCCGGACATGACCGGCTTCGAACTGTGCCGTCGGCTCAAGGCCCGGCCCCACATGGCCGGCCTGCCCGTCGTGCACTTCTCGGCCGCCGCCGTGGACGCGGGTGACCGCTGCCGGGGCCTCGACGTGGGCGGCGAGGCGTATCTGACGGTGCCCGCCGAGCCCGAGGAGATCGACGCGGTGGTCCGGGCCGCGGTGCGCGCCGCCCGTCTCAGGGCCGGCGACCAGGCGCTGGCACGGCGGCTGACCCGGCTGGCGGAGACGGTCGTCGCCATCCAGACGGCGCGCTCCCCGCAGGAACTCGCCGACGCCGCCGCCGACGGCGCCGCGCGGCTCACCGGCTCGCCCGCCGCCGTCTTCGTCCTCGGCCCGGACGACGAGCTGTACCGCGGCACCTCACGGGACCGTACCTCGCTCGCGATGCCCGACGAGGGCGCCCACCGGGCCGTGGCCGGACTGCTCCGACGGCTCACCCGGGGGCAGTCGGGCGTCCAGATCACCACGGTGCCCGCGCCGCTGTGGCCGGCCGGGTTCTTCCGGCCGGGCGTGCAGCACGACGCCCGCCTGGCGCTGATCCCCATCCAGGAAGGCCGGGCCTCGGTGTGCCTCGCCACGCCCACCCGCGGGGTGCGCCGGGTCAACCCCGAGGACGAGGCCCTGCTGGCCCGGCTCGCCGAGGCCGCCGCGCTCGCCGCCGAACCGCTGCTCATGTACCAGGTCGAACGGCACGTCGCCCTCACCCTCCAGCACAGCTTCCTGCCCCAGCCGCACCGGCTGCCCGAACTGCCGGGCGTCGACGTCGTGGTCCGGTACGTGCCCGCGTCCGCGGAGACCGAGATCGGCGGCGACTTCTACGCGGCCCTGCGCACCGGCGAGGGCGTGCTCACCGCGGTCGGCGACGTCGTCGGGCACTCGCTGGAGGCGGCCACCGTCATGGTCGAGATCAGGCACGCGCTGCGCGCCTACAGCGTCGAGGAGAGCGACCCGGCCGTGCTCGCCGAGCGCCTCGACCGGATGCTCCAGCGCTACCATCCCGCCATCACCACGACCGTCTGCCTGGTCCTGGTCGACCCCGCCACCGGACGCACCCGCATCGCCAACGCCGGCCACATCCCGCCGCTGATCATCCGGGACAACGGGGGCGCCGACTACTCCAAGGCCGCCGGCCCGCTGCTCGGTGTGGGGCTGCCCCACCCGCCGCCCACGGAGCTGTTCCTCGAACCCACCGACCGGCTCCTCATGGTCACCGACGGCCTGATCGAGACCCGGGGCACCGATCTGGCCGTCTCGATGGAGCACCTCCGCGCCGCCGCCACCGGCGCCCTGCCCGGCCTGGACGCCCTCTGCGACACCCTGCTCGACTGCTTCGGCCGGGACCGCGAGGACGACATCGCACTGCTGGCGCTGCGGCTAGGGTGACCGGGAAACCCTAGAACAGGAGTGCCCATGCCGCAGATCACCGTCGACTACTCCTACTCGCTCGACGACGCCTTCGACCAGCGCGGCTTCGCGCTCGCGCTGCACCCGGTGGTCGTCGAGACGGCGGCCGCGCGCATCGAGGCGTGCAAGACGCGGTTCCGGTGCACCGATGAAGAGGTGGTGGGGGCGGGGGAGGACGGACACGCCATCGTGCACATCACGCTCGCCCTGCTCCCGGGCCGCACCGACGAGACCAAGGCCAAGCTCACCGAAGCCGTACTGGAGCTGCTGCGCAAGCACATCGAGCCCACCGACGGGGTCTCGACGGTGCACGCGTCCGCCGAGGTACGCGACCTCGACCCGTCGTACCGGAAGTACGAGGAGTAGAGGCCGCCGGGCCTACGAGGCCGGGGGTGAGGCCAGCGCGATCAGCCGGACGGCGAGGTCGGTGAACGGCCCGTCGCCCGGGTCGCCCTTGAGCGCCCGGCGCAGCAGCGCGCCCAGCTCCTCGTCGTGCGTGGCGCTCACCGCCGCCAGCGCCGCGAAGTCCTGCACGAGCTGCACCTCCAGCTCGCCGCGCGGAATCCGCCGCCCGTCCAGCCAGATCAGCGCCGTCGACTCGACGAGCGAGATCCAGGAGCGGATCACCAGCTCCAGGCGGGCGGGCGGGTCCTCGACCTTCAGATGCGACAGGATCTGGACATAGGCGGCCTGCCGCACCGCGTCGACGAGCGCGTTGGTCTTCGAGGAGCCGACCGCGGGACCGCCGCGCATCAACGCCGCGAAACCGGGCCCGTGGTCGTCCACGAAGTCGAAGAACCGGCGCATGACCCGCAGCAGCCGCGAGCCCAGCGGGCCCTCGTGCGGCTCCACGAAGCGGCTCGCGAGATCGTCCGAGGCGCGCTGCAACGCCGCCTCGTACAGGCTGATTTTGCCGGGGAAGTAGTGGTAGACCAACGGCCGTGAGATACCCGCGGCCGAGGCTATCTCGTCGATCGAGACCTCGTCGGGTGAGCGTCGGCTGAAGAGGTCGAGGGCGACGCCGATCAACTGTTGCCGCCGCTCCTCGACACCCATCCTGCGGCGTACCCCGGTTGTCATACGAACACCTTACCGATCGGATCCGGCCCCGAACGGGCCGGTCCGGCCATGGTCGTTCACATGTCCAACACGATGCGATCACCGAGCGCCCGCGAAACACAGATCAGCATCGAGTCACCACGCTCCGTGTCGGTGAGCAGTTCGTCGCGGTGCTCGATCTCGCCTTCCAGCACCCGCTGTTGGCAGGTTCCGCAGAATCCCTGCTCGCAGGAGTAGGCGGTGTCGGGCAGTTCGGCGCGTACGGCGGCGAGCACGGTGGTGTCGGCGGCGACGCTCACCGTACGTCCGCTGCGGCGCAGTTCGACCTCGAAGGCGCCGTTGCCCTCGGCGGAGGTGCTCGGCGTGAACCGCTCCAGGTGCAGCGCCGCACCGTCGGGCAGTCGGCGTCCGACCGCCTCCATCAGCCCCTCGGGGCCACAGCAGTGGACGGCCGCGCCCGCCGGCACGTCCGCGAACAGCGCGTCGAGATCGGGCCGTCCGTCCTCGTCCTCGGCCACGACGGTGACCCGGCCGCCGCGCAGCTTCCCGATCTCCTCCAGGAACGGCATCGACGCGCGCGTCCGGCCGCCGTACAGCAGCCGCCACTCCGCGCGGTCCTGGACCGCCCGCAGCATCGGCAGGATCGGTGTGATCCCGATGCCGCCCGCGACGAAGACGTATGCGGGCGCCGGCGCGAGGGGGAACCGGTTGCGCGGCCCTCGCACCTCGACCTCCATGCCTTCCCGGAGCTGTTCGTGGACCTCGCGCGACCCGCCCCGCCCGTCCTCGACCAGCCGGGTCGCGACGGTGTACGACGAGGTGTCCTCCGGGTCCCCGCACAGCGAGTACTGCCGTACGAGCCCCGAGGGCAGGACGAGGTCGAGGTGGGCGCCGGGCTCCCAGCGCGGCAGGCCGTGCCCCTCCAGACGCAGTTGTACGACCCCGTCGGCGACCCGCTCGTGCCGGGTGACCAGCAGCCGCAGCGCCCGGGAGCGCGGCCGGCCGGAGATCGGCTCCGCCAGGGCGGGCAGCGGCCACAGCGGCGAGACCTCGATCCGGCGGCGCAGCGCCCGCCGGACGAGCAGGGCCGCACCGGCGACGGCGACGACGGTCCGCAGCCGGGGCGTCATTCGGCTCTCCTCTCGGCAGCCGTCGCCGCCGGTGACGAGGCGAGATAGGCGACCGCCTGCTCGGTCGACCCCTCCTGGGAGGGGTGGTAGGTGCGGCTGAGATAGCGGGGAATGGACTTGAGCATGTCGCCGGTCGACGGCAGTACACCCCGCTTCCCGCTCAGGTAGAAGTCCTTGAAGCTCGCCCTGCCCGCCGTGAGGGTCGGGTCGTTCTCCATGAAGAACCGCGCCCCGCGCTGCCACAGGAAGACCAGGGCGGTGAAGGCCGTGGCCCAGGTCCGGGCGCGGCGCCGGTAGCTCCCGTCGACGTGGAGGAAGAGTTCGAAGGCCACGGACCGGTGCTCGACCTCCTCCGCGCCGTGCCAGCGCATCAGGTCCAGCATGGTGGGATCGGCGCCGCGCCGGTCCAACTCCTCGGCGTTCAGGATCCAGTCGCCGAGGAAGGCGGTGTAGTGCTCGATCGCCGCGATGATCGCGACGCGCTCCATCAGCCACCACCTGCGGGCCCTGCCCGGCGGCAGGGTGCGGTCGCCGAGCAGCTTCTCGAAGAACCAGTCGACCTGGGCGGTGTACGGCGTCGGGTCGAGTCCGAGTTCCCTGAGGTGGGGGAGTACCTCGTCGTGGGCCTGCGAGTGCATCGCCTCCTGCCCGATGAACCCGATGACGTCCGCGCGCAACCGCTCGTCCCGGATGTAGGGCAGTACCTGCTTGTACACGTGCACGAACCAGCGCTCACCGGCAGGCAGCAACAGGTGCAGCACGTTCATGGTGTGCGTGGCGAACGGCTCCCCCGGTACCCAGTGCAGCGGTGTGTCCTCCCAGGAGAACGACACCTTCCGCGCCTTGAGCGGTATTCGCTCGGACTCGACCGGCCGGGGCAGCCGGGCGGCATGCTTGTTAGACATGCCGTCAATGTACTGACGGGTAGGTGCCGGGAGAACCCCCGTGCGCCCACTTGTTGACGCGAAGGTCGGCCGTGACACCCGAGGATGGGCCGGACAGGCCCTAGCGCAGTCCGTCGACCGCTCGTCCGTCCGTCAGGGTGCCCTTCAGCCCGGCCTGATCCCCCTGCTTCGTCCGTACGGCGAGCAGCGCGCCCCGGGCCGACCCGCTCACCCTGCCCGTCGTACTGATCGAGGCGGTGTCCTTGCTGCCCGCCGCGAGGAGGTACCAGTCGCCCGTGCCCGACTTCCACAGCACGCCCGCCAGCACATGGGGGTCACGGCTGCCGCACGCGAGCGAGTTCTCGGCCTTCGCCGCGATGGCACCGTACGCCCCGCCCGGGGTGTGGAACTGGGCCAGGACCCGGGTGCCGTAGCCCCGCCAGGTGTCGGCCCGGGTGCACACCCAGGCGGCCTGCCCGCTCGCGTCGGGCAGCGGCTGCTGCGCGTACTGCCAGGCGTTCACGGACCGCACGCCCTGGGAGCGCACGGCGGCCAGGGAGCAGGCGTACGGCGCCCAGTTCCGCAGCGCCGCCGGGCCCGCGGCCTCGTGGGGTGCCGCGGGCGGCCCCGAGGTGAGATGGGCCGGGATCAGCTCGCCGAGATCGGTCAGCAGGTGCGGGCCCGAGGCGTCGGTCACCTCCATGACGGTCCACGAGGTGCAGGCGCCGGTCGGGGCGGGGCCGGCCAGCGGCGTGCTGACACCCTCGGCCGAGAGGGTGAGGGGCGTCGGGCCCGCGGTCGGCTTCATCAGGTCGCGCTCGGCGGCCTTGGTCACCCAGGGGGCGGTCAGATAGCGGACGTTGCCGTCGGCCCGGTCCAGGACCAGCGCCTCCGCCTCGGCCCCGGTCGCGCCGTCGACCCGGGCGAAGTCGAGGGCCGCGCCGCCCGTGCCGGTGCGCGGCTCGGCGTACCGGGCGATGCGCAGTCCGTCGTAGAAGAGCACCACGCGCGCCTGGTCCACGTCACCGGCGTACAGCAGTTGCGGCGGTCCGGCCGGGGCACCCGAGGGGGTGCCGGGGGTCGCCGAGACCTGCACGGACTCGCCGGGCCGGGCCCAGACGGCGAGCGCGCGGCGCAGCAGCGCGGTGTCCCCGGCGAGGTTGCCGCGCGCGGGCCACACGGAGAAGTCGGTGCGGGCGGACGACCGCCACGCCGTCGGGGCGACCCGCGTCACCTTCCCGGGGTCGAGGGCGGCCTCGGCGGCCGGGTTCTGCGCGTACGACGGGGCGGCGGCGCCGTCGGGTCCCCAGCCGCCGCTGGGCAGGGCGAGCAGCGCGCCGCAGACGGCAGCCGCGGCGCCGGCGGCGAGCGCGGCCTTCATGTGCTGTCTGCGCCGCATCAGGTCGGTGGGCCGGGCGTGCAGCGAACAGGGGTCGAACTCGGGGGACAGGAGCAGGGCGTCCCTGGCCTCGACACCGCCCGCCTCCTTGAGCGCCGCGCCCGGGTCGTCGACGCCCGCCGCCGCCAGCACCTTGCGTACGTCGGGGTCGGGCAGCTTCTCCAGGCCGCGCAGGACGTACGCCGCGCGGGCGGGACTGGACAGGGCCGACAGCCGCTGGTCCAGGGCGAGTTCGTCGGCGCCGCCCGAGCGCGGGAAGAGCCTCAGGCCCCACACCTGGGGGAGCAACGGGGGCAGTTGGGACCGCTTGGGCCAGGCCGCGCGCCGCAGCGGCACCCCGGCCTCCAGTGCCGTACGCACGACCTTGAGGCGTACGAGGGCGTAGCCGGGGTCGCCGTCGCGGCCGGTGGCCTGGGCCGGGATCAGGGTGGCGGTCGTGCGTCCCCGGGGCAGGGCGCGCTGGGTGAGGGAGTGCGCGGTCAGCACCCGTCGGTTGCGGCCGAGGCTCGGCGGCAGCACCAGATAGGCGAGCCGGACGAGCCGCGGGTAGTGCTCGACGAGAGCGGCCTCGGCCTGCTCGACGTCGACGACCGGTCCTGGGGAGGCTGCGGAGCGCTGGGCTACATCCTGTGACTGCACGTTCAGCAAAACGAGCGAATCGGTGGATGGTCACCCCGGGGGCCGGAAGCCCGGAGGGGGTGTGTTCCGGCTCCGGGTCCAGCACAGGCGTGACTTTCCGCCCGTCCGGCGGTAGGTCCGCCGACTGTGCTGATCGGACGAGGTGACCGTAGCGCGAGTTGATCGACTCCGGAGCCCACGGGCCTACGAGTGTGCCGGTTTCCGCTCCAGGGCGTGACGCCGTGGGCTTACGTTCGACTGAACTGTCCGTCCGTAACGGGGGAGATTGAGCACTTGGCGCGCCGCAGCCGTATCGAAGACCAGGGCCCTCGCCGGGGCTCTCGACGGCGTGGGCGCCGACAGGCACCGGAGGAACGTATGAGGTTGACACGCGAAAAGCTGAGCGGGCACGGCCTTGCGGTCGTCGCGGCCGCGGCCCTGCTGGCGCTGACCGGCTGCGGCGGGTCGGGCGGGGGAGGAACCAAGAGCGACTCGGCCGACCGGGTCCCGGCCACCGCGACCGGCAGTCTGGAGGATCTGGCGGCCGAGGTGAAGTGCAAGCCGGACATACAGACGGATGCCGACGAGATCCGTCAGGCGATCTGCAAGAACACCGACGGCAAGTTCGTCCTCGCGACCTTCGCCACCGACCGCGGCCAGCGCGAGTGGATCAACGACGCGAAGGACTACGGCGGGTTCTACCTCGTCGGCGCCAAGTGGGTGGCCGTCGCCGACCAGAAGGTGGTCACGGCGCTGCGTGGCACGCTCGGCGGTGACATGGAGGTCGGGACCGACCACCACCAGCATTCCCACAGCGGCTGAGCCGCACGTACGGCACACACGCAGAAGGCCGGTGGCGGGATCTCCCGCCACCGGCCTTCTCCGTGCCTTGTCGGCTCTTCGCTGAAGCGACTACTGCTTCGGCGAAGGGGCTGCTACCTGCACTGCTTGCCGGTGTTGATGCAGTTGGCGATCTTGTTCGCCAGGCCACCGGTGGTGACGCTGATGAAGTCGTCGTGGTCGGTCGCCGACTTGTGGAGCTGCTCCGGGAAACCGTCCACCGCGTACGCGTTCTTCACCACGCCGTTCTGGAGGACCGGCGGCGCGATCTTGTAGACCAGGCGCATCGTCAGCTGCGGGATCGCCTTGAAGCCGTTGCCGCAGACGCCGCTCGCCGGATCGGCGAAGGCCACGTGCGTGCGGTGGTTGGCGCTGTCGATGTTCTGGCCGTCCCAGCAGCTCTGGAAGGCGAACGTGCGGACCACGTTGCTGCCCTGCGGGCAGATCGGGTACTGCGACGTCAGCTGGACCTTGTTCTCGAAGCCGGTGCAGCTCCAGTGCGCGTTGGCGTTCGCCAGACCGTTGGTGGTGGTCTTGGCGTCACCGGTGATGATGCGCAGGAACTGCGGCATCGCGACGACCTTGCTGGCCGGGCTGCCGACGTACTTGATCTGCGCCTGTACGGGCGTCAGGATCTTGCCGACGTTGCCTTCCTTGCCACCACCGTCCGCGTTCTGGTCGAAGTCCTGCGAGCCGTCCTGGAGACGGACCACGGGCCAGTAGTACGACGACAGGTCGCTCTTGTTCTGGCAGCTGGTCCCGCCCTGCAGGAACGTCTGGTTGCTGGAGAACGCGTTGACCTTCTGGTTGCCGACGTAGTCGTGCAGGTGGTGCGCGCCGTTGGTCACACCGGGCGCCACGATCACGTTGTCGGTGTTGTGGTTCTTGTTCGCGTTCACGCCGCACTGGGTGGTGAACGTACCCCGAGAGGCGTTGGCGCCCTTCTGCGGCTTGCCCTGGACGTTCGGTGCGACCTTCGTGATGTCGACGAAGTCGGCGGCGACGGGACCGTTTCCGGCCTGACCGCCGATGTTGGCCGGCGCGCTCGCGCTCGGAGCCGCGCTGGCCGAGGCGCCGCCGTTGTTCTGCTGGCCGCCGTTGTTCTGGCCACCGTTGTTCTGCTGGCCGTTGTTCTGACCCCCGTTGTTCTGCTGGCCGTTGTTCTGGCCACCGGCGGTGGTCTGGGCCTGGTTGGCGGTGGTGCCGGTGCAGGCGGCGAGACCGTCCAGCGTGGTCGGCGCGGCGGCGCCCACCCGGGTGAAGTCGATCTTGATTCGGCCGATGACCGCGGACCGCTTGTCCTTGAGCGGCGACAGGATCGCGTTCTGGACGAAGCCGGCGTCATTGGCCTGAGCCTGACGCGACGAGGCCAGCCGGGCGTAAGCCTCGGTGATCTGCTTGTCGAGCGTGGCCAGCTCCGCGTCGACGTTCGACTTGGCGTTGGCGGGCACGCTGGTCAGTTTCTGCCCGACATCGGGGCAGGAGATGGTGGCGACCTGGGCGGCGGCGGCCTTGGTGGTGTTCGGGCTCGAGTTGGTCTCGTGCGCCGAGGCGTAGAAATTCGCCCAGATCAATCCGCCCCCACCGATCGCGAGCGCCGCGGATGCGGCAACGGCGCGAACAGCCAGCGGCGAACGTCGTTTGCGAGTGTTGCGTCCCATGGAACTCCTCTGACTTCCTTGCGGGGCAGCGAGGCGCCCGACAGGAGTGAAGCGGCGTCCATCAGTACGCAGGTGACTCCTGAGGCGTTCAGAAACCCTGGAAAATCTTAGAAGTTCGTGAGGTCATTTCCGGCGCAATGGGCTCAGAAGCGCATGTTTTTCGAGGAGTTGATCTCGGAAAACAGGTTTGAATGATATTCAACGGCGTCGGCGGGTCCTTCTTCCTCAGTGGCTGCCGTGGTCCAAATACGCCAGTACGGCGAGTACGCGCCGGTTGTCATCGTCGGAGACCTCCAGCCCCAGTTTGGTGAAGATGTTGGAGGTGTGTTTGGCGATCGCCCGTTCTGTAACCACGAGTTGGGCCGCGATCGCCGCGTTCGAGCGTCCCTGCGCCATCAGTTCGAGCACCTCCAGCTCACGTGGGGTCAGTCGCCCGAGGGGCTGCGCGGTGCCTGAGCGCCGCGCCAGCAACTGCTGAATCACCTGCGGATCCATCGCGGTCCCACCCGCGGCGACCCGCCGTACGGCGTCGATGAACTGTTCCGCGTCGAACACCCGGTCCTTGAGCAGATAACCGACCCCGCCCGTGCCGTCCGCGAGCAACTCCCGTGCGTACAGCTGCTCCACGTGCTGGGAGAGCACGAGCACCGGCAGCCCCGGCCGCTCCCGACGGGCCTGGAGCGCGCACTGCAGTCCCTCGTCCGTGTGCGAGGGCGGCAGTCGTACGTCGACCACGGCGACGTCCGGCGCCAACTCGGCCAGCGCCCGGGTGAGTTCGGGCCCGCTCTCGACGGCGGCGGCGATCTCGAAGTCGTACGCCTCGAGCATCCGGACCAGTCCGTCGCGCAGCAGGAACAGGTCTTCGGCTAGGACAACGCGCAAGGGATCTCCATGGTGACCATGGTGGGACCGCCCGCGGGGCTGCTGACGGCCAGGACGCCGTCGAATGTACCGAGCCGCCGCTCGACGCCGGTGAGGCCCGAGCCCGCGCCGACCCGGGCGCCGCCCTCTCCGTCGTCGGTGACGGTGATGCGGAGCATTCCGTCCCTGTGCTGGAGGTCGACCCAGAGGCGCTCGGCACCGGAGTGCTTGACCGCGTTGGTCAGTACCTCGCTGACGGCGAAGTACGCGGCGGACTCGACGGGGGCGTCGGCACGGCCGTCCATGTCGACGTCCACCTCGCTCACGAGAGGCAGCCGCAGCACCAACGCCCTTACCGCGTCGGCGAGTCCACGCTCGGCGAGCACGGGGGGATGAATACCCCGTACGAGGTCGCGCAGCTCGGTGAGCGCCTCGGCGGAGGACCGGCGGGCCTGGGCGAGCAGCTGTCGGGCCTTGGCCGGGTCCTTCTCGATGAGGACGTCGACGGTCCCCAGGTCCATCCCCATGGCGACCAGTCGCGCCTGCGCCCCGTCGTGCAAGTCTCTCTCGATACGGCGGAGTTCGGCCGCCGACGTGTCCACGGCGGTGCGCCGGGTCTCGGTGAGGACGCGGACCCGTTCGGCGAGTTCGCCGTCGCCGGAGGCGAGGACGGAGCGGGTGAGGAGGAAATGGACCCGCAGGAGGGCGGGGGAGAGGGCGTAGGAGGCGACGAGGAGCGCCGCGCCCAGTGCCCCCGCGAGGAGGGCGGTGCCCTGTCCCGACACCGGCACGAAGCCGTACCACCACCCCACGTGCGTGCCGTCCGTGAAGACCCGCCACAGGCCGGCCGCCAGCGCGAAGCCCTCCAGGGGGTAGAGGAGGAGGGCGGCGGGCAGCAGCGCGGTCACGAACCCGGCGGTCATGTCGACCACCAGCCAGCCGAGGTCGCGCCAGGTCGCCGGGTCCCCCAGCATGCGGAAGCAGCGCGTCCACGGGGTCGTGTCCGCGGGCAGGGTCCGGTACGTGGACGGAATCCGTATCCCGCACCACTCGGCCGCGATGATCCGCCGCCGGTCCGCGAAGGCCCGTACGCCGGTCAGGACCCACGGAGTCGTGACGATCCCCACGCCCACCGGGACGAGCAGGATCGACACGACGGACAGTACGAAGAGCACAACCGCTCCGGTGAACCCCCCGACGGCCAGCATCAGCCCTCGTCCCCCGGCGACCAGTACCTCCGGCCCGCGCGTCCGTATGCCCCTGCCGCTCCACATCTCCATACCGCCAGTCTCACCGACCCGCCCCGCGGGGTCACTGGGCCGAGCACCAGGGCGGGGGTGGTGCCAGGTGCACCCAGGGGCACGGTTTTCCTCGCCCCCGCCGCCCCTACCCGTCCCATCCCCGGGGGCTGCCGCCCCCAGACCCCTGCTTCGGCCTGAACGGCCTCGTCCTCAAACGCCGGACGGGCTGAGGCTTTCAGGGGCGCGGGGAACTGCGCGACCAGCCCCCACCGGCCCGCAGCCGTAAGACCACCCCGCGGGGTCTGGGGCGGAGCCCCAGAAGGATGGGACGGGTAGGGGCGGCGGGGGCGAGGACAAGGCGCTACTGGGTGAGTACCTTTGTCTCCAGGTGCGGTGGGAGGCCCACCGGGGGGCGGCCCGGGCGTTGGGGGGCCACCCCGCCGATGCCCTGGAGCCAGGTCCACGTGTCCGCGACCGTTTCCGAGACGGGCCGGCACCGCAGCCCCGCCGCCACCGCCCGGGACACGTCCGCCCGATGAAGAGCGTCATGCATGTCGGACCCCACCGGCACCCACACCGGCAACTGCGTCCACGGCTGGATCCCGGCGTCGAGGACCACGGAAGGCTCGGTCCAACGGAGTTCCGCCCGCGCCCCGGTGACCTGGACGCACGCGTCGAGCAGCTCCCCCATCGTCGTATGCCCCTGCGGACTCATCAGGTTGTACGCCCCGCTCACCCCCGCATCCGCCGCCCCGAGGATCCACTCCGCGAGATCACGCACATCGACGTACTGGAGGGGGAGGGACCGCGGGCCGGGCGCGAGTACGGGACCGCCCCGGGCGATCCGGGTCAACCACCACGGCAGGCGCCCGATGTTCTCGTACGGCCCGAGGATCAGCCCGGACCGCACGAGCAACGAGCGCTCCGCGCCGAACGCGGACACGACGGCCAACTCGCCGCCGAGTTTGTCCCGCGCGTAGTCGGTCTGTTCGGCGTCCTCGGACGCCCCTTCCACGAGCGGCGCGTCCTCGGCGTAGTCGGCGGGCGGAGCCCACGCGTAGACCGAGCAGCTCGACACGTACACATACCGCCCGGCCCGGTCGGCCAACAGCCGTGCCGTGTCGCGAACGGCCCGCGGCGCCGCCGACCAGGTGTCGACGACGACGTCCCACTCACCATCGGTGGACGCGTCGGCGAGCGCCGCGAGCCCGTCGGGGGCGGTGCGGTCGCCCAGCAAGGACCGCGCCCCGGCGGGCGGCTCGCGGCGCCCGCGGTGGAAGACGGTCACCTCCCAGCCACGGCCGAGCGCCGCCTCCACCACGGCCCGCCCCGCGAAGTCCGTACCGCCCAGCATCAGTAGTTTCTTGGGTGTCATACGGAGGACTCTGCCCGCACGGTCCGTCGGACGGAACGGGAATCTGCTGACAGAAGAGTTCCTGAGCCGCGGAGTGGGTCAACGCCCCGTCGGAGGCGCGTACTTGTACCCCACCCGCCGTACCGTCTGGATCGCCTGCCGGTGCTGCGCCCCCAGCTTGCGCCGCAACCGCGCGACGTGGACGTCGACGGTCCGCCCGTCGCCCACGTGCCCGTAGCCCCACACGGTGGTGACCAACTGGTCGCGGGTGTGCACCCGGTGCGGATGCGAGACGAGGTGCGCGAGCAGCTCGAACTCCAGGTAGGTGAGGTCGAGCGGCCGCCCGTCGACCTCGGCGGTGCGCTGCACGGCGTCGATGCGGACGAGTGGGTCGTCCCCCACGGCGGCGTCGGTGGGGGCCGGGGAGTCCGGGACGGCGACCGGCAGCAGGGGCTGCTGGTCGGCCGGTACGAGGACCAGGTAGCCGATCATCGGCGGCTGGCCGGGGAGTACGGGCAGGGTGTGCGGGGGAGCGGGCAGCCAGGTGGCGCCCGGCGGCAGGAAGTCCGCGACGTCGACCACCTCGTCCCGGTGGACGGCACGGAGTCGGTGCCGTGCGGGGACGGGGGCGGGTGCCGGTGCGGACGTGGTCGCGACGGACGAGAAGGAACGAGTGGTCGCCATGAGAGGTCAGCTCTTTCGCGCGAGAAGTTCGTCGGGAAGGTCGACGACCGCGAGTTCGTGGTCGGGGCCGTCGAGGACGTACGTCGTGCGCGCTGGCCGAAGGCCGGGGTGTACGGCTTTAGAGGGCCGGCGCGTTCGTCGCGCGGCAACACACCCGGTCGAAGTCGTGATGCTGACGGGAAGGCCAGAAGGGCTCCAGGTCGGGGCGACCCGTCGCGGTGTACTTCTGGAAGCTGGCCATGCCCCCATTGAAGCAGAAGCCGGAGCCGGGCAGGAGACTCCTCTCACAGGTCGGACGCGTCCTTGGCGTGAACTTGACGCCGTACGACGGGCTGACCTCGTACGGACGGGGTTGACCTCGCCGTACGAGGCCGATGTCGCGCAACGCGAGGAGGCGCCCACCAGGACGGTGGGCGCCTCCTCGCGTCGCGTGCGGGGCGGATCAGACCTGGCCGGCCTTCTCCAGGGCGGTGCAGCAGGTGTCGACGAGCAGCCGCGTGACGACGTACGGGTCGACGTTGGCGTTCGGGCGGCGGTCCTCGATGTACCCCTTGCCGTCCTTCTCGACCTGCCACGGGATGCGGACCGAGGCGCCGCGGTTGGAGACGCCGTAGGAGTACTCGTTCCACGGGGCGGTCTCGTGCAGACCCGTCAGGCGGTCGTCGATGCCGGCGCCGTAGTTCTTGACGTGGTCGAGCGGCTTCGAGCCCTCGCCCAGCGACTCGCACGCGGTGATGATCGCGTCGTAGCCCTCGCGCATCGCCTTGGTGGAGAAGTTGGTGTGCGCGCCGGCGCCGTTCCAGTCGCCCTTGACCGGCTTGGGGTCGAGGGTCGCGGAGATGTTGAAGTCCTCGGCGGTGCGGTAGAGCAGCCAGCGGGCCACCCACAGCTGGTCGGAGACCTCCAGCGGCGCCAGCGGGCCGACCTGGAACTCCCACTGGCCGGGCATGACCTCGGCGTTGATGCCGGAGATGCCGAGGCCCGCCTTGAGGCAGTTCTCGAGGTGCGCCTCGACGACGTCACGGCCGAAGATCTCGTCCGCGCCGACACCGCAGTAGTAGCCGCCCTGCGGGGCCGGGAAGCCGCCGACGGGGAAGCCGAGCGGGCGCTCCCCGTCGAAGAAGGTGTACTCCTGCTCGATACCGAAGATCGGCTCCTGCGCGGCGAACTTCTCCGCCACCTCGGCCAGCGCGGCACGGGTGTTGGACTCGTGCGGCGTCATGTCGATGTTCAGGACCTCGCACATCACGAGGACGTCGTCGCCGCCGCGGATCGGGTCCGGGAAGGTGGCGACGGGCTTGAGTACGCGGTCCGAGGCGTGACCTTCGGCCTGGTTCGTGGAAGACCCGTCGAAGCCCCAGATCGGCAGCTCGGCGCCCTTGGCGTCGTCGCCCAGTATCTTCGTCTTGGAACGGAGCTTGGCCGTCGGCTCGGTGCCGTCGATCCAGATGTACTCAGCCTTGAAGGTCACGGGCCACATCCTTCGGGGTGTGTCTTTGGGCGCACTGCGGGTGCTGCGGCGCTGCGGCACTGGGGCGCCGCGGTACTGCCCGGCAGCCTGTCAACAGGCGATTTCCCGATCATTGCTCGAATGTGAACCCCGTGTTACCGGGTGTCTCCGTGCTGCGACCCACTCGCCGAGAGCGATTCGCGACCGCATCGGCGGCCCGCTCACGAAGCCCGCGAGCACACGCGTCGGGCCACCGTGGTCCTCCCGGTCCCGGTGGCGGCGGCTCGTATGCGATGGGTTTGCGGGCGCGCACCGGGCTCTGCGCCCGGTGAACTCGCTCTACGTGCCGGTCCTGCTGTTCGTGGCCGCGAACAGCAGGACGCACGACCCGCACCGGGCGGCGGTCCGGGCCGCGGGGCTGCTGCCGCACGCGGCCCGGCCGGTACCGCCGTCCGATCGGCGGAGTTCCTCAGTCGTCAGGTGCAGGCGCTCACCCCACCTTCTCGATCCGGGCCCGGCGGATCAGGAACTTGCCCGGCTCCCGGACCTGCTCGAACGCAGCGTTGTTGAGCAGTACGCAGCTGCCCGACACCGAGGTGACCTGCACGGTCGTGGACTTGTTGTTGTCCAGGTTCGTGACCTTGAGCTTGGTCCCGGCCGGGAACTGGTTGCTGGACGCGGCCGGGGCGCCCGCCTCGCCCGAGAGGGTGACGGTCGAACCGTTGCAGACCTGCTGGCCGGTGGCGGCGCCACCACCACCCGTCCCCTGCGCGGGTGCGGTGGTCTGCTGCTGCGCGGGTGTGGTCGTCGCCGGCTGGGCGGACTGCGCGGGCTGCGTGGTCTGGGAGCCCTGAGCCGACTCCCCAACCGCGCAACCGGACGCCTTCTGCTGCACCTTGATCTGTGCGATGACCGCCTCGCGGTTGGCGATCCGCGCCGCCGACTGCGCGTCGGGATTGGCCCGTTGGCCGTCGATGAACTTCTGGTTGTTGCCGAGGGCGGTGGCGAGCCCCTGGCAGACCGTCGAGTTCCCGGCGGACAGGGTCCGGCCGTTCTCGGTCGGCGCCGCGTTCGAGGTGGACGCCATGGCGAAGGCGCCACCTCCCGCCACGGCGGCGGCACTGACCAGCAGCGCGAGCTTCTTCTTGGGACTGAGAGTCCTTCTACGCGACATGCGCGCCTCCTGTCCCCGGCCGCCTCGTGCGGCGGCCGGATGCGATCCGTGTGCCGCTATGTACGAGATGCCGAACAGGGTTACTCAATGGTTAACACGAGTCAGTGCAGTGGCCTGGGTCACATGCGACCCAAGGCGTCCCGAACCGCTTCCTCCGTACGGGCCACGACCGCCGTCCCGTCGTCCGCCGTGATGATCGGGCGCTGGATGAGCTTCGGGTGCTCGGCCAGCGCCTTGATCCACTGTCCCCGCGAACCGTCGTCGCGCGCCCACGACTTCAGATCGAGCTCCTTCGCGAGGGCCTCCTGCGTCCGGGTGATGTCCCACGGCTCGAGGCTCAGCCGCTCCAGTACGTCCCGGATCTCGACCTCCGTGGGGACGTCCTCCAGATAGCGGCGGACGGTGTACTCCGCACCCTCCGCGTCGAGCAGGCTGATGGCGCTGCGGCACTTCGAGCAGGCCGGATTGATCCAGATCTCCATGCCGCACACGTTACGCGAGCCGTTCATCACAAGATCATCACTCCGTCTCCATGCCTCTGTCATATGCCACACCCAGGCACTAGCGTCGTCCCACCCGAAAGCACAACCAGGGGGGACGAGATGACTGACCCGTACACGATGCCGCCTGCTCCACGCCCGCCGGACACGCGGCCTTGGCGCAAGCGCAAGCGCGTGTGGGCGGCCGGGATCCTCCTGTTCGGTCTGGGAGCCATGGGTGGCACCCAGAGCGCGCAGGACGAGGTGAACGCGGCGAAGGCTGCGGCTGCCAGGCCGCGTCCGACGATCACGGTGACTGCCACTGCCACTGCCACTGCCACCGCCACTGCCACCGTCACCGCGACGCCGAAGCCGCGGGCTACCGTCACCAAGACGGTGCGGACGCCGGGCCCGACCAAAACGGTCACCGAGGCCGCGCGGGACGCTGGGGCGGACACGAGCGGGAGCAGCGACACCGGCACCTGCTCGATCGTCTCCAACTCGGGCAACTGCTATGAGGCGGGGCAGTACTGCCGGAACAGAGACCACGGCGCTTCGACGACGGATGCCGGCGGTGCGGGCATCACGTGCGCGTACCGCAACGGGTGGCGCTGGACCTACTCCTGACGGCGTGAGTCGCGTCTTTCCCGGTGGGTGACGGGCGGGTCCACGTCGTGCCACCGGAGGGTCTGTTCGAATTTGCCGCCGCCTCACGCACCTCTCGCGGAACTGCTGTGACGCGGCGGCAATTCCCTTGCTCACCTGGATGTTTGCTGGACTCTGCGGACTCCCTGGATGTCAGTGCCGGGCAGTAAACTGGAGGCAGTGTTCGAGGGTGTCGCCGGGGGGTCCGGATGGCACCCTGACCGCGACAGGAGGATGCCTGTGCCCGCTGCCGCACTGAAGCCGCTGCCCACTCAGTCCACGTCCAAGAGGGCGGTCCTGATGGACCTGCCGTACGAGCCCGTGGCGAAGCGCCCGTTGCCGCCGGGGCGGCCTCGCGAGTGGTACGTCACGCACAACCGCCGGCTCAAGGCGATGCGTCTCGCGATTGCTCTGCTCGACTCCGGTGTGTACGTTCCGAATCAGGCCCGCAACGAGAAGATCCGCAGTACTGCGGAGGCGATCGGTGTTCATCCGCCGTCGGACACCACGTGCCACATGGTGCGCGCGCTGATGCGCTACGCGCGCTGAGCGCAGGGGGCGGCCGGGGTGACGTTTCTCGCCCCCGCCGCCCCTACCCGTCCCATCCCTGGGGGCTCCGCCCCCAGACCCCCCGATCGGCCTGAACGGCCTCGTCCTCAAACGCCGGACGGGCTGAAGATGCGGGCCGGGGTGGGTGGGGTGCGGCTTCCGGCCTCGTCCTCGGTCGTCGGGCGGGCTGGAGGTGTGGGCTGGGGTGGGTGGGGTGTGGCCTCTGGCCTCGTCCTCGGTCGTCGGGCGGGCTGAAGGTGTGGGCCGGGGTGGGTGGGGTGTGGCCTCTGGCCTCGTCCTCGGTCGTCGGGCGGGCTGAAGGTGTGGGCTGGGGTGGGTGGGGTGCTGTCTCTGGGCTCGGTCTGGAACGCTGGACGACCCCGGGCTTTTAGGGGCGCGGGGAACTGCGCGACCAGCCCCCACCGGGCCCGCGGCGAAACGAATCGGGCGGACGGGGGACGCGGGGCGGAGCCCCCGCCTTGGGGGCGCGGGGAACTGCGCGAGCAACCCCCGCACTCCCGCAGCCGAATGGCACACCCGGAGGCTGGGGCGGAGCCCCGTCTCCTCCGTCACTGCCCCGTCGTCAGTTCCTTCTCCAGGGGGGTTCGGAAGCGCGGTGTGATCCGGGTCGGGCCCAGCCAGGCCCGAAGGCGGGCGGCCTCCGTCTCGATGGCGGCCAGTGCCTCCCGCCCCACCCCGGCAGGGTCCAGCACCCGCCACACCAAAGCCCCATCGGCCCGCTGCGCCCACCCCCCGACCACCCGCCCGTCCCACCACACCGTCGGCCCGACATTCCCACTGCCGTCGAAGAGGGCGGGGCGGAGGGAGGGGGACAGGTACCAGTCCCGTTCCTGCCATCCCATGGCCGTGGGATCGAGCCCGGGGAGGAGCGCCGCCCACGGCGCGGCGGGGCCGGGGGCGGTGTCGTCGGCGGTCACATATCCGGTGGCTCCGTCGTCGAGCGACACGGCCACCGCCCCGATCGCGGCCAGCGCCCGCCGCACATCGGTGACCTTCCACCCCGTCCACCACTTGAGGTCGGCCTCGGTGGCGGGCCCGCACACCGCGAGCCAGCGGCGCAGCAGCTCGGGCTGGGCCTCGGAGGGCGGGAGTTCGGGATGCGGCGGCGCCACGGCCCAGCGGAACTGGGTCGAGGTCCAGGACCCCAGCGGGCGCCCACGCACCACCCGCCCCTCGACCCCGAGCACCCGCATCAGCCGGGACGACACGGTCTGCGCGCTCTCGTAACTCCGTCCCGCGCCGTACGTGAACTGCTCCCTCAACCGCGGCTCGTCCTGGACGAGTTCGTTCACCGTGGCCTGCCCGCGCCGCGCCAGCGCGGCGAGCGCGGACACCTCCACCTCGGCGAGCCACTCCTCGGTCAGCCGCCCGTCGCTGCCGCTCACCACGTCCTTGATCAGCCCGGCCCGGGCCTTCGTGGCGATCGCGAGCCCCGTCGAGGCGTGCACCACCGCGGCCAGCTCGGTGGGGAATACGAACACGGTGTGCCGCATGCCGTGCATCCGTACCAGCGTCCGGTCCTCGTACAGCGCCCGGTCGAGCTCCTCCACCGTCTTCCCGGCGTCCGCGAGCCGCGCGCCCACCGCCAGGTACACCGTCGCCGGATCGGTCCCATGCAGTGCGACCAGGGACCCGGCGACCTCCTCGGGGCCCGCCGCGCGCGCCGTCCCCGTGAGCCGGTGCCGCAGGGCGAGCCGGGCCCGCCGCTCCGCCACTGCGATGTGCCGCCGCTCCTCGCCCACGCCGCCTCCCTCTCGTAGCTGCCGTCCCCGCATCCTCTCGCGCCTCACCCGATCGGCGCCCCCGCCATGCGTACGCCCTGCTCACGGCCTTGACTGAAGCGGGAATCCGCAGCGGAACGTCGGGAGACGACATGGCGCGGCACGCGAGGCAAGCGATACGCGAGATACGCGGGACAGGCTGGGTGCACAGGGTGAGTGGGATACGGGCGCCCGGCGTACGACGGGCCGGCCCGGGGGCCGTGGCTGGCGTGCTCCTGCTGGCCCTCGGCGCCTTCCTGGCCGGCTGTTCCAACGGCACCACCCCGTCCGACGTGGCCTCCGCCGCCTCCTCCCTCGCGTCCGAGGCCGGCGACTCGCTCGCCTCCGCGACCGCCGAGGCCGGGCGGAGGTTCGACGAGTTCAAGAACGGCCTGGACGCCAAGGACGAGGTGAAGCTCGGCGACCGGGTGACCATCGACTCCGCGGGCCGGGCCACCGTCAAGGTCACCGCCACCAACCCGACGTCCGCGGCGAAGACGTACGCGGTCCAGGTCGACTTCCGCGACAAGGGCGGCAACCTCCTCGACACGGTTGTCGTCACCCTGAACGACGTCCCGGCGGGCGCCGCCAAGGACGCCACCGCCCGCAGCACCCGCACCCTCTCCGGAGACGTCACCGCCGACGTGGCCCGCGCCGTACGGACCTGACACCCGCGAACGCGCCTCCCGCTCCGGCGACCATCTCGCCGTCGCCGTCGCCGTCGCCGTCGCCGTCGCCGTCGCCGATGCCTCAGCCGTACAGCTCGAACAGCCCGGTCACATACGCCGTCAGCCGTTCGCCCAGCAGTTCGGGGGTCAGGTCCGCGCGCCCCAGTTCCCGCCACGGCACCGCGAGCTTCTCGGCGTCGGGGGAGTAGGCCAGCGCGTCCAGCAGCCGCCAGTACAAGTGCTCCTCGGCGTCGGCCGGTCGGCGTCCGCCGTGTGCCTCGTACCGCGCGCGGAACCCCAGGCCGTACGCCTCCCCGTGGAGCAGCGCGAGAGCCGTGGAGCAGTGGGCCACGTCCAGGTCGGCGGGCCCCCACGAGGTCTCCACCCAGTCGACCACCCCGCTGATCCGCAGTGTGTCGCCCGCGCCGGTGAAGAGCACGTTGCCGGGATGGAAGTCCCGGTGCAGGAAACAACCTTCGTACGCCGGGGGTTCGCGCCGGATCACGTCCACGGCCCGATCCCACAGCGCGCCCCGGGGCGCACGGACGCGTTCGGGCGAGGTCCATGCCTGGTAGGGACGCGGGCGGTCGGCCGGAACCACCGCGTGGATACGGGCCAGTTGGCGGGCCAGCAGGTCGATGCGCCGGTCCAGGTCCTCCTCGTCGACCCGTACCCCGCCCGGCAGCGAGGACATCAACAGCGAGGGGCGGTCGCAGTGTTCGGCGGCGGCGTCGACGGCGTGGAGCTCGGGCGTGGGTACGTCCTCGTACGGGGCGAGCAAAGTGAGGACGGACGCCTCGCGGGCCAGCAGGCCGGCCGCGTGACGGCGGTAGAAGGGCTTCACGAACGACCGCAGCACCAGACCCGTACCGTCGTCGAGGGTGAGCCGGCGTATCTGGGAGCTCCAGCCGCCGCGCAGGGCCGTGGACTCCCGTACGCTCCTGCCGGCCGGAAGCTGTTTGGCCACCCAGCCGCGGGTCGCGGTCCACCCCCGCTCGCCCAGTCCCACGAGTACGGCGTCCACGAACCGCGCCCGGTCGGCGGGATGCTCCCGCAGCCACAGGCCCAGCATGTGGTCGGCGTCGGGGAATTCGAGCCGGGTGAACTGGGCGCGGGCGGTGAGCGCGTCGGTCACGGCCTCGGTGACGGCGGGTGGGATGACGGCATCCGTACCGGGTACGGCGAGGACCGCACGGCCGTCGTACCCGCGCAGCACGTCGAGCGCGGGGGCCTGCCGCCAGCTGTCCGGCGTCCGGATGATCTCGCTGAAGCGTTCGTCGCCTTCCCCGAAGGGAACCCGCCAGGCCTCGGCGCCGTACACGGCGGGCGCGCACAGGCCCAGCGCCACCACGCGCCGCCCGTAGTGCCCGGCGAGATCGGCCACCGTCTGGCCACTCATGCTGAACCCGACGAGGATCAGCGGACCGTCCGCCGGGACCGACGCGTCGATGACGGAGACGGCCTGCTCGAAACGTCGGCGCAGGCTCAGGTCCTTGAGTTCGCCCGAGCTCTCACCGTGTCCGGAGAAGTCGAGGGCGAGGCCCCGGCAGCCGCGTGCCACGAACTCCTCCAGCAGCGGGAGCAGCCGCTCCTTGTTGCCGAGGCCCGCGCCGTGCAGCAGGACGACGGTGGCCGCGGCGCCAGGGCCGTCGCCACCGCCGCCGCCGCTGACGCAGCTCAGTCGTTCACCGTCATGATCGTGTGCGAAGGAGGCGAGCATCCCCCCATTTACCCACGCCCGCTTTTCCACTCTCCACGTACCGACGGCCCCGGCCAGGTCACAGACCCGGGGCGCCCCAGATCGGGAACCAGCGGCTGAGGTCCTGTTCGATCCGCAGATCGTCCGCGAGCGCGGCCTTGACCTGCAGTTCCAGCGCGTTGTCGCGCCGTTGGGCCTCGCCGGTCAGCGGTGCGAAGGGATAGAAGGTGCCGCGCTTGTAGAGGTAGACGAGTCCGAGCCGTCGCTGCCCGGTGTCCTGGAAGCCGGCCACGGAGCAGAGCAGCTGCGGTCCGAAGCCGCTGCCCTCCAGTGCGCTGTTGACCGCGTGCAGATCACTGACCAGCGCGGGCAGATCGTCCGGGTCCCGCCGCGAGACCAGCCACGAGTACCCGTACTCGTCCCGGCTGACCTCCACCGGCGGACCCGTGCGTTCGGCATCCGCGTCGAGCAGTTCCTGCACCTCCTGGTGCGCCTGGGCGAAGGCCCCGCCCTCGACGCTCGCGAAACACACCGCTCCCGTCCCGGTCGGGGTGAACCCGGCGGCGGCCTGCAGGGTCAGGGCCGCCGACGGCAGCCCGAAGAGCTGGTCGAGATCGGGCGCGACGGCCTTGGTACGCCCGAGCAGGATGTCCAGGAACCCCATGCAGTCGGCCGCCTTTCCGGAAGGGACGAAGGGCCATGGCCCAGGACGAGCAGGGTGGGTCGGGAAGGGGCAGGAGGAAGAGTCAGGCGGTGTTTTCCGGAGTCGCCGCCTCACCCAGCTCCGCCGAGATCCTGCCCAGTTGTTCGAGCCGCTGCTCCAGGCTGGGGTGGGTCGAGAAGAGCTTCGCGATCCCCGGTTCGGCACCGAAGGCCGGCGTGAAGTAGAACGCGTTGAACGCCTGGGCCGTCCGCAGGTCCTTGGTCGGGATCCGCGCGATGTCCCCGGAGACCTTCGTCAGCGCGGACGCCAGCGCCGAGGGCCGGCCGGTGAGCAGGGCGGCGGACCGGTCTGCGGCCAGCTCGCGGTACCGGGAAAGCGCCCGGATGAGCAGGAAGCTGATCGCGTACACGGCCGCGGAGACGGCCATCACCGCCATGAAGATCGCCACGGTGTTCTGGTCCTTGCGGCCGCGCCCGCCGAAGAGCTCGGAGTAGAAGGCGAACCGCACGATCAGCCCGGCGATCACCCCGAGGAACGAGGCCACGGTGATCACGGCGACGTCCTTGTGCGCCACGTGCGACAGCTCGTGCGCGAGCACGCCCTCCAGCTCGTCGGGCTCCAGCCGCCGCAGCAGCCCGCTGGTCACGCAGAGGACCGCGTGATCGGCGTTCCGCCCGGTCGCGAACGCGTTCGGCATGTCGATGTCCGACACGGCGACCAGCGGCTTCGGCATGTCGGCGACGGCACACAGCCGGTCGACGACCCCGTGCAGCTGCGGATACTCCTCGCGCTCCACGATCCGGCCGTGCATCGCGTAGAGCGCGATCCGGTCCGAGAACCAGTACTGCGCGCCGAGAACCAGGGCCGCGACGACCACGACCAGCACCCAGGACTTCAACAGCACGATCAACGCGGCGACGAAGGCCACGTACAACAATCCGAGCAGGAACAGCGTGACCGTCATGCGTACGGTCAACCGCGGATCGCTCCGGAACCGGCTCTGCATCTGCATCACCCCCGCAGTAAGGCACTCGTCCCCCGCTGTCCAGTGTGCACCTGCGGACGCCCATGAAGCGGTTCCGAACAGCCCTAGGAGGTGCAAAGGCAACCTGTGGGATTCCGTGCGAGATCTGGGGGATTCCGCCCAAGATGCTGAGTGGTCGATCGCCGACTAGCCTTTATTCGCGAGCAGCTCTTAGTGAAAAGAGCCGCCATCGGAGTGCGCCCGCTGCACGCGTCGGCGGTTTGAACGTACTCCCCGTACTCGGGCGAGCATCGCGCCGGACCCGCTCCGCCGCGGTCACGGCCATCTGCCATCCGTCTCGTGCCTCCGAAAGACCGCACGAGGGGTGCAAGGAGGATTCATCCATGAAGGCACAACGTGCGAGGCGCTTCTTCGCGGTATCCGCCATCGGCGTTCTGATGGCCGGAGGCGCCGCGATCGGCGCAGCAGGTACGGCCTCGGCAGCTGCCCCGGCCCAAGCCTCGACCCAAGTCTCCACCTTCGGCTGTTCCAACTGGGGTGGCCGTGGATTCGGGAACAACTGCGGGTTCGGCTTCAACAACGGCTTCAACAGCGGCTTCAACCGTTTCGGCTTCAACAACGGTTTCGGCTTCAACAACGGCTTCAACAACGGCTTCGGTGGTGGAGTCGTAGTCATCGTGGTGCCCTGACGGACCACGGCCGAGGGCCGCCACCTGTACTCACAGGTGGCGGCCCTCAGTTTTGCACGCGTCTTTTCAGGCGTCGTGATCTTTAGACGTCGTAGTACAGCTCGAACTCGTGCGGGTGCGGACGCAGCTGCAGCGGCGCGATCTCGTTCGTGCGCTTGTAGTCGATCCACGTCTCGATCAGGTCGGACGTGAAGACGTCGCCCGCGAGCAGGAACTCGTGGTCGGCCTCGAGGCGGTCGAGGACGGCCGGGAGGGAGGTCGGGACCTGGGCGACGCCCGCGTGCTCCTCGGGGGCGAGCTCGTAGAGGTCCTTGTCGATCGGCTCGGCCGGCTCGACCTTGTTCTTGATGCCGTCGAGGCCCGCGAGCAGCAGGGCCGAGAAGGCCAGGTACGGGTTGCCGGAGGAGTCGGGCGCACGGAACTCGACGCGCTTGGCCTTCGGGTTCGAACCGGTGATCGGGATACGCATGGCCGCGGAGCGGTTGCGCTGCGAGTACACCAGGTTGACCGGGGCCTCGAAGCCGGGGACCAGACGGTGGTACGAGTTCACCGTCGGGTTCGTGAAGGCGAGGAGCGACGGGGCGTGCTTGAGGATGCCGCCGATGTAGTAGCGGGCGGTGTCCGAGAGGCCCGCGTAACCGGCCTCGTCGTAGAACAGCGGGTCGCCGTTGGCCCACAGCGACTGGTGGACGTGCATGCCCGAGCCGTTGTCGCCGAAGATCGGCTTCGGCATGAAGGTTGCGGTCTTGCCGTTGCGCCAGGCGACGTTCTTCACGATGTACTTGAAGAGCTGGAGGTCGTCGGCCGCGGCGAGCAGCGTGTTGAACTTGTAGTTGATCTCGGCCTGGCCGGCGGTGCCCACCTCGTGGTGCTGGCGCTCGACCTGGAGGCCGGACTTGGCCAGCTCCAGGGAGATCTCGGCACGCAGGTCGGCGAAGTGGTCGACCGGCGGGGTCGGGAAGTAGCCGCCCTTGTAGCGGACCTTGTAACCACGGTTGTCCTCGAGGGCACCGGTGTTCCAGGCGCCGGCCTCGGAGTCGATGTGGTAGAAGGCCTCGTTCGACTTGGTGTCGAAGCGCACGCTGTCGAAGACGTAGAACTCGGCCTCGGGGCCGAAGTACGCGGTGTCGGCGATGCCGGTCGACGCGAGGTAGGCCTCGGCCTTCTTCGCCACGTTGCGCGGGTCGCGGGAGTACTGCTCGCCCGTGATCGGGTCGTGGATGAAGAAGTTGATGTTGACCGTCTTGTCGCGGCGGAAGGGGTCGACGCGCGCGGTGGACAGGTCGGCGCGGAGCGCCATGTCGGACTCGTGGATGGCCTGGAAGCCGCGGATCGAGGAACCGTCGAACGCGAGCTCCTCGGCCGGGTCGAAGGCCTCGGCCGGGATCGTGAAGTGCTGCATCACGCCCGGCAGGTCGCAGAAGCGGACGTCGACGAACTTGACGTCCTCGTCCGCGATGAACTTCTTGGCCTCGTCGGCGTTCTGGAACATCCAGCTCCTCCTACTCCCGCCCACAGTGGACCGGGGTGGTAGTTCGTTCGTGCGGCCAGTGCGGTGGCACACGCTGCAGCCGACCATAGGGATGGGGGATTTCTCCAGCGTGACCCATTTGTTTCGCCCAAGTTAACCGACCCGGGGTCGCCGGGCCCCTCCTGTCCGCATGGCAAAACGGTCGCAGTACCGTGGACGGGTGGACAACAGGCAAGCAATCGGATCGTGGCTCTCCGGACCCCGCGCGGCCCTGGAGGACGCCGGTGCCGACCTCGGATACCGGGGCGAACAGCTGGGTCTGCCGGAACAGGGCCCCGGCTCCATCGCCCGCCCCGGCCGCAGGCTGGGCGCCCTCGCCATCGACTGGGCGCTGTGCCTGTTGATCGCATACGGACTGCTCACCCACGGCTACAAGCCGGGGTCGACGGGCAACTGGGCCCTGCTCGTCTTCTTCGTCCTGGGCGTCCTGACCGTCGGCACGGTCGGCTTCACCCCGGGCAAGCGCCTCCTGGGCCTGCGGATCGTGCCCGAGGGCGGCGGTCGTCTGGGCCCGCTGCGCGTCCTGCTGCGCACCGCCCTGCTGTGCGTGGCCATCCCCGCCCTGATCTGGGACCGCGACGGCCGCGGCCTGCACGACCGCATGGCCCGCACCATCGAGGTCCGGGCCTGACAGCCGGGCACCAGGCCGCACGGCGACATCAGGTGCCGTGCGGCGAGTGGTACGACGATGGGGGCGCCCGGAGTGATCCGGGCGCCCCCATCGTCGTAACTCTGCTCAGAGGAGTGTCAGCGGGCCTTCGGTCCGCCGCGCGGCATCCGCATGCCCTTGGGCATCGGACCCTTCGGAAGGGGCATGTTGCTCATCAGGTCGCCCATCGCGCGCAGCCGGTCGTTGGTGGCCGTCACCTGCGGGCCGGTCAGGACGCGGGGGAACTTCAGCATCGTCGTGCGGAGCTTCTTGAGCTCCACCTGGCCCTCGCCGGAGCCCACGAGCACGTCGTGCACGGGCACATCGGCGACGATCCGCGCCATCTTCTTCTTCTCGGCCGCCAGCAGGCTCTTCACCCGGTTCGGGTTGCCCTCGGCCACCAGCACGATGCCGGCCTTGCCGACCGCGCGGTGCACCACGTCCTGGCTGCGGTTCATCGCCACCGCCGGAGTCGTGGTCCAGCCCCGGCCGATGTTGTCCAGCACGGCCGCTGCTGCGCCGGGCTGGCCCTCCATCTGTCCGAACGCGGCTCGCTCGGCCCTGCGCCCGAAGACGATCGCCGTCGCGAGGAAGGCGAGCAGAAGGCCGAGAATGCCCAGGTAGTACGGGTGGTCGATCAAGAGGCCGATCGCGAGGAAGACACCGAAGGTGACGATTCCGACTGCCGCGAGTACAAGACCGATCTTGGAGTCGGCCTTGCGAGTCATCTTGTAGGTCAGGGCGATCTGCTTGAGTCGCCCGGGGTTAGCAGCGTCCGCTGCAGTTTCCTTCCTCGCCATGCCACGAAGTCTACGTGGCCCGACAAGCGCCGACGACGGCAGTGTCCGGGCAGGCGGCGGCAGCGCCCGCACGGGGGTCCGGCGACGGCTACGAACGCGTCGCCACGGACTCCAGCACGCGCTGCGCCTCGACCCGGTCCTTGGCGCGGCGGCGGTCCTCCAGGACGGAGGTCCAGGCGTTGCGGCGGGCGGTGCGCTGACCGCTGCTCATGAGCAGCGACTCGACGGCACGGAGTGCATCGGTGAACGACGGGATGGCTGTGGCGCGTACGGGCGCGGCCTGCATGATGGAGGTCCCCCCTCGGGATGACGGCTCTGGACGGGGCGGTACGGGGCGTAAGACCAGGGTCACTGATTGGTGTTACCAGGGCGTGACCGACCGGTCAAACACCAATGAAGCCTTGATGCGGCGGGCCTCCAGCGTGACGCCGTCCTGACGCCTGTCCCCATCTGCGCGGACGGTCCGCAGCGCGGTGAATTGGCCACATTGTGGGGGGAGTTGCTTGTGCGCCGATTCACACGCGAGCGGTGGCACTGAGTGCCACCGCTCGGGTTGTACGGCGTTTTAAATTATGTCGCCCGCACTGCTCCGTACGGGTGTTCAGACCGCCTGCGAGGCGACGTACGCGCCACGCTTCTCGATGGCCATCTGGTACAGCCGGCCGGCGCGGTACGAGGAGCGCACCAGCGGGCCCGACATGACACCGGAGAAGCCGATCTGCTCGGCCTCCTCCTTCAGCTCCACGAACTCGTGCGGCTTGACCCAGCGCTCCACGGGGTGGTGGCGCACGGAGGGACGCAGGTACTGCGTGATGGTCACCAGCTCGCAGCCCGCCTCGTGCAGCTGCGCGAGAGCCTCGCTGACCTCCTCGCGGGTCTCGCCCATGCCGAGGATGAGGTTCGACTTCGTGACCAGACCGTAGTCCCGTGCCTCGGTGATGACCTTCAGCGAGCGTTCGTAGCGGAAGCCCGGGCGGATGCGCTTGAAGATCCGGGGGACCGTCTCGACGTTGTGCGCGAAGACCTCGGGGCGGGACGAGAAGACCTCGGCGAGCTGGGCGGGCTCGGCGTTGAAGTCGGGGGCGAGGAGCTCGACCTTGGTGCGGCCGGCCTCGCGCTCCGCCGTCTGCCGGTGGATCTGGCGGACCGTCTCGGCGTACAGCCAGGCTCCGCCGTCCTCCAGGTCGTCGCGGGCGACGCCGGTGATGGTGGCGTAGTTCAGGTCCATCGTGACCACGGACTCGCCCACGCGACGGGGCTCGTCGCGGTCGAGTGCCTCCGGCTTGCCCGTGTCGATCTGGCAGAAGTCACAGCGCCGGGTGCACTGGTCGCCGCCGATCAGGAACGTGGCCTCGCGGTCTTCCCAGCACTCGTAGATGTTGGGGCAGCCCGCCTCCTGGCAGACCGTGTGCAGGCCCTCGCTCTTCACGAGGTTCTGCATCTTCGTGTACTCGGGGCCCATTTTCGCCCGGGTCTTGATCCACTCGGGCTTGCGCTCGATGGGGGTCTGGGCGTTCCGGACCTCCAGGCGCAGCATTTTGCGTCCGTCGGGTGCGACTGCGGACACATCGGCTCCCTGTAGCTTCGATTCTTCGGCGTACACCAGGGTACGCCCGTACGGTTCTCGGCCCCCGCGGTGGGCAACCTTGCGGACCGGGGGTGCATTCCCGGGGGTTTCCTCGCCCCCGCCGCCCCTACCCGTCCCATCCCTGGGGGCTGCCGCCCCCAGACCCCCGCTTCGGCCTGAACGGCCTCGTCCTCAAACGCCGGACGGGCTGGAGATGCGGGCCGGGTGGGCGGGGTGGGCCTCGCCCACAAACGCCGGACGGGCCGAGGCTTTCAGGGGCGCGGGGAACTGCGCGAGCAACCCCCACCGGCCCGCAGCCGGGCCACTTCGGACAGGCGGGGGATCGGGGCGAAGCCCCGCCTTGGACGGCGCGGGGAACACCCCCGCAGCCGACATCCGTCAGGCCGAGGCCCGCTCGACCTCGCGGGGGCGCAGGTCGGCGTTCTGCAGGACGTCGCGGAGGTGCTTCTCCGCGACCGGCAGGACCTCGGCGATGGTGACGTCGCGCCCCAGCTCGTACGCCAGGGACGTCACCCCCGCGTCCCGGATCCCGCACGGGATGATCTTGTCGAAGGAGGATGTGTCCGGATTCACGTTCAGGGCGAAGCCGTGCATCGTGACGCCCTTGGCGACCCGGATCCCCATGGCGCAGATCTTCCGGTCCTCGCGCCGCTGCCCGGCGTTGGAGGGCGCGTACTCCGGCCCGTTCAGGCGGGGGTCGAACTCCTCGTCCGTCAGCCGCGGGTCGAAGTCGAGGGAGAGCCCGCCGAGGGAGGGGCGCGAGGCGACGGGGTCGCCCAGGACCCAGACGCCCGCCCGGCCCTCCACCCGGCTGGTCTCGACGCCGAACTCGGCGCAGACCCGGATCATGACCTCTTCGAGCCGCCGCAGGTGCGCCACCACGTCCACCGGGCGCGGCAGCTTCTGGATCGGGTAGCCCACGAGCTGGCCGGGCCCGTGCCAGGTGATCTTGCCGCCGCGGTCCACGTCGACCACGGGCGTGCCGTCGAGGGGTCGTTCGCTGTCCGTCGTACGCCGGCCCGCCGTGTAGACCGGCGGGTGCTCCAGGAGCAGACAGGTGTCGGGGACCTCGTCCAGGAAACGGGCGGCATGCACGCGGCGCTGCTCGTCCCAGGCCTCTTGGTACTCCACGGCCTCGGCACCGAATCCCATGCGGACGAACCGCAACTCACTCACGGCAAGCGCCTCCCTAGAAGCCTCAGAACCTTCAGAACCTGTGGTGTGGCAACCGGCGGGCCCGTTGCGCGGCAGGCGAAAGAACCTTTCGTCAGGTACGTAACGCGCCCACGCCACTGTACGTCCGGGCCGCGCGCGTCAGCCCAGCGGTCAATCCTCACACGATCGGATGAATGTATGCCGATGCGTGCGATCAGGTGCTTACTCTCCGCTACATTCGCGCCGTTCACGAGGCCATAAGGGCTGCTCACAGGCAATCCGGGCACCCAGTGATACCCGGAAGGCAGGAGACCGCACCGCAGATGACGGAACGACCCGCGCAGCGCACTCCCAATCGCCAGCTCGCCGCGCTCATCGCAGAAGCGGGGTTCTCCAACGCAGGTCTCGCCCGTCGCGTGGACCAGCTCGGCCTCGAACACGGACTTGACCTGAGATATGACAAGACATCGGTGACGCGGTGGCTGCGCGGGCAGCAGCCCCGCGGCACCACGCCCGCCCTCATCGCCGAGGTGTTCACACGGCGCCTCGGCCGCCGCCTCACCGCGCAGGACCTCGGGCTCGACGCCTGCGCACCCGTCTACGCGGGCCTCGAGTTCGCCGCGACCCCCGAGGAGGCCGTCGACATCGTCAGCGGGCTGTGGCGCAAGGACTCCGGCAGCCACGCCGAGCTCCGCAAGATCGCCTTCACCCCGGCGGGACTCGTCGTCCCCAGCCGCGACTGGCTGATCGGACGGGCCGACGACCGGGTGAGCCGCGGTGACCAGGCCGCCGCGCGCATCCCCGCCCAGGGGCGCCCCGCGGTCCCCCGCCAGCGCAGCCAGACCGAACGCGGCCCCGGCCAGAAGGTCACCGGCGGGGACATCGCCGCCCTGCGCTCGGTGGGCGAACTGTTCCGCGCCCTCGACCACGCGTACGGCGGCGGACACGCCCGCCAGGCCCTGGTCCGCTACCTGGAGCACGAGGCCGAGCCCATGCTGCGCGGCGCGTACGGAGAGCAGACCGGGCGGCGCCTGTTCGCGGCCGCCGCCGACCTCACCCGCCTCGCCGGCTGGACCTCGTACGACATCGGCGCGCACGGGCTCGCGCAGCGCTACTTCGTGCAGGCGCTGCGGCTGTCGCAGGCGGCCGGCGACCGGGCGTACGGCTCGTACGTCCTGGTCACCATGAGCCGGCAGGCGGTCTACCTCGGCCACGGGCGCGAGGCCGTGCAGCTCGCCCGGGTCGCGCAGCAGGGCGTCGGCTCGTCCGTGCCGCCCGTCGTCCAGGCGCTGCTGCACTCCGTGGAGGCGCGCGGCCACGGCGTCCTCGGGGAGGTGCGGGCCTGCACGGCGTCGCTGGTGCGCGCCGAGCGGGCCCTCGAATCCGCCCGGCCGGGGGACGAGGCCCCGCACTGGGCGCGGTTCTTCGACGAGGCGCAGCTCGCCGACGAGTTCGGGCACTGCCACCGGGATCTGCAGCAGTACCGGGCCGCGGCGCAGCACGCCGAGCGCTCGCTGCAATTGCGGGCGCCCGGCTTCGCGCGCAGCCGGCTGTTCTGCCGGGTGGTGCTCGCCTCGGCACGGCTCGGGCTCGGGGAGCTCGACCAGGCCTGCCTGTTGGGCGCCGAGGCCGCGGGGCAGGCGGCGGAGATGCGGTCGGTCCGCGCCGTCGAGTACGTACGGGACTTCGAGCGGCGGCTCGAACCGTACCGGGACGCGGCACCCGTACGGGGCTACCGGGATCGGGTGGCGGCCCTGGGCTGACTCAGGCCGCCGTTTCCAGACGCTCCTCCGTCGCGGCCGGTCGGGCGCCCAGGTCCATCAGGAGGGCGTGGGCGGCCCGGCGGCCCGAATGCAGGGCGCCCTGGACCGTGCCGGTGTCCCGGTGGTCCCCGCAGACGTACAGGCCCGCCAGGAGGCGTACAGGGCGGCGCAGGTCGTGCGGCGGGGGCATCGCGGGGACCGCGTCACGGGTGTGGTGGACCGCGAGGAGTTCCCAGCGGGTCGTCGACGTGCCGTAGAGGCGGGCCAGTTGGGCGCGGACCGCGGTGTCCAGATGGGCGGCGGCCGGGGGAGTGCCCAGCACCGTCGAGGAGACGAGCGCCCGTCCGGCGGGGGCGCGGGACGGGTCGACCTGGCTGATGACCGCGGTCTGCGCCACCGGGCCGCTCCGGTCGGCGTCCAGCAGCAGGGCCGGGTCGGTCAACGGCGGCTCGTCCGTGGTGTGGTGCAGGACCGTCACCGGATGGAAGGCCGGGACGCGCAGACCGGGCAGCAGCCGGGCCGCGGCGCGGGCTCCGGTCGCCAGCAGGATGGCCCGGCAGCTGAGTTCGCCGTGGTCCTTCGTCGTCACGGTGGTCGTGGAGACCGCGGTGACCTCGACGCCGGTGTGGACGGTGCCCGGGGGCAGGGAGGCCGCCAGGAGCTCCGGCAGGGTGTCCGCGCCGCCCTCCGGCAGACACAGTCGGCCCGACGCGAACGAATGCAGGGCCAGGTCGGCGGCGCGGCTGGAGGTGGTGAGGGCCGGGTCGCACAGGAGTGCGGCGAGCAGGGGGCGCAGAAAGCCGTCGACGGCACGGGGCGGCAGACCACGGGTGGTCAGCGCCTGTGCGGCGGGCAGGTCGGGGCGGGTGAGGAGGCGTTCGGGTGGTGTGACGGCGAGGCGGGCGAGGGCGGTGGCCAGGCGGGTCTGGTCGAGGTGCCCGCCGAGGGGGCCGGGGCGGGAGGACTGACCCCGGGGGAGACGGGGGGCGCTCGCGAGGGCGCGTGCGGCGGTGAGTGCGCCCCTCGCGCTCCGGGGGGTGGTGGGAGCGGCGGCGCGGTGGTGACGGCCGTCGCTGTGCAGCAGCACGCCCGGGGAGAACGGGCGCAGGGCCAGGGTGTTCAGGCCCGGGGTGCGGTGCAGTTCGGGGTACGACGTGGACAGGAGCCGGCCGATGCGGTCGAGCCGGAAGCCGTCCACCTTCTCCGTCGTCATGCGGCCGCCCACGGTGGGGGCGGCCTCCAGAACCTTCGTCGTGAGGCCCGCCCTGGTCAGGTGCTGGGCGGCCGCGAGTCCCGCGGCTCCGGCCCCGACGATGACGACGTCCACGTCCGCCTTGCTTACGGGCTCTAGCACGTACCCCTCCTCGAGGTTGCGCGGCCGGTGGGAACGTCATGCCCCCAACCTGCCCTGGGGATACCCGAGTTCGGGTCGAGGGTAGGTGCGTCTGGAGCCGTGGACAGTCGCGCGTCGGGCGTGCACGGTCGCATGGGGGTGCACGGATTCCTTGTCCGCGGGTGAGTGGGGGTTGGGCGCGCAGTTCCCCGCGCCCCTAAAACGGGGCTTCGCCCCGCATCCCCCACCCGCCCGAGTTCGTTTGGCTGCGGGCCAGTGGGGGCTGGGCGCGCAGTTCCCCGCGCCCCTAAGAGCCTCAGCCCGTCCGGCGTTTGAGGACGAGGCCGTTCAGGCCGGTCGGGGGTTTGGGGGCGGAGCCCCCAAGTACGGATGGGACGGGTAGGGGCGGCGGGGGCGAGGAACGTTTGTCAGCGCAGGGCCGCTCGCAACGTCTCCTCGATCGACGGGAAGGCGAAGGTGAAGCCGGAGGACAGCAGGCGGGTGGGGTGGACGCGTTGGCTGCCCAGGATGTCGCCGGACATGTCGCCGAGGGCGAGGCGCAGGAGGGGAGCCGGGGTGGGGAAGACGGTGGGCCGATGCAGAACGCGCCCCATCGCCTCGGTGATCTCCCGGTTGGTGAGGGGCGTCGGCGCGGTGAGGTTCACCGGCCCGGACAGCGACGACGTGTCGATGAGATGCCGGATCGCGGCCACTTCGTCATGCAGGGAGATGTAGCTCCAGTACTGGCGGCCGTCCCCCATCCGCCCACCGAGCCCCGCCCTGAAGAGCGGAAACAGCTTCCCCCACGCCCCGCCCTCACGGGCCACCACCAGCCCCGTACGGGCGAAGACGGTACGGACACCCGCCTCCCGCGCCGGTGCCGCCGCCCCCTCCCACGCCACGCACACGGAGGGAAGGAATCCCTCCCCGGGCGGCGCCGACTCGTCCACCACCCGGTCGCCCGTCTCGCCGTAGAACCCGATGGCACTCCCGTTGACGAACACCCGCGGCCGCTCGTCGAGAGAGGCCACCGCCGCGGCCAGCGTCGCCGTCCCCCGCACCCGGCTGTCCAGGATCTTCCGCTTGTACGCCTCCGTCCACCGCCGCGAGGCGACCCCCGCCCCCGCGAGATTGACGACCGCCGCGCACCCGGCGAGCCCCGCGGCGTCGATCCGCTGCCCGTCCGGATCCCACCGCACCTCGTCCTTCCCACGGGGCGCACGCCGTACGAGGCGGACCACTTCGTGTCCGTCCGCGGTCAGGGAGCGCGTCAGCGCCGAGCCGATCAGGCCGGACGCACCGGCGATCGCGATACGGGACCTACGGGAATCCGGAGCGAGCGGTGAGTCGTTCATGCGCCCATCCTGCCGCGCGCGCCGGAAAAGTACGGGACGGAACTGCGCGGGGCCGCCGTAAAGTGACCTTCATGCCGGTACCGCACATACGCATCGCCACCCTCGACGACGAGGACGCGCTCGGCCGTCTCGACCGTGTCACCTGGTCGACCCAGCACGCCGTCATGCCGCGCCCCCAGCCGCCGTACGAACCCTTCTACAACGAGCGGTTCGGCCCCCGGGACCACCACGTCGCCGAACTCGACGGCGTCCTCGTCGGCTACATCCGGCTGGGCTATCCCACGCCCCTCGCCTGCAACTCCCACGTCCGGCAGATCCAGGGACTTGTCGTCGCCGAGGAGGCGCGCCGCGCGGGCGTCGGACGAGAGCTGCTGCGGGCCGTGATGGACGGGGCCCGACGGCAGGGCGCCCGGCGGATCACGCTGCGCGTCCTCGGGCACAACGCCCCGGCACGGAAGCTGTACGAGTCCGAGGGCTTCGAGGTGGAGGGCGTCCTGCCCGAGGAGTTCCTGCTCGACGGCGAGTACGTCGACGACGTGTTCATGGGCCGCTTTCTCTGAGCTACGAGGTGATCAGGTCGCCCGTGTCCACCGGCGTCGTCGCGGCCGCCGCGCGCTGGGCGTCGCCCGAGACCTCGTCGGCCGTCAGGACGTAACCCGTCTCGTTGTCCGAGGTCGAGCGGGCGAACACGACGCCGTACACCCTGCCGCCGGTGGTGAGGAGCGGGCCGCCGGAGTTGCCGGGGCGGACGGTGGAGCGGATCGAGTAGATCTCCCGGGTGACCATGCTCGAGTTGTAGATGTTCTGGCCCCGCGCGTTGATCCGGCCTGCGACCGTGGCCGCCTGGAGATCCAGACCGCCGTCCTGCGGATAGCCCGCGACGACCGCCGAGTCGCCGCGCTTGGCGCTGTCGTCGAAACGCAGGAGGGGGACCCTGAGGTCCGGCACGTAAAGGACCGCGACGTCCTTGCGCGGGTCGAAGAACACCACCCGCGCCGAGTACACACGGCCCACACCGCCCACGCGCACGGTCGGGTTGTCGATGCCCGCCACCACGTGGGCGTTGGTCATCACGTGCTGCGCCGCGTAAGCGAACCCGCTGCCCTCCCGGCCCTGGTTGCCCGCTGCGCCCTCGATCTTCACCGTGCTGCGCTTGGCGGCGCTCGTCGCCGCCGCGGTGACGCTGTCCCCGGAGGGCTTCGCGACACCCGTCGCCGGCTCGTTCTCGAACGGGTTGAAGACCTGCGGGAAACCCGCCTCCGTCAGCGCCGAGGTGGCCCGCGAGAACCAGGTGGGCGTGGTGTCCGGCATCGTCGTCTGTACGGCGCCCAGCAGCGCGGAGTTGCGGATCGACTGGGTGATGAGGGTGGACGAGGAGGCTCCCAGGACGCTCGCGGCGACCCAGGCCACCAGCAGCACCGCCACCGTGTTAGCCGCCGCTCCGCCGACCCCGTCGGCCACCCGCAGCGGCCCCTGGTCCAGTTCGCGGCGCAGCTTCAGCGCCAGCCGGCCCGCCAGCTCGTGGCCCACCACGGCGGGTACCAGCACCGTCAGCACGGCCGTCACCGTCGCCGCCGACGTCCCCGCCGTCACCAGGTCCATCATCCACGGCAGCACCCATACGCCGATGACGGCGCCGCCCACGAACCCGGCCAGCGAGACACAGCCGGCGACCAGCCCGCGCCGGTAGCCGGACGCCGCGTAAGCAAGGATCACCAGCAACAGCAGGATGTCGAGCAGGTCCACGGAGCCGCCTTTCTCTTGGGCCCCTTAGTACGCGTGGGGCAGGCCCAGTGATCAGGCACGCGCGCGTGGAGCCGGGAAACGGCCACGCGTGCGTGGACCTGTAAAAACGTCCCGGACCAGGACGATGGTTCCACCAGGTGGCACAGCACACATCGCGGGGGGATCGGAACCGGGTCAGGGTGGCTCCATGCGTGTCTTCCGAAAGGCGCGGGGGGCATGGACGCGGCTCGCGCGGAGGGTGTGGGCGCGGCGTGCCGTCGTCGTCGTGCTCGGGTGCGTGCCCGGTCTGCTCGCCGTGCTCGCGCTGGTGGTGTGTGCGGTGGGGGTCGACCGGACGGTCGTCGGGCGCGAGCGGCCGGTGGCCGCGCCGCTGCCCGCGGGTCCGCATCGCGCGGCGCGACCGGTCATCGTGCCTCGGGCGCGGTGGCTGGACGCCGGGAGCACGCAGGCGCAGCCGCCCGCACGCTACGACGACCACGTCGTCGCGGTCTTCGTGCACCACACCGACTCGCCGAACGCGTACGAGTGCGCCGACGTGCCCCGCATCATCCGCTCCCTGTACGCCGGTCAGACCGGTGTCCGGCGGTGGGACGACATCGGGTACAACTTCCTCGTCGACCGCTGCGGCACGATCTACGAGGGGCGGGCGGGTGGGGTCGACCGGGCCGTCACCGGAGCGCATACGCAGGGCTTCAACCATGGCACCGCGGGGGTCGCCGCCATTGGTACGTTCGGGGCGGGGACGCCGGTGCCGCGGGCGATGACCGAGGCGATCGCCGCGTTGGCGGCGTGGAAGCTGGGGCTGTCCGACGTGGATCCCCGTGCCACGGTGCGGCTCGTCTCCAGCAACGACCTCAGCCGTTACACCGCCGGTACGAGTGCGGTGCTGCCCACGCTGGCCGGCCACGACGCGGGGTTCATGACCAACTGCCCCGGCGCCGCGCTGACGTCCCAACTCCCCCGAATCCGCTCCCGAGCCGCCCACCTCCAGGGCCGCTGACCCCGCCGACGCGCTTCGCCTGCCGGCCGGTGGGGACCGTTCGCGCAGTTCCCCGCGCCCCTACGGGATCGGGGCTGCGCCCCGGATCCCCCGCCCGCCCGATTCGTTTGGCTGCGGGCCGGTGGGGGCTGGTCGCGCAGTTCCCCGCGCCCCTAAAAGCCCTGGGTCGTCCGGCGTTCCAGGCCGAGGCGGGAGACCGCACCCCACCCACCCCAGCCCGCATCTTCAGCCCACCCGACGACTGAGGCCGAGGCCGGTGACCGCACCCCACCCACCCCAGCCCGCATCTTCAGCCCACCCGACGACTGAGGCCGAGGCCGGTGACCGCACCCCACCCACCCCAGCCCGCATCTTCAGCCCACCCGACGACTGAGGCCGAGGCCAGAGACCGCATCCCACCCACCCCGGGCCGCGTCTTCAGCCTGTCCGGCGTTTGAGGACGAGGCCGTTCAGGCCGATCGGGGGGTCTGGGGGCGGAGCCCCCAGGGATGGGACGGGTAGGGGCGGCGGGGGCGAGGAACGTGTTCACAGACAGCCCACAGTCGAGTCAACGGTGTCTCAGATCGCCGCTCTCTAGCGTTCTTCTCGTAACAGCCGACTGGAGGTGGGGAAGATGAGCAGCAGGCGTACCGAGAAGACGGGCAAGGCGAACAAGACGGCCGGCGCGGGGGGTTGGAACACCGCTTTGCGGACCCCGTGGACCGTGGCCTGCGCCGTGGTGACGGTCCTCGTGGGACCCGCCGCGGCCACCGCCTCGGCACTGGACCGAGCCAACGCCGCACCCCCGTACCACGCCCACGAGAACCACGAAGACCACAAGAACCACGAGACACACCTCCCGTACGTCACCCCGTACGCCACGTTGCCTCAGTCCCTGAAGCGCTCCCACAGCTTGGGATAGCGCTCGGCCAGCACGGACTCGTTCTCGAAGTCGAGCGGCGTACCCTCCGGCTCGGGCGACGCGGGCGGAATGCCCAGGTCGGGCGCGACGACCCCGGTCAGCTGCTCGTACGCCTCGTCCGCGGCGTACCCGAGCTCCTCACCGTCCCCGTCGAGGTCCTCGTCGAAGTCGTCCAGGAGGTCGGCGAGCGCGTCGGGATCGTGCATCGCGCCCTCGAAGACCTCCCGGCCCTGGCCGATCAGCCAGCACCGGAAGAAGTCGAAGGCGTCGTCGCTCACCCCGTCGAGCAGGACCCACGCCGCGCCCCACAGATCCCAGCGGTAGGCGCGGTTGTAGCGGGCCTCGAAGTGACGGGCGAAGTCGAGCACGGCGTCCGGGTCCAGCTGGACGAGCCGTTCGACGAGCAGGTCGGCGTGGTCCTCGGGGTCGCCCTCGACGGCCTCGCGGGTCGTGTCCACCAGCTCCCAGAACTCCGTCTCGTCCATCACGGGTCCAGCATCGGGCCTGAACGGGAGTGACGCACGCGGAGTGCCGCAGATTGTTATGCACGCACATGCCGACGGTAAAACCGCCAGCTACGGGGCGTTTTCCCGAGGCACTTCCCGGTCACCTCCCGAGGCACTCCCCGGTCACCGGTACAGCGCCGCCAGCCGCACCGCGTCCCCCGCGCATCGCTCCCGCAGCGCCGCGGGCGAGAGCACCTCCACCTCGGGCCCGAGCCCCGTCAGTTGCGCATGGGCGACCTCCTCGGACTCGACAGGGAGGACGGCCGTCACCCAGCCCCGCCCGTCAGGGGCACCGCACCCGCCCAGCGCCTGTCTCGCGGACGCGGGGTCGACGACGTACGCAAGCCTCCGCACGCCCTCCGGAGACAGCCGTACGACGGCCTCCGCCCGCAGGATGGACCGTGCGAACTGCTCGGCCCGCTCCGCCCAGAACCCGGGCAGGTCGAACCCGTCCTCCCGGGTGAAGCACTCCGCGGCGGGCCTCACCTTCGTGAAGCGGTCGATCCGGTAGACCCGGAAGGGGCCGGATCCGGCCGGCCCGGGCTCGGGCACCCGCGCGCACAGGTACCAGACGCCCGCCTTCAGCACGAGCCCGTACGGTTCGAGGACCCGCTCCACCTCGGCCGTCCCGCGCCGGTACCCCGCGGTGATCCGACGGTCGTCCCAGACCGCCTCCGCGACCGCGGGCAGCAGCTCGGGCGTCTCGGGCTCGTCGAACCACGCGGGCGCGTCCAGATGGAACCGCTGTCCCGCCGCCCGCGAGGCGTCCCGCAGGGAGGGGAGCAGGGCGGCGGACACCTTCAGGCGCGCGGCGGAGGCGGCGTCCTCCAGACCCATGTCCCGCAGGGCCCCCGGCACCCCGCTCAGGAACAGCGCCTCCGCCTCCGTGCGAGCCAGGCCCGTGAGCCGGGTGCGGTAGCCGCCGATCAGGCGGTAGCCCCCGGCCCTGCCCCGGTCCGCGTACACCGGAACGCCCGCCTCCGACAGCGCCTGCGCGTCCCGCGTGATCGTCCGTTCGGACACCTCGAGCTCCCGCGCCAGCTCGGCGGCGGTCATCGACGGCCGTGACTGGAGCAGCAGCACCATCTTGATCAGGCGGGCAGCACGCATACGGCCATGATGCCGGGCCCCACCGACAGCGAAGGGGCGCGCGGGAACGCCGAGGGGCGCGGCGGCCGTAGCCACCGCGCCCCTCGCGAAACACATGGAACAGGCGGACTGTCAGAGTCCGTAACGCTCCCGCGCTTCCTTCACCGCGGACGTCTTGACCTCGCCCCGCCGTGCCAGCTGCGCCAGCGCCGCGACGACGATCGACTGCGCGTCGACGCCGAAGTGGCGACGGGCCGCCTCACGGGTGTCGGAGAGGCCGAAGCCGTCGGCACCGAGCGAGGAGTAGTCCTGCTCGACCCACTGCGCGATCTGGTCCGGGACCTGGCGCATGTAGTCGGAGACCGCGAGCACCGGGCCCTCGGCGCCGTGCAGCGCCTGGCGGACGAACGGCACCCGCTCCTCGCCGCGCAGCAGGGCCGCGTCGGCCTCCAGCGCGTCGCGCCGCAGCTCCGTCCAGGAGGTCGCGGACCACACGTCGGCGGCCACGCCCCACTCCTCGGCGAGCAGCTTCTGCGCCTGAAGGGTCCAGTGGATCGCCGTGCCGGAGCCCAGCAGCTGGATGCGCGGGGCGTTGGCGACGGGGGACAGGCCCGCCGACTCGGCCGTGTTGAAGCGGTAGAGGCCCTTGACGATGCCCTCGTCGATACCGAGGCCGGCCGGCTTGGCGGGCTGCGGCATCGGCTCGTTGTAGACCGTCAGGTAGTAGAAGACGTTCGAGTCCTCGCCCGGGGCCGCCTCGCCGTACATCCGGCGCAGACCGTCCTTGACGATCGTCGCGATCTCGTACGCGAACGCCGGGTCGTAGGACAGGGCGGCCGGGTTGGTCGCCGCGATGACCGGGGAGTGGCCGTCGGCGTGCTGGAGGCCCTCGCCCGTCAGCGTCGTACGGCCGGCCGTGGCGCCGACGAGGAAGCCGCGGCCGAGCTGGTCGCCGAGCTGCCACATCTGGTCGGCCGTGCGCTGCCAGCCGAACATCGAGTAGAAGATGTAGAAGGGGATCATCGCCTCGCCGTGCGTGGAGTACGCGGTGGACGCGGCGATGAAGTCCGCCATGGAGCCGGCCTCGGTGATCCCCTCGTTGAGGATCTGGCCGTCCTTGGCCTCCTTGTAGTACATCAGCTGGTCGCGGTCGACCGGCTCGTACGTCTGGCCCTTGGGCGAGTAGATGCCGAGGGAGGGGAAGAGGCTCTCCATGCCGAAGGTGCGCGCCTCGTCGGGGACGATCGGCACCCAGCGCTTCCCGGTCTCCTTGTCGCGGACGAGGTCCTTGACCAGGCGGACGAAGGCCATCGTGGTCGCCACGTTCTGCGAGCCGGAGCCCTTGTCGAAGGACGCGAACGCCTTGTCGGCGGGGGCGGGCAGCGGGGCGAGCGCGTGCGTACGGCGGGCCGGGGCCGGGCCGCCGAGGGCCGCGCGGCGCTCCTGGAGGTAACGGACCTCGGGGGAGTCGGCGCCCGGGTGGCCGTAGGGAACCACGCCGTCGACGAACTGGCTGTCGGAGATGGGCAGCTCGAGCAGTTCACGCATCTGCTTGAACTCGTCCACCGACAGCTTCTTCATCTGGTGGTTGGCGTTCTTGGACGCGAAGCCCGTACCGAGCGTGAAGCCCTTGACCGTCTGGGCCAGGATCACCGTCGGCGCGCCCTTGTGGGCGAGGGCGGCGCGGTAGGCCGCGTACACCTTGCGGGACTCGTGACCGCCGCGGGAGAGGTGGAAGCACTCGGTGATCTTGTCGTCGCTCAGCAGCTTCGCCATCTCGACGAGCGCCGGGTCGGCGCCGAAGAAGTCCTGGCGGATGTAGGCGGCGTCGCGGGTCTGGTACGTCTGCACCTGCGCGTCGGGTACCTCGCGCAGGCGGCGTACGAGCGCACCCGTGGTGTCGAGCTGGAACAGCTCGTCCCAGGCCGAGCCCCACAGCGACTTCACGACGTTCCAGCCGGCGCCGCGGAACTGGGCCTCCAGCTCCTGCACGATCTTGAAGTTGGCGCGGACCGGGCCGTCGAGGCGCTGCAGGTTGCAGTTGATGACGAAGGTCAGGTTGTCCAGGCCCTCGCGGGAGGCGAGTGCGAGTGCCGCGGTCGACTCGGGCTCGTCCATCTCGCCGTCGCCGAGGAACGCCCACACGTGGGACTGCGAGACGTCCTTGATGCCGCGGCTGGTCAGATAGCGGTTGAAGCGAGCCTGGTAGATCGCCGACAGCGGGCCGAGGCCCATGGAGACGGTCGGGAACTCCCAGAGCCAGGGCAGGCGCCGCGGGTGCGGGTACGACGGGAGGCCGTTGCCGCCCGCCTCCTGGCGGAAGTTGTCGAGGTGCTGCTCGGTGAGCCGGCCGTCGAGGAAGGCGCGGGCGTAGATGCCGGGGGAGGCGTGGCCCTGGATGTAGAGCTGGTCGCCGGAGCCGGGAGCCTCCTGGGACTCCTTGCCCTTGAAGAAGTGGTTGAAGCCGGTCTCGTAGAGCCAGGCCGCGGAGGCGAAGGTGGCGATGTGGCCGCCGACGCCGTGTTTCGCGCCCCGGGTCACCATCGCGGCCGCGTTCCAGCGGTTCCAGGCGGTGATCCGGGCTTCCATCGCCTCGTCGCCGTCCACGACGGGCTCGGCGGCGGTGGGGATGGTGTTGACGTAGTCGGTCTCAAGCAGCTTGGGCAGCGCGAGACCGTTGCCCTCGGCGCGCTCCAGCGTGCGGCGCATCAGGTACGCGGCACGGTGCGGCCCGGCCGCCTGGGTGACGGCGTCCAGGGAGGCCTGCCATTCGGCGGTCTCCTCGGGGTCGCGGTCCGGGAGCTGGTCGAGCTCGCTCGGCTGGATTGCGGTGGGGTCGGTCATTGCGCCGCCTTCCGGATGCGGAGGGGGGTTCCCTCATCGGCAAGGGGTTTTCGGGGGTGCCCTTATGTCTTTGGCAGGACAGGGCGGCGGGCTCTGGTGGGAGCCCAGCGCTGACTGTAACTCCCTGATCGATGATCGATCAAAGGGTTGAAGGCGAAAACCTCTTCGTATCGCAAAAGTCGGCACGGGGTGCCTTGACGACAGGCACGGGGTGCCTTGGATTCCCAGGGGTTTCCCCAGGTGAGCGTGGGTGCGCTCGGCTGTGTCAGGGGCGCGGCGCGCAGCCCAGCACATGCGCCTTCACCAGGTCGGCGATCAGCGGATCCCGGCGCCGGAAGGCGTCCACGAGCGCCTCGTGCTCCTCCGCGTACGACTGCTGGACGGTTCCCAGCCAGCGGATGGACAGGGCGGTGAAGACCTCGATGCCCAGGCCCTCCCAGGTGTGCAGGAGAACGGAGTTGCCCGCGGCGCGCACGAGTTCGCGGTGGAAGGCGACGGTGTGACGGACCTGGCCGGTGCCGTCCGACAGCCGGTCTGCCTCGTACAGCGCCGTGACGTGCGGCTCCAGGGCCGAGCAGTCCTGGGCGAGCCGCTCGGCCGCCAGCTCGGCCGCGATGGCCTCCAGACCGGCCCGTACGGGGTAGCTCTCCTCCAGGTCGGCGGCCGTCAGGTTGCGCACGCGCACACCCTTGTTGGGCGCCGACTCGATCAGCCGCAGCGACTCCAGTTCGCGCAGCGCCTCCCGCACCGGGGTCTGGCTGACCTCCAGCTCGGTCGCGATCCGCCGCTCGACGATCCGCTCACCCGGCTTCCAGCGCCCGCTGACGATCCCCTCCACGATGTGCTCGCGGATCTGTTCGCGCAGCGAGTGGACGACGGGCGCGGTCATGAGGGGCTCCTTCGCTGGGGGCGGGCCGGCCCCAGGGGCGTTGACCTTTAGACAATAAGGCCGCAGCCCTGTCGGAGAGAGGCGTACGGGGGCGCTTTCATGCAGGTGAGACGAGACTTACACGCTGTCAGAGCGGCCGCGGACGTAAATACCCGTACCGGGTGGGGTCCGGAGGCGTCACGTCCGTGTCACCCGGAGAACCCGCGGGCCCCGCACGGTGTGTGGGTCGGCACAGGGGTTTCGGCGCGGGAGCTTCCACGGAGGCTCCCGCGAACGCCAGGGGGTCGGCATGGGCGGCATGGGCGGATGGGGACGGAAGCGGGGGCTGCGCTGGGCTGCGGCGGCCGGGGCGGTCGCGGCCGTGGCGGCGTGCGGGCCCGTGGACACGGGGGCGGCCGTGCGGCCGAGTGCGACGCGGGCCCACGGCACCTCGGTCGCCTCCGGCGGGGCGTGTGTCTTCGTCAAGCCGGACGGCGCGCGGAAGTTCGGGCACGTCGGCTGGGGCTTCCGGATCACCGGCACCGACCGCTGGGTGTACGGCGCGGTGGAGAACCCGTCGAACGCGCTCTACACCCCGCCCGGCGGCGACATCGGAGCCTGGCACGCGGAGGGCACGTACGCGCGGATGCTCGGCGACATGTCCCGGGACGCGTACTACCCGGGGAAGTCCACGCACCCCTACAGCCGCCACCGCTGCACGGGCTCGTCGACCAGTGACGTGAACTCCGCCCGCGCCATGATCCGTACCGTCGAGAAGCGGGGCTTCCTCGTCGGCGTCGACCCGGAGACGGGGGACCTCGGCTCGCGCGACTGCCTGGACGCCGCGTACGACGTCCTCAGGGCGTACCGGACGCGGCACCTGACACCCGCGTACCCGACGGAGATCCCGAACCTGTGGGTGGAGACGCTGGTGCTGTGGTCTGACAGCGCTCTGAAGCCGCGGTGACCCGTCCGCGCACACGCGAAGCCCCCGCCCGGAAGGTCCCGGACGGGGGCAGCGCGCGAGCGGGGGTGTTACAGGCCGAGCTCGACCTCGAACTCGCCCGCCTCCAGGATCGCCTTGACCGCGGTCAGGTAACGGGCCGCGTCGGCGCCGTCCACCAGACGGTGGTCGTAGGAGAGCGTCAGGTAGGTCATGTCGCGGACGCCGATGACCGTACCCTCCTCCGTCTCGATGACGGCCGGACGCTTGACCGTGGCACCGATGCCGAGGATCGCGACCTGGTTCGGCGGCACGATGATCGTGTCGAAGAGCGCGCCGCGCGAGCCGGTGTTGGAGATGGTGAAGGTCCCGCCGGACAGCTCGTCCGGAGTGATCTTGTTCGCCCGGACCTTGCCCGCCAGTTCGGCGGTGGCCTTGGCGATGCCGGCGATGTTCAGGTCGCCCGCGTGCTTGATGACCGGGGTCATCAGGCCCTTCTCCGAGTCCACCGCGATACCGATGTTCTCGGTGTCGAAGTAGGTGATCGTGCCCTCGTCCACGTTGATCCGGGCGTTGACGGCCGGGTGGGCCTTCAGCGCCTGGGCCGCGGCCTTCACGAAGAACGGCATCGGGGAGAGCTTGACGCCCTCGCGGGCCGCGAAGGAGTCCTTCGCCTGCGCGCGCAGCCGCATCAGGCGGGTGACGTCGACCTCGACGACCGAGGACAGCTGGGCCTGCTCGTGCAGGGCCTTCACCATGTTGTCGCCGATGACCTTGCGGATGCGGGGCATCTTGACGGTCTGACCGCGCAGCGGGGAGACCTCCAGGGCCGGCGCCTTCTTGGCCGCCGGGGCGGCGGCAGCGGCCGGAGCCGGGGCAGCGGCAGCGGCCTTCGCGGCCTCGGCGGCGGCGAGGACGTCCTGCTTGCGGATACGGCCGCCGACGCCGGTGCCCTTGACGGAGGCCAGGTCGACGTAGTTCTCCGCGGCGAGCTTGCGCACCAGCGGGGTCACGTACGCGCCGTCGTCAACGGCGAGTGCGGCGGACGCGGGAGCCGGGGCGACGGGAGCTGCAACCGGCGCGGGGGCCGGAGCCGGCGCGGCGGGCGCGACCGGGGCGGCGGGCGCGACCGGGGCGGCGGCCTGGACCGGAGCCGGGGGCGCGACCGGGGCGGCCGGAGCGACCGGG